>NZ_JBBOPI010000001.1:2158750-2840000 GCF_038003525.1 Solibacillus sp. FSL H8-0538 | reverse complement strand
GTGAATAGGCCCAGGCGACTGTTTAGCAAAAACACAGGTCTCTGCAAAACCGTAAGGTGACGTATAGGGGCTGACGCCTGCCCGGTGCTGGAAGGTTAAGAGGAGTGGTTAGCGCAAGCGAAGCTGCGAATTGAAGCCCCAGTAAACGGCGGCCGTAACTATAACGGTCCTAAGGTAGCGAAATTCCTTGTCGGGTAAGTTCCGACCCGCACGAAAGGCGTAACGATCTGGGCACTGTCTCAACGAGAGACTCGGTGAAATTATAGTACCTGTGAAGATGCAGGTTACCCGCGACAGGACGGAAAGACCCCGTGGAGCTTTACTGTAGCCTGATATTGAATTTTGGTACAACTTGTACAGGATAGGTAGGAGCCAGAGATCCCGGAGCGCCAGCTTCGGAGGAGGCGTCGGTGGGATACTACCCTGGTTGTATTGAACTTCTAACCCATGCCCCTTAGCGGGGTAGGAGACAGTGTCAGGCGGACAGTTTGACTGGGGCGGTCGCCTCCTAAAGAGTAACGGAGGCGCCCAAAGGTTCCCTCAGAATGGTTGGAAATCATTCGTAGAGTGTAAAGGCATAAGGGAGCTTGACTGCGAGACCTACAAGTCGAGCAGGGTCGAAAGACGGGCTTAGTGATCCGGTGGTTCCGCATGGAAGGGCCATCGCTCAACGGATAAAAGCTACCCCGGGGATAACAGGCTTATCTCCCCCAAGAGTCCACATCGACGGGGAGGTTTGGCACCTCGATGTCGGCTCATCGCATCCTGGGGCTGTAGTCGGTCCCAAGGGTTGGGCTGTTCGCCCATTAAAGCGGTACGCGAGCTGGGTTCAGAACGTCGTGAGACAGTTCGGTCCCTATCCGTCGTGGGCGTAGGAAATTTGAGAGGAGCTGTCCTTAGTACGAGAGGACCGGGATGGACATACCGCTGGTGTACCAGTTGTCTTGCCAAAGGCATCGCTGGGTAGCTATGTATGGACGGGATAAGTGCTGAAAGCATCTAAGCATGAAGCCCCCCTCAAGATGAGATTTCCCATTACGCAAGTAAGTAAGATCCCTCAAAGACGATGAGGTAGATAGGTTCGAGGTGGAAGTGTGGCGACACATGGAGCTGACGAATACTAATCGATCGAGGACTTAACCACATTATTACCGAATATTTCAACTTTCAATGAACCGTTTATCCAGTTTTGAAAGAACAATCTTTCAACAAAAGCACATCCATGTGCAAGTCTAGTGATGATGGCAAAGAGGTCACACCCGTTCCCATACCGAACACGGAAGTTAAGCTCTTTAGCGCCGATGGTAGTTGGGGGCTTCCCCCTGCAAGAGTAGGACGTCGCTAGGCATTATACCCAGGAGGATTAGCTCAGCTGGGAGAGCACCTGCCTTACAAGCAGGGGGTCGGCGGTTCGAGCCCGTCATCCTCCACCATTCTAAATGCCGGTGTAGCTCAGTTGGTAGAGCAACTGACTTGTAATCAGTAGGTCGAGGGTTCGACTCCTTTCGCCGGCACCATTTAGAGAGCCATTAGCTCAGTTGGTAGAGCATCTGACTTTTAATCAGAGGGTCGAAGGTTCGAGTCCTTCATGGCTCACCATTTTCATATTTGTCTGCTGCGGGTGTGGCGGAACTGGCAGACGCACTAGACTTAGGATCTAGCGCCGCAAGGCGTGGGGGTTCGACTCCCTTCACCCGCACCATTTAATTTCATATACTGTCAGAATAAAAAATTCTTATGCACATGCGGAAGTAGTTCAGTGGTAGAACACCACCTTGCCAAGGTGGGGGTCGCGAGTTCGAACCTCGTCTTCCGCTCCAACATGTGCCGGGGTGGCGGAACTGGCAGACGCACAGGACTTAAAATCCTGCGGTGAGTGATCACCGTGCCGGTTCGATTCCGGCCCTCGGCACCATTTATTTTTTAATAACAAATAATAGCGCCCGTAGCTCAATTGGATAGAGCGTCTGACTACGGATCAGAAGGTTGTGGGTTCGACTCCTGCCGGGCGCGCCATATAGACGGAATGTAGCTCAGCTTGGTAGAGCACTTGGTTTGGGACCAAGGGGTCGTAGGTTCGAATCCTGTCATTCCGACCATTATTTTGGGGCCTTAGCTCAGCTGGGAGAGCGCCTGCCTTGCACGCAGGAGGTCAGCGGTTCGATCCCGCTAGGCTCCACCATTTTTAACCATTATAAAGATCCTGGCGGTGTAGCTCAGTTGGCTAGAGCACTCGGTTCATACCCGAAAGGTCGTGGGTTCGACTCCCTCTGCCGCCATCTTAAAGGACCTTTAGCTCAGTTGGTTAGAGCAGACGGCTCATAACCGTCCGGTCACAGGTTCGAGTCCTGTAAGGTCCACCATTTAAATACAGCCATGGAGGTATACCCAAGTCCGGCTGAAGGGATTAGTCTTGAAAACTAACAGGCGGGTTAAACCGCGCGGGGGTTCGAATCCCTCTACCTCCTCCATTTTTAATCAAATTAAATGGTGCCTTTAAAACTCAATCTACATTTTATTAAATTAATTATTATTGTCGCGGGGTGGAGCAGTGGTAGCTCGTCGGGCTCATAACCCGAAGGTCGTCGGTTCAAATCCGGCCCCCGCAACCAAAATGGTCCCGTGGTGTAGCGGTTAACATGCCTGCCTGTCACGCAGGAGATCGCCGGTTCGATCCCGGTCGGGACCGCCATTTTTAAATTATGGGTCAGTAGCTCAGTTGGTAGAGCATTAGATTGAAGCTCTAAGTGTCGGCGGTTCGATTCCGTCCTGACCCACCATTTTTTGCGGGTGTAGTTTAGTGGTAAAACCTCAGCCTTCCAAGCTGATGATGAGAGTTCGATTCTCTTCACCCGCTCCATTTTTGAATGGGCCTATAGCTCAGCTGGTTAGAGCGCACGCCTGATAAGCGTGAGGTCGATGGTTCGAGTCCATTTAGGCCCACCATGTCATTGTTCCGAAGTAGCTCAGTGGTAGAGCATCCGGCTGTTAACCGGACGGTCGTAGGTTCGAGTCCTACCTTCGGAGCCATTTTTTATTTTGGGGAAGTACTCAAGTGGCTCAAGAGGCGCCCCTGCTAAGGGTGTAGATCGCTAACGCGGTGCGAGGGTTCGAATCCCTCCTTCTCCGCCATAAGTATGTTTTTAGGCCCGTTGGTCAAGCGGTTAAGACACCGCCCTTTCACGGCGGTAACACGGGTTCGAATCCCGTACGGGTCATACTAAAAGATTGAGATGATTAAATCATCTCAATCTTTTTTTTGTATGTTTTGAAACCCCCCTGCTATGCCGGGGGTTCCAAAAAGCTTTTAGCTATGGACAAAAAAAAAACTCCAGTCGTACAATAAAGTCAGGTCTAGTCAACTGACTTCGTACGAAAGGAGTACCCAAAATGGATAATAAAAGTTTAGCACATACAACATGGAATTGTAAGTATCACATCGTCTTCGCATCAAAGTACAGAAGACAAATTATTTATGGTCAAATAAAAGCGGACATAGGTCGTATACTACGCCAACTATGTGAAAGAAAAGGTGTAGAAATTATTGAAGCAACGGCATGTCCAGATCATATTCATCTGTTAGTCAGTATCCCACTGAAGTTAAGCGTATCGGCATTTGGTGGGTATTTAAAAGGGAAAAGTAGTCTCATGATTTTCGATCGACATGCGAATTTGAACGATCGATATGGAAATCGTAAATTTTGGTGTCGAGGATATTATGTCGACACAGTAGGACGAAATCGAAAAGTAATTCAAGAGTACATTAAAAACCAATTACAAGAAGATATCCTGGAAGATCAAATGACAATGAAAGAATTCATTGACCCATTCACAGGAGAAGAAATCAAAAGAAAGAAAAGATTAGAAAGACACATCTCACCCAATATAGGGTGAGATGCTGTCCTTACTTATGTAGATATGAAAGTTATCCTTTCTTATCTACTAAAATAAGCCGCTTTAGCGGTCTGTGAGGAAACGGAGTGCAGTTGGGGGACCTTTCAGAATGTCTTTAGACATGAGCCAGTACCCCAGCGTTTCACGCGTAGAGCAAACCAGCAGTTATACTGGTGGTTTTGATTATTGGATAACTAAGAATAATGAAGCAAGTATTATTTTGAGGATTTTTTTACTGATTAAGTGGACAAGATTCCTTTCTTTACTTATTGTTCATTGAGAGTAGAGTGGTGCACCATGAAAGACATCTATATTCTATTTCGTCAATCTCGTATCATCTGAAGCTACAACAACATCTCGGCTACATTCAGGGTGTACAAAGTACGCGCATTGCGGGTTAGTTTTACGTATTTACTTTACAAGGTATGGTTTGAAGCCTTCATTTACCGAGCAGTGACCTTTTTATAAGAGGAATTGGATGTTTGCAGCATCTTGTTCCAAGCTGCCATCTCTTTCGGTGTGAGGTAGATAAATGGTAATAATCATTTCACAGGCTACTAAGACTTCGCAAAGTTGATTTTTCATTTCAATTTTTACAGTATGACCAATGTTACTACAAGTAGTTTTTACGGCTTCTGTAATACTTCCAGAAAAGGCGAGATGGTTGTCTTTTAGCATGATGCAGTCAATACCGTCCACTTCGATAATATAAGCGCCTCTAGTTCACACAGCATGTATATCGAGCATCCGTAGCCCGGTTGTCGTTTTATGTGTATGACCAACTTTAGTCTTTGTACCACTGTTATTTCTACAACGTGCCGGGTTGACGGGTAGGTTGTATTTGTCCGTGTTCAAAAATTAGCGATTGCTGTGCCCAGTTCGGCTGAGGGCACTGAAAAAGTGGATTTCTACTGAAAACTCCACTAAATATAGGCTAAATAGTGATAGGTCATTGGTGCCACGGTACACGCTTTTTTGCGGGCGTTGGAGACCCTCCTACAGGGTCTCACCTGTACTGCTTCCCGTGCAGAAGTCTCGCGTCGCCGCACCTATGCTTTTTGGATAAAATATTGAAGAAGTATAAAAATACGGTGAAAAATACTGTTTAAGGGTTTTTCAGTGCTCTCGTTCGGTTGGGCATCTTTTTTTCAGAGTGACTATGTATTCTAGGCGAAGCTTTTCGCGTAAATGCTACCTGTTGATTGTTTTAGTCCATCTAAATAATAGTATTAATGCTCATGTAATGTGGTGAGTACTTGAAGGCATTTCCCTATACGCTATTCATCGAGAAGAATACGAAGTGTATGCATCATATTGTGCTATAGTTGCAGTTTTGATAGTAGTGCCAGATTTGAGCCTATTATGGGTTTAGGACGAACGGTAATAGTTTGCTACGTCCCCAATGAGTAACGCAGCGCTGAATAGTTATATTGAGGTGGGGAAGAGAATACATAAAATTGCGCGAGTTTAAATGGTGCAGTTGGATAAGCCGATTATTACATTAAAAAAGCTAGAAAGGTCATTGTGAATAAGTTCGACCTATCGGAGGACGAACTTATTTTCATAGGTAGCGGCACGGAAGGGAATTTATTAGCCATTTTATCCTTAGTATTTTCGTCAAAGATGGGAAAGTAAATTATTACTACACATGCAGATTATGTGTAATGCTTTTGTCAATTTTTTGGATCATCAGCAACAGTAGAGCAAACAAATTATTAAATTGAGGTTTTACAAAAGCTATGAATGAAATTTTAGGTAGTGAGGAGGGATATATATGAGATACTACACCCTATTTTTTTCTATTTTTGAATTAAGGTTTGATTTTGAAAGTAGAATTGATATAATGATCAATGGGTGTACAATTTCTCTTACATACCAAATTTAGCTAGAAAAATACACCGAATTACTTTTTTATAAAAAAGTGTTGCATAAGATTGAAATCCGTTATATACTAAATCTTGTCTTAAGGGACAGCAACAAACGAACTTCTGCTAACACAGAAGTCATATAAACAAACTTCGTAAAAGTTTACGATATCCATGTTGTAACGACAAAATTAGCACTTCATGTGCAAGTCTAGTGATGATGGCAAAGAGGTCACACCCGTTCCCATACCGAACACGGAAGTTAAGCTCTTTAGCGCCGATGGTAGTTGGGGGCTTCCCCCTGCAAGAGTAGGACGTCGCTAGGCATTATACCCAGGAGGATTAGCTCAGCTGGGAGAGCACCTGCCTTACAAGCAGGGGGTCGGCGGTTCGAGCCCGTCATCCTCCACCATTCTAAATGCCGGTGTAGCTCAGTTGGTAGAGCAACTGACTTGTAATCAGTAGGTCGAGGGTTCGACTCCTTTCGCCGGCACCATTTAGAGAGCCATTAGCTCAGTTGGTAGAGCATCTGACTTTTAATCAGAGGGTCGAAGGTTCGAGTCCTTCATGGCTCACCATTTTCATATTTGTCTGCTGCGGGTGTGGCGGAACTGGCAGACGCACTAGACTTAGGATCTAGCGCCGCAAGGCGTGGGGGTTCGACTCCCTTCACCCGCACCATTTAATTTCATATACTGTCAGAGTAATAAATTCTTATGCACATGCGGAAGTAGTTCAGTGGTAGAACACCACCTTGCCAAGGTGGGGGTCGCGAGTTCGAACCTCGTCTTCCGCTCCAACATGTGCCGGGGTGGCGGAACTGGCAGACGCACAGGACTTAAAATCCTGCGGTGAGTGATCACCGTGCCGGTTCGATTCCGGCCCTCGGCACCATTTATTTTTTAATAACAAATAATAGCGCCCGTAGCTCAATTGGATAGAGCGTCTGACTACGGATCAGAAGGTTGTGGGTTCGACTCCTGCCGGGCGCGCCATATAGACGGAATGTAGCTCAGCTTGGTAGAGCACTTGGTTTGGGACCAAGGGGTCGTAGGTTCGAATCCTGTCATTCCGACCATTATTTTGGGGCCTTAGCTCAGCTGGGAGAGCGCCTGCCTTGCACGCAGGAGGTCAGCGGTTCGATCCCGCTAGGCTCCACCATTTTTAACCATTATAAAGATCCTGGCGGTGTAGCTCAGTTGGCTAGAGCACTCGGTTCATACCCGAAAGGTCGTGGGTTCGACTCCCTCTGCCGCCATCTTAAAGGACCTTTAGCTCAGTTGGTTAGAGCAGACGGCTCATAACCGTCCGGTCACAGGTTCGAGTCCTGTAAGGTCCATCATTTATATATAACTTTGGAGGTATACCCAAGTCTGGCTGAAGGGATTAGTCTTGAAAACTAACAGGCGGGTTAAACCGCGCGGGGGTTCGAATCCCTCTACCTCCTCCATCTTTAATTATATTAAATGATTTCTTTAAAACTCAAACTATATAATGTTAAGTTAATATTTATTGTCGCGGGGTGGAGCAGTGGTAGCTCGTCGGGCTCATAACCCGAAGGTCGTCGGTTCAAATCCGGCCCCCGCAACCAAAATGGTCCCGTGGTGTAGCGGTTAACATGCCTGCCTGTCACGCAGGAGATCGCCGGTTCGATCCCGGTCGGGACCGCCATTTATAAATTGTGGGTCAGTAGCTCAGTTGGTAGAGCATTAGATTGAAGCTCTAAGTGTCGGCGGTTCGATTCCGTCCTGACCCACCATTTGCGGGTGTAGTTTAGTGGTAAAACCTCAGCCTTCCAAGCTGATGATGAGAGTTCGATTCTCTTCACCCGCTCCACTTTAAGGGCCTATAGCTCAGTTGGTTAGAGCGCACGCCTGATAAGCGTGAGGTCGATGGTTCGAGTCCATTTAGGCCCACCATTTCATTATTCCGAAGTAGCTCAGTTGGTAGAGCATCCGGCTGTTAACCGGCAGGTCGCAGGTTCGAGTCCTGCCTTCGGAGCCAATTTATTCTATGGGGAAGTACCCAAGTGGCTCAAGGGGCGCCCCTGCTAAGGGTGTAGATCGCGTAAGCGGTGCGAGGGTTCGAATCCCTCCTTCTCCGCCATAGAATTTTGGCCCGTTGGTCAAGCGGTTAAGACACCGCCCTTTCACGGCGGTAACACGGGTTCGAATCCCGTACGGGTCATATTAAAAGATTGAGATGATTAAATCATCTCAATCTTTTTTTTTTGCTTGACTTTGACGTTACGTCATTGTTTATAGTATTCATAGGGAGGTGATGAAGTTGTTCATCAATGAACTAGTGAAAGTTTCAGGAGTCAGTCACCGTACATTACGTTATTATGATGAAATCGGCTTGCTACGGCCAGCGCGCGTTCATGACAATGGTTACCGCGAGTATACAGAGGCTGAAGTGAATTTATTGCAACAAATTTTATTTTATAGGGAATTAGGTTTTCCATTACAGAAAATTAAAGAAATACTTCAATCGCCAGCCTTTACTATAAAGACCGCACTTCATGAGCAACGTGAACTTTTAATCGCTAAAAGAGATTATGTAGATCGAATGATTGAGACGGTGACAAAAACATTACAATCAATAGAGGAGGGTAAAGATATGACAAACGAAGAGAAGTTTAATGTATTTAAAACGAAACTGATTGAAAAAAATGAGCAGCAATATGGTAAGGAAATCCGTGAACGCCACGGGGAAGAAGCTGTTTTAGCCTCTTATGGTAAACTAAAAGAACTAACAGAAGAACAATATAAAGCAGTTAATCAATTAGAAGAGATGTTATTCGAGCGCTTAAAAGAAGCGATGGATGTAGGTGATCCCCGAAGTGAAGTTGCTTTTGAGGTGGCGGAGCTCCATAAAAGGTGGTTAAGCTTTTACTGGCCAAAATATACAAAGGCAGCACATAATGGTTTGGCGCAAATGTATGTGCTAGATGAACGATTTATTGCGTACTATGATGGGCGAGTTGGTACAGGGGCTACGCAGTTTTTACATGATGCAATTGAAAACTATACAACAAATTAAATATTCGACACGTATAAATATTGTTTAACGTAAATAAAAACAAGCGCATCGCCAAATTCGACGATGCGCTTGTTTTATGCAAAAAAGAAATGTTGAATCAGTATGCCGACACCTAAAAGGAAGCCGAAAAATGTATTTGTTTGAGCAGTAGACTTCATCGCTGGCATGACTTCTAGTGGCGCTTCTTTCGTACGGAATAATTGAATCGCTGCGATTGGTTTTTTTATGCTTAAGAAAATAAGAAGTGCCCACGGAGATAAATCGTTAAAAATAATTAATACGATAATCCACACATAAGAAACGATGAAAAACGTAGCAAGCACTGTAATCGCATTGTGGCGTCCGACTAAAATGGCCATTGTTTTACGACCGCCGTCTTTGTCTCCTACAATATCACGAATATTATTAGATAGCATAATTGCTCCAACTAAGATCATGCTAGGTACTGAGATGAATACAGCATCCAAGCTTACTGTACCTGTTTGAATAAAGAATGAAATAAGTACGATTCCCATCCCCATTACTGCACCAGACACAAATTCCCCATACGGTGAGTACGCAATTGGATAAGGACCGCCTGTATATAAATAGCCAATTACCATACATACTAGCCCAACAGCGACTAACCACCAAGAAGAGCTTGCGCAAATGTAAATACCAAGTAACATCGCAATAGCGTAAAAGCTTAGTGCAATCAACAGTATCGTTTTCGGTGCAACCCCGTGACGAACGATTGTCCCGCCGATGCCGACAGAGTTTTCATTATCTAACCCGAGCTTGTAATCATAATATTCATTGAACATATTCGTCGCTGCTTGAATAAGCATACTTGCAATTAACATAGCGAAAAATAGCATGATATTGATGTCGTGCTCAGCAATAGCTGCAGCGATGGCAGTTCCTAAAAATACGGGAACGAATGAAGCTGTTAATGTGTGTGGTCGTGTTAAATGCCACCATACTTTAAAGCTAGTATCCGCTTCGATGACTTTAGTCATAAAATAATTTCTCTCCTTCAAAAAAACAATATCTTATTCATTTTATATGAATATCAACGAAATGGATAGGGGAGTTGCTTAACCATACAATGGTAGTTGTAAAAATGGTATGATAGTATAGATATTGAATAGAGGACGATAGGCAATTTATAGAGCAGTTTACACTGGCAGGAGACTTGTTTTCTGCTAGTTTTGTGACGAGTCGAAATTGCAAACGACGGAGGGAATTTTCATGCATTACAAGGGGTATAATACCACTGAAGTGAAGGTGGGCTCTTTGAACTCAAAACAGCATTTTTATATGGAAACAATTGAGGTAAGTCGATTATCTGCGCTAGCATTTTTTGCGGCGGGAGAAACACACTATAAAGGCCAACGATTTTATTGGCAAAATCGCGAGAAAACATTTACGTTAGTTGGTTTAGGGCACGCATATGTCATCCAAAACGATCAAAATCAAAGCCGTTTTGATGCGGTTGAACAAGAATGGAAGCAACTAACGAAAAATATTGTGCAAGAAGAACAAGACTTACAGCCGATTTTATTCGGGGGCTTTACATTTGATCCGCAAAATGAGGTGAAGGGTGAGTGGGCAAACTTCCCGCAAAGCTACTTCGCTGTAGCAACTCATCAGCTTGTACTGCGTAATGATAAGGCATATGTGAGTATTAATTTAATCACAGACAAGCCAGACAGTGCCAAAACCTTTGATGCGTTACGTAAAGAGCGCGATCATTTAATTCATGCTGCACAAGTCAAAGAACTGAAGACATATTCGAAGCCAGAAATGACAAGCTATGAGGAGCCATATAAAGAGGCATATTTAGCTTCAATTGGTAAAGTGACGTCGCTTATTAAAAATCAGCAGGCGCAAAAGGTGGTTATTGCACGTTCATTGGCGTTGCAGTTTAAAGAAGCCGTTACTTCGCCGCAAATATTATCGCATGTTGTACATGAGCAACCAGAAAGCTATTTATTCGGCTTAGAGCATGGGAGTATGTTGTTTTTCGGTGCGTCCCCAGAGCGTTTAGTGAAGGTGGATAATGGAAAGGCCTTTTCTTCTTGTGTTGCGGGCTCAATTAAGCGAGGTAAAACAGCTGAAGAGGACGAAGCGTTAGGACAAAGCTTATTAAATGATACGAAAAATCGCGGTGAGCATCATTATGTTGTTGAAATGATTTCGCAGACGTTTGATAAAAACTGTACAGAAGTAAAATTACCAAAGCAGCCGAAGTTACTAAAAATCCGTGATATTCAACATTTATATACACCGGTAGAAGGAACGCTAGCTCGTGAGGCAACAATTTTACAGCTTGTAAAGCATCTTCACCCGACACCTGCTTTAGGAGGCGTTCCTCGTAAGGAAGCGATGGAAATTATTCGTCAGTATGAGCCAATGAACCGCGGACTTTATGCAGCACCAATTGGCTGGTTAGACGCGGACGGCAATGGTGAATTTGCAGTAGCCATTCGTTCAGCAGCGCTTATTGAAAACAATGCGTATTTATATGCAGGAGGCGGGATTGTAGCAGATTCTGAACCGATTTTGGAGTATGAGGAAACGCTCGTAAAATTCCGTCCAATGCTGCGTGCTTTAGGAGGACAATTATATGAGTAATCGTGAAGTATTAACGAATTATGTGTATAAAATTGTTGCGTCATTAATGCAAAATGGTGTGGAGGATGTAGTAATCAGTCCGGGATCACGTTCTACACCGCTTGCTTATGCCTTCGCATCAACGAAAGCGTTAAACGTTTATCGTCAAGTTGATGAACGTTCAGCGGCCTTTTTTGCGCTAGGATTAGCAAAGGCGTCAGCAAAACCAGTAGTTTTACTTTGTACATCAGGTACTGCCGCGGCAAACTACTTCCCAGCAATTGTTGAAGCGAAATATGCACGAGTGCCATTAATCGTATTAACAGCAGACCGTCCGCATGAATTACGTGAAGTAGGGGCACCACAGGCGATTAATCAAGTCCGTTTATACGGAGAAAGTGTGAAATGGTCAGCAGAGTTTCCGATTCCTGATGAGGCGCCGCAAACATTACCATTTATCGAACGTCATACGGCACGTGCGGTGAATATTGCAACTGCGGCACCATTTGGACCAGTTCATTTAAACATTCCATTCCGTGAGCCGCTACTGATTGATTTTCAGGAGCAACTGCCAGCTGCGATTTTCCAAAAAAGCTTTATGAGCCAATTAACCCCATCAAAAGCTGCGATTCAAGAGCTGCAGCAAGTAATTGCGGAAACGAAAACTGGAATTATTATTGTCGGTGAGCTTGCACTTGGAGCCGATACATCGCATGTATGGGAATTTGTTCGTAAGTGCAAATGGCCAGTTGTGCTTGAAAGCTTATCAAACATGCGTACTGAAGTGCCTGTGGATTGCGAGCAATATGTGATTTCTACATATGATGCGTTGTTAAAGCACGAGCGTTTTAAACGCAATGTGACACCAGATACAATAATTCGGTTTGGCGCGCAACCGGTATCGAAATTTTTAACACAGTTTATTACGCAGTCAATGCCGAAAAATTATGTCGTCGTTGATGAAGATCCGATGTTCCGTGACTCTACGAATAGGTCAACGCATTTCATTCATGCGAACTTAGGGGAATGGCTCACTGAAATAAATATACAAAACTGGCAAACAGAAACGGCGTATGCAGGCTTTTGGAAGCAAGCAGAACATGTTGCAATAGCTAGTATTAAAAGTTACCGGGAGCATTCAGTTGATGAAGGCGCCATGGTAAGCGCGATGCTTGAACAACTTCCTGAAGGATCGGATGTTTTTGTGAGCAGCAGTATGCCAATTCGTGATATTGATACATTTTTAATGACTGGAAGAGCGGATCTGCAAATTTTCGCAAACCGCGGGGCAAATGGAATTGACGGGGTTATGTCGACAGCATTTGGCTTTAGTCAAGGACGCCCAAATCGAAAAACCCATTTACTCATTGGTGATTTAGCATTTTTACACGATGTTAATGCCTTTATTGCTACGCGTTATCAGTCGTGTGATTTAACGGTAATTGTTATGAATAATGATGGTGGCGGGATCTTCTCTTACTTACCACAGTCAACAGTAGATGAACATTATGAACAATTATTCGGTACGCCGACTGCATTAACGTTCGAGCATGTGGCGCAAATGTATGATTTCGACTATGTTAAAGCAACAAATGTAGAAGAATTTACAGCCGCAATTCAAACGCAAGCAATAAATCCAGTTCGTATTATTGAGGCCTTTACTATTCGTGAGGAAAACGTCGTGGAGCACCGTGCATTATGGAAGCGAATCCATGAGGGGTTAGATCAATGGTTAATGTCACTATAAATGGCCTAGATGTAAATGTTGAGCAGTACAATTGCGAAGGCGAGCAAATACTTGTCCTACTACATGGCTTTACTGGTAGCACAAAAACATGGCAACATGTAATAGAGCATTTGCCAGTAGCAGTGCGTGTCATTACAATTGATTTGATTGGCCATGGAATGACAGCAGCACCAGAACAGTTAGAACCCTATTCAGTGGTAGCACAAGTGCAACTGTTAGAAGAATTATTCGCGAAGTTAGAACTAGAGCGTTTTACATTGCTCGGCTATTCTATGGGTGGGCGTGTTGCCTTGTCTTATGCAGCATGCTATCCGCAGCGCATCGAGCAGCTGATTCTTGAAAGTGCTTCACCTGGACTTGCATCCTTGAAAGAACGCGCGACACGTAAGCTTACAGATGAAGTACTTGCTGACAACATCATCGCAAATGGCATCGTTTCGTTTGTAGAGAAATGGGAAAACATCCCGTTATTCGCCTCTCAAAAGAGCCTTCCTGAAGACGTAAAGCAGGAAATACGTAAAGAACGTCTGGCACAACGAGAAATCGGCTTAGCAAATAGCTTACGCGGCATGGGCACAGGAATCATGCCGGCACTATGGCATCAGCTAGCTGAATTGTCGATGCCAGTGTTACTAATTACGGGCTCGCTCGATTTTAAATTTGAGCAGCTAGCACAAAAAATGGTAGTACAGCTCAAACAAGGTTCACATATTTCTGTAAATGAGGTAGGACACGCAATTCATGTGGAAAATCCTGCTCAGTTTGCTACAATAGTAAAGGAATCGTTAATCCAATAACAATTTAGGGGGAAATAAAATGACACGTCAATGGACTTCTCTTCATACATATGAAGATATTAAGTATGAGTTCTATAACGGAATCGGTAAAATTACGATCAACCGTCCAGAAGTGCGTAATGCATTCCGTCCAAAAACGGTAACGGAAATGATCGACGCATTTTCTCGTGCGCGTGATGACAAAAATATCGGTGCAATTATTTTAACAGGTGAAGGGGAGCATGCATTCTGTTCAGGTGGCGATCAAAAAGTGCGCGGCCATGGCGGTTATGTAGGGGACGACGAAATCCCACGCCTAAATGTATTAGACTTACAACGCTTAATCCGCGTTATTCCTAAACCAGTTGTTGCCATGGTTGCAGGCTATGCAATCGGTGGTGGCCATGTATTACACGTTGTATGTGATTTAACAATTGCAGCTGACAACGCTCGCTTCGGCCAAACTGGACCAAAAGTTGGTTCATTCGACGCTGGCTACGGCTCAGGTTACCTAGCACGTATAATCGGACATAAAAAGGCACGTGAAATTTGGTTCCTTTGTCGTCAATATGATGCACAGCAAGCACTTGATATGGGCTTAGTTAACACGGTGGTACCTTACGCACAGCTTGAAAACGAAACAGTTCAATGGTGTGAAGAAATGCTGCAAATGTCTCCAACTGCATTACGCTTCCTAAAAGCAGCAATGAACGCAGATACAGACGGCTTAGCAGGTCTTCAACAAATGGCGGGTGACGCGACACTTCTTTATTACACAACTGATGAAGCAAAAGAAGGCCGTGACGCATTCAAAGAAAAACGCCAACCAGACTTCGGCCAATTCCCAAGATTCCCTTGATTTAAAGAAAAGCGGAGTGCGTTCGTTTATCCCCGACAGGCGTTGGAGGGCTTGAACGAAAGGCGCCCTTTGCCTTTTGTGAAAGACCGAAACGACCCCGAGGGGATAACGCGCGAAGCTAGACAATTTAAAGAAAAGCGGAGCGCGTTCGTTTATCCCCGACTAGCGCTGTCCAATTCGTAAGAGCTTACGAATTGGACAGTTTTTTATTCCGGTTTTTTACCAACAGCTACACGTGAACTGGGTAGTGTAAAATAAGAACTATGACTTATATATTACTTTTAGGTAATAATATTCCAACTAGTTTATCAATTTGGTTATGGTGAAATTTTCATATTACTTCTGTTGAGTAATTTGATTTGTAAAGGTGAGGTTTAGATGGTAACTTATGATAGCTTGAAAAAGGCAAAAAAAGAGAACCTAATACTTTTTCATTCTTTATTTGAAGATAATTCAGATGCTATCTTTGTACTAAACGAAGCAGGCTATATTCTAGATGGCAATATGGCTTTAGAGAAAATGAGTGGTTTCTTGTTATCAGAGCTGCAAGGGACTCATTTTTTATCGTTAATTGATGAGGCAGAACGGAAAGAAGCAGAAGAACAATTATTTGGCACGCATACAATTTATCAGGATAATCGTTTTAATTTAATTTCTAGCGAAGACAGAAAAATTGGTTGCCTAATGAAAGTTGTACCAATGAAGCAGGACGAACAAATTCAAGGTTATTTTTTAGTTGTGAAAGATATGCGAGAGCTTGATAAAAGGGCACAACACTATTTGGAAAGTGAATTGAGCTTCCGAATCATTACGGAAAATGTTCAAGATGTTATTATGTTGATGGATGCTAATAAGGAGTATTTATACGTTTCACCGTCGAGTAAGCAAATGTTTGGACTTGCTTACGAGGACATACTTAAAAAAGAAGCATTTTTTAATATTCATCCTGATTATGTAGCAGAGCTGGTAGAAAAGTTTGAACAGGCCATACAAGATGGGCAGCCATACATAGTTATTTTAAAGGTGTTACACGGAGATGGCGGTTGGGTTTGGACCGAAATTAATGGCAAGCCGGTTTTTAGTGATGATCTGCAGTTCCGCCATATGTTATTAGTAGCGCGTGATATTTCAAAGCAAAAGGAAAGTGAAGAGAAACTGAAATTTCTTGCGTATCACGATGCTTTAACAGGTTTACCGAATCGTCGCTTGTTCAGCAAGCATTTGTCGGAAGCATTAGTCCTATTAAAAGAGCTAGATCAATGCTTTGCCGTAATGCTGTTAGATATAGATAATTTTAAAATGATTAATGACTGTTACGGACATGAAATTGGTGACAAGGTGATAGAAGAGTTTGGCCATCGTCTTCAGAAAATTATGGGTGGGTTTGGTGTAGCTGCTCGCTTAGGTGGGGATGAATTTATTATATTAATAAATCAGGTCGATTCAGAAAAAAGTGTGGAGCTCTTTGCTAAAAGAATTCAACAAAGTTTCGAGCAACCGGTCATTATTCAACAAACGGCACATTATATAACAACGAGTATTGGTATTACTTTATGTCATAAAAATAGTTTAACCGCATCAATGATTTTAAAAAGTGCAGATGAGGCACTTTATGTAGTAAAAGGGCAAGGAAAAAATCATCATGCGATTGTAACTTGTAAATAGTAGAGGATAATTCCTTTGCTATTTTTTTTTATGTAGGTTTAAAATAAAACCATTGTATATCATGGAGGGATTATTATGCATCCAAACTGGATTATGCAGCGCGCCTCTTTAACACCAGAACGAATTGGTTTAAGTTTTGGTACGCAGCAGTGGACGTTTCAACAATTGCACGAAGAAGCGAGTAGCATTGCACAGAAAATAAATACGTTAGGTTTAAGGCGGGGAGAACGTGTTGCACTACTCGCCCCGTCAATTCCAGAACTTATTATGGTAATTTATGGTTGTATGCATGCTCGTTTAGAAATGGTCATGCTGAACGGCCGGCTATCAGAGCAAGAACTTGCTTATCAAGTGGAAGATGCTGACGTAAAAGCGATTTTTGTACAGGACCAGGAGTTACATAAACTACAACCAGATGATCGAATCATTCCATTCTCAAAGTTACAACAAGTAGAAGTGGCAAATGTAGAGATTGAGCAGGAATGGGATGAACAGGATACAATAACGATTATGTATACGTCAGGGACTACAGGTTTCCCAAAAGGCGTACGCCAAACGGTTGGGAATCATAGTGCAAGTGCGATTAGCTCTGTACTCAATCTTGGTTTAGTGGAAAGGGATACGTGGCTTTGCATAGTACCGATTTTCCACATTAGTGGATTTTCTATTTTAGTGCGTTCCTTGCTTTATGGTATGACGATACGTTTATATGAAAAATTTGATGTCGTGTCTTGTGCGGCGGAAATTATCGACGGTACGGTAACAAAAATGTCGGTCGTTGCTGTGATGTTAGAGCATATTTTAAGCGAGCTAGAACGCCTGCAGCAGAAAGCACATCCGAATTTTAATGCGATACTTGCCGGTGGTGGACCGATTCCAGTAGATTATTTACAGCGTGCGGCAAAGCTTCATCTCCCCGTCTCACAAACATATGGTATGACCGAAACGTCCTCTCAAACGGCAACTTTAGCGAATGAGGATGCATTTAAGAAAATTGGTTCTTCCGGAAAACCATTGTTTTTCAATCGAATAAAAATTAACAAAGCAAATGAAGCGGATCGTGAGGGAGAGATTTTAGTTCGTGGTCCCCATGTTACACCAGGGTATATAGGACGTTTTAAGAATAAACCATCAACTGAAAATGGTTGGCTTCATACCGGGGACATCGGTTATCTTGACGAAGATGGATATTTATATGTAGTAGATCGCCGTTCAGATTTGATTATTTCTGGTGGTGAAAATGTTTATCCTGCTGAAATTGAAAATGTGTTGCTCGCCCATCCAGCTGTGAAGGAAGCAGGAGTATGCGGCATTGCTGACGAAAAGTGGGGACAAGTGCCAGTTGCCTATATTGTCTTGAAAGAAAATGTAGATAAAGAATGTATTTTAGACTTTTGTAAAACAAAGCTTGCGAACTATAAAATACCAAAGGAAATCGTTTTTGTAGCACAATTACCTCGGAATGGTTCTAATAAACTAATGAGAAGGAAATTGAAGGAAATAAAATAAGTAATTTTAAAAACCTCTTTTAGAAAAGGGGTTTTTTCGTTTTTTTTATGTTAATTTTACGCTATATTAGCATGTTTAATATGTTAGTAAGCCATCTACTCTAGTGCTGAAGGTATGTAGCATAGAGTGTGCAGCTTATTAATGCTAGGCTATTTGATAGTTTTACCTAAGTCTTAATATGAATCATAAAAATATTAAATTTCGCATATAAATTTTATACGACTGATAGGAGGTATCAGATATGAAGAGATTTATGAACTATTTCTTAGCAGCTGTATTATGCTTTAGCTCACTACCTGTAGCACTATTGACGAATGCACCTGAAACTGTGTATGCAAATAGCCATTGGATCGCTTCTTCTGAGAAAAACCTAAAAAGAGAAATTTATAAATCATTAGCCAACTTTGAAACCTCATTTTCAATTAATCATGTTGGCGACGTAAATAATTTAAAAACGCAGCTAAATTCGATTATGGATGAGTTTCGAAAGACGAAATCATATGTATATGAAAATATTTCAAAATGGGAAGCGAGCTATCGCCATGTTGGCAATACTGCAACAATTCATTTTACAATTACGTATTTAACATCAAAGGAGCAAGAGGATTATGTTAGTGCCCAAGCTAAAAAGTTATTGCCCACTATTGTAAGTGCCTCTGCAAGTGATTTTGAAAAAGTAAAGGCAGTGCATGACTATATTATTGTGAATTCTTCCTATTCATCTAACACACTAAATAGCCAGTATATTACGTATACCCTACTAACGGAAAATGAAGGAGTATGCCAGGCCTATGCACTCTTAATGTACAAAATGCTAGAGGAGCTAAACGTTGAAGTGAAATATGTAAAGGGTCATGCTGGTGGAGAGCGCCATGCTTGGGTTTTAGCCAAGGTAGAAGGTGCTTGGTACCATGTAGATGTAACTTGGGATGACCCTGTACCAAACCGAGAAAATGAGGTGCGTTATAAATATTTTCTATTATCAGACAGCCAAATGGCAACTACACATAGCTGGTCAAACGCAGAATACCCACCGGCAACAAAAGAAAATTTCGCTTATTTGCAAGTGGTGGATTCAGCTTTCACAAAAGGACAAACTTTATATTATAAAAATATAAAAGATAGTGAATTCTATCAAATGGATTTAAAAACATTAAAAATTTCAAAAATAACAGCATCTGTCTACAATCAAGAAAAGAAGTCTTTGAGTAGCCAATAACGTTCGAGCAAATAAAAAACGCCCTAGAAATAATTTCTAGGGCGAGCTGAGTCTATCTAGTTAATGCTTTCTGTAAAGCATCGATATTTTTGCGCATTAATGAGAAGTAGTTTTCATCATTATCGATATCATCTTGCGTTAATACACTTAAGTTATGAAGAATTAATGTATCCGCGCCCACTTCTTTTTGGATGACCGAAGCAAGATTAGATGAAACATTTTGCTCGAAGAAGATATAGTCAATATTTTCTTTTTTCGCTAAATCAACAATGGCTGTTAATTCTTTTTGTGAAGGCTCACTTTGCGAGTTTAAACCGGCAACTGGTACTTGTGTGAATCCGTAATGACCTGCAATAAAACCGAAAGCTGCATGAGAAACGAAGAATGTTTTAGAAGTTGTAGCAGTTGCCATCGCTTCGAAATCATCGTGTAATACTTGTAAATCTGCAACTAACGCTTCATAATTCGACGTGAACAGTTCAGCTTGCTCAGGCATCGCTGCAACAAGCTCTTCTTTAATAACTAATGCTAGGTCCTGTGAAATTACAGGTGATAGCCAAACATGTGCATCATGATCTGTATGTGCATGCTCATTAGGCTCTACTTCTACAGCTTCCTCTGCGTGGTCGTGACCTTCGTGTTCATGATCATCCTCTCCAATCGCTTCAGCATGAGTATGACCAGTAGAAATGTGTAATTGCTCCTCCGTTACATTGTCTGCAGTAGCAACTAATTTCACATCCTCATGTGCTAAGGTTTTCTTAGCTTTTTCTACGAAGCCTTCAAGACCTAGTCCGATGTAGAAAAATAAATCGGAATCTGCTAATGCCATCATATCTTTTTGTGTTGGTTCAAATGAATGTTCGTTTGCCCCCGTAGGATAAATTGATTTAACGTCTACATAGTCACCACCAATACGTTCAGTAAAATATTGAAGTGGATAAACCGTTGTGTAAATTGATAATTGTTCGTTTGATGCTTGTTCTTTTGTCGTAGAGCTTGCATCATTAGAACTACAAGCGGCTAAAACAACAGCAAGTAGTGTGAATAGACATATTGATAGAAGATTTTTCATACCTAAACTCCTCTTAAATAGTAATTATTACGATTTGTATTTTCGACATTTTTAATCATACATGAACAATCCTTAAAAAACAATAAAAAAAGACCTTCGAAATTATTTTTTTTTCGAAGGCCATTTATCTGGTACCGGGTCAAACCCACCAGGATGTAGCGGCTGACATTTTAATATGCGAATGATAGTCATTAAAACTCCTTTGATCATACCATGCTTTTGAAATGCTTCTATCCCATAGCTTGAGCAAGTAGGATGAAAGCGGCATGAAGGTGGCTTCATTGGGGAAAGATACTTTTGATATAGTTGGATTAGCCAAATAAAAATATGTTTCATTTTATCTCCTGCTCACCATTTTTAAACGCACGAATCGGTTTTGTATCAATGGTTTGCTGAGTTGAAAAGTTGCTTTTTTTCGCAATAATAAAAATAGCAAAAGCGAAAATACTCATAATACTAACAATGACAATTAGTACAATTGGAAGACTCAAAATAATTCACCTCTATTTGTATTATAGAATATTTCTAATAGGAATCATAGCATCGGAACAGTTGTCAAAAATTCTTAATAATTGCAAGGAATCGCCTAATTGAATTACTGTTTTTCTTTAGGTGAATGTTCTTCAATCGGATCAATGGTATGCTTCACGCTATAGCCCCATTTCACCGCGATTAATGTCATTGCTGTAATGATGGCAACTATTATTATGCAAATAACGATTAAAACATTTAGAGGGATTGTCAACTGTTTCACTCCATTTCAACTTGTTAAATTAATTTTATAATAATTTCCACTGTTATGTTGAATTTTATGGGAAAGAGTCTTGCGAGGATAAATAGTTTTCGTGAATTTGTCACATACTAATGTTGGAAGAAGATGTACAATGGTAATGATAACGCTTATCAGTTATTAAAAATTTTATGAGGTGATAGACATGGCGAACAATGAGTTAAATACACAATTAAACAAGTTAGTTGCAACATGGTCAGTCCTTTATACGAAATTGCATAATTATCACTGGTATGTAAATGGACCTTCATTTTTTACGCTACATACAAAATTTGAAGAACTCTACAATGAAGTTACATTAAATTTAGACGAAGTTGCGGAGCGCATCCTATCAAAAGGTGGCAAGCCTGTTGCGACATTAAAAGAGCATTTAGAGCTGTCACATATCGATGAAGCAACGGGCAATGAAACGACAGAACAAATGGTCGAAATCATTATTGCTGACTTTAAAACGATTATGAATGCATTAAAAGAGGCAATGGAACAAGCGGCAGAGGATGGCGATGATCGCACAGAAGATTTACTAAATGCAAATTATCAAATCCTGGAAAAGCATGCATGGATGCTATCAGCTTTCTTAGGGAAATAATGATTTGAAGCGACTCCAATACGGGGTCGCTTTTTTTTACACTTAAGCGAGTTATACAATTTCATCTTCACTACGGACTCTCCAACACTTGTCGGGGCGAAGCAGGCGCTTTAACACTCTTAAAGTGGCTATGTAAAATAACATTGCTGATTTTATGCAATTAACCAATGGTAGCGTTTAATAGCGTCTTATGAATAAAGATGTTCTTGGAAGCACATTCTAAAATAATGGAGGTGCTTTTATGGAGAAAACAAATGTTTATGTATCTATCGCCCATTTAACGTGTAATTTCTTTCCTGGTCCATCTAATGAATTTGTGTTAAAACTCGAACCAATTAAAGCAAATGTGTTTGCCAAGTTATTTCAGCAAATTCAGCGACTGGAAGAAAAAAATGCCTTTCGAGCCCATTTACCGTGTATTCCATATCATCTAGATCAGTTAAATAGCGAAATTGATACTCGTTTGAAAAAAGTTTATGCCCTTATTCATGAATTTGGGGATGCTGAGACAAAGAAATTCGTTGAACAATTACCTTATTTTAGTAGATAAGGAAGTACAACCTTTCTTACCCACACCAAAAAGGACAGTATCACTCCTAATTTTTGTGCAAAATCTGGGTTTCTAAGTTGAATGCTAGCACATCCTTCGCTACACTTATGTTTATATAGGAGTTGAGCCGAAGCATGTATACATTTGTCGATGAAAATGGATTTAAGGTAGATTTACGTTTTGATGAAGGGCCATTTGATGTGGAGCCAAAGCATGTATTAGTGCTAGTGCAGCATAATGGAAAATGGCTCTGCACTATACATAAAAGACGTGGTGTCGAAGTTCCTGGAGGGAAGCTAGAACCGGCTGAGACACTTGAACAGGCAGCTATTCGAGAAGTTTACGAGGAAACATCAGTGAAAATTGGTGATTTACAATGGTTTGCCTACTATATCGTCCACGATGAAAAGCCATTTTGTAAGGCTGTATTCACTGGAAAGGTGAGATCGATAGACCCATTTGTAGGTGATTATGAAACGTCGGGGATGACATGGCTCACAGAAGAGGAGCTATGGCAGCAGCCAAATTTAAGCTTCTATATGCGCGATGCCGGCATGAAAAAGATGTTACAGGAAGTGAAAACACATGGCCGACAATGGTAAAATTTTTTCCATGCGTAATTACCCATCACCGAATCCGAATATTCGTTTAGATGAAATTACGTATTGGTCGCAAGGGCTACGTGTAAAAGGCTTGCTTGCCCGTCCAAAAAAGCCAGGAAATTATGAAGCGTTGCTGTATTTACGTGGCGGTCTACAATCAATTGGCATGGTAAGACCAGCACGCATCGCACAGTTTGCTGCACAAGGTTTCATCGTATTCGCTCCGTATTACCGGGGCAATCGTGGCGGAGAAGGCAAGGATGAGTTTGCTGGCCATGACCGATATGATGCAGTGTACGCGGTGGACGTGTTGAAGCAATTTACGACAAAAGAAAAAGTCCATTTATACGGCTTTTCTCGCGGCGGTTTAATGGTATTGTGGACGGCAATTTTACGTAATGATATTCAATCGCTCGTTACATGGGCAGGGGTATCGGATGCAACAGCAACGTACTGGGACCGTGTAGATATGCGTCGTGGCTTGAAGCGAATTGTTGGCGGTACACCGAATAAAGTACCCGAAAAATATGATGAACGGACGCCACTTTACGATGTTGCAGACATACAAGCACCGGTATTAATAATTCATGGTACTAGTGATGAGCATGTAGATATTGAGCATGCGTACCTGCTAGAGTTTTACTTGCAGGACGAGGGAAAGCCGGTAGAAACATGGTATTCTTTTGGCTTAAAGCATCATTATCCACAGAAATTAAACCGTGAAACCGTTAGAAGCTTATGTGAGTGGATGAAGTTGCAGTAAAAATGAAAGTAAGTGTTATTTACAAATAAAAAATCCAACAACAGTGTAGTACACGCCGTTGTTGGATTTTTAATATGATATAAAGTTTTAATAAACGATTATGTCAGTTTGTTTAGCGCCGCAGTAGCGATTAAACTAAAGGGCCACCCTTAGATACGATATCTTCAGAAACACCTGAGAATTTCTTGAAGTTTTCGTTGAATAAACTTGATAAGTGAGCCGCTTTTGCATCATATGCAGCTTTGTCAGCCCAAGCATCACGTGGGTTTAATACTTCTGTAGGAACACCTTCAACCGCTGTTGGGATGTGTAATCCAAATACAGAGTCAGTAGTTGTTTCTACATTACTTAACTTGCCATCGATTGCAGCGCGCACCATTGTACGAGTGTAAGAAAGCTTCATACGGTTACCAACGCCGTACTCGCCACCAGTCCAACCAGTGTTTACTAGGAATACTTGTGCACCGTGCTCGTCGATTTTCTCACCTAACATTTCAGCATAACGTTGTGCTGGAAGTGGAAGGAATGGAGATCCGAAGCAAGTAGAGAATACTGGTTCTGGCTCAGTAACGCCTCGCTCAGTACCAGCCAATTTAGAAGTGAAACCACTTAAGAAATGATACATTGCTTGTTCTTTTGTTAATTTAGAGATTGGAGGTAACACACCAAAAGCATCTGCTGTTAAGAAAACGATTGTTTTAGGGTGACCTGCCACAGATGGTGTTACGATATTGTCAATGTAGTCGATTGGGTACGCTACACGAGTATTTTCAGTTAATGAACCATCATCATAATCACAAACGCGTGTTTGTGGATCAATGACTACGTTTTCAAGTACAGACCCGAATTTAATGGCATTATAAATTTCTGGCTCTTTTTCAGCTGATAAGTTGATTGTTTTTGCGTAGCAGCCACCTTCAATGTTGAATACACCAGTATCTGACCAGCCGTGCTCATCATCACCGATTAATTTGCGGTCGCTATCAGCTGATAAAGTTGTTTTACCTGTACCTGATAACCCGAAGAATAACGCTACATCTCCAGCTTCACCTACGTTAGCTGAGCAGTGCATTGAAAGGATACCTTGTTCTGGTAATAAGTAGTTCATAATACCAAAAATAGATTTTTTCATTTCGCCTGCGTATTCTGTACCACCGATTAAAATAACTTTCTTCTCCATTGAAACAATGATGAAGGTTTCAGAATCTGTACCATCTACAGCCGGATTTGCTTTAAAGTTTGGTGCAGAAACAATTGTAAAATCAGACACATGAGAAGCTAGTTCTTCTTCTGTTGGACGGATAAATAATTGATGACAGAATAGATTATGCCAAGCATATTCGTTTATTACTTTAATTGAAAGTTGAGAAGCTTTATCTGCCCCTGCAAAACCGTTAAATACGAATAACTCGTCTTGCTCTTTTAAGTAGTTTACAACTTTAACATATAGATTATCGAACACTTCAGATGAAATAGGACGGTTTACTTTGCCCCAGTCAATTTTATCCTTAGAGCTATCTTCTTCTACCATGTATTTATCTTTAGGAGAACGACCAGTATATTTACCTGTTTCAGCGCATAAGGCACCGTCTACAGTTAACATTGCTTCTCCGCGTGATGTAGCTTTTTCTACTAATTGTGGTACTGAAAGTTGAACTTTGATGTTTCCACCGCTTAATAATTCCTTCAGTTCGTTAGCAATTTCTACTGAATTCATCGATTAAATACCATCCTTTTTTATAATATTCCCAGTTTTAAGGGATTTCTTTTTCCTATTTCAAAAATAGTATAACACATTGAGTTAAATAATCTATACTAACTCTTAATTAATTTTAATGATTTTTTTACTGTACAGAAGGCTCTACACCAAAATCTGTACTTGACAGCACATTCCACTCCAGGCGGACGCTTTCCGCGGGCAAGCACCGAGCCGCTTCAGTGGAACAAAAGAACAAAGGCTAAGTACGCCACGTCCTGTGGCAACGCCTTTGTGACCAACATCGTGTTGACCTCAGTCCAGGGTCTCGGTTCGCATGCTTTTCCCGCAGGAAGCTTTGCTCTGTAGCGAAAGGCGAATGCCGTCAGCTACACTCGCCGCCTTCCGTTCCATGTGCTTATAAAATAGTACACTTTCTTTTAGGTAAAGCGCAAGTTTTGGTAAAGACCTGTACAGAAATCGACAAATATTATTTGACATCACTTGAATTATTACGTAACATGTAGTCTTGAACGGATACTCTTATCCCGAGCTGGTGGAGGGTCAGGCCCTATGAAACCCGGCAACCTGCAATACATGTTAATCATGTAACGTGTTGGTGCCAACCTGATGCAAGGGACATTCCCTTGAACGATAAGAGTGAAAGGTAACGAAAACAACACTCCTTTCCTCACGTACGATTGTACGATTAATGAGCGAAGGGATTTTTTTATTTAGTGCTTAAGAAAGGTTAACTTTTTTAACCACATAATAAAGGACATCATCTCGTCCTGTAATGGGGCGAGAGGTGTCTATCCAATAAATAGGAATTAACTCGAATGAAATGAGTTCTTTCAATATTATATACCTTTCGAAATCCTCGTGTTAAAAAAGCAGTAAAGGCTTGAAGTTCATCCTATTGGCATGAACTTAACATGGGAATATGAGTACCGTCTCAAATTCGCAAGTTTACTTGCAAGGATAACTAGGAGGAAATCAAATGACAAACCGACGACTGTTTACATCTGAAAGTGTAACGGAAGGGCATCCGGACAAAATTTGTGACCAAATTTCAGATGCCATTTTAGATGCGATTTTAGCAGAAGACCCAAATGCACGTGTAGCGTGTGAAACAACTGTAACAACAGGTTTAGTACTTGTAGCAGGAGAAATTACAACATCTACATATGTAGATATTAAAGGAATCGTTCGTGATACAGTAGCAGAAATTGGCTATACGCGTGGTAAATACGGCTTTGATGCTGAAAATCTAGCAGTATTAGTAGCAATTGGTGAGCAATCACCGGATATCGCACAAGGTGTTGACCAAGCACTTGAAGCACGTGAAGGTTCAATGACAGATGCCGATATCGATGCAATTGGTGCTGGTGACCAAGGTTTAATGTTTGGTTACGCATGTAACGAAACACCAGAACTTATGCCTTTACCAATTAGCTTAGCGCATCAATTAGCACGCCGTTTAACAGAAGTACGTAAATCAGGCGAGCTTACTTATTTACGACCAGATGGTAAAACGCAAGTAACTGTAGAATATGGTGAAAACAATACACCATTGCGTGTGGATACAATTGTTATTTCTACACAGCATGATGAAGATGTAACATTAGAGCAAATTCAAGCAGACTTAAAAGCGATGGTAATCGGACCAGTCGTACCTGCTGAATTAATCGATGCCAACACAAAATACTTCATCAATCCAACAGGCCGCTTCGTAATCGGTGGACCTAAAGGCGATGCTGGTTTAACAGGGCGTAAAATCATCGTTGATACGTATGGTGGATATGCTCGTCACGGCGGCGGCGCATTCTCTGGTAAAGATGCAACAAAAGTTGACCGTTCAGCAGCATACGCAGCACGTTACGTTGCGAAAAACATCGTAGCAGCAGGTCTAGCTGATCGTGCAGAAGTACAACTTGCATATGCAATTGGTGTTGCTCGTCCAGTGTCAATCGCGGTTGACACATTTGGCACGGGTAAAGTAGCTGAAAGCCAAATCGTAGAATGGATTCGTGAATTATTCGATTTACGTCCTGCAGGCATTATTAAAATGCTCGACCTACGTCGCCCAATTTACAAACAAACAGCAGCTTACGGTCACTTCGGTCGTACGGACTTAAATGTACCTTGGGAAAATACGGATAAAGCATCTGTATTAAAAGAAAAAGCTGGTTTATAAAATAGCAACGGTGAGCTTACGAAAAAATGTAAGCTCACCGTTTATTTTTGTTAAAAAAATAATAAATTTTTCCTTGTGGATACCATTCAAATAAGCACATCCAACGTCTAGGCGAAAGCGCCAGCTCCTTGGGGGAAAGTGGTGGAGCGTTTACTTTCGCTTCGGGGTTGCAAGAAGCTTGTCTGGGCTAAGCAGGCGCTTTAGCGTTTTTGTTCCTGAATAGATTTATAATACTGCCCTTTTTCGACGTATTCGCGAATAATTCGGTCCATATCTTCGCGGTCTTCCGGTGTGATTTCTCGTACTACTTTTGCAGGACGTCCCATCGCCAGAGAATTCGGAGGGATTTTTTTACCTGGAGGTACTAAACTTCCAGCTCCGATAAAAGCACCTTCTCCAATTTCAGCACCATCTAAAATGATCGAGCCCATACCAACGAGTGCACGTTCCCGAATTGTACAGCTATGTAATGTTACTTGATGCCCGATTGTTACATCATCCTCAATAATTAACGGATATGCTGGGCTTTGATGTAAGCACGATAAATCCTGAATGCTCACGCGTTTACCGATAACTGTTGGCGAAACATCTCCGCGAATAACTGTATTAAACCAAATGGTCGTTTCTGCTCCAATGGTAACATCCCCTGTAATTGTCACATAATCAGCGATGAAGGCAGATGGGTCTATATTCGGATTTTTATCTTTATAAGGGTAAATCATTTGTAATCTCCTCTTTTCCCGATAAGATATAATAGTGAATATACTAATCGTATCAAATGTTAGATAATTTTGAAATAATATTTCATAACGTTTGTATGCTTATTATTAGTATAATGCGGTGTTTTTAGTCGTTAAGAAAGCACATCTTTCTCAACGACATAAGTAAGGACATCAACTCACTTTTAATGAGGCGAGAAGTGTTTTTCTAAGGAGGTTTGACAATGTGGAAATGGGAAGCTGATGGGCAACCGAAAGCAGTTATTGCGATACTTCATAGTGCATATGAGCATCATCGTTGGTATGCATGGCTAATTGAAAAATTGCGAAGCGCGGGATTTCACGTTGTAATGGGGGATTTACCTGGTCATGGCGAGCAAAGTCAATATGCGCGATACCATGATGAAGATTTTGCTGACTATTACAAATTTACAAAGCAACTCTTATCGGTTGCACTCGAATATAATTTACCGCTGTTTGTTATAGGAAATGGGCTAGGCGCAACAATTGCCATGCAAGTTTTACAAAAGAAGAAATTTGAATGTGCAGGTGTCATTTTAACTTCTCCGTGGTTGAGCTTAAAACTATCACCTGGTAAGCTGTCAAATGCATTAACAAGTTTTAGTGCTTTAACTTCAAATGTAAAGCTAAGGCATGAACTTTCCATCCAACATTTTTCAAGAAATTCAGATTTGTACACGGATATTGAAGAACATATGCCTTTAAATAATGTGGTGACAGTGAAATGGTATCGGGAGCTCCAACATTTAATGAGAACGCGCAAGGATCAGGAGTTGCATTTCCCTGACATCCCACTGTTACTTATGACAGGTGGACATGATCAGATAACTGATATAGGTGTGACGAAACAGTGGTTACTGAAGCAAAAATTATCGGAGTTTCACTATAAAGAATGGCCGGATTGCTTACATAGCCTGTACTTTGAATTAGAGCGTGAAGAAGTATATTACTATACTGAAGACTTTATTAATAATGTTTTGCGATCACTTGGATATATTGTTGAATGAATAAAAATACCTAACAAGAATTAATTTCTTGTTAGGTATTTTTCGATTTCAGAGAAAATATAGTAAGGATATATTATTTAAAAATGATTTTGCGGAAAATTCAAAAAACTAATTGAATGTATTATAGATTTGTAATATAGTGAACTCTAAATTAAAAAAATATTTCAAACAAAGGGGTGGAAGTATGATTAATGATTTTGTAAGTTGGTTGAACGGTATACTGTGGGGTCCAGTAATGATCTACGGAATTTTAATCGTTGGATTATTATTCTCAACTTTAACAAAGTTTGTACAAGTACGTTTAATTAAAGACATGTTTGTACTTATGTTTAAAGGTGAAAAGTCAGACGCTGGTGTTTCTTCATTCCAAGCTATGTCGATTGCCTTATCGGGGCGTGTGGGGACAGGTAATATTGTTGGTACAGCATCAGCCATTGCGTTTGGTGGTCCAGGGGCAGTATTTTGGATGTGGGTAACAGCATTTATCGGAGCGTCTACGGCATACATAGAGTCGACTTTAGCTCAAATTTACAAAGAAAAGAAAAATGGTACTTATCGCGGTGGACCTGCATTCTACATCGAAAAAGGAACAGGTCAACGTTGGTTCGGTATTCTTTTTGCTATCTCGGCAATTTTAGCAGTAGCGGTATTAATGCCTGGAGTTCAAGCAAATGCGATTGCAGGAGCAGTTACTAATGCATTCGGAATTGAACCTTGGATTACAGGTTTAGTAACAATTGTGTTTCTAGGCATTATTATCTTTGGTGGGGTAAAACGTATTGCCAATGTTGCACAAGTTTTAGTTCCATTTATGGCATTAGCATACTTATTAGTAGCAGGAATTATTATTATTATGAATATTACTGCTGTACCAGAAGTGTTAAGTTTAATCGTTCGTTCAGCATTTAACTCAGATGCAATATTTGGTGGGATGATTGGTAGTGCGATTTTCTGGGGTGTAAAACGTGCAATCTACTCAAACGAAGCAGGTCAAGGTACTGGTGCTCACCCAGCGGCAGCTGCTGAAGTTTCTCATCCAGTTAAACAAGGTTTAGTGCAAGCAGCTTCAGTATATATCGACACAATACTTGTATGTTCAGCAACAGCGTTAATGATTCTGTTTATGGGTACATATAATACAAATAATGGTAGTGCAGATGGAGAGTTAATTGTCGAGTATGCACCAGGGATAACTTATAGTGGCTTTACACAAGCTGCAGTAAATGGTGCATTCCCATCATTAAATAATTTTGGATCTGGATTTGTAGCGATTTCATTATTCTTCTTCGCTTTTACAACATTAATGGCGTACTATTATATTGCCGAAACAAATGTTTCCTATATGCTAGAAGGGAAGGCTGAAAAAATAGGAATCTTCATTATGAAGTTTGTACTCCTAGCTTCAGCGTTCTACGGTACGGTTAAAACATCGGATCTCGCTTGGGCGTTTGGTGATGCAGGACTTGGGCTCATGGTTTGGATAAACGTTATTGCAATGTTAATCTTAATGAAGCCGGCACTCGTTGCATTGAAAGATTACGAGAAACAGAAAAAAGAGGGCAAGGATCCGACCTTCCATCCGGAAAAACTCGGTATCAAAAATGCAGATTTCTGGATTCAATACAATAAAGAACGCGGAAATAAATAAAACAAGAGCTACTTGCTTCGGATTATTCCGAGGCTCGTAGCTCTTTTCACGTATTAGTATGTGTGATTTTGGGAATATCCGCAAAAGATAGAGCATCATCTCTCCCTATTTTAGAGTGAAATTTGTCTCTTTAACTTTCTCTAATGCAATGACGAATGGTGGGTCATTTTGTTGATTTAAAAATTCGTAGCGCAGTACATGAATATATTTCTGCGGTAGCGCACTTACGAAACGAATGACCTCATCGCGCTCTTCCTTGCCGCCTTCATGTCCGTGATAAATAACGAGTACAATGATGCCACCAACTTTTAAGAGTTTTAGCAAGCTTTCAAGAGATTGGATCGTTGTATTTGGCTTTGTAATAATGTCATGATCGCTACCAGGTAAGTAGCCAAGATTAAATATCGCACCAGACACTGGCTTTGTTACGTATTTCGCTACGTTTTCGTGTCCGTCTTTCAACACGATCGCGCGGTGTTCTAACGCGTTATCAAGTAGGCGGTGCAGCGTAGCATCTACCGCTTGCTTTTGCACGTCAAAAGCATACACATAGCCGTCATCCCCGACAAGATTTGCCAAAAATAACGTATCATGACCATTGCCTGCTGTTGCATCAACGGCAATATCGCCTTCGCCTACAGACAGTTCAAGTAAAGACTGCGCATATTGCAGTACACGCTGTAGCTTCATTAGTCGTTCACTTCCACTTTATAATGTTTGCCTTGCCAAGAATTACGGCGCTCTAGCTCCGCATCAATACCGTTTAATACTTCCCATTTATTTACACTCCACATGGGACCAATCATTAAGTCAATCGGGCCATCACCAGTTATACGGTGGACGACCATTTCCGGGGGAATAATTTCGAGTTGATCCGCCACTAAATTCACATAGGCATCTTTGTCCATAAATTGGAGCATCCCTTTTTCGTATTGCTTTACAAGAGGTGTGCCTTTTAATAAGTGGAGTAAGTGAATTTTAATGCCTTGTACGTCGAGTTTTGCCACTTCACGCGCTGTTTCCATCATCATATCGTAATCTTCTAAAGGAAGACCGTTAATAATATGTGTACATACGCGAATGCCATGCTTACGCAGTTTTTCAACACCTTCTACATAGGTTGTATAGTCATGCGCACGATTAATCAAATTCGCTGTTTTTTCGTGCACTGTTTGTAGTCCTAGTTCTACCCATAGATACGTGCGTTCGTGTAGCTCAGCTAAATATTCAACAACATCATCCGGTAGGCAGTCCGGTCGTGTCGCAATACTGATGCCCATAACACCTTCACATGCGAGTGCTGCTTCGAACTTTTCTTTTAATACTTCAAGAGGGGCATGTGTATTTGTGTACGCCTGGAAGTAGGCCATTGTCATGCCATCTTTCCATTTATGCTCCATCTTCTCTTTGATTTGTGCAAATTGTACATCGATGGGATCAACGCGGTTTCCAGCGAAGTCACCTGAGCCGGCTGCACTACAAAACGTACAGCCGCCAAATGCTACTGTACCGTCACGGTTGGGGCAGTCAAAGCCAGCATCAAGGGCCACTTTATAAACCTTCTTACCAAATTCATTACGTAAATAGCGATTCCATGTATAATAGCGCTTTCCATCTGATGGGAAAGGAAATTGTTGTTCTGTCATTTTTTCGTTTCACTCCTCTAACAATTCATTTTAACATGACGTTTGCGCCACGTCATTTTGAAGTTATTTTATCGCAATAATTAGATAGTAATTGAATGGAAATAATGCTTGAATCCTAGTTAAAAACATCTTACTATGAGATATTCTAATTATTGTGGAGGAAGAGTTATGCCTAAAAGCGTATGTTCGCAATCATCCCAACCTTACTTTATGATCGTCCATTAAAACAGGAAAATAAAAATATTACGTAGTTATAGTTCTTTATTTCACCTACTTCATTTAAAATAGATACATAAAGTAGAAAAAAGTGTTTTTAACGACAAGGGGTGGTTGTGTGAAAACGATTTTTAATACATCAATGGAGGCAGTATCTCAAATCAAAGACGGTGCAACGATTATGGTCGGGGGCTTCGGATTATGCGGAATTCCCGAGCAGTCGATTTTGGCACTTGTTGAAAGCGGTGTAAAGGAATTAACGATCATTTCGAATAATTGTGGTGTGGATGACTGGGGGCTTGGGCTATTACTGAAAGGAAAGCAAATTAAAAAAATGATTGCTTCTTACGTCGGTGAAAATAAAGAATTTGAACGACAAACATTAGCTGGTGAAATTGAAGTCGAGCTTCTTCCACAAGGAACGCTTGCAGAAAAAATTCGTGCGGGAGGAGCAGGGATTCCAGCATTTTACACACCTGCTGGAATAGGGACACCTATTGCAGAAGGTAAAGAAGTGCGTTCTTTCCACGGCAAAGAATACTTACTGGAGGAAGCGTTAACTGCAGACTTTTCTCTAATCCGTGCGCATATTGCAGATACGTATGGCAATCTACTATTTAATAAAACAGCACAAAACTTTAATTCGATTATGGCAGCGGCAGGTAGGGTGACCATTGCAGAGGTAGAACAGCTTGTTAGAGTAGGTGATCTTAATCCAAATACCATTCATACACCGGGTATTTATGTACAGGGACTACTCGTTGCGACGCAGGAAAAACGGATTGAACGCCGTACAGTAAGGGAGGCGTTGTAAATGGATGTGCGTGAAAAAATTGCAAGACGTGCTGCGAAGGAAATTCAGAACGGCAATTATGTCAATCTAGGCATCGGCATTCCGACGCTTGTGGCGAATTATATTGGCGATAAGCAAGTAGTACTGCAATCTGAAAATGGGTTACTAGGCATTGGACCGTATCCAACTGAAGCTGAAATTGACCCAGATTTGATTAATGCTAGTAAGGAAATTGTGACGACAATTCCAGGCGCTGCGTTATTCTCGAGTGCGGAGTCGTTTGCGATGATTCGCGGTGGACATATTGATATAGCGATTCTTGGCGGTATGGAAGTGTCTGAAAAAGGTGACCTTGCGAACTGGACGATTCCCGGGAAAATGATAAAAGGGATGGGCGGTGCAATGGATTTAGTGCATGGTGCGAAAAAAGTCATTGTCATTATGGAGCACACAGCAAAGGACGGCTCGCCAAAAATTAAACGCGAATGTACACTGCCACTCACGGGTAAGCAGGTAGTACATACGATTATTACCGAGCGCGCGTTCATTGAGGTAACATCTGGTGGACTTGTATTAAAAGAAGTGTTTGATGGTTACACTCTTGATGAGGTTATTTCAGCAATTGATGCAAAGGTAGATTGTAGTCAAGTAGTGGAAGCAATCATCATTGAATAACACTTGTACTTTTTGTAAGTATCTATTAAAATGAATGAAATAATATTAACGACTGTGATGAGGAATAGTAGAGGGGCTCACTTTTTAGAGAGCTAGCGGATGGTGCAAGCTAGTAAGTGTCAAATCGAACTCGCCTTGGAGTTAGCTTTAGTGAATGAAGTAGCTAAAAGCCGTGTTTTCGCGATAAGAAATTAAGCTGAGTGCAGTGTCACTAATGTGGGTGGTACCGCGGGAGTCTAAAAATATCTCTCGTCCCTTCTTTTATAGAATGGGGCGGGTTTTTTTATTTTTTAAATATTTTGTCAATTCAGCTAATATGAATGGAAACGTACCGCAAGCTAATGATAAACAATCGTTTTAACGAGACTAGAGGAGGAAATACCCATGAGTTTTAATCATCAACAAGTTGAGAAAAAATGGCAGCAGTATTGGGCTGACAACAAAACATTTAAAACTGAAAATGACACATCAAAACCAAAGTTCTATGCCTTAGATATGTTCCCTTATCCATCAGGAGCTGGACTACACGTAGGTCACCCAGAAGGCTATACAGCGACAGATATCCTATCGCGCTTCAAACGTATGCAAGGCTATAACGTGCTTCATCCAATGGGGTGGGATGCATTTGGTCTTCCAGCAGAGCAGTATGCACTTGATACAGGAAATGACCCAGCTGAATTTACAGCGAAAAACATCGCAACATTTAAGCGTCAAATTCAAGAACTAGGTTTCTCCTATGACTGGGACCGCGAAATTAACACGACAGATCCTGAGTACTACAAATGGACACAGTGGATTTTCGTTCAGTTATTCAATAAGGGCTTAGCTTATGTTGACGAAATTCCTGTAAACTGGTGCCCAGCACTTGGAACGGTTCTTGCCAACGAAGAAGTGATTGATGGTGTTTCTGAGCGCGGAGGTCACCCAGTAGAGCGTCGTCCAATGAAACAATGGATGCTTGCCATTACAAAATACGCGGACCGTTTAATTGACGATCTTGAAGAAGTTGACTGGCCAGAATCAATTAAAGATATGCAACGCAACTGGATCGGCCGTTCTGAAGGTGCGGATGTAACATTCGCAATCGACGGGACCGAGCATACATTTAAAGTATTCACAACACGTCCAGATACATTATTCGGTGCAACTTACGCAGTACTTGCCCCAGAACATAAGCTAGTAGCAGAAATTACTGCACCTGAACAAAAAGTAGCAGTAGAAGCTTATCTGGATAAAGTAAAGCTGAAATCTGACCTTGAGCGTACAGATTTAGCAAAAGAAAAAACAGGTGTGTTCACTGGTGCGTATGCAGTTAACCCAATTAACGGCGAAAAAATGCCGATTTGGATCGCTGACTATGTACTTGCTACATACGGTACAGGTGCAATTATGGCCGTTCCTGCACATGATGAGCGTGACTATGAGTTCGCGAAAGAATTCGGCTTAGAAATTAAAGCTGTTCTTGAAGGTGGCAACATCGAAGAAGAGGCTTTCACTGGTGACGGTGCACATATTAACTCTGATTTCCTTAACGGTTTAAACAAAGTGGACGGTATTGAAAAAGCAATCGCATGGCTTGAAGAAAACGGTGTGGGTGAAAAGAAGATTTCTTTCCGCCTACGTGACTGGTTATTCTCTCGTCAACGTTACTGGGGCGAGCCAATTCCTGTTATTCACTGGGAAGATGGGACAATGACAACTGTTCCAGAAGAAGAGTTGCCATTAATTTTACCGAAAACAGATAATATCCGCCCTTCAGGTACAGGTGAATCACCACTGGCAAACATTGCAGAGTGGGTAAATGTTGTAGATCCTGTAACAGGTAAAAAAGGTCGCCGTGAAACAAACACAATGCCGCAGTGGGCTGGTTCAAGCTGGTACTTCCTACGTTATATTGATCCAACAAACACGGAAGCAATCGCTGACCCAGAGTTACTAAAACGCTGGTTACCAGTGGATATTTATATTGGTGGGGCAGAGCATGCGGTACTGCACTTACTATACGCGCGTTTCTGGCATAAAGTGCTGTACGATCTAGGTGTTGTACACACGAAAGAGCCATTCCAAAAATTATTCAACCAAGGGATGATTCTTGGTGAAGGTAATGAAAAAATGTCGAAATCTAAAGGGAATGTTGTAAATCCTGATGAAATCGTTGAATCGCATGGTGCCGATACACTTCGTCTATACGAAATGTTCATGGGCCCACTAGAAGCGTCTGTTGCTTGGTCTACAAATGGTCTTGACGGCGCGCGTCGTTTCCTAGACCGCATCTGGCGTCTATTCACGACAGATGAAGGCAAGCTAGCAGCGAAAATTCAACCGTCTGAAGACAACTCACTTGAAAAAATCTATCACCAAACAGTAAAAAAAGTGACAGACGATTACGAAGGTATCCGTTTCAACACGGCTATTTCACAAATGATGGTATTCATTAATGAGTGCTATAAAGCAGACGTAATACCGACTCAGTATGCTGAAGGTTTCGTGAAAATGCTAGCACCTCTTGCACCACATGTTGCAGAAGAGCTATGGACAATCCTTGGCAATGAAGCGGGTATTTCGTATGTAGATTGGCCAACATATGATGAGTCAAAGCTTGTTGATGACGAAATCGAAGTAGTTGTACAAGTATTAGGTAAGGTTCGTGCGAAAGTGAAAGTTGCGAAAGATATTTCGAAAGAGGATTTAGAAGCAACAGCACTTGCGGATGAAAAAGTACAAGAATTTATTGCAGAAAAACAAATTGTGAAAGTTATTGTTATTCCAGGCAAACTTGTAAACATCGTTGTAAAATAATTTATATTCGGAGATTCGTCTTTCGCGGACGAATCTCTTTTTTGGTGGATAATAAAGTATAACTTTTCCATCCACATAAGAAAGGGCATCCTATCACCTTATTTAGCGTTGAGATGTGCCTTTCTAATCGCTTAATTGACATGGAAATGCGATAATAGAATGACTAAGAAAAAGTTAGGATGAAGATATGAGACAGTTAGTTGAATTACAAGTAAAATCTACGTCTATTAAAGATTTAACAAATGGCTATCCGCTAATTTTAAAAGATGCTATTGAAACAACAGAAGTAACGATTGCTGAAGGTAGCTTAGTACACCTTGTCGATAGCAAGGGCGGCTATATTGCTACAGGCTATTACGGTGAGCAAAACAAAGGAATCGGCTGGATTTTAACACGCAAGGAAAAAGAAAAAATCGACGTGAAATTTTTTGTGAAAAAAATTCGTGAAGCGGCTGAAAAACGTGCAGACTTTTTCGCATCTGAAGATACAACGGCATTCCGCGTATTTAACGGTGAGGGCGACGGTATAGGCGGTTTAACAATAGATTTTTTTAACGGCTTCTACATGGTGAGCTGGTATAGTGAAGGTATTTATTCATTCCGTAATGATGTCTATGCAGCATTAAAAGAAGTAGTGAATGCACGCGGCGTATACGAAAAATTACGTTTTAATACGAATGGTCAGTACGTAGAGCAAGATGATTATGTAAGCGGTGAAAAGGGCGAGTTTCCATTAATCGTCATGGAAAACGGCATGCATTTTGCAGTAGACTTAAACGATGGTGCCATGACAGGGATTTTCCTTGATCAGCGTAACGTACGTAAAGCACTGCGCGACACGTATGCTGATGGTAAAACGGTATTAAATACATTCTCTTACACAGGTGCCTTTTCAGTAGCGGCAGCTCTAGGCGGCTCAACTGGAACAACAAGTGTAGACCTTGCCAAACGTAGCTTATCAAAAACAATTGAGCAGTTTGCAGTGAACGGGATTGATTACGAATCACAAGACATCAAAGTCATGAATGTATTTGATTACTTTAGCTATGCAGCGCGTAACAATCTTAAATTTGACGTAGTTGTCCTAGATCCACCAAGCTTTGCACGTACGAAAAAAATGACATTTAGTACAGCAAAGGATTATCCGAAGCTACTAAAGGATGCGCTTGCGATTACAGCAGACAACGGTGTGATTATTGCGTCAACAAATAATGCAAGCTTCAATATGAAGAAGTTTAAAACGTTTATTGATAAAGCATTTACAGATACAAACACACGCTACAAAATTTTAGAACAGCACCAACTACCGGAAGATTTTGCGGTGCCACATAATTTCCCTGAATTTAACTATTTAAAAGTCGTTATTATTCAAGTAATAAACTAAAGGATGCGATTTTATGAAATACAATAAAACAATTATGCTGAAGCTAATTAACGAAAACCGTGAGCTTCACGATGAATTAAAAAAATTAAAGACAGAAATGGGTCTGGAAAAGAACTTAGCTGTTAAGGCACTTTACCACTCTGCCGTAGCAGGTGAAGGCCCGTACATGAAGGACTATCAAGAGTTAGATCGATTATATTAAAAGATCAGGCTGTGCGAATTTGTAGCACAGCCTATTTTTTCGGAAAAAACTTGTTGACATTAAAACGTTGTATTAATATTATGTATATAAGAATACTAAGAATTATTGCTGACTAGACAACTAGAGGCCGCCAGTTCCGAATCCGGGAGCTTGCGGCCTTTTTTGATTAATTTAGCTAAATATCCATCTATAAAAGTCGTGTTTAAGCATGTTAGAGTGCTAATAAATAAATTTTCTACAAGGTTATATTTTAAAATCCTTATAAAACATAGTTGACTAATTGGGATTAACCGCTTATTATAGTTTTAATATTTGGATTTGTTAAAAAATAGGAAAATGCTAAAACGTAATTGCTGACTATAACAAATAGAGGCAGTTTTAATCTTATTTATAGGGTTAAAATTGTCTTTTTTAGTAGATAAGTAAGGACATCATCTCACTCGATATTGGATGAGATGTGTCTTTCAAATTAAATAAGCGATAGGCATGGAGAAGTTTTTTTATAAATGGAGGTATTCTAATGGGGAAAGTATACATAGTCGGCGCAGGGCCTGGAGATCCGAATTTAATTACTTTAAAAGGACTGAAATGTATTCAAGAAGCAGATGTTATTTTGTATGACCGGTTAGTGAATAAGGAGCTACTAGAATATGCTAAGCCTGACGCTGAGCTAATTTTTGTCGGCAAGCTACCAAATTATCACGGCGTTATTCAAGACCGTATTCACCAGCTACTTGTCTTACATGGCCGTCAAGGAAAGGTAGTGACGCGGTTAAAGGGGGGTGACCCATTTGTGTTTGGTCGAGGTGCAGAAGAAGCGGAAGTGTTAGCAGAGGCAAAGATTCCGTTTGAAATTGTTCCAGGTATTACATCCGGAATTGCCGCACCTGCTTATGCAGGAATTCCTGTCACGCACCGCGATCATGCATCCAGCTTTGCCATTGTGACGGGACATATGCGAGAGGGGAAAGATGATTCTATTAAGTGGGATGCGCTTGCGAACGGCATTGATACACTTGCGATTTATATGGGAGTTGGCAATTTACCATATATTTGCGCGCAGCTGACTAACCATGGCCGTGACAAATCGACTCCAGTTGCCCTTATACATTGGGGAACAACAGCCGCACAGCAAACAGTGACCGGTACGCTCGAAACGATTGTACAAATTGTGAAAAACGAGAAAATTCAAAACCCGAGCATGATTGTCGTTGGAGAAGTGGTCAAAGTACGAGATAAAATTCAGTGGTTTGAGAAACAAAGCTATTTCAATCAGCTAGCGCAGGAAGTATCCGTATAAGAGGTGAAGTGATGATAGCAGTACTCTATATTGCCCATGGTAGTCGCGTAAAAAAAGGTGTGGAGGAAGCCAAACAATTTTTACAGCAAACGATCGCTCAAGTTGATGTGCCGATTCAAGAAATCAGTTTTTTAGAGCTAGCGGAGCCAACGATTTTGCAGGGCATTGAAAAATGTGTTGCGCGGGGTGCCAAAAAAATTGCTGTTTCACCAATTTTATTATTAACAGCAAATCATCTCAATCAGGATATACCGAAAGAGATTGCTATAGCCCAAAAACAATTTCCGCATATCGAAATAACAGTTGGGAAAGCATTCGGTATTGACGATCGAATCGTGGAAAGCTTATATGAACGGTTGCAGCAAACGAATCAATCTTTTTCAAATTCGAAAGTGCTGCTAATCGGACGAGGCAGTAGCGATTTGGCTGTACAGCGGGATTTAACTACAATAGCGCACTGTTTGAAAAAGCGCGCAAATTTAAAGCAAGTGGATACGTGCTTTCTGTACGGGGCCGGGGCTTCATTTGAAGAAACCATTCAAGCACTTCAAAAGCAGGAGCAAGAGCCTATTTTTATTATTCCGTACTTATTATTCACAGGGTTGTTAAAGGCAAGTATTGAAAAGAAGATTGCAGCGATCCAAAAGGACAATGAAGCCATTGTATTATGTGAATGTTTAGGTTATGACCTAAACGTTCAGCGTGTGTTAATCGAGCGCGTATACGAAACGATTGCATAAAGGGGGATGAATGAGATGGAGAATCGAAAGCAAAATGTTGAAGTAACAATTGAAAACATAAAAAAGATGGTTAATTCAATGCAATATGGTTCAATTACACTGGTCATTCAAGATAACTATGTCGTGCAAATCGAGAAAAATGAAAAAATTCGTCTTAAATAATTGAGTGAGGTGTAGAACGTTGAAGTTACAAGTCATCAACAGTCCATTTAATGAAGAACAGGTAAAGCTCCTAAATGAATTATTACCGAGATTAACAGAACAGCAAAAAATATGGTTAAACGGTTATTTAAGCGCACCGTTTATTTTAGAAGAAGTCGTTCAAGAAGAAACAACTGTTACCGTGCCAACAAAGGAAATTACGGTATTATTCGGTTCACAAACAGGCAATAGTCAACATCTAGCTGAGAAATTTGCAGCGAGTGTTGCATCGGAGCAGACCAATGTAACGGTTTCATCAATGGCAAGTTTTAAAGTGCCAAACTTAAAGAAACTAGATCATTTATTTATTATCGTCAGCACACATGGTGAAGGGGAGCCACCTGATAACGGAATTAGCTTCTATGAATATTTATATAGTAAACGAGCGCCGAAGCTTGACCATGTAAAATATTCGGTACTCGCTTTAGGTGATAGCTCATATGAATTTTTCTGTAAAACAGGTCAAGATTTTGATGAGCGCTTAGCAGAACTTGGCGCGACACGGATCGTTCCACGCGTAGACTGCGATGTTGATTTTGATGCGGATGCACAAAAATGGTTCGAAGCTGTCCAGCAGGTGATTCAAACAACGTCATCTACAGCACCAAAAGAGGAACTTCTGGTAGAAGGGAGTGCGAGTACGTATTCAAGAAAGAACCCATTCCATGCAGAAGTGCTAGAAAAAATAAATTTAAATGGCCGTGGTTCGAATAAAGAAACAAATCATTTAGAGCTGTCTTTAGAAGGCTCAGGACTGACATTTGAACCGGGAGATAGTTTAGCTATTTATCCAGAAAATGATGAAAAGCTTGTGGAGTTGCTGTTAACGGCATTGCAGTTTGACGGTGGAACGGCTGTGGAATTAGATGGTCAGTCAATTTCATTACAGCAAGCACTGCACAAAAAGCTGGATATTACAGCCTTATCAAAATCATTGTTAGCAAAACTATCTGAATATACAAATAATGATGAGTTGAAAACATTACTAGAAAATCGTGAACAGCTAAAAGCGTATATATATGGCCGAGATTTAGTCGATGTTGTGGAAGATTTCGGCCCATGGTCATGGAATACGCAGCAGTTAATTGACTCGTTACGGAAAATTCCGGCACGCTTATATTCAATTTCAAGCAGCTTACGTACATACCCAGAAGAGGTGCATGTAACGATTGGTACGGTTGCTTATGAAGCGCATGGTCGTGCTAGAGAGGGCGTGGCATCTGGCGCAATCTCATCTCGAGTAAACATTGGCGATAAACTAGCTGTTTACGTACAGTCAAATCCGAACTTCAAGCTACCACAAGATGATGCAACGCCAATTATTTTAATTTGTGCAGGTACTGGTGTAGCACCGTTCCGTTCGTTCTTACAGGAGCGTGAGGAGCGCGGAGCTGAAGGTAAGTCTTGGTTGTTCTTTGGCGATCAGCATTTCGTGACGGACTTCTTATATCAGGTTGAATGGCAAAACTGGTTAAAAGACGGCGTACTAACGAATTTAAATTTAGCATTTTCTCGTGATACTGCGGAAAAAGTTTATGTACAACATCGTCTACAACAAAATGCAGCAGAGCTATATGACTGGATTCAACAAGGCGCTGTTATTTATGTATGTGGCGATGAAAAAACGATGGGCACAGATGTTCATGAAACGCTCATTACAATTATTGAACAGCAAGGGAAGCAATCACGTGAGGAAGCAGTTACCTTCGTGAAACAATTACAACAACAAAAACGCTACCAACGCGATGTGTACTAAAAGGGGAGAAAACGGATGACGAAAATTGTATTACCACCACAACCAGGTCCATTTAGCGATGTGGAACGAATTAAAGAAGAAAGTAATTACTTACGTGGGACATTGCAACAAACGATGGATTACCCAATTAGTTCAGGTATCCCGGATGATGATAATCGCTTAATGAAGTTCCACGGTAGCTACCTGCAAGATGACCGTGATCTTCGTACGGAGCGTCAAAAGCAAAAACTAGAGCCAGCCTATCAGTTCATGGTACGTGTAAGAACACCGGGCGGAGTCGCAACAGCAAAGCAATGGCTCGTCATGGATGAATTATCGGATCGAGTTGGTAATAGCACACTAAAATTAACGACACGGCAAGCATTCCAATTACATGGAATATTAAAATGGAATGTGAAACAGTTCATGCAAGATATTAATGATGTGCTACTAGATTCATTAGCAGCTTGTGGTGACGTAAACCGTAACGTGATGTGTAATGCAAACCCGTACCAATCAACTATTCACCAGGAAATTTTTGATTGGTCGGCAAAGTTAAGTGAGCATTTACTACCGCGTACAACGGCCTATCATGAGCTATGGCTGAATGGTGAAAAAATGGTAGATACACAGGAAAAAGAAATTGAACCGATTTACGGATCGCTGTACTTACCTCGTAAATTTAAAATCGCCATTGCAGTACCTCCAGCGAATGACGTTGATATTTATTCACAAGATATCGGGTTCATCGGCATCGTGGAAGATGATAAACTAGTAGGCTTTAATGTATTAGTTGGCGGTGGCATGGGGATGACGCATGGCGATGATTCGACCTACCCGCAGCTAGGACGTTTAATTGGATTTATTACGCCAGATAAGTTACTTGAAACAGCGGAAAAAATTATTACCATTCAACGTGATTATGGGAATCGAAAAGAACGTAAAAATGCACGTTTTAAATATACAATTGATGCGCGCGGCTTAGATTGGTTTAAAGAAGAATTACACCGCCGACTTGGCTGGGAAATACAAGCGGAACGTCCATTTAAATTTGAGCATACCGGTGATCGTTACGGCTGGACAAAAGGTGAGGATGGCAAATGGCATTTCACATTATTCATCCAAAATGGCCGTATTAAAGATTTTGATGGCTATCCACTGAAAACAGGTTTACGTGAAATTGCGAAAATCCATACAGGTGAATTCCGTCTAACAGGGAATCAAAACTTAGTCATTGGCAATGTGAGCACCCAGAAAAAACGTCGTATTCAAGCATTAATTGAGCAATATAATATTACGGACGGTGAACATTATTCTGCACTACGCCGGAACGCTATAGCATGTGTATCCTTGCCAACATGTGGTCTAGCAATGGCAGAAGCAGAGCGTTACTTGCCATCTTTAATAGATAAAATTGAAGTCATTTTAGATGAGGCTGGAATTCGTGATGAAGAAATTGTCATCCGTATGTCAGGCTGTCCAAATGGTTGTTCGCGTGCAGCTATGGGTGAAATTGGCTTTATCGGAAAAGGGCCGGGCAAGTATAATTTATACTTAGGGGCTGGTTTTACGGGTGACCGCTTAAATAAAATCTACCGTGAAAATATCGGTGAAGAAGAAATTTTAGCCGAGCTTCGTCCGATCCTATTCCGCTATGCAAATGAACGCTTAGGCGGCGAGCGCTTCGGTGATTTCACGATTCGCGCTGGCTACGTAAAAGCCGTAACATCAGGCACGAATTTCCACGACTAATAGAAGAATATGCGACCAACTTCGGTGCAGAAATAAATTAAACAGGCTGTTGTGATAGATCAGGTGTCGTTGCAGCAAGCCGCATCTAACGACCGAGCAGCAACAACAAATTTTCAATAAGCTAAAATAAGAAATTCTACGAGAGCACGTCTTTCGTGGGATTTTTTTATTGAAAATAATGAGGCTATTATTTTCAGAAGCAGATTTTTTTGCCGAAAACAAGAATTGGTGAATTGAACATACGACTTATTCGCAAATAAGTGAAAATGACACTTAATTTCCGATAAGTTGTATATCAATCTTGCCAATTGAGCTATTCGCGTTTTAAAAACTACAAAGACATTTACATTTACATAGACTAAAAAGTATGAGGGAAGTAACTGGGAGCGGATTAAAAGGGGTGAAATTTTTTATTTCATAGAAAATTTTTCTAAAAAATGAAACAAAATAGGGAAAATTTGAGACTATAAAGAAATGACAGGTGAAAAGAGGTGGATACGTGAGCGAGCAATTACAGCAGGCGATGAATGAATACGGCGAATACTGTATGCGTGTAGCTTATTTATATGTGAAAGATTGGACCGCGGCAGAAGAAATTGTCCAGGATGTTTTTTTAGCATACTATCAAGGACGCGATAAATTCGAAGGTAGGTCCTCTTTGAAAACATATTTAGTAAAAATTACGGTACATAAAAGTCACGATTATTTACGGAGCTGGCGGCGTAAATTTCAACATATTATTCACGGGAAAACGGAATCCGCCTCAATTGAACACGGCGCCATCCTTCGTGATGAACAAAATGAATTAACGGCTGCACTGTTGCAACTACCGATTAAATACCGCGAAGTGTTAATTTTACATTATTATGATAACTACAAAATACGAGAAATCGCGGAAATTTTAACTTGTAGTGAAAATACAGTGAAAACAAGGCTCGTTCGTGGCCGCGATAAGATGAGGGAATTGCTCACAAATTCTGAGTGGGAGGTGTTGTTGCATGACTAAATGGAAGCAGGGAATCGATCAGCATTTAGGGAACAAGCGCCGATTTACTAACGAGCTACAACAGCAAATATTAAGAAAAGCGAAAAAACCAGTCCGAAGAAATTGGCAGTATCCAGCTGCGCTCATCACGATTTTCGTAGTAGCGCTCATGCTTTTCATTGTCGGACCATTGCAACAAACAGAGGAGCAAGGTGCTGTTAGCAACTCGCCATTAGATGAAATGATTCAGGAAACGGCAGTAGAAAAGTTTTTTGTTAGCAGTTATGCCAGTCATTTGGATGAATACATGGTGAGGGACTCAAGTTGGTTTGTCGGCGTCAGGAAATTTACCAAAAATCAAGATGTACAAATGATGGAAACGTTATTACAGGAAATGGTGCTAACGGAGGATGTATCAGTAGGGTTCGGTGGAACGACGGATGTGCTCGTACAAATGGAAGATGGTCAGCAACTAAAATTGAAAATACAAGATTTTACGACATGGCTCGGTGTAACTGATTTACAATCCAAACTTTTTTATCAAGTAGAAGGAAAAGTTGTAAAAGAATTTCAAGTGACAATGGATACAACTCCTTTTGGGTTAAGTAAATTAGAAGTATGTATCATGTTAGGAATCACATTAATTATGATAATGATTTCCATTAATAAATTGTTACCAGAAATGTGTAGATGGCCAAAAAGAGAGAAGGAGTCCAAAAATTTATGGCATCGTTTGCGGAGCGTTCTCCTCACGCTGGGGATAAACATGGTATTCTTTTATGCTGCGGTAAATCGTATCATGATCCACAAAGGAATCATCATCTTTATCGTTGTAATGGTCATTTTGTTAGATTTTCTAAACGAATATTATTTATCCAAAAGTTATAAGCGTTATTATTTAAGTTTAATAAACGGAGTAGCGGCACTCATTTTCATTTTTGTGCTATTTGCTATTTTATAGGGGGAGACTTAATGAAAAAATTAGTAATGCTTGGATTCGTCATACTTTTATATGCTTGCAGCCATGATAATAGTGCGGTCAAAATTGCCCCTCCGGAAATGGATTATGCGTTTAATGAGGAGGAGGTAATCGTGATCCCCATGCATACAAAATTGCGTATGAATGTGCAAGAAAATTTTATTACCTTTCAATTTGTCACAACGTATGAGCAGGCTGCATTCTTACGCAGAAATGCACCCTATTTAGCGCTACAAACAGGGGATTACACATTTAATGCGCTTGAAGTTAAGCTTGGCGAGCGGGTGGAGCTAGACGAGCAAGCTTACTACAGTCTTTTGTTTAAGGTAAATGATACAGCAGCTGGGCTAGAGGATATGCCAAAGGAGTTTGAAACGATATCGGTGTTCATAAGTGATCACAATTTATTTACGAAAAACTTCGGGGGTATTTCGGTTATTGAGGATTCGAGTGAAGAAGTGTTTCATGCATGGACGACTAGTGAGATAATAAAAAAAGGGGTAAATGACTTCACCGCTGCTTTTTATAATGGTACAGAGGAAGCAATCCAACTTGTAAAAGTTTTCGTGGAGGAGAGCTATGCGAGTGCCTATGCGATTGATGTCTTACCGTTAACAATTGATGCGAATTCGAACGCGCACTTTGATTTTCGGATTGAAATGTATAAGGATATCCCACTAGATCAGCAACTGCAACTTTACGCAACATTTAGCAATGGACAACAAAAACGCCTAGCAACTTATTATCCAAATCATAATGTTGACCATTATGTGAAAACGCTCCACAACAGTCTAAAATAACTATTTCTAGGAAGTTACTTTTATGTAATACTAGATTCGTGAATGTATTTACATTTAACGATACATAAGAGAAAGTAGTGGAATTCATGGCACAAGCATCGCACTCAGTACAAATCCCAGTAAGTTCAGATAAAGTATGGGACTTCGTTAGCAATATTGAAAAATGGGCAACATTAGTTCCAGCATATAAAGAACATAAAGATATTGACGAAAGCACATCTATTTGGACTTTCGAAGGCAGCTTCAAAGGCATATCGAAAACGGTAGAAATGGAAATTAAAATTGTTGAATTTAATGAACCATCAAATATTAAATTTGACATTAAAGGGATTTCTGATAATTTCTCAGGTGGCGGAGAATTTAAAGCAGAAGAAACGGTTGGTAGCACAGCAATGACCGGCACAATTGAAGTGAATGCAGGCGGTTTATCTGGCGCTGTTTTAACACCGGTTATCAAAATGGTCTTACCGAAAGTTACGACGCGCCTAACAGAAAAAATGGCACGTACAATACAAGCATAAAAAGAAGTGTAGGCATGTGGAATCATTACGATTTCGCATGCTTTTTTTAGTGGATAAGAATGTATAACTTTCCAACCCGCATAAGTCAGGCCATCAACTTGCCCTATTTTGTGAGAATTGTGTCTTTCTAAATGGACTGCCAAGTATATCTTTTTAAACGGCACGATTAAAATCCAAAAACATATATTGTATATAGGGCCTAAATTAGGTGTAGAAATGACTAATCGAAAGGGGATTGCGTGGATAAACCATCTTCGAATAAAAACAGTAAGGACCTACATCTAGAACAGTTTCGGGTAAATAATGAAGGGGAAAAGCTGACGACGAACCAGGGGCTTAGAGTATCCAATGACGAGAACTCTTTAAAAGCAGGTGTTCGAGGTCCGACCATTATGGAGGATTTTCACTTTAGAGAGAAAATGACGCATTTCGATCATGAGCGGATTCCAGAACGGGTTGTGCATGCAAGAGGATATGCTGCGCACGGTGAATTTGAATTATATGAATCAATGAAAGAATTCACGAAAGCGGGATTTCTACAAAAACCCAGAACAAAAACGCCCGTATTCGTAAGATTTTCGACTGTTGTCGGTAGCGTAGGCTCTGTTGATACGGCAAGAGATGTTCGAGGATTCGCCACAAAATTTTACACGGAAGAAGGAAATTACGATTTAGTCGGTAATAATATACCAATTTTTTTCATCCAGGATGCGGTGAAGTTTCCGGATCTCATCCATGCGGTAAAGCCAGAGCCGCATAATGAAATACCACAAGCTGCCTCTGCCCATGATACTTTTTGGGATTTTGTCGCGAATAATCAAGAGACAGCTCATATGGTCATGTGGCAAATGTCTGACCGATCCATCCCCAAAAACTTTAGGATGATGGAAGGATTCGGTGTTCACACATTCCGTTTCGTCAATGAAAACGGCAAAGCTAAATTTGTAAAGTTTCACTGGAAGCCTGTGCTCGGTATCCATTCGCTTGTATGGGATGAAGCGCAAAAAATCGCCGGGAAGGATTCAGATTTCCATCGACGTGATTTATGGGAGTCCATTGAACGTGGAAATTATCCAGTATATGAATTTGGTGTGCAGATGATCGATGAGGCGGATGAGTTTAAGTTTGATTTTGATATTCTCGATGCGACGAAACTTTGGCCGGAAGAAATCGTTCCTGTAAAAATCATTGGAAAAATGACGCTAAATCGTAATGTTAGCAACGTCTTTGCGGAAACTGAGCAAGTCGCCTTCCACCCAGGTAATGTCGTTCCAGGAATTGATTTTACGAATGATCCACTTTTACAAGGTAGATTGTTTTCTTATATTGATACACAGCTCATTCGTCTTGGCGGACCGAATTTCACTGAAATTCCGATTAACCGCCCTGTTTGTCCAATCCATAATAATCAACGTAATGGCTATAGCAGGCAACGAATTGACGTCGGCCAGGTCAGCTACCACAAAAATTCATTAGCCGGTAATACACCTTCACCAAGCACCGCAAAAGAAGGTGGTTATGTTCATTATGAGGAAAAAGTAGAAGGCCGTAAAACGCAAGTAAGAAGTGAATCTTTTGGTGATCATTTCTCACAAGCGCGACTATTTTGGAACAGTATGTCGCCTCCAGAAAAGCAACATATTGTAGATTCATTTTCTTTTGAAGTGGGGAAAGTGAAAAATCGTGATGTACGTCAACAAGTTGTGGATATGTTTGTCCATGTAGATAAAGCGATGGCGACGATGATCGCGGATAATGTAGGTGTGAATAGGCCGACTGGTGAACAATCTGGCGTTACAGCAACTTCCCCTGCACTTAGCCAAGCGAACACCAAGTATTTTCCTCAAACTTTAAATGTGGGTGTGCTCATTGGTGATGGCTTTAATGCAGATGAAGTAGATAAAGTCCTCAAAACATTCACAAGATACGGCGTCAGGTATACGATTATCGGCGAAAAACTAGATGAGGTTAAAAGTTCGAAAGGTCCCCCCCTAACAGTGAATGCAGCCATTTTTACAACCGATCCAGTATTATACGACTCAATATATGTTGTTGCTGGAACTGCAGGCAATCAAGCCAAATTTAATCAACAGATGACGAATTTTATTAATGAAGCGTTCCAACATTACAAACCAATTGGCATAGCGACGACAGGAATGAGTATTTTCAAAGCATCGAATGCGAAGGAAGGGCCAGGAATCGTGTTTGCTACGGGTAATCCTGAATTCGGTAAAACGTTTGTAGACGCAATTGCACAGCAGCGATTTTGGGATCGAGCTATTTATTAATGCTATGGTAATCAATTTGATGATGTGAAATGAAAAAGAGGATGAAAGGTGTTAAATACAACCTTTCATCCTCTTTTATTAGGTTCCCGTTTAAATGGCCGCTTTAAATTTCTCAATTAAGTCTTTCAAATAGTGTTCATACTGTGCACTGTCACATGTGCGCATAAGCTGTAATATGCGATTTAAAAAACGTTTGTTATGCATAAATTTTTCGGGTAGCTCACGGTACATTTGTTGATGGTGAAAATCGTCCTCATCTAAAAAGAGCTCGAAATAATAGCCAAGCTTTTCTTCGTTCGTAAACAAATGCATCATACATTCCAACCTATAGCATTGGAGCATAAGCCCGTTCGTAAAACCTGCTTGCACCTCAAAGCATAAATGGCCCCCTTGTTCATCGACAGTAAATGGACTGACATTGGATATGAGCTTGTCCTGTTTATAGATCCAAACGAGTTTTTTGGGTGCCATATTCGTTGTAAAATGCGTAATCCCGTCAGGCAATGTTGAAAGGAAATATTGTGTAGCCAAGTTGATTTGTTCGAATCGCTCGCCTTCACTATGACGCTGCATTTCATCTAAACGATGTAAAATAATTTCGGCATAGGCGGGACTTGCTTGAATACATTCAATAATTTTTGTGAACTGAAGTGGCTTTACGTTTACCTTATTTAATAATTTGGCTTCTGATGAGATGCCAGAACCGTCTTTATTTAAAGATACGACGAGCTCAATTGGGATTTCACGAGCATAAAAATCTTCTGTCACGATTAAGCCAGTTGTTCGAATGAGGAACCCAAATGCCTCATCGTAATCGATCATAGAATAGCAGGCTAAATGTAGCTGCATATGTTCATCTACTGCTAAATATAAGTCGGACAATGGATTATTTTCATGTGCCATCGTTGCTGTCCCCCTATTCGGTCTTTCGCTTTTACTATCAATCTTAATCATACTCCCATAGCGAAGGTTGTGCTAGTGTGAGCACTCTAAAAAAGGAAGGGCTGTTTCAAAAGGGTAATGAGTGAATAACTTAATAATTCTTTTAATGGCTCTACACCAAAATCAAAAACAGGTGGAGAAAAACAATTCGTTTTTCTCCACCTGTTTCATGTTAGGGACCTTTTAGGTAGTAACTATTTATCTAATTACTGCTAGATTTCCCTGCGCTCATGCCTGCAATGCGTCCTGTTACAAGCGCAGAGGTAATATTGTAGCCGCCTGTATAGCCGTGAATATCTAAAATTTCACCGCAGAAGTATAGGCCTGCCTTCATTTTAGACGCCATCGTTTTCGGTTCGATTTCTTTGACAGAAACACCCCCACCTGTAACGAAAGCTTTTTCAAGCGATTGCGTACCGTGCACGTCCATTGTAAAGCCTACTAATTCGCGTGCTAAGTTGCGGATTTTTTCTTGTGCTAGCTCAATACCTGTTAAGGCAGGATCAATACCGGCACGCTCCATTAGAAATAGCAACCAGCGCTCAGGGACAAGGGACTTCCACAAGTTTTTCACCGCTTTTTTTGGTTCTGCCTTAATCGTCTTGTTTAACATTTGGAAGCAAGTTTCTTCGTTGTAATCTGTCAATGATTGAATACGTACTTGCACCGGTGCACTTCCTGTTTTTAACTGTTCTTTGACGATAAATTGACTGCAACGTAAAATCGCAGGACCACTTAAGCCAAAATGCGTGAACAGCATGTCCATTTGGTGTGTAATCAGTGTTTTTCCCTTTTTATTTAATACCGAAACAGCAACGTCACGCAGCGCTAGTCCTTGCAATTCGCGCGACTGAATGAACTGTTCCTTTGACGTAACAGGAACCTCGGTTGGATAAAGCGTCGTGACTGTATGTCCAGCGCGTTCTGCCCATGGGTACCCGTCTCCAGTTGAACCAGTTTGGGGTACTGCTTTTCCACCGACTGCGACAACAACTGCTTTTGCGCGAAGTTCTGTGCCGTCTGCTAAACGTACACCATGGATTTTTTCGTCATCCATTAATAATTTGCTGACAGAAGTATGTAGACGTACGTCAATTTTTAAGCGCTTTAATTCTGTTTCGAGTGCATCCACAACATCTTGAGCGCGATTTGAGACAGGGAACATGCGTCCGTGATCCTCTTCTTTTAATGCAACGCCGAGACCTTCGAAAAAATCAATAATATTTTCGTTATTGTAGACGGTGAACGGGCTATAAAGAAAGCGTCCATTCCCGGGAATATGCTTGACGATTTCTTCAACCGACAGTCGATTGGTTACGTTACAGCGCCCACCACCAGAAATGGCTAGTTTTTTGCCAAGCTTTGCGCCTTTTTCAATTAGTGTTACTTTTTTATGTTGCTCTGCAGCGGCGATTGCAGCCATTAAACCCGAAGGACCGCCACCAATTACTATTACATCAATCATCGTTCTTTACTCACTTTCCTGTGCATAAAATTTGCATGCCGTGTTTTATTTGTAAGACCTATTATACATGAATTGAAGAAACTATTTGAGTAAATGGTCTTTCACATGTAAACTTGTATAAGAAATCGGCTAGGGAACATCCTTGTTTGGTGAGCGTCGACTATGTACAGTCGGCGATTTATTTTTGTGGTAAGGAAAATAGTACGTTCTTAACCACATAATAAAGAATAACTTTTTATAGAATGGAAGGTTTTTTATGTCTTCATTAATGAAGGGAACCGCGATTTTAACAGTCGGGTTATTTTTATCGAAACTACTAGGACTCGTATATATTTTCCCGTTTTATGCGATTGTTGGCGAGGAAAATATCGGTCTTTATCAATATGCGTATATTCCTTACAACATTATGCTATCGATTGCGATTTCTGGATTACCAATCGCGGTATCGAAATTTGTATCGAAATATAATGCACTCGGCGATTTTGATGCGGGTAGGCGCTTAGTAAAAACAGGTGCAGCCTTAATGGTTATTACAGGGATTGTCTCATTTCTACTATTAAATGTATTAGCAAACCCAATTGCCAATATTGTTATCGCAGATGATGAGCAGATGTTTTCAGTAGAACAGGTTGCCAAAGTTATACGATGGGTAAGCTTTGCGCTGTTAGTAGTGCCTTTTATGAGTTTAGTGCGTGGCTTCTTGCAAGGCTATGGCCAATTTATGCCAACATCTGTTTCGCAATTAATCGAACAAATCGTGCGTATTATTTTCTTGCTGGGCGGCTCGTTTATTGTTGTGAGTGTGCTTGATGGCGAACCTGAAACGGCGATTTACTTCTCTGTATTTGCAGCATTTATCGGGGCGCTTGGTGGACTTCTTACACTGTATTATTATTGGAAAAAGCTTAAACCGGATATTCAAGCGGTGCAGGTAAAGAATAAACCAGAGCATAAGCTACCATACAAGGATATGTATAAAGAGATTTTTAAGTATTCGATTCCATTTGTATTTGTAGGGCTAGCAAATTCACTTTTCCAACTTGTTGATATGCTAACGTTTAACCGTGCGATGATTTCGATTGGTTTATCGCAAGTGACTGATACTTATTTTACAATGTTAAACTTTTTAACGCATAAAATTGTGATTATTCCGGTCATGCTGGCTACAGGATTTTCGATGGCCATTATCCCAACGATTACACAGTACTTTACGCAAGGGAAAATGGATGCGGTTCGATTGGCAATGGATAAAACGTACCAAGTGTTATTATTCATTACGATTCCAGCTGCGGTGGGGATTTCGATTTTAGCGGAGGATTTGTATCACATACTGTATTCGCAAAGTGAGATGGGTACGCATGTGTTGTCACATTATGCACCAGTTGCAATTTTATTTGCATTATTCTCGGTAACTGCTGCACTAATGCAAGGGATTGATTATCAAAAATGGATTGTCTTTAGTTTATTAACAGGGCTTTTAGTGAAGCTTGTATTAAATATCCCGTTTATTAAATTATGGGCTGTGGACGGTGCAATTTTTGCAACAACTCTTGGCTATATTGTGTCGATTGGAATTAATATTGGGGTTATTAATCGCGTGACAAACTATGAGACAAAGGTTGTGTCTCGTCGTATTATATTAATTTGTATGTTAACGGCAATAATGGCGGTATCTGTATGGCTTGTGCATACAGGATTGACTGCTATTGCACCAGCTGATTCGAAATTACTGGCGCTCATTTATTCCTTAGTTTGTGCAGGCGTAGGGGCAACGATTTATGGCTTCCTATCACTAAAATTAGGCTTGGCACAAATGCTTTTAGGTGACAAAATCACAAAAATTACTAAGAAATTAGGATTTAAATAGGAGGCGCGTATGCGTTTAGATAAATTATTAGCGAATATGGGCTATGGCTCGCGCAAAGAAGTAAAAGGTTTATTAAAGCAACAGGCTGTTACAGTGGACAGCGTTGTGGTGAAGGATGCCGCGATGCATGTTGATCCTGTGAAGCAAGACGTTTCAGTATTTGGAGACCGCGTGGAGTATGTGGAATTCATTTATCTAATGATGAACAAACCACCCGGGGTTATTTCGGCAACCGAAGATAAGCATGACAAAACGGTGATTGATTTACTGGATCCGTTAGCACAGCATTTCAAACCGTTCCCGGTCGGCCGCTTAGATAAAGATACAGAGGGCCTGCTTCTTATTACAAATGACGGAAATTTATCACATAATTTGCTATCACCGAAAAAGCATGTACCAAAAGTTTATTATGCAAAAATCGATGGCGTCGTAACGGAGTCTGATATCGAAGCGTTTAAACAAGGTGTGGAGCTTGATGATGGCTATGTAACAAAGCCAGGTCATCTAGTCATTTTAAAATCAGGTGAGGAATCTGAAATTGAATTAACGATTCAAGAAGGAAAATTCCATCAAGTAAAGCGTATGTTTGAATCCGTTGGTAAAACGGTGACATATTTAAAGCGATTATCAATGGGTAGCTTAAAATTAGATGAAGAGCTAGAACTAGGGGATTATCGTGAGCTAACGCAAGAAGAGTTAGATACGTTAATGAACCGTGAATAAATAAAAAAAGAATGCCCCCGACGAAAGGGCATTCTTTTTTTGTGGATAAGAAAGTATAACTTTCTTATCCACAAAAGTAAGGACATCATCTCGGCCGGTTTTTGGGCCAAAGGTGTTTTTTGATGGCGAGGATACGCGGGCGCTTAATCCTGTTACTATGGTATATACGCGGATTGACAACATATATTTATATGAATCAAACGCTGTAGAATCTAAGATGTCATTTTTACTTTTTTCTTCGTCGTTGTCCATTTACCTCGACTTGGACTCATTACCAAGTCATTGAAGGCTAACACATTCAAATCTCTTTGAATGGTGCGAGGAGTGATGTTGAACTCTTCGACTAAATCCTGTGTAGACACTTCTCCTTTATTAAGAATAAACATGTACACGTCTTTAATACGATTAAGCATTCTGTCAGTAGTTGGTTTCATAAAAAACCACTCCTTCGATCTTAATTCTCATGGCATAAGACTAGCGGACGACATTTTGTTTGAGGTGCGACTTTCGGCTTTGAAATTATGCCTTAGACATCCCCTTTTCTGAAAGTTTGGTCAGAGTCAATATTCTGACACCATTATTATAGCGAAAAATTAAACAGATTTCTATATGGTATATGCATTTGTTAAAAAGTTTACACTAATTCAATATTGATTATATTGAATTATATGTTAGAACAGTGCAATCTATGTTTATTGTTGTTTTTTTGTTGAGAAGGAGTACAATAACGATATTAGAAATCGGGGTGTATATATGGATTGGTTAAAAACTGCACAATCGAGAGAACAAGAGTTAGTCGCAGAGCTTCAGCAATTAATTCAAATTGAAAGTATATTAGATGAAGAAAACGCAACTGATGTGGTCCCGTTTGGTGATGGTCCTCTTGCTGCATTAAGCTTCATGCTAGATAAAGGTGCCGAACAAGGCATGACGGTGAAAAACATCGACAATATGGCTGGACATATTGAAATGGGCGAAGGAGAAGACTTGCTAGGGATTTTGTGTCATGTTGACGTAGTTCCAGTTGGGAGTGACTGGACATATCCACCATTTGAAGGCCGCGTTGTAGACGGAAAATTATTTGGTCGAGGTGCTATCGATGATAAAGGTCCTACAATGGCGGCTTGGCTTGCAATGAAAATGATTAAAGATGCAGGAATACCGTTAAATAAACGCGTTCGTATGATTATTGGATCGGATGAGGAAAGTGGTTTCCGCTGTGTAGATCGCTACTTTGAAAAAGAAGAAATGCCGGGGATTGGCTTTGCGCCAGATGCGGATTTCCCTTTAATTAACGCAGAAAAAGGAATTGCCCATATTGTATTCTCACAAAAAGCACGACGTCATGCAGAAGAACAATTAATTTCCTTTCAATCAGGGAAACGTACAAATATGGTACCAGATAAAGCAATTGCCTCACTTCAAAAAATCTCTGAAAATGCTGAATTGAATTTCCGGAAATTTTTATTAGAAAATGACGCTGAAGGGTCTTTCGCTGAACAGGGTGAACGCTATATAATATCAATTAAAGGAAAATCGGCGCATGCGATGGAGCCACAAAAAGGTCGCAACGCAGCAGTCCTACTTTCGAAATTTTTAAGTACGGAACTTGAGGCGGGCGCAGGATATGATTTCGCTAACTTTATGGTAGAACTATTCGACGGCGATCATTACGGTTCAGCACTAAGCCTAAATTTTTCTGATGAAATGTCAGGACAAACAACATTAAATCCCGGCATTGTTACATTTGGTGACAATGGTGGTTCAATAGAAGTTAGCATGCGTTATGCAGTGTCATATCCCTTCGAGGAGAAAATGACGCAGGCGCAGCAACTGCTAGGGACAAAACCATTCGCACTGGACATTGCAGATAATTCAACTCCACACTATGTAAGCGAGGACGACGAGTTAGTACAAACGCTACTCGGAGTATATCGTAACCATACGGCGGATTTTTCGAAGCCATTATCAACTGGTGGCGGTACGTATGCACGCGTTATGAAAAAAGGTGTTGCATTCGGCATGTTATTCCCAGGCGAGCCTGATGTGGCACACCAAGCAGATGAATTTGTAATCGTTGAAAATTTAGTTAAGGCCGCTGCTATTTATGCAGAGGCAATCGTAAAATTAGCAAGTAAATAAATAGTAGTAGAGAAAAGGATGGATGAGTGTAGATGGCTTATAGCTTATGGAATGACCGCATTGTAGCGGATGAAGAAATCGTAGTAAATAAAGAGGACCGAGGTTACCAGTTCGGTGACGGTATTTACGAAGTAGTTAAAGTCTATAACGGAGAGTTATTTACTGCTGAAGAGCACGTAGACCGTTTCTATGCAAGCGCAGAAAAAATCCGTTTAACAATTCCATATACTAAGGATAAATTACATCAATTACTTCACGAATTAGTAGAAGCAAATAATCTTGGTACAGGTCATATATATTTCCAAATTACACGTGGCGCAACGCCACGTAATCACATTTTCCCTGGATTAGATGTGCCACCCGTGTTATCAGGAAGTGCGAAGGAGAACCCGCGTCCAGTAGCTAACTTTGAATCGGGCGTTAAAGCAACATTCGTCGACGATATTCGTTGGTTACGTTGCGACATCAAATCACTTAATCTTTTAGGTGCTGTTTTAGCAAAACAAGAAGCACATGAAAAAGGTTGCTATGAAGCGATTCTGCACCGTGATGGAACAATTACTGAAGGCTCATCTTCAAATATTTATGGTATTAAAGATGGCGTTCTTTACACACACCCAGCAAATAATTTAATTTTAAATGGTATTACACGCGCGGTTATTTTAAAATGTGCTGCAGAAATTGGGCTTCCGGTGAAAGAAGAAGCATTTACAACAACTGAGGCACTTGAAATGGACGAGCTAATCGTGTCATCAACAACATCTGAAGTAACGCCGATTATTGAAGTAGATGGAACAGTAATTGGTAGCGGACAACCAGGTGAATGGACACGTAAATTACAAGTGCAATTCGATACAAAAATTCCAACAGGTATCCGTTCTTAATAATTAAATTACAGTTTTTGGGGATTGCATACGTGCAGTCCTCTATTTTTTTTTAGCGCGCTCATGTAAAATATGAATCACAATGACAACTAGGGAAAAATAGGGAGAAGATAGAAATGGCTCAGTTAGTAAAGATTCAAGATTATATTTCACGCTACCAAATCGATTTGGCGCGCTATCCTACACAATTTATTCGATTGAAAAAAGGCCAATGGGATCGTGTTAGATATCAGTGGCAAACAGGTGAAGAAATTCCACGTTGGGAACATGTAGATTCAGAAGAAGAGGAAACGATACATAAACCTAAGTATTCTTTTTTGAAAAAGTTTTTCCCACTACGCCAAGCAAAAGAGGCGGAAGATATTGAATCGGTTGATGTTACGGATGATTTAACAAGCGCAGAGGAATATATTTTAGAAGAAGAAACCACGTTACATTTTGAGCCGAATATAGTATATAATCCAAAAACATTAGAAGAATTAAAGAAAATGTTTATTGATCAATTTTTCCATTTTCAAATGAAATGGGCGAGCTCAACGTTGCGTGAAAAATCGTACGTGGATCCGAAATATATGCGTGATACCTTACTACGTTCAATGCTACAAACATTACCGGATAATTACCTGATTTTTTATTATCCGATTTTACGTTTGAAAAAGGCGCCGATTGAATTAGACATCATTATTATGACACCTACAGAATGTATTTGTGTTACCGTACTTGAACAGGAGGATCAAGCTGTTTACGTCGGTAGTAGCGAACGATTTTGGGTTAAAAAAGTCGGCAAAAATGAAAAAAAACTGCTTAATCCAATGATTCAATTAAATCGAATGGAATCGATCATTACGCAGCTATTTGTACAGGAGGACGTTGAAATGCCGATTAAAAAGGTATTACTAACACGTAATGGCTATATTGATTATCCTGGTTCCGCGTACGGGATGCAGTTTATTGATAAACGTAAATTTCCAGAATGGATGCTAAACTTAAAGAAAACCGCCTCTCCAATGAAACATATGCAAATCCGCGCTTCACAAACAATTTTAAAAACGGTCCAAACGACATCATTTAACCGTGATATTTGGAACGTTGAGAAGAAAAAGGACTAGCGCTTGCGGCTGCATTTTATTATTAATGAATATGCAGGCAATGGAAAGAGCAAAAAAATATGGACAAAGTTTCAGCGGGAGTTAACGCTTTCTTATGATGTGCATTGGACGCAGCATCGCGGTCATGCGTTTGAGCTCGCTCAAGCCATTGCCCAACAAGCGGAGGATATTGGAGACAAGGCATGCATTATTGCGATTGGTGGAGACGGAACAATTCATGAAGTAGTAAACGGAGCTGCGCAGTACCAGTCTGTTTATATTGGCGTCGTAGGGGCGGGCTCTGGCAATGATTTTGCACGTGGCTTTTCTACTTTTACACATGCTCGGGACATTGAGCATTTCGTATTGAATCCTATAACAGATGCTCGGGATTATGGCATCGTTCAACATAATCAGCAGAAACGTGTATTTGTGAACAATTGCGGGGTTGGCTTTGATGCCTTTGTTGGAATAACTGCCAATGAATCCCGTCTAAAGAATCGATTAAATAAGGTTGGTCTTGGTCAATTAAGCTATGTATACTATGTTGTGCGTACGTTAATGACGTTTCAAACATTTGAAATATGTATTTTACAGAATGGTCAAAAGAAAACGTATCAAAACGTGTGGTTTGCGACAGTGAGCAATCAACCTTATTTTGGCGGGGGCATGAATCTTTCCCCGACGTCAAAAACAGACGATGGTTTTCTTGAATTAACGATTGTCAATCAAATATCAAAATGGAAACTCCTGCTCATTTTTGGAACGGTCTTTTTTGCAAAGCATACAAACTTCAAAGAAATAACGCAGCTAAGTAGTGAAGCATTTACATTGCAATTTGACGCTGACCTGTTATGCCATGCAGATGGTGAAAAACAGCTGCTTGGGAAAGGCCCACAACAGCTCGACTTTACAGTGAAAAAGAAGGCTTGGCATTTAGCGAAATAAAAATGCATGAATAAAAGCGGAAAATCGATTTTTAAGATATAATAATTTTCAACGTACAACATAGAAAAGAGGAACTAGCAAGTGAGATTAAGACATAAACCATGGGCAGAAGAATATATTAACGCGCATCAAGACGTAATTATTCCAAATCCTGAAGATTTTAAAGGCAACTGGAAGGCTGTATTTGGTAACGACAACCCGGTTCATATTGAAGTAGGAACTGGGAAGGGCCAATTCGTACTTGGAATGGCGCGTCAAAATCCGGATATTAACTATATTGGTATTGAACTATTTGATAGTGTCATTGTATGCGCACTAGAGCGTATTGTGGAAGCTGAAAAACCTGCAAACTTGCGCCTCCTAAAGGTCAATGGTGCAAAACTTGAAGACTATTTTGCAAAAGGCGATGTTACCAGAGTTTACTTGAATTTCTCGGATCCTTGGCCGAAAATCCGCCATGCAAAGCGTCGTTTAACGCACGAGGGCTTCCTGAAATTATATGAAAATGTTCTAATTGAAAACGGTGAAGTTCATTTTAAAACAGATAATCGTGGCCTTTTTGAGTATTCTTTAGTGAGCATGAATGAGTATGGTATGGCATTAAAATATGTATCTCTGGATTTACATGCCAATATGCCAGAAGATAATGTTATGACAGAATATGAAGAAAAGTTCTCATCATTGGGGCAGCCCATTTATCGTTTAGAATGTCAATTTAAAACAAACTAATGCACGAGGGGGAGAAATGAATGGATTCATTCGTATTTCACAATATGAAACTAACTTGGTTAAATGGCGGGGTAACCGCGCTAGACGGCGGGGCCATGTTTGGGGTAGTGCCAAAAGCACTTTGGTCACGCAAATATCCGGTAAATGAGCACAACCAAATCGAGTTAGCATGCGAGCCGATGTTAATTCAATATGAAGGTAAAAACTACTTAATTGATACGGGTGTAGGCGCTGGTAAGTTAAACGAAAAGCAATTGCGTAATTATGGTGTTTCTGAAGAGTCATCAATTGAACAAAGTTTGGCGCAACTCGACATGAAGCCAGAAGACATTGATGCGATTTTTATGACGCACTTACATTTTGATCATGCAGGTGGATTGACACGCTGGGAGGGGGACGAGCTTGTTCCGGTATTCCCGAAGGCGCAGATTTACACGACGCAGGTTGAATGGGATGAAATGCGCAACCCAAATATTCGTTCACGTAATACGTACTGGAAGGAAAACTGGGAGCCGGTACAGCATTTAGTGAAAACATTTGATGGGGAACTAGAAGTAGCACCAGGCATTACGATGATTCACACAGGTGGTCATAGTGACGGACATGCTATCATTCGCCTGGAGCAAAATGGTGAGGTCGCACTACATATGGCAGATATTATGCCAACACATGCGCATCAAAATCCGTTATGGGTACTCGCATATGATGATTATCCGATGACCAGTGTATTTGCTAAAGAAAAGATTTTGAAGGAAGCATTAGCGAACGGCTATAAGTTTATTTTCTATCATGATGCCTATTACCGCATGATTCAGTGGGATGCTACAGGTAAGGAAGTAATTGATAGCTTGAAACGTTCGAATGAAGCGGCAATTACATTTTAATAGCTGATCGAGTGCCCTCGGAGGAATTCGAGGGCGCTCTTTTTCATGTGGATGTAATAGTACGTTCATTCAATCAAAAAACTGCACCAAAAGTGAAAAATCACGTTTGATGCAGTCTAAAACGTTTATCCTACTTTCACTAACTCCAACACAGACCCAGAACGTGCGTCGGCAGCGAATTCAAATGTTTCCATTTCGCCGTCTGACATACGTGAAATGCCTCCGCGATAAACCGGTACTTCCATAAAGCCATTTTTAAAGTTTTCTGTTTTCATATAAATCCAAGAACCATCGATTGGAGATTGCTTTTTAAATTCTGCTTTAATATTGTTTAACACATCATTTGCAGATAAATAAGGTGATACGCGTTCGCTTACTTCTTTAATAACAACTGCTGCTGCTAATCCAGTTACTACGCCTAACATGAAATCTTTTAATTTCATAGTATTTCCCTCCCTTGTACTTATTTTTACTTTAACATACATCGAATTTTGTGTAAAAAGGAGAAATTCGATTTGCGAAATACCGATTGAAGAATATGGTATAATAAGATGGCAGAATATTATAAATAACGGGGTGTCTTACGTGAATAAAGAAACATTAGAAATGTTTAAAACGTTAACTGAATTACCAGGTGCACCAGGCAATGAACGTGCTGTCCGTAGCTTTATGAGCACTGAATTAGAAAAATACGCAGATGAAATTGTACAAGATCGTCTTGGCGGGATTTTTGGTGTACGTAAAGCGGAAGAGGCAAATGCCCCAAAAATTTTAGTCGCGGGTCATATGGACGAAGTGGCATTCATGGTTACTTCAATTACTGATAATGGAATGATTCGTTTCCAAACACTTGGCGGTTGGTGGAACCAAGTAATGCTTGCACAGCGCGTGACGGTTTATACAAAAGATCGTGAAATTCCAGGTGTAATTGCTTCAATCCCGCCGCACTTACTAACAGATGCAGAACGCGCGAAGCCAATGGAAATGAAAAATATGCTCATTGATATTGGGGCAGATTCAAAAGAAGATGCACAAGCGATGGGTGTTCGTCCGGGCCAATCCATCATACCTATTTGCCCATTTACTCCAATGGCCAATCCGAAAAAGATTATGGCCAAAGCATGGGATAACCGGTACGGCTGTGGTCTTGCAATTGAGCTATTAAAAGAGTTAAAAGATGAAAAACTGGCAAGCCACCTATACTCAGGAGCTAACGTAATGGAAGAAGTTGGCCTGCGCGGAGCGGCTGTGTCTGCGAACATGATTCAGCCGGATTTATTTTTCGCACTGGATGCTTCACCAGCAAATGATACATCCGGCGACAAAAATGAATTCGGTCAGCTAGGGCAGGGTCCGTTACTGCGTATTTTTGACCGTACGATGGTGACACACCGAGGTATGCGTGAATTTATTTTAGATACAGCAGAATCAAACAATATCCCGTATCAATATTTCGTATCACCAGGTGGGACAGATGCTGGGAAAGTACACACGCAAAATGACGGTATTCCATCAGCGGTAATCGGAATTTGCTCGCGTTATATTCATACATCCGCGTCAATGATTCACGTAGACGACTACGCTGCGGCAAAAGAATTACTTGTGAAATTAGTAAAATCCGCGGACCGTTCAACAATTGAATCCATCCGTTCAAATGTGTAATTAAATAATTATTGCTTTTTAGTTGTGAGAAATCCGGCGCTTTCGTTAATGGACTGTGAATGTCGACAGTTATTTAGCGAGAGTTGTCCGGATTTCTCTACGTTTTGGATAGGGTGTTGGGGTTCTAAGTTAGGTGGGATTGCTTTCTAATTGAGTAGCCCAAATAAATCAACGTCTGGAACATCATAAATCGCCTTTAATAATAAGTACTTAAAAACACCAATAGGGGGAATCGCGTTCCGTCCATTGTCTAAATAATTGTTTGTTTTTAACTCTTCTAAAATAAACGGAAACTCAACAAGTTCATTGATTTGGCGAAGCATGTGATCTTTTGGCATAACGATCTCAAAATCGCAATGTATGGACTTAGGTTAAGGGTTTTTGAATTTGAAATCATGGGGCCCAGCACCTGCATTTACTGTATTTTAGTATAATGGTAGAAACCATGTTATTCAGCGCAATGTATGTGCGCTAGTACAAAGTGATGAATACATAATCAACTAACTGATAATCGTAAACTAAGGTATTTTTAGGGGAGTATTAGCTCTTTCTTTTTGTTGCTGCCCAGTGTACCTTTTTTTACTATTCACATGGCGAATAAGAATGACTTATAATAATTAGGGATTATAGGGGAGATGATCAATTTGTTAGTAGCAATTGGAACGCATAATAAGGCAAAAACCGCAGCCGTAGAAAAGATCCTCCGAGCTTATTATGAAAATGTGGAATTCGTACATTGCGATGTGACATCCGGCGTATCAGCGCAACCATCTACTCAGTATGAAACGAGACAAGGTGCGATTAATCGTGCGAATCATACTTTGACAGCTACGGCAGCTGATTTAAATTTCGGATTAGAAGGTGGCGTGCACGAAGTTGACGGGCAAATGTACTGTTGTAATTGGGGCGCCGTTGCATTAAAAGATGGTACGGTTATTAGCGCAGCGGGTGCACAGTTTATATTACCCGAAGAAATTGCAGTTCAACTACGCGCGGGAAAAGAGCTTGGCCCTGTAATGGACGCGTTTACACATAAAGAAAATATTCGTCAGCATTCAGGTGCAATTGGCATATTTACTAATGGACTTATTGACCGTAAAGAAATGTTCGAGCACATTGTCAAACTGCTTCTAGGACAAGTACTGTTTTTAGAAAATGGTTCTGATAAATAATATTGTGTTTTTTGTAAAATTAAGATTAGTAGTAAAAACTAACTACACCCGTTCCTTGCAGAGTGGGTGGCTGGTAAAAACACCGCTTAGAAAATAACCGTAAATTATGAAGCTAAATTTTTGAATTTGTATAACATGGAAGTCAAGTCATTTGCAACTACCTGTAGCACCTTTTAAAATAAATTGTGGTAAAGAAAGTGGGGGAATAAGATGAATCGTAAATGGATTCATGGAATATTAATCGGACTTGCTATACTAAGCTTAGCAGGTTGTGGGAAATCGGTCGAAGAGCAAGTGTCGATCGGGATTGCAAGTGCACAAACAACTTTTGAAGAAACACCTGTAGCATCGAATAAAACAATTGCCAATATTGATTTATATTTGCCAAAGGGCTTTACAATTGAACAAGGACTAGATGAACTGAACTTTACTTTAACGAAAGAAAAAGATTCATACATTTTATTCGTTAATACAAATGAAAATCAAGATAGCAAACTTCTTTACGAAATTTTAATGAGTGATACAGCACATGGTGTTATTCAGGAGCAAACATTTGAAACAAATGGGGCTTTTGGTTTTTCAGCGGTTGTAAAGCATTCCGAAGAACAGTACGAATTAGTAGTGAGTATCGGTGGTGTGAAGATGACGACACTATCTGCCGATAAAAAGATTGATGCCAAGCTTGCTGAAATGATGGAAATCGTTCGTTCTGTACACATTTCTAAGTAGCATTTAAGTGCCATTTACTACAATTACTACGAATTTTTGATACAATAAAATACAATAGCAATAGCTTTTATACGGTTCACTTATGTGGGCCGTTTTTCTAATGTCTAGAAAAGGAGTGACACAAATGGAATCACCGCAATTAGTTGCAGAGTTAAAAAAACGCCTTGGCGAGGAACTATTTGATTGGTCTTTTGACGAGAAGACAGATAAAGTTCGTCTTGATCATAAAACACTGGGGCAGGGTATGGATATTTCACTCCCTGAAATTTTGGCGAAATATACAACGAAAAAAGAAGCTGCCATTGAAGAGGTTGTTTACACAATTGAGCAAACATTTCGAGCGATGGCGCGTGAGCAGTCTGAAGGGTTTGTGGACCTTTCGCTCATGTATCCGATTATTCGTTCAACGTCATTCCCGCAACAGTCAAATGAAGGGCATGTGTTCGTTACAACCGATCATACAGCAGAAACACGCATTTTTTACGCGCTTGATCTTGGCACGACATATCGCTTAATCGACGAATCAATGTTACCAAAGCTAAATGTCACAGCCGACCAAATTCGTGAAGCTGCACGTTTTTCAGTGAAGAAGTTACCGACAGTTACGAAGCGTGATGAAGTGCGCGGCAATGTTTTTTATTTTCTCAATCATAATGATGGGTATGATGCGAGTCGCATTCTAAATGATACATTCCTAAAGGAAATGGCGGCTCAAATTGAAGGGGATATGACCGTTTCTGTACCGCATCAGGATGTGTTAATTATTGGTGATATTCGCAACGAAGTAGGGTATGATGTATTAGCGCAGATGACTATGCATTTCTTTACTGTCGGAGCTGTGCCGATTACGTCGCTTTCTTTCGTATACGAAAACGGCGAATTCGAACCCATTTTTATATTAGCGAAAAACAAAGTTAAGAAGGAGCAAGATGAACAATGAATGTAGCGTATAACAAACAATATGTAGGCGATGTCCTATTAGTCCAATTAGCAACGGAAGCAATCGTAACAACAGAAGTAGAGCGCGTAGGTGACTTCGCAATTCTTAAAGAAGCTTCAACGGGTGAAGTAAAAGCGTTTAATCTGTTTAATGCTAGCAAATACGTTGAACTAGACGTAGCAGGTAACGTAGAAGTTACACCTGTACTAGTTGAAAAGCTAGAAGCAGCAATTAATGAGAATAATGCAGGGTTATCATTAGACGTTGACTTCTCACCAAAATTTGTAGTAGGTTACGTAGAAGAAAAAGAAAAGCATCCAAATGCTGACAAATTAAGCGTGTGTAAAGTCAACATTGGCGAAGAAACAGTACAAATCGTTTGTGGCGCACCAAATGTTGATGCAGGACAAAAAGTTGTTGTCGCAAAAATCGGTGCAGTAATGCCATCGGGTTTATTAATTAAAGCGGGTAACTTACGCGGCGTCGATTCATTCGGGATGTTATGTTCTGCACGTGAGTTAGAGATCCCAAATGCACCATCTGAAAAAGGGATTTTAGTACTAGAAGAAACTGCTGAGGCAGGTACTGCGTTCGAAATTCCAACTCGATAATTCAAGTAGGCTAGTATGAGATGAAAGTTTATCTTATACTAGCTTTTTTTATTGTGAAAACATATGCGGTTACTGACATAAAGCTTGGCAAATATGATATGCTTTTGATGCATAGAAAGTAACGAACTATTTAAAATGCTATGTTAATTAACATTGTTGTTTTTAAGGAAATAAAAATTAGAAGTGATAACTTATTTCAACCATGCCATATATAGCGAGTGACTGGCAAAACACCCGTTCCATACGACATCGCCCCAATGACCAACATCGTGTTGGCCTTTAGCAAGGTTGTATTGGCTAATTATAAAACAATAGCGTTTTAACAGCGCGATTTTAAAAAGATTGCCAACTTTATGCGGATAAGTACCATTAAGTGTCATATAATAAAATGGTCATGTTTTAGGAAAGAAGTGAATGATTATGAGTTGGATAAAAAAACAGTTAACTAAATTATTTGATAAAGAAAATATAGATGAAATTGAAGAGATGTACGAGGCACAGGGGGAACCGAATTATGACCACCGCGAGTTGGATGTCGAGCAAGAGAGCGGTGCTAGAAAATCATCTTTCCGCTTCCCATTAATTACAGATGAAAATACCGTAACAAAGCCAGTGCCGTCGAAATCAGGGGTAGCGCAACAAGGTGATGTACTCAATGACAATCATGTATTTGAACTCCCGAAGCATTTGCAACAAAACAATCAGTCTTCAGTTTATGATGTTGAGGTTTCCGGTATTCGTGAATTACTAGAGCGTCGTCAAAAAGGTAGAGGTCATTCCAATGTCATTCGTAGCAGCCATGTAAAAGAGCGTGCCGCACAGGTGACTCCTGAGGAAAGGGTAATGCTAACGAAAAATCCAATGCGCGAAAATCGTAACGTGAATCAAGAATTTATTAATCCTTTAGCAAATCGCAAAAAATTTGTTCCGACACACGTTCCATCACCCGTGCATGGTTTCAACAAGCCGACACCAATTGAAAAGCTCATGAAAAAAGAGGGCATTGAAGAAATACATACAGTACAGGGCAAAGAGACAATAACAGTGGATGAAACGAATGTTACACCACTACAAGTCAAACAAGCAGAAGCAGTTCCGGAAGTTCCAATGATAGCAGCAGAAGCCAAAGTAGTCGAACAACTCTTGACCTCACAAATAGAAATAGCTGCGCCTGAACAATTTGTTGAAATAGTTGTTGATGAAGCAAAGGCAGAACAAACTTATGTAGAGGAAGAACTGGCGGCTGAAGAAACAAATGTAAAAGTCATTTCCTATTTGGACTTAGAAGACGTGGAAAATAGCCATCAAGATCCAGCGCAGGGTGACCCGATTTTTTATGAAAATAGCGACAAGCCACCGATTTTAGCCGAAGAAGTTGTGGAACATTCGGAGCCTTTAAATGATGTGCAAGTAAAGCACGTAACAATTGAAAATTCAACAATTCATATTGGACAATTAACTGTAGAACAGGCCGGGCAAACCGAAATTGCGGTAACAACGGTAGAACCTGCAGAAATGGCACAAGAAACAACTGTACAGCATACATCACCGCAGCCAACTTCAGGTAGCCGACTACCGTTTAACGTATTAATGTTAAAATCGGATAAGCAAAAGCTTGCAGCAAGACAAATTGCATCCGAGCAGTTCCGCACTGTCAAGCCAGAGGAGCAGGCAAATGAATTGTATATTCCTGCGGCAACGATTGTAGAAGCTGTTACTAGCGAAACAGATCTACCGGGAGAAGTAGGAGATGCAGTGTCTTTTACGAAAGACGTGGAAGTAGATTTAGAGCCGAGTGAACTAAAAGAAGCTATGAGCGAACCAACTGTGAATGTGAACGAACTAACTCTAGCTATGAGCGAACCAACTGTGAACGTGAACGAACCAACTCTAGCTATGAGTGAACCAACTGTGAACGTGAGCGAACCAACTCTAGCTATGAGTGAACCAATCGTGAATGTGAACAAACCAACTCTAGCTCCAACCGAACGAACACAGCCAGAAACACCAGAAACACCAGAAACACCAGAAACACCAGAAACACCAGAAACACCAGAAACACCAGAAACACCAGAAACACCAGAAACACCAGAAACACCAGAAACACTAGAAACACCAAGAGCTAAACCGAAACCAATCAAACCGTATATCAAGCCTTCATTAGAATTCTTATCCCCACCAGAAGAAAAGCTAGAGGACCGTGAATGGATGGAGGAGCAGGGGGAGAGACTAGTAGAATCACTGTCTCACTTCCAGGTTGTAGCCCAAATTGAGTCGATTGTGCAAGGGCCGGCAGTAACGCAGTTTGAAATTACGGTTGGGCATGGAACAAAGGTGAGTAAGGTTCGGAATCTTTCGGACGATATTAAGCTAGCACTAGCAGCAAAAGATATCCGAATTGACGCGCCAATCCCAGGGAAGCGCTCAATTGGTATAGAAATTCCGAACCGTATTTCACGCGCTGTTCGCTTATCAGAAGTGACGGATAGTAAATCGTTCCAAGAATCAGAATCGCCGTTAGAAGCAGCGCTTGGGCTTGATTTAACAGGGAAGCCGGTCACGCTTGATTTACGTAAAATGCCCCACGGATTAATAGCCGGTGCAACGGGGTCTGGTAAATCGGTCTGCATTAATTCAATTTTAGTTAGCTTACTATATAAGGCCGATCCGCATGAACTCAAACTTATGCTGATCGATCCGAAAATGGTAGAGTTAGCACCATTTAACCATATTCCACATTTAGTAAGTCCAGTAATAACGGATGTAAAGGCCGCAACAGCAGCGTTAAAGTGGGCCGTAGAAGAAATGGAACGACGCTATCAGCTCTTTATGCATGCGGGTGTGCGTGACATTACGCGCTACAACAAAATGTGTGATCAAAACAGTCAATATGCACAAAAGCTACCGTATATGCTCATTGTGATTGATGAGCTAGCGGACTTAATGATGATGTCTCCAGCCGATGTAGAGGAAGCGATTTGTCGGATTGCACAGAAAGCACGTGCATGTGGCATACATTTAATTGTCGCAACGCAGCGTCCTTCGGTGGATGTTATTACCGGTTTAATTAAATCGAATATTCCAACGCGAATTGCCTTTGCGGTATCATCACAAATTGACTCACGTACAATTATTGATACAGCAGGTGCAGAACGATTACTTGGGCGTGGTGATATGCTGTATTTAGGTAACGGGATGTCAGCACCAACACGTATTCAAGGAACGTTCGTGACGGATGAGGAAATTGAAGAAATAATTGAGCATGTGCGTATGCAAGGAGAGCCTGATTATATTTTCCAACAAGAGGAGCTGCTAAAAAAAGCGGAAGCAGTGGAAGAACAAGATGAATTATTTGAAGAGGTATGCCGTTTTGTTTATGAGCAAGGTTCGGCTTCTACATCTTCACTGCAACGTCGTTATCATATTGGCTATAATCGTGCGGCACGATTAATTGACATGCTTGAAAAACAAGGTTTTGTCTCCGAAGCAAGGGGAAGTAAACCGAGGGATGTCTTTATAACAGAAGCGGATTTAACTGTGCAATTTGGGGATTAATAAGTACGATAAAATATGTAATAATACTGAAAATACAATTGTTTGAAAAGTCGTTCATTTATTGTTCGGAGTAATTAGTGCTATAATAAATAAGGTTTTATAACAATTAACAAGTTACTTTATACTGATTATTCAATGGGGTCCTTGTATCCTAGGAGGTTTTAACAAAATGACATTTTATCATTTTACAGGCATTAAAGGCTCTGGTATGAGCTCACTTGCACAAATTCTTTTTGATTCTGGCGAAGAAGTGCAAGGCTCAGATGTAGGTACTTATTACTTTACGGAACAGCCTTTACGAGATAGAAATATTACGATCTTAAATTTTGATGAAAACAATATACAGCCGGGAATGACGGTTATTGCCGGCAATGCTTTTTCAGATGAGCACCCAGAGTTAGTACGTGCACGTGAACTTGGTGTAGAAATAATTCGTTACCATAAATTCCTAGGTGACTATATTAACCGCTACACGTCAATTGCAATTACTGGCGCACACGGTAAAACTTCGACAACAGGCTTAATGAGTCATGTAGTTGGGGGTTATATGCCAACTTCTTTCTTAATTGGTGATGGTACAGGTGCGGGTAAGTCAGACGCTTCTTATTTTGTCATGGAGGCATGTGAATATCGTCGCCATTTCTTAGCGTATCACCCGGATTATGCGATTATGACAAATATCGATTTTGATCATCCAGACTATTTTGCGAATATTGATGATGTTTATGATGCATTCCAGTCGCTTGCACTACAAGTTAAAAAAGCAATTATTGCATGTGGTGATGATGAGCAATTACAACGTATTCAAGCAAATGTACCGGTAGTCTATTACGGCTTCGGTTCAGAAAATGATTTTGCTGCGCGCAATATCGTGAAGACAACAGAAGGTACAGAGTTTGAAGTGTATGTACGTAATGAATTTTATAGTAAATTCTTCATTCCACTATTTGGTGATCATACAGTATTAAATTCACTGGCGGTTATTTCACTTTGTCATTATGAAGGCATTCCAGCGAACTTAATTCAGGAACGCTTAATGACTTATGGCGGTGTAAAAAGACGTTTTACAGAAACGAAAATTGGGAACAATGTATTAATAGATGATTACGCGCATCATCCGACAGAAATCGCTGCGACCCTTCAATCAGCACGTCAAAAGTACCCAACACGAGAAATTGTTGCAATTTTCCAACCACATACGTTTACACGTACGCAAGCATTCCTTCAACAATTTGCAGACAGCTTGGGTGAGGCGGATGCTACGTACTTATGTGATATTTTCGGTTCTGCACGTGAACAAATTGGCTCACTTTCCATTAATGACCTTAGCGCATTAATTAAAGGTAGCGAAGTTATTCAACCAGAAACGATTGCGAAATTGCAAAAACATACGGATGCTGTGTTCTTATTTATGGGAGCCGGTGACGTTCATAAATTCCAAGATGCTTTTGAACGCGTATTGAATGAGGAAACAGCTTAATCCGATTCGGGTTGGCTGTTTTTTCAGTCATTAAGAAAGCAAAACAATCTTGGAGCCATTAGTAAGGACATCATCTTGCCCTATTTTTGGTCGAGATGTGCCTTTCTAATAAAAAAAGAAGGATTGTATGCACTTTTGTCGAACTAAAAATATAACTACATGTAGGAGGTCATCAAATGGAAGTAGTACTTTATATCGCGGCACTCATCGCGGCAATCGGATTTTTAGTATTATGTGTAAGTATCGGTATGACACTATTCTCGCTTAAAAACACATTAAATAATATTGCGGGAACAGTAGCCGGTATTGAAGGGCAAATGGAAGGGATTACGCGTGAAACAACATCGCTTTTAACAAAAACGAATTCACTAGCGGATGATATCTCTCAAAAATCAGAGAAACTTAATTCGGTTGTTTATGCTGTCAAAGGCATTGGAGATTCTGTAAATGGTTTAAACGACTCTGTCCAAAATATTACTACATCCATTACAAAAGAGCTTAGCAAAAATGAAGAAAAAATTGCACAAGTTGTTCAGTGGAGCAACGTAGCAATGGGCATCGCGGATCAATGGCGCCATCGCAAGCCGCTAAACCCTGAAGATATGGAAATTTATGAGACGGGGCCAAAGTCGTCTAAATTTAATTTCTTAAAACGAAAATAATTTTTTGTGGGGGTAATGTCAATGTCTATAAAAGAAGCAGCTGTTGAAGAACTGCAAAAGCAGTTAGAAGTAGGTTTACCTCAAGAATTAACAGAACTGAACGATTCGATTTATGAGGAGGAGACTGTGCAAATGAAAGATTTTGTTATCGGGGCTTTAGTAGGCGGCATTGTAGGTGCGGCAGCAGGATTATTGCTAGCGCCTAAACCAGGAAAAGATTTGCGTGGAGATGTAGCTGTACAAGCCGTAACGCTAAAGGATAAAAGCGTAGAGCTTTCTTCAACTGCAAAGGAAAAAACAGTACAACTTTCGAGTCAGCTAAAAGAGCAATCGACTCAATTAGTAGATAAAGTGAAAGCGAAGACAGCAAAAGCTCCAACAGTGTTTGATGATGGCACTGTATCTTCAGAAGGTGAAGAACCATTAGAAGAAGTGGTAGATGCAGTGGAAGACGTGGTTACTGAGGCGACTGAAGGCATTAAAGCGGTTGCGGAACAAGCAACAGACGTATTAACAAGCGCAGAAGCGTAAGACATGACTAAATTTGCACGCCCTTCATCAATTTAAAAAAATTCGGCACCCATTATCGGGTACCGAATTTTTTTTGTTGGATAAGAAAGGATAACGTTCCCATCCATATGAGTAAGGACACCAACTCACCCTATTTTGGTCGAGTTGTGTCTTTCTAATTGTTAAGGAAATTATAAAATTTCGCATTTTGGAGAACATTAAAATAAATAAATGCAATGTCTAGGCGGAAGTGCCAGTCCCTCAAGGTCGCGGTCTGTCCTCGGGCGAAGGCAAAAAGCGCCTTCACCTTGGACTCTCCAGGGTTTGTCGTGGCTAAGCTGGCACTTTCACGCTTTTGTTCTTTCTAGGCATTCATATTTTTTTAAATGTTAGCAGGTTGTGCGGATAGTTGTATTTCCAATGTGTCGCCACCAAAAATTTCTGTGTCAAAGGTTGATGGTGCGCCGTTGCGTAAAATTGTAAAGTGTCCTTTAAAAGCAGTTGGTAGCTGCCAAGTAGAGAAACGGAAAACATCCTGATAAATCCACTTACTTTGATCTTTATCTATTAATTGAACGGTCGCGCCGTTTGGGATTGTTGCATAGCCTTGTACAACTGCTCCGTTCACAACAACTTCACGTGCGGTTTTTACTAGCTCGACACGCTCATTTTGGAAGGTCACGACAATCTTATCTTCAAGTAAGACGTTAAGGTGATTCGCTAGCATCGCCGCAGTAGGGTATGAACTTTGTGCAAATGTAATGGCATCTCCGTTTTGAATTGGATATTGAACTTTTCCAGGCTTGCCATTGATAAAAAGCTCAGAGGAAAACTCAGGCAAGTAAACGGGTTTTGCATCAATATGAATATAGTATGAGCGGAACTTTTCTAGCAGCTGTAAATTGTTCGTATGCTTAAATACTTCTTCCACGGTTTCTACGGTCTCCATTACGACAACATCACGGTCATTTAGCTCAGAATCAAGTGCAACGATCTTGCCATTTACAAATACTTTCGGCTCTACTATATACAAAGTATCACGGATTGAAATTGTTTTGACGGATGCACTGTCTACTATATCGCGTACGCTAACAGTTGCAGTAGTGCCATCTTTTCCTTCAATGAGCTCAATTGTATCACCGCTTTTAATAAGTGATTTCGTTGATGCCTCCTCGCCGTTCAGTAAAATACTTGCAGGTTGGCCATGCTCTCCTGGAATTAATATATCTTGGCCGTTTACAGTAATCGATAGACCGTGACCTGGTTTGCCGTATAATTGCTTCGCGCGAATATTCGCAGCGAGGAAAGCATCCGCTACCGTCATTTCTTTTAGCTCAAACAAGCGAATAATTTGTTTATTTACTGTAATGGACATGTACGGAATGGGTGCTTTTTTTGCCGCAATGGCAATGCCAATCGGTGTTACTAGTTCTGGTGTAGCAACGATCGATTCATCACGTGTTAAGTTTTGAATCGCATCAATGCCACGTACGGCTACGCGGTTCGCCGGTAAATTTAACATTTTTCCAAGCTCGTCCGTTAAATGAGGTGTCAAGCTACCTCCACCAACGAGCATAACCGCTTTCGGTGCTTGTCCACTATTTAAACGTAATATCTCTTCACCAATGGATGTTGCTAAATTTTCAATCGCAGGATAGATGGCTTGCAGTACTTCCTCGCGTGGGAAATACTGATCAAATCCTAAAATATCCTGAATTAAAATTTGCTCTTCTTTATGCATTTGACGTTTGGCCAGCTCAGCAATAGGGAAGTCTAATAAATAATAATCGCTTAGCGCCTCAGTAATTTCATCGCCCGCAGTTGGCACCATCCCGTAAGCTACGACTGTGCTCTTATCGGTGATTGCAATATCTGATGTACCGGCGCCAATATCGACAAGCGCTACATTCAAACGGCGCATTGTTGGTGGGATGAGGACATTTATGGCTGCGATTGGCTCGAGTGTTAATGCTTCCATTTCTAAATCAGCTCGTTTAAGTGCTGCGAGGAGCGATTCGACAACTACACGTGGAAGGAAGGTTGCAATGACTTCAATTGCTGCCTCATCGCCCTGTTGGTCAAGAAGACTGCCAATTTCCTCACCGTCTAGACGGTAAAACAGTACCGAGTAGCCTACGCAGTAATAATGGCTCGTTTTGGCGTCTTCCTTATGTTGCAGGAGCTGCTGCTGTGCTGTCTGAACTGCTTGTAATTCTAAGCGGCTAATGTCTTCTTCCGTGAAAATTGGACGATTTTTAATCGGAATTGTGATGCTTGCTTGTTCTGTTTTTAAGGCACGTCCAGCTGCAGCAACGCTAACCTTTGTTAATGGACCGTGCTTCATTTCAAGTTCTGTTTTAATTTCATTAATTAACTGCGCAACAAACAGTACATTATGTATTTGGCCATCAACCATTGCACGTTCCTTATGTTCCTTCACTAAAATATCTGCAACGTGATAATGGTCGTTATTTTCTTCTAAAATTATGCCAACAACTGAACGTGTACCTATATCCAAAGCGAAAAGTTTAGAGCTCATTTGTAAACGCTTCCTTTCTAATAATATTAAAAATCACTTTAGCGAGTTGAAGCGCTAAATTAAAAACACGTGACATTCTTGAAGTAGTTGATTATAATGAAGTTATTATTTTAAAATGTATCACACATTACAGTTAACTGAAAGAGCGTGGTACAAGGAAGAGGGGAAACGAAACATGAGTCAACAAGATTTAGAAAGCTTACGTAGTCAGATTGATGGACTAAACTTAGAAATTTTACGTTTAGTAAATGAACGTGCAACAGTTGTAGAAGAAATTGGTAAAATTAAAGAAAAACAAGGAGTGCTTCGTTACGATCCTCTACGTGAGCGCCATATGCTTGATTTATTAAAAGCGAATAATAACGGACCATTAAACCAAATGACGGTTGATTATATTTTTAAACAAATTTTCAAAACAGCATTAAAGCAGCTAGAGGCTGAACAGAAAAAAGAATTACTTGTTTCACGTAAAGAAAAGTCAGAAGATACTGTCATTAATATTAATGGCGAATTAATTGGTGCTGGCGATCCTTCATTCGTATTCGGGCCATGTGCAGTTGAGTCATATGAGCAAGTGGCAGCTGTTGCACAAACAATCAAAGATAAAGGGTTAAAAATGATCCGTGGTGGAGCTTTCAAGCCACGTACTTCACCTTATGACTTCCAAGGTCTTGGCCTAGAAGGTCTTAAAATTTTAAAACAAGTATCACAAGAGTACGGCTTAGCAACAATTACTGAAATCGTTACACCAGCGGACCTAGATGTAGCGCTAGATTACATCGACGTAATCCAAATCGGTGCACGTAATATGCAAAACTTCGAATTATTAAAAGCTGCAGGGGCAACGAACAAACCAGTTCTATTAAAACGTGGTTTAGCTGCGACAATTGAAGAATTCATTCATGCAGCAGAGTATATTATGTCTAAAGGGAATACAAACATTATTCTTTGCGAACGTGGTATTCGTACTTATGAAAAAGCAACGCGTAACACATTAGATATTTCAGCTGTGCCAATTCTTAAACAAGAAACACATTTACCAGTATTTGTTGATGTAACGCACTCTACTGGTCGTCGTGATTTATTATTACCATGTTCAAAAGCAGCAATCGCGATTGGTGCAGATGGTGTAATGGCTGAGGTGCATCCAGATCCATCTGTAGCACTTTCAGATTCACAGCAACAAATGGATATTCCAACTTTCAATGCATACTACGAAGAACTTCAAAAATTCATGAAGAAATACGAAGTACGCGTTTAATAAGATGAACAAATTACCCCCAAATTGTTTAAAGCAATTTGGGGGTAATTCTTTTAGTTTATTGTTTAATGGTTTGATTTTAAATTATCTGTAGATCAACAAAAAAGGGGGGATGTTTAGTTGAAGAAATGACAAGATAAAGTCGTGATTCTTACAGACGGTGTTAGCAGTTTCGGTAGCGTTATCACTAAGTCGATGGTTAAAGTAGGTGCTATCGTTGTGATCGTTGGTGTAAATGAATAAAATGGTATATAGCGTTAAGCGGGATTATGAACAATTTTGCCAAAATCATTGTTTATCCTAGCAAACTGAATAAATCATGCGAATTGATACAAAATCGTGGATATGGTTATAGAAAAGTGTGGTAAATTTAAAGTGCTAGTAAATAATGTACATGCAACACTTCAAGCGAAATTTGAAAAATATCAAAGGAAGACATGAATCTATTAGTCGATACAGGCATTTATCCAACAATCTAATTAATGCAAGCAGCATACCTTCATCTTAAAACGCCAAAAGGAAAGGTTATTAACTTTGCATCAGGTGTTGATTTAAATGATCCCGAAACAAAAAATTCATACGTAGCAAGGGCACTGAAAAACCCCGAAGCAGTATTTTTTCATAGTATTTTTATGCTTCTGTTTTATTTTATTCAGAAAGCATTGGTGCGGCGGCGCTAGACTCCTGCGGGAAAAGCGGTACAGGTGAGACCCCGCAGGAGCGTAGCGACGAGGAGGCTCGCCACCGCCCGCGGAAAGCGAGTGCCAGAGCACCAATGACCTATCGCTATTAAGCACATACTTATTAGAATTTTCAGTAGAGATTAACTTTTTCAGTGCGCTCATACGTAGCAGCAGTGTTTTTAGCTAGCGAAGATTCACAATACATTACAGGACAAACAATCATGGTTGACAGGGTAGCTCTCAATTACGATAATGTCCTAAAAAGGATCGATTTATAATGGAAAAAAAGAGTATTTTTCAATTGATTCATATGATTGAACAAGTGAGGAATGAAAATATTGTCCGCTTTACAAGAGAATTTCCATATCCGGTTAGTATCTCGCCAATTTTAGTATTAGGTGAATTACGGGCGAAAGGTCCACGCAAGCAAGTGGATTTAGCAGAAGTAATTGGATATACAAAAGGTGCAATGACGAATATCGCCACTAAGTTAGTTGATTTAGGGCTTGCTGAACGTCTTTATGATGACAATGATCGCCGTACAATTCACTTACAAATTACGCCAAAAGGTATTGAAGCCTTAAAAGAGGCCCAAAAAATTGGTGAGAAATTGTATATAGAGCTATTTGAAGTATTTGATGATGAGGAACTTAAACAGTATATAAACTTGCAGAAAAAGCTTATTGCAAATATGAAAAATAAGAAATTATAGTTTTAATCTACGTGCACAACATCAAAGGCACGAAAGGATTGAGTTGCAATGGAATTGTTTTTTTAATAGGAGTAATCATGAACTATAAGTCGCTGAGATGACGCATGATATTAATAAATCCGACATATTTAGTCGATATTCAATTATTCCTTCTGATTATTATTGAAAATAGAAATGAAAGTATTATATGATGGGAATAAGAATGGATGTAAAGGAGGGAGATTCCTTTGACTGTCACGATTTATGATGTTGCACGTGAAGCAAATGTTTCGATGGCGACTGTATCACGAGTTGTAAACGGCAACCAAAATGTGAAGCCAGCAACACGCAAAAAAGTGCTTGAAGTAATTGAACGATTAGAGTATAGACCAAATGCAGTAGCGCGTGGTTTAGCGAGTAAGAAAACAACGTCAGTAGGGGTTATCATCCCAGATATTTCAAATAATTTATATGCGGAGCTTGCGCGCGGTATTGAAGATATTGCGACAATGTACCGCTATAATATCATTTTAGCGAACTCTGACCAAAATGAAGAAAAAGAATTAACCCTTTTAGATACGATGCTTGGCAAGCAAGTAGATGGCATTGTGATGATGAGTGATGAAGTTACTCCACGTATTCAGCAGGCTATTGAACATTCACCGGTACCAATTGTGCTAGCGGGATCTATTGCTGCATCTGAAATAATTGCAACTGTCAATATTGATTATCAGCAAGCAGCGTACGAGGGGATTCAGCTTTTACTAACTAATGGTCATGAGCGAATTGCCTTTGTTTCTGGGCCATTACAATATACTGTAAACGGTGAATACAAATTACAGGCATACAAAAAGGCGTTAGAAAATGCAGGTATCGCTATTGATGAAGCATTAATCGTTGCCGATAACAGCTCATATGACAGCGGTCTTGCGGCATGGGAAACGCTAAGTACATTAGAATACCCACCAACTGCTATTTTCGCAGGTAATGATGAACTCGCAATTGGTTTAATTCACGGGATACAGGATAGCGGAAAAACAGTTCCAGGGGATGTGGAAGTCATCAGCTTTGAAAACTCGAAGCTGGCACGCATGGTGCGCCCGCAACTAACAAGTATTGTCCTTCCCTTATATGATATCGGTGCTGTAGCAATGCGATTATTAACGAAATATATGAATAAAGAAGAAGTCGACGAGCAGACGGTGATATTGCCTCACCGTATTGAAGTGCGTGATTCGACGGAATAATATGTAGGTTATCTGTAAAGTATGTATTGTACTTTTAGATAGCCTTTTATTTTGAACATATTAAACATTTCGAAAGAACATTTAACTTTGGAGGGATTCCATGGAGCATCCGATGAGAAAGATTATAGAGGCAAGCTATTTAACTGCAGAATCTGCCCCTCAATATCGAACAATTTTACGCTATTGTTACAGTCAGCATGAACGGATGCGTGATTTTATAACACCAGAGGAAATCCTCTCTTATCTGCGCTCAATGCCCTCGTTTACCCTTTATGAGGAGGAACAGCTACATCAGCAACTAGCGCAACTCGTAAAGTGGAATAATTTATCGGCAAGACAGGATATGACGAATGCAAAAACAATTGAGGAATATAAAAAGAAGCGATTCCGCTATCAGCCAACGCCATATACGATTGAAATTGAACGGATGTTAGTAGAGTTAGAGCGTAAAGTAGATGATACGTTTCAGGGCTCTCTTGAAAAAACGCAATTTGATCGCTTGTTCACAGCCTTATTAAAGCTTGTGCAGATGGGTGAGGAGGTTTCACCTGAAGAAGCAACACGTATTTGGGAGGATGTCCTGCAATATTTTAAGTTGATTCGTACGAGTACAGCCGATTATATTGCGTACATAAATAGTGAAAAAACAGATCAGCGAATGCAAACGGAAGCCTTTCTCGTATATAAAAATCAATTCACAAATTATTTACGTGATTTTATCGTGTCACTTCAAAAGACTTCTTTGCAGATTATTGATGTCCTGCAAACATTGTCGTTAGCAAAGTTACAGCCTCTGTTCGCTAAGCTTATTACACATAGGAAAAGTGCACCACGCTTAGAAGAGCTTGTTGCTACTGAAGAAGAATGGCGTACTGAATACGAAGAATACTGGAAAACTATTCAACGCTGGTTTATCGGTACGACTGCACAAAAAAGTGAGTTTGACGTATTGCAATGGCAAACGAATGAAATGATTCGTCGTATAACACGTTATGTACAGCGTATTGGCGAACGCCAGCTTCATTTTAAAAGTCGTAAAAATGATTATTTGCATTTATCGAAATGGTTTAGCCGTTGTGAAACACTTCAACAAGCACACGAGCTTTCATCTATTGTATTTGGAGCTATGTCTGTACAACATTTACAAGTGGATACTTATACGACGGACAATTTCTATGTTGATACATGGGAAGAACAGCCCGTTTATGTAGAAATTAAACCAAGGACAAATCGTTACCGAGAAAAGACGAAGGCAAGTGCGATGCGTCTAAATACTGAACAAAAGCGACAGCAGCAGGAGGCTTATTTGGCAGAGCGCGATAAGGAACGTGCATTGTTGTTGCGATATATTAAGGAGGATCAAATTCAGCTTTCTACATTAAATGAAGTAGAACCGTATATACGGAAATTGCTACTAAGCTGGATTGCCAAAGCAAGGGCTAGTAAAACAAATAAAGTAAAAACAGATTACGGCATGACGGTAAAGGTAACGGTTCTAGAAGAGTGGATTACATTACATGCCCTAGATGGGACGTTACAAATGCCTGATGTGCTTTTTGAGTTTGAAGCGTGAGGTGAGCGAATGGCTGAAGAACTATTATTCGATGAAAAGGCTGTACAAGGACTAGATTATTTATTGCAATATTATTGGATTTTACGTGAAGAACAACCTGACATATATAGAATTGTGCGTGAGCGTGAGAAAGTGCTACGTCGTTATATAGATGAAAAATTCGGAATGCGATTAATTGTCCATCAGCATTTTATAAAGTTAGAGAAGATTCCAGTTATGGCTGAAAGTTGGATGGGCATTAAGCAGTTCTCAGAAACGATGGACTATACTGTTTTTTGCTGTGCACTCGGATTTTTAGAGAGTAAGTCAGTGGACGAACAGTTTTTATTATCTGAGGCATGTGAGGAAATTCGTTTAGATTGTCCGGAAGAGTTGGAAATTGATTGGACGCTGTTTAGTCATAGAAAAACACTTATCCGTGTAATGAAGACGTTACTAGATTTCAGTCTAATTCGTACGATTGATGGGGATTTGAATCGGTTTGATCATAACGACCAGGAAGAAGTTTTATACGAGGCGACGATTTATAGCCGTTATTTTATGCGTACATATCCAGATGATTTTACGAGCTACACACATTGGGAGCAGCTGCTACAAGAGGATTTGAAGTTTACTACAGATGATGAACGCCGAAAACGTGTTTATCGTCGGTTGTTTATGTCTCCAGGTATGCACCGGGTAAGTCAGAACGATCCGGATTTTTTATATATTCGAAATTTCCGTAATCGTTTAAGTGATGATATTGAAAAGCATAGTGAATATAAGTTACATGTCTTCAAAAATGTTGCATTGTTATCTCATACGGATACGAAGCAGCATCATCAACAATTTCCAAATACAAAGGCTGTATCCGATCTAATATTACAGCTTTCACACTATATCCATACGCATAGCGAGCGTTATCAAATACGAGAAAATGGGGAAATCATTTTAACAGAAAGCCAGTTCAATCAGATTGTGGATGATTTAAAACAACAGTTCGGTCTAGGGTGGTCGAAATATTTTCGTGATAAATCAACAAATGCAATTCGTATTGAGCTAGTCGGCGCATTAGAAGAATGGATAATGGCAGAATGCGATGATACTTTTATAAAAATTAAGCCCCTATTAGGCGTACTGGCGGGCAGTTATCCAAATGATTATGAAGGAGGTACACTTGATGAATCCAAATAAATGGGTGATGAATCGGGCAGGATTACTTAATTTTTGGTATTACGACGAGGAAATTTTTCATTTTGAAGATGGCAAGCTATTGTTACGTGGAACGAATGGGTCAGGGAAATCAGTTACCATGCAAAGCTTTATTCCTGTACTTTTAGATGGTCGAAAATCTCCGGACCGACTCGATCCTTTTGGCTCCAAGGCGAGAAGAATGGAAGATTACTTATTAGGAGAAAAGGAAATTGTCGATCGGGAAGAACGGACAGGCTATCTTTTTATTGAATATAAAAAGCAAGGGGCAGAACAATACATTACAACTGGTATTGGCATGCAGGCAAGACGCAATAAAGGGTTAAAGTCCTGGTATTTCGTTATTACGGATAACCGTCGAATTCATATGGATTTTGAGCTTGCGCATAAAACAGGTGATGAGCCGGTACCATTATCTGCAAAGGAACTCGAGAATCGAATTGCAACAGGAGGTCATGTTGTTCATTCACAACGAGAATATTTAGAATTAGTAAATAAATATGTATTTGGCTTTGAGTCCACAGAAGCCTATGAAGATTTAATCAAGCTACTAATTCAGCTACGCAGCCCGAAGCTCTCAAAGGACTTTAAGCCGACCGTCATTTATGAAATTTTAGAATCGGCATTGCCTCCACTTTCAGATGAGGAGCTACGTCATTTATCGGAAACAATCGAAAGTATGGATCAAACACAACAGCAATTAGATCAGCTTGAACGCGAATTTACAGCCAATGAAAAGCTGATGAAGCAGTATGACCCGTACAACCACTATATGCTAGCCGAGCGTGCAGAAAAAGTAGCGCAGGCTCAAGCAAAGCTAGAGAATGTTACGAATGAGAACGAACGCTTAATAACAGAGGCGCATCAGTTGCAGCAACTAATTGAGCAACTTAAATTAGACCAGAAGCAATACTATATCGAAAAAGGGGTTGCGGAGGAAGAAGAGCAATCCTTGCAGAACCATGAAGTTTGGCGATTGCAGAAGGATTTAACAACACAGACGGAAGAATTATTAAAGAAAGAACAACAGCTACAAAATTACTCAGACAAAGTAGAAGAGCAAAAGAAAAAGCATCGTCATGCGGTAGATGAAGACAGAGAGCTACAGGATGATCTATATACGTTTCAGAAAAAACAGCAGGAACAGCTCGATATAATGGGTGATGACGCGGAAGAATCGGCTTTCATTCAGCATGCGATTAACAAAGAGGATTCGCAAAAACCAAGAGCTACACCATTTGACTTCACACTATGGGAGAAGGAAGCGAAGGGGCATTTAGATTACCTGCGCCAAGTAGAAAAGTTAGTTGAAAAAGAACAACTATACCACGACGAATATAAAGAATTTGAGCATAATTCATCTGCAAAGCGTCAGTAAATCGATATACTACAAAAAGAACTTGAACAGTGTAGACGCTGGTTTGACGAAGAGCAGCAAAAGCTAGAAGTGGACATTTTTCAGTGGATTGATCAGCACCCCCTACTGCCCTTTACTGCCGAGCAGAGACAACAAATAGCCCGTGCAATTCATGGTTTGTATGATGAAAATCGATTTGATAAGGTACGTACCCTTTTAGATGAAGTGATTAGTCACTACCGGGGAAGCATTTTAGCGTCGATTGAGTTAGAAAAACATGTGAAAACAGATAAAGAGCATCTGTTGAAAGAGCTACATGAACATCTTATCAGTTTGAAATCAGAAAAAATGATTGAGCCGGAAAGAGCACTAGGTACAATAGCGTTTCGTGAAAAGCTAGCGCAACAAAATATTCCAATGGTTCCGTTCTATGCGGTGGTTGAATTTCAAGCGCATGTGACAGAGCAGCAAAAGGAACGTCTAGAGGCGGCTTTAGCTAAAGTAGGGATTTTAGATAGCCTTCTCACATTGGATGCGATCAAGTTGCAAGAAGATGCAGTGATTCGTCCGCAGCCGCAGTTACTTGGCTATACACTTGCTGATTTTTTACAGCCAGATATGGATGGAAATAGCGGTATTTCAAGCGTAGTAGTGGACGAAGTGTTACGAAGCATCCCGATTAGTAACGAAGGAGAGATGTTTTCAATTGATGAGCAGGGCCATTACACAATTGGTTGCTTAGTAGGTCATGCGCCATATGACGGTCCATCAAAGTTTATCGGTAGAACATCAAGAAAACGTTATCAACAGGAGAAAATTCAGGAAACCGAGCAACGCATCACTATGTGTAAGAATGAGCTCATGCTACTGGAGCAAAAAATTGAGTCGCTACATGAACAGCTCATTCAAGTTCAAGCATGGCTAGAAACGCTTCCGAGTGACAAGCACTTACAAGATCTCCAGGACGAAATTTCAAGTAAACAGCTTCTACTTGAGAGTGAAAAGAAGGAGCAGGATAAAATTGATGAGACGTGGAAGAAAACAAGAAATGAATTAATGAAATTACGCCAACAATTAAGAGAAATCAGTGGGCAATTAAATAAAGCTTTAACAAAGGAAGTGTTAGAGCAAGCGATTCAAGCGATGGATGCTTATCGTAGTGGACTGAGTCAGTTTATAGTGTGGCATGTGGAAATTCGTAATGTAAATCAACGCATAAAAGATGTTCAACTAAGGCTAGATGAAATCGATGAAAATATTGAAGAATACCATAATGAATGCATTGATTGTGAACAAGCCATTAGTGAAAGTAAAGCGAAAATAAAGTCGATTGAGCAACAATTACAATTAGAGGGCATTGAACAAATCCGCCAACGCATTGAAACAGTTCAGACACAATTAAAGGAACTAAATAACCTAATTTATAATGTTCATAACGAACTTCCACAAGCACAGCAAAATTTAAGAACGAATGAGCAGAATATAGAGCAAACTAAAAAAGAAGTAATGTTTTGGCAACAGCTAAGCTCACAATGGCAACAGGCACTTGCTTTTGAGCTAGAACTAGGTTTTATTCCATTAGAACAAAATGATGCGGTAGCAATTTCGGCGCAGTTCAAACCTATTTTACAAAAATATGAGCGATCTAAGCTACTCGAGCAATTATCAAAAAGCTTTTTAACTGAGCAGGCATATTTAACAGAATACCGAATGATGGATTTCACAGAAGATGTAGACAAGCTACCAGAATTAGTAGAAGTAGCAGATGATACATTTAAGCTTTTTGTGAATGAGTTTGATCAGAAGCGAGGTCGCCGCATTATCCAAATGGAGTACCGTGGTCAGCGAGTGAGTCCGTATTATCTTCATAAAGTACTAAATGAAGAATTGATAAAAAGTAGGCATTTACTGGATGAGCAGGACCGAGAGCTCTATGAAGATATTATTGTAAACTCAGTCGGTACAATATTACGTCGTCGGATTGAACGTGCGGGGCAATGGGTAAAGGAAATGGATCAAATTATGGCAAGTCGTGATAATTCTTCAGGTCTACTTTTTTCAATTAGTTGGAAACCGTTAACTGCTGAGACTGAGGATGAACTTGATACTAGAGAGCTGATTCAATTGCTACAGCGCAATAGTAAATTTTTAAATGAAGAGGATTTAAATAAAATAACGAAGCATTTCCGTTCGCGTATTGAGCGGGCGAAGGAGCTTATTTCATTGCGAAATGAAGGTGTCTCACTCCATCAAGTATTAAAAGAAGTATTGGACTACCGGAAATGGTTTACTTTCATACTGTCATTTAGTCGAGTAAATGAGAAAAAACGGGAACTCACAAATAATGCGTTTTTCCGTTTTAGTGGCGGTGAAAAAGCGATGGCGATGTATATTCCGCTCTTTACGGCCGCTTATTCTCGCTACAAAGAGGCGCATGATATGGCACCGTATATTATTTCATTAGATGAAGCATTTGCAGGGGTAGATGAACAAAACATTCGAGATATGTTTGAGGTAGTGGAGCAGCTCGGCTTTAATTATATTATGAACTCACAAGCATTGTGGGGAGATTATGATACGGTGCCAAGTTTATCGATTGCAGAAATTGTACGTCCGAAAAATGCAGATTTTGTTACCGTAATTCCGTATAAATGGAACGGAAAACAGCGCATGTTGAGTATATAAGGAGGCCATCGTGTGAGCAGTACACAAATTTTCAAGTCGGATCTGGCCTTCATCAAGCTATTTCAACTTTTTAAGCAAAAATATCGTTCTCTTGCACGGATGAGTGGCACCGTTTCGATAATAGACTTCCCTAGTAGTGAAATTGAATCGATTGCGAGCTTTTTAGGTGTTTCTTCCCATGCTTTAGCTCGTAAAGGCATTGTCTCGTTAAATAGCTTTGAACAACAACTCGCACAGTCTTCATTTTCCTCCTATTCATTACTTGAACTAGTGGAAGATGTGTTGGGCGAGCGTCTACAAACAAAGAAAGACGAGCAGGAAATGCTTCAACTAACGAAGCAAGCATTTTTGAATCGTATATACGATGCGATGCCTGAAGGAGGTTGGTGGGTAACGCATATTAAACTAGGTATGCCGGATAGCAGGTTTATTTGGGCTTATTTTAAAGAAGATGCAGAGCAAGCATTTCACACCATCCTATTAGTTTATAATGCGTTCTGTCAGCGTGGAAGAAATGGCTATGAGCGCTTACCATTTTTCGCTCAGCGTACGACTGGGAACCCGCATGCTTTCGATTTAAATACGCATCAAGGGAAGTTATTGCTACACATTATGTATACGTATTCTAACAGTGTATTAAATCGTGAGCTTTCCTTTCCGAAAACAACTGAGGAGCGCAATACTTTATTAGAGGAATTCGGGATTTTGCGGGATGACTTATGGAATTTTGTAACGTGTTCTGGTTTGCTAGCGATCCATCACGAAAAACTACATCCGGTATGGGAGGCATCGAACAATGAGCAAGCTGCATTAAATATGCCGATGAAGGAATTATTAAAAGTTCAAAAAGTTTTCCCTGCTCAGGGTAATAAAGTTTGGATTGTTGAAAATTCAAGTGTAGCCTCTGAATTAATGGATGCATGTCCGAATGCTGCAATAATCTGTACACATGGGCAATTAAGAATGGCAGCCTGGTATTTGTTAGATTTATTAATAGAGCAAGGCTGCCGGTTATTTTATGAGGGCACTGAAAAAGTCCTTCAGCTATAAGTAAGAGCGTCCAAGAACGGAAATTCGTTACTGGACGCTTTTTTTCTTCGATGCCGTTGATTTCCATTCCGGCGGACGCTTTTCGCGGGCACGGCTCCAGCCTTCTCCCTCGCTTCGCTCAGTCCGGGTGCTTCCGCTCGTGCTGTTCCCGCAGAAGTCGCCGCCTCCATTCCAATCAACTGGAACTACTTTCATCACAAGAAGGGCTCTTCCCTCGTATAATCGCACACATTTCTTGTATAATTAAAGTACTAATAAAAGGTGGTGCGACCATGATTTCTAAACAGGAAACATTCAATTTGAGCCCGTACATGGCGTTGTACGATTTAATTATCCCAAAGGACAATATGCTTCGCCAAATTAATGAACTTGTGGATTTCTCATTTATTCTAGACGAACTAAAATCGAAATACTGTTTAGATAATGGCCGTAACGCGATTCCACCGATTCGTATGTTTAAATATTTACTATTAAAAGTGATTCATGATCTATCGGATGCCGACCTTGTCGAGCGTTCAAAATACGATATGTCCTTTAAATATTTTTTAGAGATGGCACCAGAAGATGATGTAATCGATTCAAGTTCACTGACAAAATTCCGTCGACTTCGTCTCCAAGATGTGAATTTAATAGATTTACTGATTCAGAAAACAGTTGAAATTGCCTTAGAAAAAGGGCTACTACTAAGTAAAATGGTCATCGTTGACGCTACCCATACAAAGGCTCGTTATAATCAAAAATCGCCAAAAGAATTTTTACAGGAAAAATCTAAAAATGTACGTAAAGCCGTGTATCAACTCGACGAAAACATGGTTGGAAAATTCCCTGAGAAGCCTACGTCAAATGAAGTCACAGAAGAATTAGATTACTGTCGTCAAGTAGTTGAAGTGGTGGAAACGCAATCAAAGGTTGCACAAATCCCGGCTGTGAAAGAAAAATTAAATGTTTTAAAAGAAGTGATTGATGATTATGAGAATCAGTTAAGCTATTCAAATGATCCCGATGCGCGGGTTGGACATAAGTCGGCTGACTCGGCTTTCTTTGGTTTCAAAACGCATATTGCGATGAGTGATGAACGAATTATTACGGCTGCGGTTGTGACAACAGGTGAAAAAAGTGATGGTCATTATCTTCAAGAACTAGTTGAAAAAAGTAAAGAGGCAGGTATGGAAATTGAAACGGTGATTGGTGACGCCGCTTATTCTGCGAAAGATAACTTACAATATGCTAAATCAAAAGAGCTCCAATTAATTTCAAAGTTAAATTCAGTCATTACAAACGGTAGCGGACAACGAAAAATCGAATTTGATTACAATAAAGATGCTGGTATGTTTGTCTGTCCAGCTGGGCATCTAGCTATTCGAAAGGCACTTTCTAAGAATAAAAATAAGAATAAAAATCCGAAAATGGCATTTTATTTTGATATTGAAAAATGTAAAGTCTGCCAGATGCGTGAGGGCTGTTATAAGGATGAGGCAAAAAGTAAAACCTATAATGTGACCATTAAATCAATTGAACATGAAGAACAAGCTGCTTTCCAAGAAACTGATGCATTTAAACAGCTTGCGAAAAACCGTTATAAAATAGAGGCGAAAAATAGTGAATTAAAAAATCCGCATGGCTATAAAACAGCCATATCAGCGGGTTTATTTGGCATGCAAATCCAAGGTGCCACAACGATATTTGCGGTGAATCTCAAACGAATATTGAAACTGCTAAATGAAAAAGTGTAAGTAATAGACAAAGAAATAAGGCACTTTCCGTTCGATTCGAACAGAAAGTGCCTTATTCTTATTTGAAAAACGAAACCATCATAAAAAACGTAAGTTTTTCAGTGCCCTCTATTTTATTCGGGGGACATCGATCCAGAAGGAATCCTCATTGCGGATAAATTAATTCAACGCTACGGAAAACACATATCATTATGGCGAATGGATGAGCAGATGTATGAAATAGGAAAATCGGAAGAAGATATCACCAAGCGACTTGCAAAGCTAAAAGGTGTTTCTTCGCCTTTATTCACAAAACAGATTGAACAACTGGAAAAGCATCGAAAAGCTGCGTATCAAGAAGCATGGATGACGATATTGGTGGATGATATTTGTAAGCATATAGAATAACAAGGTGGTCTCGAATAGTTTTTTCGAGACCACCTTGTTTTTAGTAATATCGCTCATAAAAATTCCTATCGAAGTTTTCTGTTAACTGGGCATAGATCTGGGTTGTCTAACTCTTTTTATGGCCAAACAAGCTTTGCATTACTTTACAACTTTTCGAGAAGATGGACATTAAGATTACTTATCAAATCAATCGTAAGCCTTTGACGGATTCAAACGCAAAAAGTTATTTACAATAAACGAGGGAATATTTAGAAGATGCGCCTCCCGAAATACCTCGATTATTCCTCAAAATAAAAAGGGAGATGGCTCACAAAATATGAACCATCTCCATCCTTTTTCTTATCGTTTTTCATTGCGGACCATATGTAATGCCTTTGCGAGCATTTGGGCATTCTTTTCTTGAATCTCGGCCTTCCGAGGAATGGGCTCGTATAATGGATGTGGATCTTCCCATGTTGGAATGAACGGAACAGGTGACTCTGGCTGCCAGCGATCGAGCCATGCTTGTGGTAGTGGTCCACTTGGTAATTCCTGATCATTCATTTCAAGCCAAACCATTGACCATGCACGAGGCACAACACGCCATATATCATAGCCACCCCCACCAACAGCAATCCAACGTCCATTGCAATATTCATGGGCCAATTTGTGGGCTAATTTAGGGATTTCTTTGTAAATATTCATCGTACCGTATAAATGTGTGAGCGGATCAAAGTAATGTGCATCGGCTCCATTTTGTGTTAACACGACATCTGGCTTGAAAAATTCGAATACTTCGCGCATTGATTGCTCGTACACCTCAAGGAAGCTTTCATCCTCTGTGAAGGCATCAATGGGAAAGTTAAATGAAGTACCATACCCTTCACCGTTGCCGCGTTCGGTAATATTTCCCGTACCTGGAAACAGGTAACGGCCGGTTTCGTGAATTGAGAGTGTACATACATTTGGGTCATCATAAAATGTCCATTGTACACCGTCACCGTGATGCGCATCTGTATCAACATAAAGCACGCGCATGCCGTATTTTTCTTGAATATAGCGAATGGCTACGCTGCTGTCATTATATATGCAGAAGCCAGAAGCGCGGCCACGGAAACCATGATGTAGTCCGCCACCTAAATTAAGGGCATGTTTAGCTTTTCCTTGCATAACTTGATCTACTGCCTGCAAAGTACCCCCAACAAGCAGGGCACTCGCCTCGTGCATATTTTCAAACATCGGCGTATCTTCTGTACCGATGCCATATGCTTCCCCTTGCTGATTTGTTAATTCGCCGCGACCAGCTCGTTTGACAATCTCGATGTATTGCGGATCATGAGCAAGCGCAATTTCTTCGTCAGTGGCCATACGTGCAGGAATAATATGTTCATCATCAAGCGCGCCAATATTTTTTAATAAATCCATCGTTAATATAAGTCGTTTATGGTTAAACGGATGAGAATCTGAAAATTTGTATCCAAGCTGATCCGGTGAATAAATGAAGACTGCATTTTTTGTCATAAAGTAATTCCGGGAAGATTTGGCCACAACACATCAAAGCCTTGTGCACGCAAATCTTTAATAATAGCTAGCGGATTAATCACTTGCAGTCGGATACTTAAAATACGATTCTCTTTATTCTCGGAGTCTGGATAGATTAGTACACTTAATACATTTGCCTTATGATTATTGAAAATTTTCGTCACATCGAATAGGACGCCTGAACGGTCAGTTACACGAATATCGATTTTTGATCCAGGTTTATGAGCACCTGTTAGTTCGATATATGTATATAATAAGTCCGTCGTCGTAACAATACCGATCAGTTCACCACCAGAAACAATTGGGAGGCAGCTTATTTTTGCATCATAAAAGGTAAGAGCTACGTCCCCCACAAAATCAAGCGGATGACCAACAATCGGATTTTTCACCATAATATCGTCAATTGGCGCATCATAAATCGTAGAATTTGGCTCCTCGCGTAAGCAGGACGGCAACGCATTTTTAATATCATGCTCCGTTACAATTCCAACTACTTCATTATTGCCATTCACGATTGGCAAGTGCCGTATTTTTTTCTCACGCATAATACGTACAGCATCACGTACAGTGTTTTCTGGCAGTAACGTGTGTACATCCGTTTTCATAATTTCTTCAACAATCATTCATACAATCCCCTTTGTCATAAGAATTAATACATGAAGCGATCTCTGAAGCGGAGTTTGTCAAAACGCTCCATTGTGTCTGCTTCGACTCGTTTGCCAATTCGAGCCATGAGGCAGTTTGCTGGATGGGACGTAATTTCAGGGTCATCGGTTGCAAAGTATCTAAACCCTGCAGAGCTCATCATACGCTCCATCATCTTACGGTAATCCCATACGTTTAACCCGGTACCCTTCAAATCCCAATGCCAATAATATTCAGTTGTAATGACTAAATAATCTTCCATTTCATCGTCCATAAAGGACACATTAAGCATTTGTTTTCCGGAGCCTGTACCGCGGAAGGCAGGTATGACTTCAATAGCACCAAGCTCAATCATGTTATCAATACGATCCTCGGCCCAGCGCTCTAACGGGTCCGGATATAAATAAGTTACATAGCCAACTACTATATCGCCTTGGCGAATAATAATAATACGGCCTTCTTCTAACTTGGCGATTTCTACGAGCGCTACTTTTTGTTGCTCAGAAGGTCGGAAAGCAACTAGGTTTTCATGCAATGTATATTGCGCTAGTTCCTCAGAGCCAATAGGACCTTCTACAAAAACAGTACCATGTTTTGTTTCCATTTCAACACTATTAAAAGTTTTTATATGTCTCATTCTTACACCACCCGAATATGATATTTCCATTATACAAGATTTTATGCGAAAAAACGCTTAATTTTGCTTAAAATAACTAAATTGTAAAAAAATTAAAAATATTTTGCTAATGTTAATTTATTTATTGTAAAATGAATTTATGTTTTATTGAGAAAGGGGTAATTTCATGGGGATGAAGACATTAGAGAAATTAGCTGCACTTCCAGGGGAACATAGCCTTAAAAGCTATGAGGAAACAGCTGCGAATCATGATTGGAAAGAGACAGAAAAAGAATTTTCGTGGTATGAGACAGGGAAGGTAAATATAGCGTACGAAGCTATTGATCGCCATACTGAAACATTCCGCAAAAACAAAGTGGCGCTATATTATAATGATGGTGTGCGCAAAGAAGCGTATTCATTTAATGACATGAAAATGATGACGAATAAAGCAGCAAATGTGTTAAAAGGTACGACAAATATGAAGAAAGGTGATCGTATGTTTGTTTTTATGCCACGTTCACCCGAATTATATTTTTCACTTCTTGGTGCTTTAAAAATGGGCGTTATCGTTGGACCATTATTTGAAGCATTTATGGAAGGCGCGATATATGACCGTCTATCAGATAGTGAGGCTGTAGCAATTGTTACTACACCTTCATTACTTAACCGTGTGCCGTTAGAAAAATTGCCACATTTAAAAACTGTTTTTCTTGTAGGGGATGACATTGAAGAAACAGAGAAAATTGTTGATTTCAACAAACAGATGGCAACTGCATCTAGTCATTTTGATATTGAATGGGTAGATAAGGAAGATGGAATGCTTCTCCATTACACATCGGGCTCTACAGGTACACCAAAAGGGGTATTGCATGTCCATTATGCAATGGTACAGCAATATCAAACAGCTCAGTGGGTACTTGATCTAAAAGAACAGGATATTTACTGGTGTACGGCAGATCCGGGTTGGGTAACGGGAACTGCGTATGGTATTTTTGGTCCTTGGCTGAATGGTGTAACGAACTTAATATTAGGCGGTCGTTTCAGTCCTCAAGCTTGGTATGGTGCGATTCAAGATTATCGTGTAACGGTTTGGTACAGTGCCCCGACAGCTTTCCGCATGTTAATGGGTGCAGGACCGAATATTTTAGAAAACTATGATCTATCATCATTACGTCATGTATTATCGGTTGGGGAACCGTTGAATCCGGAAGTTATTCGTTGGGGAATGGACGAGCTTAATCACCGTATTCATGATACGTGGTGGATGACAGAAACGGGTGGCCATATGATTTGTAACTACCCAAGTTTGGATATTAAACCAGGATCAATGGGTAAACCGGTTCCAGGCATATTCGCTACAATTGTAGATGATTCAGGGAATGTAGTGCCGCCTTATACAATGGGGAACTTAGCCATTCAACGTGGTTGGCCAGCAATGATGCGCCAAATTTGGGGTAACCCGGAACGCTATGAATCTTACTTCTTAAAGGGTGAATGGTATGTCTCTGGTGACTCCGCTTATATGGATGATGAAGGCTACTTCTTTTTCCAAGGTCGCGTTGACGATGTAATTATGACAGCGGGTGAGCGTGTTGGACCATTTGAAGTAGAAAGCAAACTACTAGAGCATCCAGATGTAATTGAGGCGGGTGTTATCGGTAAGCCAGACCCGGTACGCGGAGAAATTATTAAAGCCTTCGTATCTTTACGTGAAGGTGTGCAGCCTACAGAAGCTTTAGAAGCGGATATTAAAGAATTCGTGAAAAAAGGCTTATCTGCACATGCAGCACCTCGCGAAATTGAATTCAAAGAAAAGTTACCGAAGACGCGTAGTGGTAAAATCATGCGCCGCGTGTTAAAGGCGTGGGAGTTAAATCTTCCAGCAGGTGACCTATCAACAATGGAAGACTAATTGTTTTCTATATTATGTTTGGAAGTTATATTTAAATAATTCATAGCTTTTTATAGAAGATAGGTAAAGTTAATGTTTATGCAATGAAATTAATAAAATATAGTGGACGGCAAAATCTAAGAGTTAATAGATTTTGCCGATTTTTCTTTTAACGCATAAAGAAAATGTTAAATTTGTTTCGAAAAACTTGTCGATTTTTAATGAAATTTTTATTTTTATGTATAAATATGTTAGTAGCGAAACGTATTGTACCAAGGTCAGCATCATGTTGACCATTGGCTCGGTTGTATTAGTCAATAAAACAATTGTTCCGATTAATAATGCCTAAATATTTAATATTCGGAATATTGATATATTATATAAAAATACAGTTGACTATATAAATATACAGAACTATACTATTTTTATCTTGTTTTTTAAAAAAGGATGGCTTTGGTAAAAAAATAAATAAGGACTGCATCTCGCTCTTTTTTGAATGAGGTGTTAATTTCTAATTTTTGGGGTGAGTGGAGTGAAAGTTGGAATTATTGGTGCTACTGGGTACGGTGGCTTAGAGTTAATACGTTTTTTGCATAATCATAAAGAAGTAGAAAACATCGCACTATTTACGTCATCAGAGGAAGGTACAGTTTTTTCAGCGAGGTTTCCGCATTTAGTTGATTTATATGATCAACCGCTGAAAAAAATTGATTATGATGTCTTAGCGCAATATGACGTTGTATTTGCTAGCACGCCTTCAGGGGTTTCGAGCAGTCTTTTTCCTCCGCTATTAGGTACAGGGCCGAAGCTGATCGATTTATCGGGGGATTTTAGGTTAAAGGATTTAGCATGTTACAAGGATTGGTATAAAAAAGTGCCTGCACCAGCAGAAGCAGTGGCAGAGAGTGTATACGGCTTAACTGAGTGGAACGAAAAAGATATTGAGGGTGCGAAATTAATTGCAAACCCTGGGTGCTATCCTACCGCTGTTCTATTATCGCTTCTTCCATTAATAAAAGAGAAATTAATTGATCCGAGCTTCCTTATCATTGATGCGAAAAGTGGGATTTCCGGCGCGGGAAATAAACCTTCTCAAAGTTCACATTACAGTGAAGCAAATGAATCATTGTCAATTTATAAAATTAATGAACATCAGCATATACCAGAAATTGAACAAGCGATTTTGATGTTTGCCGGTGTTGACACAAAAATCTCATTCAATACACATTTAGTGCCGATGACGCGGGGCATTTTAGCAACTTCTTACGCGCAGGTAACGGCAGGTGTAACACAGCAGCAATTAACGAATTGTTTACAAGAAACCTACGCAATTCATCCATTTGTACGGGTGATCGAACAGGCTGACGCAGTGGGAACAAATCGCGTAAAAGGATCGAACTATTGTGATATTCACGTGAAGCTTGATGAACGCACGAACCGCGCAACGATTATTGGAGTAATTGATAATTTAGTAAAAGGCGCGGCAGGTCAGGCGATTCAAAATATGAACGTTCAAATGAATTTACCGCAGACGACAGGCTTACAAGTCGTACCATACTTTATTTAAGGATTAAGGGGAGGAATAATTCATGACATCAACAATTGAGATGAAAAAACTAGCGAGCAAAAATATCGTATCACCAAAAGGCTTTTCAGCAGCAGGTGTACATTGCGGGATTAAACATAAGAAAAAGGATTTAGCGATTCTTTTTAGTGAAGTACCTGCAAGTGTAGCTGGTGTCTTTACGACAAATGCCGTGCAAGCAGCACCAATAAAGGTAACGAAGGAAGTAGTTTATAACACCGGGAAGATGCAAGCAATTATCGTCAACTCGGGTAATGCCAACGCGTGCACAGGCAAGCAAGGTGTTGCAGATGCTTATGAAATGCAAGGTTTAGCGGCAGAAAAATTAGGCATTGATGCACAACTTATTGGCGTTGCTTCAACAGGTGTAATTGGTGAAATTATGAACATGGAGCCGATAAAAAATGGGGTAGCAATGCTTGCACCAAATGCAAAATTAGAGAGTGGCATTGATTTCTCACAGGCTATTATGACAACAGATAAAGTAATGAAAAGTACAACATACGCAACTATAATTGACGGCAAGGAAGTATTAGTATCAGGTACAGCAAAAGGCTCCGGTATGATCGAGCCAAATATGGCAACAATGCTGGGCTTTATTACAACGGATGCGAATATTGAATCTAGCGAACTACAAAAAGCATTGTCAGAAATTACAAATCTAACGTTTAATGCAATCACTGTTGACGGTGATACATCAACAAATGACACTGTTATTGTGATGGCAAACGGTTTAGCTGGCAACGCAACGTTAACACCCGCACATCCAGATTGGGAAAACTTCTATACAGCTTTACGTCTTGTATCAGAAGACTTAGCAAAATTAATCGCTCGTGATGGCGAAGGCGCAACAAAGTTAATTGAGGTAGAAGTAGAAGGGGCAATTTCGGATGAAGAAGCACGTAAAATTGCGAAAACAGTCGTAGGTTCGCCACTTGTGAAAACAGCTGTATTTGGTTGTGATGCAAACTGGGGACGTATTATTTGTGCGATTGGCTATAGTGGTGCAACCGTAGATCCAGAAAAAATTACAATTAAAATCGGTGGCGCAACAATGGTTAAAAACGGGGAGCCGACTAAGTTCTCTGAAGAGGAATTGATTGAAATTTTAAAAATGCATGAAGTAAAAATTTATGTGTCACTCGGAGTTGGCGGAGGGCACGGCTTTGCATGGGGGTGTGATTTAACTTATGACTACGTTCAAATCAACGCATCATACCGCTCATAAAATTGTCATTAAATTAGGTGGAAGTACGCTAGAAGGCTTAAACGAAGCCTTCTTTCGTAACTTCAAAGCCTTACAGGATCAAGGTTACCAAGTTATTATTACACATGGTGGTGGTCCTGCCATTAACAGAGAGCTTGCTAAGCAAAGCGTTGAATCTCATACGCTAAACGGCATCCGTGTCACAAGTGCTAAGGCAATTGGCATTGTACAATCAACACTAATTGGTAAAGTAAATCCGGCACTTGTGCATGGACTTAATGCTGCGGGAATTACAGCAGTAGGTTTAAACGGTTTTGACGGAGAGCTACTACAAAGTGAATTTTTAGATGAGTCAACATACGGATATGTTGGCGAAGTAAAACGCGTTAACACGAAGCTAATTGACTCATTTACTGCAGCAGGGATCGTACCGGTCATCGCTTGTATCGGTGCCACACAAGAGGGTCAGGCATTAAATATTAACGGTGATACTGTAGCGAGTGAAGTAGCATTAGCGGTCGGTGCAGAAAGCTTACTACTTGTAACAGACGTTGCCGGTATTCGCATTGAAGATATATACCAAACAGCAGTAACGCCTGCATTAATTGGTCAGTGGATTGAAGATGGGCATATTTACGGTGGGATGATTCCGAAAGTACAGGGGGCACTGGCTTGTTTGAACGCAGGAATCCCTTCCGTTCAAATCGTCAATGATACATTAACCGGAACGACTATTCTAAGTGAGGAGCTAGTAAAATGAGTGCATTATTTCAAAACTACGCAAGACGACCAATTAGCATAGTAGAAGGGAAGGGGACAATCGTTCATGATTCAACGGGCAAACGCTATTTAGATTTTACGAGCGGTATAGCGGTTTGTAGCTTAGGCCATGCCCACCCTGCCCTTGTTAGTGCCATTCAAGCTCAAAGTGAAAAGCTATGGCATGTTAGCAACTTGTTTGAAAGCCCAGATCAAGAAAAATTGGCAGAAACTTTAGTGAAAGATACACATTTGTCCCATGCGTTTTTCTGTAATAGCGGCGCCGAGGCGAATGAAGCAGCGATTAAAATTGCGCGGAAGCATACAGGTAAACACCATATTCTTGTCTTCGAGCAATCATTCCATGGACGTACATTTGGTGCAATGTCTGCAACAGGTCAAGATAAAGTGCGCAATGGCTTCGGTCCATTAGTAAGTAAATTTACAACATTGCCTTTTAATGATGTAGAAGCGTTAAAGGCGACAATTGATGATTCAGTAGCGGCAATTATGTTAGAGCTTATTCAAGGAGAGGGCGGTGTCAATGCGGTAACGCCTGAATTTGCAGAAGCGATTCAAGAAATTTGCAATGAGAACGATATTTTACTAATTGTCGATGAAGTGCAAACGGGTATTGGACGTACTGGAACACGTTTTGCTTATGAACAAACCGTGTTAAAGCCGAATATCGTTTCGATGGCAAAAGGACTTGGTGGAGGCTTTCCAATCGGCGGAATTTTAGGAACTGCGGAGTTATTTGAAACATTTAATGCAGGAACGCACGGCACGACATTTGGTGGTAATCCACTAGGGGTGGCAGTCGCGCAAACGGTATTAGATAATGTATTTCAACCAGAATTTTTAGCAAATGTACAACAGAAATCCAAATACCTTGTTAAAAAGCTAAAAGAGGCGTTCCCTGGAGAGCAATATACAATTCAAGGTAAAGGCTTAATGCTAGGTTTAAGTCTAGGCGGAGAAGATGTAGCGCCGTATGTAGGCAAACTAGATCAAGCGGGCTTACTAACAGTAGCAGCTGGTCCAACAGTGATTCGTCTTTTACCCCCACTAACAGTAAGTGAAGCAGAAATTGATGAAGCTGTAGCAATTTTGAAATCTACTATATTAGAGTAATAGAAGAGATGTGGCAGCACGATTGCCACATTTTTTTTCTTTGCCGGCAACATGAAAAGCGCCTTATTCGTATGTTTTTAAACGAATAAGGCGCTTGTTTTTCGGTAGTTAAGTCAATATAACTTGCTTAACAACATATTAATAAACATCATCTCAAGGTTCATAAGTTTCTATTTCATCTTCAATCTCATCAGTTTCTTCAATTTCTTCCGTAATCTCGGGTTCTTCGATTGGCTTATCCTCTGGTTGTATCAACGATTCACCTACTTCATTTGAATAGCCAGATTCTAATCCTGTAATATCAACCGCAACAACCACGTAGCGTGTACCGACAGTAATAGGAATGCGACGACCTTCGTATGTTTTCAGTGTGGAAACGAGTGTTCGCCCTTCATCGCTTATACGATATACGCGATAACCAATTACATCATTTGATGGGGATTTAGACCAAGTTAACATATTGCCTTCAAGTACTGTTACAACAGCTCCAGGCGGCAAATTATCTGCCTTAAACGTTGCACCTGCTACAACACTATTGTTAGAACTGTAAGGTAATAATTTTGAAGCATTTCCGCCTAATCTGCCTAACATACGGTCCATGAATGCTTTATTCAGGCCGTAGCCTTTTCTTTCAACAAATTCTGCTGGTGTTGAAGGAAGGGCGGCATAGTTCCGGTCGCCTACTACGACTGACGTAGATGAAATAAAGCTATCATCCCGCTCAGTTGGTAAAAATACAAGCTTATTGAATAAATCAGTACGTACTAGACCAGCTGCTGAACATGTCCCAGAAGGTGCAAGTCCAGAAATACCACAAAATGATGCGGAAACAACATTTTCAGGCTGCTTAAAGCTATCTTTTGTACCGACAAGCTTGGGATTCATCTCGTACATTTTGTTCATAAGAGTAGCCCAAAGCATGTTGACGCGCGTGCTTGGTTGATAGTACGTATTATTGAATGCATAAAGTGAACGCGGCTGATCATAACCAAGCCATACTCCGAGTGAAATGTTCGGATTATAACCGACTAACCAAACGTCCTTATAATCTTGTGTTGTACCAGTTTTTGCAGCAAAATCAGATGAGAATTTTAATAAACTTTTTGCACGTGTTGCAGTACCATCCGTTAGGACATCACGTAGCATATCTGTCATGAGATAGGCCGTTTCTGGAGAAAATACTTCAACAGGCTGTACTTTATGTTCATAAATGATATTGCCATCTAAATCTTCAATTTTTTCAATCATGTACGCATCAACAAAATTTCCGCCATTTGCAAAGGTTGTATAGGCATTTGTGTTTTCCTCAACTGTTGCTCCATGCGTTATTCCACCAATTGTTGTCGATAAGTTGGTGTAATCGACGTCTGTTAGTCTAGAGAAGCCCATTTTTTCAAGGAATGTAGCTGGTCTCCGGTCTAAAATTGAATCATAAAGACGTAACGCTGTTAAGTTTTGGGAAGAAGCAAGTGCCTCGCGTGCTGGGATTAGCCCAAGCTCTTGTGATTCAATATAGTTAGACGGGCTATAATTGTCATAGCTACGAGTGAATTTCACGTCAACAACGGGACTACCCGCACCGATTATGCCGTATTCAAGTGCAGGTCCGTATGCAAGTAATGGCTTCATTGTTGAACCGTTTGAACGATATGCTCCGGTTGCATGGTTCAGTGCTTCAAGTTTATGATCGCGACCACCAACAAAGCTTAAAATTTTTCCTGTAGTGTTTTCAATCATAATACTGCCGACTTGAACAGGAACTTGTACTTCTTTTTCCTCTCCTGTTTCGCTATCAACTTCTTTTTTTGTATACGTATGACCATAATACTGGAAGTTTTGTGCAGCCTCTTGCATACCGTCATACATTTCTTTATTAATCGTAGAATAAATTCGGTATCCTTTTGAGCGAACGTCACGATCCGCTAAAATGATATATTTGTCATAGAGATTTGATTCCTCTTGTAGACGCTGCGGATCAATCCCGTCTTCTTCAGCTAATAACTCAGCGATTATAATTTTTGCTCGCGTTTCCAGCTCCGTTGTTAACCAAGGATACTTATCTTCAGGGCGGTCCTCAGGCTCACTGAAATCTTGTGTAATATCATAATTTACAGCAAATTCATATTGTGCCTCTGTAATATAGCCAGCTTCCTTCATTCGGAAAAGCACGGTTTTCATACGATCAATCCCGGGTTGAATTGCTTCTGCACTTTTTAACACACCTTTATTTGTAAAAGGTGTGTATTTATAAGGTGCTTGCGGTATACCAGCTATATAAGCGGCTTGAGGCAATGTCAGCTCGGACGCCTTGACCCCGAAAATTCCCTCTGCGGCTGTCACAATGCCGGCAATATTACGACCAGATGCATTTCGACCATAAGGAATAATGTTTAAATAGGCTTCTAAAATTTCTTCTTTTGACATGAATTTCTCCACGCGAAGCGCAAGTAAAATTTCCTTGGCCTTCCTTTCGTAGGAAACTTCATTCGTTAAAATTTGATTTTTAATTAATTGTTGAGTTAAAGTAGAGCCGCCTGTTTGAGTAGCAGAGTTTGTTACATCCTGTAGTAATCCACGAAGTACCGCTTTTGGCACGATGCCCTTATGCTCGCGGAAATATTCATCTTCTGTTGCGAGTACAGCATTCACGACCATTGGTGAAACAGATGTTAAAGACGTTTCGCGACGATCTAAATCCGTTCTAAGTTTACCAATGTAAATATTGTCAGCAAAGTAAATTTCGCTTGTTTCTTCGTAATTGAAAATTTGCTCACGCATTTCTGCTTTCGTTCGAAGTGGTTCGTCTTTAACGAGAGAAGCAAAATAACCTGCTCCAGCAGCGCCTATAAAAATGACAGTTGCAGTTAATGATATTGTAAATAAAAGCGCCAAATTCCAAATAACGCCCCCGGTAATTCTTACTGTTCGCATCCATTTAGAAGATGCGAGTGATTCGATTTTTTCGTTAAATTTTTCGAGCCATTGTTTCACTTCATCAACCTCCTAAAATCTTGTCTATTATAGCACATTTCGTTATAAATCGAACATATATATTGACATAATATAGAAAACGAGTACAATTAGCATTATAGTTTTTTGAGCAATGAAAAGATTGAAGTAGTGATTACATTCCCTGAGGTAGAGAGCTAGCGGCCGGTGAAAGCTAGACATAATGTAATTATGAATTACGTTCTTGGAGCTCGAACGTGTCGTCGCGATAAGACGCTTAAGTGGAAGATCTCGAATCTTCAAGCCGGGTGGTACCGCGTTAAAGTGTTAATAACGTCCCTGCATGCAAATTATTTGCGTGTAGGGGCTTTTTTGTGGGTAAAAAAGTATAGCTTTCCCATCCACATAAGTAAGGACATCAACTCGTCCTATTTTGTGCGAGTTGTGTCTTTCTAATTTTGGCTTTGTTAAATTTCATTGTTGATAAATATGGAAGAGATAATCATGCACTCTTACTGAAAAATCAACAGTCGCTTTTAACAGCGTGTTTATTATCAGGGGAAATATATAAAAACATTTAGGAGGAAAAAATTATGACAAACGCATTATTAGAAGATTTAGCTTGGCGCGGTCTGTTATACCAACAAACAGACGCGGAAGGCATGGAAAAATTATTAAACGAACAGTCGGTATCGTTATACTGTGGTGTTGACCCAACAGCCGATTCAATGCATATCGGTCATATTGTTCCATTACTTACACTTCGTCGTTTCCAAAAAGCTGGTCACAAACCGGTACTATTAGTGGGCGGAGCAACAGGTATGGTGGGTGATCCATCTGGTCGTTCAGAAGAGCGTCAATTGCAAACAGTAGAGCAAATCGACAAAAACGTACAAGGGCTTAAGAAGCAATTTGAGCGTCTGTTTGATTTTGGTAGTGATGCAGCAAACACTGCATCACTTGTAAACAACTATGATTGGATTGGCAAAATGAGCTTGATTGAATTCCTACGTGATTATGGGAAATTAGTCAATGTAAACTACCTACTAGGAAAAGACACAATTGCATCGCGCCTTGATACAGGGATTTCATTTACTGAGTTCACGTACACAATTATTCAAGGAATTGACTTCAATCACTTATACGACAACCATAATGTTCGCATTCAAGTGGGTGGTTCGGATCAATGGGGCAATATTACAACTGGTCTTGAAGTAATTCGTAAAACACATGAAGAAGAAGCAAAAGCATTCGGTATTACAATTCCGCTTGTAACAAAAGCGGACGGTACAAAATTTGGTAAATCCGCTAGTGGCGCAGTATGGTTAGACGCTCAGAAAACATCTCCGTACGAGTTCTACCAATTTTGGATTAACGCTGCAGACGCAGATGTTATTAAGTATTTAAAAATCTTCACATTCTTAACGCGTGAAGAAATCGAAGCGTTAGAAGTAGGCGTGCAAGAAGAAGCACATTTACGTAAAGCACAAAAAGCTTTAGCAGAAGAAATGACGCGCTTAATTCACGGTGAAGAAGGCTTAGAGCAAGCAATACGTATTACGGCTGCTTTATTCTCAGGTGATCTTAAAGCCCTTTCAGTAGAAGAAATGAAAGTAGCCTTTGCAGGTGTTCCTTCAGTAGAAGTTGCAAAAGAAGATAAAAATATCGTGGAATTAATTGTAGAAGCAGGTATTTCTTCATCAAAACGTCAAGCCCGTGAAGATGTAACGAATGGTGCTATTTCAATTAACGGCGAAAAAATAACGGATCTTGAATATGTAGTAAATAGCAAAGACCGCTTAGAAGACGCCTTTACAATCGTTCGCCGCGGTAAGAAAAAATATCATATGGTAAAATTTTTAGGATAATTCATTCTTTTGTTAAAAGCACCGTAACTGTCGACAGTTACGGTGCTTTTTTTCATTTACATATTAAATCGATTTAAACAAAACTCTAAATCTTTTTGTAAATGTTCAATCATTAGTTGTTCCGCTTTTTCGTCATTGTGCTCAGCAATTGCATTACAAATAGCGGCATGTTCTTCAATTAAATGGGGTCTTTTTTCATGGACAACTGTTTTCCGGAACAAATAAATAATGGACTACATTTTATCGATAATATCGATTATTACTGGATTATTTGTTTCTTGTACGATGATTTCGTGAAACTGCTGATTGGCATGCATAATTTCATCAACGGAACCCACACGACCAATTTCTACACACTCTTTTAACCTTAGTAGAGCTTCCTCGGTAATATAGTTAGCGCAATACTGTGCAGCATAGCCCTCTAGTAATAAACGAACTTTAAAAATATGTCTTAGATCGCTAGTGGCAACGGCTCATTTACATACGCTGTTTCAACATGAGCAACAAAAAAAGGCGCATCTTTCTACAGTGATGGCTTCGATGCAACAATCAATAGAACCAGTAATTACGAAGTTTGTTCGTTTATTAATGGGCTCTAAATCGTAAAAAGCATCATTACCGTAGTTTAAATCTATAAAAAGTGGAATGCCAATTTGTAATTGGCATTCCGATAAAAAAGAAAGAGGTTCAGTTATGCCAATCGTTTCAATCTGTATAGGAGTTATTCTTCTATTAGTATTTATGATGGGATTAAAGTTAAACGCTTTCATTTCTCTGATTATTGCATCACTAAGCGTAGGGATTTTAGAAGGGATGTCGCCCGCAGCTGCGATGACTTCAGTTCAAAATGGTTTAGGTTCTTCACTAGGAAATTTAACAATGGTTATTATCTTTGGAGCCGTATTAGGTAAATTAATGACTGATTTGGGCGGTGCGCAACGTATTGCGATGACACTACTTAACGCATTTGGCCATAAACGCGTTCAATTTGCCGCTGTTCTTACTGCCTCAGTCGTAGGAATCGCGTTATTCTTCGAAACAGGTGTCGTAGTATTAATTCCTTTAGTATTCACAATCGCAGCAGCAGCGGGAGTACCGATTCTTTATATTGGAATGCCAGTAATCGCAGCGCTTATTACAATGCATGGATTCGTTCCTCCGCACCCTGGTCCAACAGCGGTTGCAGGTGTGTTCAATGCCAATATTGGTGAAACATTAATTTGGGGAATCATTATCGCGATTCCAGCGATTATTATTGGTGGACCATTATTCACGAAGTTATTTAAAAAAGAAGAATTAGAAGTTGAAATTTCAAAAGGTTTATTCAACCCAAAACATTTTGAAGATCATGAAATGCCAGGTTTTGTTACAAGTTTATTTACTGCTATTGTGCCGGTTATTTTAATTGCTCTAAAAGCAGCTGTAGAAATCATTGCACCGGATTCAGCCATTCGACCTACAACAGACTTTTTAGGAACAGCGAGTACCGCACTCTTAATTTCAGTAATTATTGCGATGTTTACATTCGGTATTAACCGCGGTTTTAAAATGAAAGAGATTATGAACTCCTTTTCAGAAGCAGGAGCAGGAATTGCGTTAATTTTATTAATCATTGCTGGTGGTGGAGCATTTAAACAAGTGCTAATTGATAGCGGTATTGATAAATACATTGCAGATATTATTACAGGCTCGACATTATCGCCAATCATTTTAACTTGGGTAATCGCCGCAGTATTACGTGTTGCCTTAGGTTCTGCGACAGTGGCTGGTATGACAGCAGCGGGGATTGCAGCGCCATTAGTGGCCGCTACAGGTGCAAGCCCAGAGTTAATGACATTGGCAGCTGGTGCGGGGAGTGTCGGCTTCTCGCACGTGAATGATGCAGGGTTCTGGATTTATAAAGAGTACTTCAATCTATCAATCGGTAAAACATTTAAAACCTGGACTGTGATGACAACGATTATTTCGATTGTTGGCTTAGCAGGCGTATAGTTTTAGATTTATTTATTTAAAAGAGTTATGACAACAAAAGGCATGAGCTTAGCGGAATAGTGCTAAGCTCATGCCTTTTGTTCTTTTATATTAAAAGGAATTCTTGAGAGCGGCATCGAAGTAGCATTTAAGGGGGAGATTTGGAATGGAAGGTAATTCTATTATTGTACCGATTTTTGCATCAATTTTTATGCTTATCGGAGTGGTATTCTTTACGGGTTTCGTTTTATTAATGACATTACTTAACGGAAATATTCATTATACGACACTCATTTTGACAGTGGCGGTTAGTTTGTATGTAGCATATGTATTACATATGTTTCGATTTTTTAAAACAAAGAAACGAGTGCGCATTTTCTGGTCTATTGCAGGCATTGCGCTTGCAGGAAGTTTAGTGCAGCCAATTTATTATACATATGTAGATCGTATACCAACTGTTGATGCGGAAGTAAACGTCTATGAATATGAACCATTTACGGACAGTCATAAAGTTGCGACATTAGATCATGAGGCGTCATTACAACTAATTGATAATCTCCCTAAAATAGACGGGGCAACGGCAATGTATCCATTGTATTCCGCATTTGTACAAGCGACTTATCCAGAAAAAAGCTATCATCCTTATCAAAGTGAGGTCATGGTGAATACCACACCCGATGCGTATAATAACTTAATTAGTGGTAGGGTGGATGTTATATTTACTGCGGGTCCTTCTGAAGCGCAAAGAGAAAGAGCAAAAAAGCTAGGCCTTGAGTTCAAGCTAACGCCGATTGGTCGCGAAGCATTTGTGTTTTTCGTGAATCAAAAAAACGACATTGATGGCTTAACGCTTCAGCAAATTAAAGACATTTATTCGGGTAAAGTAACGAATTGGTCTGAAGTAGGAGGCGGCGATGATTCGATTCGTGCGTTCCAACGTCCCGAAGATAGTGGGTCGCAAACGGCACTGCAATCATTAATGGGCGATACACCGATTATGGAAGCGCCAACAGAAGACGTGGCAACAGGTATGGGCGGTATTATAAACGAAGTATCCCAATATAAAAATTATAAAAATGCAATTGGTTATACGTTTCGATTTTATTCCACGGAAATGGTTGGAGACAATCGGATAAAATTATTAGAAATTAGTGGTGTCTCACCGACTAAGGAAACGATTCGTTCGGGGACATACCCGATTGCATCTGATTTTTATGCAGTGACGACAAATACAGGTAACCCGAATGTAGAGAAGTTTATTGATTGGGTATTATCGGATGAAGGTCAGCGGTTAGTTGAACAAGCGGGGTATGTGCCGGTAATGGAGTAATTGGCTAAATTCAGAGAGTGCGTGCTTGATTGTTGAGGTTTTATGTGTAGATAGTAGTAGAAATACGTGGATTACGGAGCATAGTTTTGAACCGTCCGTAAGTTATTAGTATAATAGTATTTATATATAACTTTAGGAGGACGTATTTTGACGCAAAATCAGCAAGTAGAACCATTTGTAGATGACCGACAACCCATTTTATCTATAGCACTAAAGCCACGTGAAACGATTCGTTACGTATTGCAGCATAAAGGGCTGCGGTATTTTGTATTTGTCGGCATCATCGGAGCGTTTAGTAGTAACTTAGCGAGCTTTATTGGAACGAAATATAATGCAGCCATTACATTAGGGGATATCGTCTATTCTTCGTTTATTAGTGGCGTTTTGTTATTTATTTTAACGACAGTAATCATTTCTGCACTTCTTCATACGCTAGGGAAGACTCTAGGTGGAAGGGGTAAATTTAAAGAGATGTTCCGTGCAATGTGTGTGACAGTCATTCCGTATATTTGGATTTTACCGGTACTACTATTTTGGATGCAGCTTTCACCACAATCGTATTTTAGTATGGCGAGTGCAGATCAAATACTAGGGGATGTACTAATGAAGTTCGTTGGCTCAGGACTTGTCATGATCATGGGCATTTGGACATTTGTTATCACCCTCATTGGAATATCAGAAGTACATAAATTTTCAAAGTGGAAAGCATTTTTTGCATTTATAATAGCTGTCATTATCTTAGCTATTATTTTATTCGCGTTAAGTACTGCTGCAGGGGTACAACTCTATTAGTGAACACAAAAATAAACGAATTAAGGATACAACTTACCTGTAAATAAGTGTAAGTGGCGCTTAATTTAGAATAAGTTGTATATCGATTTCGCCAAATGAGACAAATCACGTTTGAAAATATATTTCTCAAAAAATAGAGCGAGGATGTTCTATCGTATTTGGTGAAAGATATTATTTTATAACTACTTGAAAAACTGCAACGAAATTTAATATTGCCAAACAAATAAAAAACAGCCAGCAGTGGATTACTATTCCACAAACTGGCTGTTTTGTATGTAGTTAAGAAAGGATAACTTTCTTAACTACATAATAAAGGACATCATCTCGATTTTTAGGCGATATGTGTCTTTCTAATTAATTTGTTACGGCCTCTAGTTGTTTGGCTACAACAGGACCCATTGAATTTGTAATAATTTGTTTTACTTCTTCAAGATTAGCTTTACGTGGGTTTGACACTGCGCAAACGTCTAGCATAGCGTTTTTCGCTAATGTTTCGATATCCTCTTCTTTTGCACCCATTTCGCGGAAACCAGATGGAATATTTAAGTCTTTCGATAGTCGTTTGATTGATGAAATCGCTTTTTCAGCCGCTTCACGTGCACTTAAGCCAACGACATTTTCACCTAATAGCTCAGCGATTTTCGCGAAACGCTCTGTCCGGCTTGATAAATTGAAGCTACATACATGTGGTAATAAAATTGCATTACATACACCGTGTGGTAAATTGTAGAAACCACCAAATTGGTGTGCAATCGCATGAACATAGCCAAGAGAAGCATTATTAAATGCCATACCTGCTAAAAATTGCGCATATACCATTTGCTCGCGTGCTTCTAAATCTCCGCCATTCGCATAAGCACGTGGTAAATACTTAGGAATAAGCTGTAACACTTTTTCTGCACAAGCATCTGTAATTGGTGTAGCACCTGTTGATACATAAGCTTCGATTGCGTGTGTTAACGCATCTAAACCAGTAGCTGCTGTTAAAGCAGGTGGTAAACCGAGCATTAACTCAGGATCGTTAATCGAAACGCGTGGTGTCACATGCTTATCAACAATTGCCATTTTTACTTTACGACTTAAATCTGTAATTATTGTAAAGCGAGTCATTTCGCTCGCTGTACCCGCAGTTGTATTAATTGCGATTAGTGGAACAAGAGGGTTGATTGACTTATCTACGCCTTCATAGTCATGAATGCGTCCGCCGTTTGAAGCGATAAGTCCAATTCCTTTTGCTGCATCATGAGAACTACCGCCACCAAGCGATACAATCCCATCACAGCCTTCAGCTTCATAAACTTGAGCGCCTTCTTCTACATTTTTATCTGTAGGATTAGGCTCTGCTTTAGGGAAAATGGCTACTTCAATTCCAGCTTCACGAATAATTGTTGCGATGTTTTCGGAAAGTCCTAATTGATGTAATCCTTCATCTGTTACGATTAACGCTTTTTTCACTTGAAAGTCTTGTAAACGTGTACCGACTTCTTGAATTGCCCCTGCTCCAAATAAATTGATAGATGGCATTGCGAATTGCGTAAGAACATTTGACATTTATCCAACCCCTTTTGTTTAATCGAGAAGTGCGACCTCTCGATTAATATATTAAACGGTTAGTAATATAAAAATCAACCAATAAATTAACTTTTTTGACATAATATTACTAATTTGTTTTTCTGGAAAAGAGAATATGGCATATATTTATTAGATGTTTGCAGGTTTGTAAGCTAAATTCAAAAAATAGAAGTAGTGGAATAGTTTTTTGGAAGAGTGATTTTGCTGGAAAATATTTTTGAGGAAATAAAAAACTTGCCCCACAAAAGTGTGGAACAAGTTTTGAGAAAGAATCTTTAGATTAACGAGAGTAGAACTCTACGATTAATTGTTCGCTGATTTCAGCAGATAATTCAGAGCGTTCTGGTAGACGTACGAATGTACCTACTTTGTTGTCTGCATCAAATGAAAGGTATTCTGGTACGAAGTTGTTTACTTCGATAGCTTCACCTACAACAGTAAGGTTTTGAGATTTTTCACGAAGAGAAATCGTTTGACCTGGTTTAACGCTGTAAGATGGGATATCAAGGCGTTTACCATCAACTAATACGTGACCGTGGTTAACTAATTGACGAGCTGCACGACGAGTACGAGCTAATCCTAAACGGTAAACTAAGTTATCAAGGCGAGTTTCAAGAAGGATCATGAAGTTTTCACCATGTACACCTTGTAATTTACCAGCTTTGTTGTAAAGGTTTTTGAATTGACGTTCAGTCATACCATAAGTGTGGCGAAGTTTTTGCTTCTCTTGTAATTGTAAACCATACTCTGATAATTTTTTACGTTGGTTCGGGCCGTGTTGACCTGGTGCGTAAGGGCGTTTTTCGATTTCTTTACCTGTACCGCTTAGAGAGATTCCAAGACGACGAGATATTTTCCAAGATGGACCTGTATAACGAGACATAATTGTGTCTCCTCCTTTGAGTTTGGTTTTTGTTGTAAAAGAAAAAACCAGTTGTACCCAACAATAACGGTATTTTATTTTCATGTATCTTCGCCCATGCAGCCGTAGGGTTACACAATACACCATTCGCTTATTTAAGGAAGGAATAAAATACAAACGATAAAGTCATACAACTACTGCATTCATTTTACACAACCCCCATTGTAACTTTTTTTAAAACTACAGTCAAGGAAGAAACGATAAAAGTTATGATATTAAGAATGGATATGAGGTTAATTGCTAAATATTGAGGCACTGTGAACACTACTGTTGGTTATTAGCTATAAAAACCTTTCTAAAGGTCAATTCGATGTTGATCCTGGTAGTAAGGTGCTGGTGTAGAAAGTCTTCGCCACTAATCTTTATTTTTATAAAAACAACCATGTTTTTTACGTAGCCACTACTCAAAATAAAGAAGATTTAGGTCTACTAGTTAGGTTGACATATTTGTTTAATAGTTTTTGAGCAGAAATCTATTTTTAGAAAAAATAGCCATAAATTAATAGTCAAATAGGCATAATATGTGTATACTTGGATATAAGTTAATAGTAATTGATTCGGATTCGTGAAGTTGAAAGAAAAGGTGATTTAATGATAGAGCATCAGCAGACGATAATAAATATCAAATCGGACGTATTGAGCCTTTGTGTTAGTTCGGCTGAAGAACTAAATAGCTTTAGCGAATACTTTTCGTTGTTTAAACAATGCCTAAATCAACATTTTGATATTGAAGAATGTTGCTTTTTGTCCTATGAAGGGGATACTTTAAAGCCTATAAATAAAGAGAATGCAACTAATTACCACTTCAATGGAATTCCTTGGGCTTTATTTGAATCTTATTTTTATCAACAAAAAGTAGTTGCCGTTCCTTATTTCTTAAGTGAAAAGCAAGAATTTCAGCATTTAACGCATATGATGCTATTGCAAGTAGGTCAAAAGAACCCTAGAGGAATAATTCTTTTCAGTTCTACTCCAAAGTGGCAGGAATTTTCGGGTTCTGAATTCACCGAAGATTTAGTTAATTTGATTGCGCAAATTTTTCATTATTTTCTTGAAAGTATTGAAGTCCGTCAAAATGAACTTCAATATCGAAAACTATATAATATGACAGATTTATTCCATTCAACGATGGATATTGATTTGATTTTAGAAAATGTACTCATTACGATACAGGAGAATTTCCCGGATTTTGAGGTAGACCTCATTTTATCGAATGACCAGGATCGTCAAACGCGTGTTCGAATTAAGCTGTTTGATTATTTATCGGAACGTCCATCCACAATTGAGGCATTTGTATCTGGTGAAATTACGACGGAGCACGCAACGGATTTGAATTGCCGGTTATTAAACGCGCCGATTAAAGGGCGTCAAGCCATATATGGTATCTTGCAAGTAAGTGCGCCTCCTGCTTATGTATTTTCGACGACACAAAAAGATTTTATTCGTATGCTTGCCCACGCTTCGGGTAATGCATTAGAAAATGCGAAATTATATCATCAGTCCCATCGATTAATTAGTGACTTACAATTAATTAATGAAACGTCACATCGTTTAAATATGAACCTTGATATTAATGAAATGCTGTTGTATTTGCAAAAGCAACTTATGAAGTCTTTCCAACCGATGGAGCTTTGCTTTGTATTCAAAGCGGGTCAGCACTATGAGTTGACTGAGGCGAGTACGAAACTATTTACAACACAAGAAGGTCAATTGTATATTGATCATGTGAAAAAACATTTTGAAAATACCCAAGACTCGCTCTTTATTGCGGACTTCAGTCGTTTAATTTCTGAAGAAGTGGAATATAAATCAATTATGGCAATACCTATGCTAGTAGAAGAACATATTAACGGTTTTAGTATTGTATTGCATCCTGATCCGTATTTTTTCTCGTTTGATAGCTTTAAATTAATGCAGTCATTAATTCATCACTCATCGTTAGCAATTTCGAACTCTATATTACGTGATCAACTGCAGGAGATGGTAGACCGAGATCATTTAACGAAGTTGTATGCGCGTAGCTACTCTGATTGCTATGTAGAAAGTTCTCTGCAAAATGATGATTCCGGCATGTTCCTATTAATCGATATCGACAACTTCAAACGAGTAAACGATACATATGGACATCAAGTTGGGGATGAAGTGTTAATACAAATTGGTGCGCAGTTACGCAAAACAATTGGTACGCGCGGAATTTGTGCACGTTGGGGCGGCGAGGAACTAGCAGTCTATATTCCCAATATTTTAGAGGATGAGGCATTAAAAATTGCGCAGCAAATTGTGAAGGTAATTCCAGAAGCGACGAACCCTTCTGTAACGATTTCAGCAGGCTTAATTACTTGGAACAAAAAAGATCGACCTGAGTTCCAAAATGTTTTCTTGCATGCAGATACAGCATTATATAATGCAAAACATAATGGTAAAAATCAAGTTTGCGTCTTTAATGATACGATGCAAATTCACTCATCTTAAAAGGCTTACAGCGTCTGAGCGCTGTAAGCCTTTTTGAGTGGATAAGAAAGTAAAACTTACTAAACCACCATCATAAAGGACATCAACTATCCTTCGTTGTTGGGCGAGATATGTCTTACTAATATTAAATATGTTTCATTAGTGTTGTAACGAATAGCTCGAGACCTCTACGATCTTCTTCTGAAAAGCGATTTTTATTCGGACTATCAATATCAAGTACACCAATAACGACCTCGTTTTTCACTAGAGGGATAACGATTTCTGAACTTGAAGCAGCATCGCAAGCAATGTGACCTGGGAATGTATGTACATCTGCTATGACAAGTGTTTCTTTGTCACGGGCTGCAGTTCCGCATACACCGCGTCCTACTGGAATACGGAAACAAGCAGGTAAGCCTTGAAATGGTCCAAGCACAAGCTCGCCGTCCTTCATTAAATAAAATCCAACCCAGTTAATCTCGTTTAAAAATTGGTTTAGTAAGGCAGAAGCATTGCTTAAGTTTGCAATTGCATCTGTTTCGCCTTCTAATAATACATCCAGCTGTTTTGATACCGTTTCGTACTGAGCGAAAATAGGGCCATCATAATTAATTTTTAAAAACATAAGAAACCTCCGTAATATTTCGATGTTATGGGAAAATAATACTATAGTGTTGGTGTAAATCTTGTGCTGTGTGCGCATCAGAACCGAAAACGAGTGGAAGCTCGATTGATTTCGCAAAATCAATAAATGGGAAAGGTGGATAAGGTTCCTTGCATAAAGGTTTACTTAGTCCAGCACTGTTCACATCAAGCTCATAGCCGGCTACCTTCATATAACGAAGCAACTGCTTAATTTGCGCAGCATCATCAATCTGTTCCTGATGAGCAAGCTGGAATTTATGTATAAGTGTTGGATGACCGATACGCTTCGGCTTGTATGAGCCTAAGTCAGCATCAATGGATTTACGAACTGTTTTATAGTATAAGTCGTACATTGACCTAATACTACCAATTTGCTTGGCAAAGTTTAAATAAACTTCTTCTGAAAAATCAATGCAGCAATAGGCATCGTCATGTTTCAAAAAATGAACAGATAAAATAGCATCATCTAGAAAAGGACCTACCTCATTTAAAAAATGACGTGTTTCTAATTCAAAACCACTAATATAATCCACTTCAAGACCTATATGAATAGTGATTTTATCTTGATATAATTCTTTTAATGTACGAAGCTCCTGTAAATAGGGTTGAAGTAGCGCTGCTTTCATGCCACTATCTTGGTCAGGTGTAGGATCGATAAATCCTGCAGGTAATGGTGCATGCTCGGTAAATGAAATACTTGCAAAGTTTTGCTCAATTGCTTTTTCAATATATTGTTCGAAGCTGTCTGTTGAGCCATGAGGACAAAAAGGTGTGTGAATATGACCGTCTTTTTTCAAAAAAAATTCCTCCTAGTTATTTAGAGTGCATGTTAGATTTAAAAAACCATGAAATATATAAAACAAAAGTTGAAAATATGGTATATTATAGTTACAAATAGCCAATTCATAGATTGTGGAATAGGGGGCTTACAATGGTAAAGTATATCATCATTGTTGTCGTCGTACTATTAGCATTATTAATTGCCGGTCTAATAGTAAGACGCAAGCATAATGTTGAAATAGGACGATTAGAAAAAGAAAAAATGCAAATTCAGCATTATCCTATATTTGAAGAACTAGCGAAAGTGAAAGCTTTAAATATGAATGGGCAAACTGAAGAGTTATTTGAAAACTGGCGTAATCGTTGGCTAGAGGTCGTTGATATTCATGTGATTAAAATCGATTCAATGTTATTTGATGCAGAAGAATACATAGATCGCTTTAAATTCAAAAAAGCAACGCACATTGAACGAGAAATTGATCAGTATATTACGAAATGTGAGCAAAGTCGTGTTGAAATTTTAGCAGAGCTTGAAGAACTAATTGGTAGCGAGGAAAAAAATCGCATCGAAGTTGAGCAGCTAAAAGAGTATTACCGTTCAGCACGTAAAACGATTTTAGCACATCAGCATTCATTCGGACCTGCCCTATCACAGCTTGAAAAGAAACTTGAGCAGTTCCCACCTAAATTTGAAGAGTTTGATACGCTTACAGCAGAAGGTAACTACTTACAGGCACGTGAAATTGTGCTCTCGCTCAATGTTGAGGCGCAGCATATTTTCAGCCTACTAAGTGAAGTGCCAACGCTGTTAACGGACATTCAAGCAAAAATTCCAACAGCGATTCATGAACTTCGTAACGGTCAACGTGAAATGGAGGAGCAATCCTACTATTTACGTCATCTCGAATTAACGGAGTACTTAAATCAATTAGAAAACGAGTTAGAAGCTTTAAAAGAAGCCATTGCCAACTTAAACATTCAAACAGTAGCCCCTCGTATACAAGAAATAAATGATGAAATCGATAATTTATACGATTTACTTGAAAAAGAGGTTATGGCTAAAAAATATGTAGATCGAAACTGTAATTCAATGTTTTATACGATTTCAGACGTTGTGCGCCTCACTAAGGAAATAAGCGGTGAAGCAACTTATGTGCAGCATAGCTATCGTTTACCAGAAGAGGAAGCAGAAATCCCGAAAGCGGGCTTGAAGCAACTTGAAGTATTACAAAAACGCTACGAGTTGTTATCAACACGTGTACAGGAAGAACAATCAGCATATTCTAGTTTGCAAGAAGAACTTAAAGAAATTACAGAAGAAGTTGAGCGTATTGGTGAGGAGCAGGAGCGTTTCTCAAATAGCTTGAAAAATTTACGAATAGACGAAAATAAAGCTCGTGCTGAATTAGAGACGTTAAAGCGTTTGTTACAAAATACAGACCGACTACTAAGCAAGGCTAATATTCCTGGTATTCCTGAAGAAATGGACGCGCGCTTAGAAGAAGCAGAGGAGCGAATTTTCGTTGTTTTACAAAGTTTACAAGAGGTACCACTCAATATGGGACTTGTAAATGCAAATTTATTAAGTGCCAAGAGGTGTATTGAAGAAGTTAATGAGCGCGGAGAAGAAATGATTGAAAATGTCATGCTTATTGAACGCCTCATTCAGTATGGCAATCGTTACCGTGCGTCTAATCCACAAGTACATAATCGTCTATTGGATGCTGAGGAAGCATTTCATCAGTTCCGCTATGTAAAAGCGCTAGAGGATGCAGCAAAGGCTGTAGAATCAGTGGACCCGGCTGCTATTAAACGTATCGAGGAGCTTGTACAGGAGCAACTACTTGTAAAATCATAAGCATAACGGTTACATCTAAACGATAGAAGCGTTATAATAAAACAACAAAAGTGAAGGCCACCATGCATATTTTGTGCAGGTGGTTTTCTTGGTGGATAAGGGAAGTATTCATTTCTAACGTAATCCACAGAAGTAAAGACATCTTCGCGCCCGTTTTGAGGCGAGATATGTTTTTCTAATGGAACTAATTAAGGATAGCAAAATGCTACCATAACAGATAAAAAAAGAAGGTTGGATCAGATGATTTACTTAGATAATAGTGCGACAACAAAACCTCATAAAGATGTACTAACTACATTTATTCAAGTAAACGAGATGTATTATGCAAACCCATCATCCATTCACCAAGCTGGTGTTGAGGCAAATATATTACTAACACGTGCACGTACACAAATCGCGGATATTTTGCATACAGAGGCAAAGGATGTTATTTTCACTGCAGGTGGAACAGAATCAAATAATTTTGCCATTTTTGGTATCGCAAAAGTGAACACACATAAAGGTAAACATGTACTAACGACGGAAATTGAACATCCATCTGTATTAGAGTCCGTAAAGCGGCTTGCAGAGGAAGGCTATGAGGTCGAGTATTTAACTGTGGATGAAGCGGGTATTATTTCATTAGAGGAGCTTCGTTCAAAGGTTCGTAAAGATACAATTTTAGTAAGCATTATGCATGTGAATAATGAAATGGGTGCCATTCAACCAATCGCAGAAGCGGGTGCAATTATTCATCAACAAAGTCGGGCTGCCTTCCATGTTGATGCTGTACAAAGCTTCGGGAAGTTACCAGTTCGGTTTACTGGTGAAGCTGGTCCAGATATTATTTCGATTTCTGGTCATAAAATTCATGCGCTAAAAGGTTCCGGTGTTATTGCCTTCCGTAAGCATACAAAAATCGCTTCTCATCTAGTTGGTGGTGGTCAAGAATTTGGTTTACGCAGTGGTACAGTAGCGGTCCCGCAAGCTGTAGCCTTAGCGAAGGCTGCTCGTCTAGCAGTGCAAATTATGCCAGCAGCCATTCAAAACTATAAAAAATGGTCAGCAGAACTGTACGCGTTTTTAGAACAGTTTGGGACAGACATTCACGTATTGTCAACAGAAAAGAGCGCACCGCATATTCTCTCATTCAGTGTGCGTGGCTTAAAAGGCGAAATTTTAATTAATGCTTTACAAAAACGTGATATTATTGTGTCTACTTCAAGTGCTTGTTCTTCAAAGCAAACGAAAACAAGTCATGTTGTGGAAGCATTAAATCTGGATAATGCCTTTAAAAAAGGTGTACTTCGCATGAGCTTTGGTGCGTATACAACGGATGAGGACATCGCCGCATTCAAAAAAGCATTCACTACAGTCATGAAAGAGCTAAAAGGAGAATTAATAGGATGATTTTTAAAGAAATTTTAATACGTTACGGAGAACTATCAACAAAGGGACGCAATAAAAAAGATTTTATTAACCGACTTCGTGAAAATGTACGTTATTCATTTAATGATATTGCCCCGATAAAAATCCGTGCTGAGCGCGATCGGATGTTCATTACGATTGAAAATGAAGAAAAGTTTGCAGTACTAATGAACCGTTTACCAGAAGTATTTGGCATTCAATCATTTAGTCCAGTGGCTTCTTGTTCAAAAGATTTAGACGACATGAAAGCATTAGCAATAAAAATTATGGAACAGTACCGTGATCAAGGGGAGCTAACATTTAAAGTGGAAGTGCGCCGAACAGATAAAACATTCCCACTGGATTCACATGAATTACAACGTGCAATGGGTGGCGCAGTATTACCACAATTCCAAAATCTCTCAGTACAAGTACGTAAACCAGATGTAACACTACGTATTGAAGTGCGTGAAGATGCGGTTTACATGATGGCACAGGTTGTACAAGGTGCTGGTGGTATGCCAGTTGGTTCAAACGGTAAATCGTTATTAATGTTGTCTGGTGGGATTGATAGCCCAGTAGCAGGTTATTTAATGATGAAGCGTGGTGTTCGTTTAGACGCGATTCACTTCTTTAGCCCTCCATATACAAGTGATAATGCTTTACAAAAAGTAAAAGATTTAGCGAATGAATTAACAAAATTCGGAGCGAACATCCGTTTACACATCATACCATTTACAGAATTACAAGTAGCAGTTAAAGAAAACGTACCGGAAAATATGACGATGACTTCAACACGACGAATGATGATGAAGGTAGCAGATAAAGTGCGTGAGGAAATTGGTGCACTAGGTATTGTTACAGGTGAAAGCTTAGGGCAAGTTGCATCACAAACATTAGAAAGCCTAACCGCAATTAATGACGTGTCGAGCACGCCAATTTTACGTCCCTTAATTGCAGCAGATAAACTAGATATTATTAAAATTGCCGAACAGATAGGGACATATGAAACATCCATTCAGCCTTATGAAGACTGTTGTACCATCTTTACCCCTGCAAGTCCAAAAACAAAACCAAAATTAGAAAAAGTACAACGTTACGAAAGCTTTACGGAGTTTGATGAATTAATCGAACGTGCTGTACGAAACCGCGAAGTCCATATTCTTCCACAAAAAGAAGCGACTGTCGATAAATTTACAGATTTACTTTAATAGTAATTTCTCACTAACACATGAACAAATTACCTCTCATCTTTAATGTATTATATTTTCTCTATGGTGCATTCTAATTGCACAAGGAGGTGAGAGACATGACTTCAAACAACCGCAGTTCAAACAAGTTATATGTACCTGGTGCACAACAAGCACTTGATCAAATGAAATACGAAATCGCACAAGAGTTTGGCGTGCAACTTGGAGGAGAAGCTTCTTCTCGTGCAAACGGTTCAGTTGGTGGCGAGATTACAAAACGTCTTGTACAAATGGCTGAACAACAATTAAAAGGATCTTCTAACTAATAACAAAATAATAAAGCCAAATAACGGCTTATGCGAAAGATAGTAATACTATCAACGCATAAAAGGATTGCGACATGTCCAATTGTCGCAGTCCTTTTTATTTTGTTGTAAGGAAATCGAAACTATGCGTTATTTTTTTGATAAATGTCAGCTTCTTTTAATGACAAAAGTCATAACTTTAAATAATACAGTAGATTATTTTGAAAAGCTGTTTTTTTAACCTTATAATAGGAGTAGGTCATGAAAATATTCCGAGGAGGATTATAAGATGAATCGTGAAGACTTAATAGCACCAGAACTGTATAATTTAGTAGATGAATTCGAAAAACATACCAATAATGAAAATAAAAAAGCATTAATTATTCAGCATGAGAATGGTGAAACAGAGCATTATACATATGCGGAATTATTGAAAAAAGCGAATCAAGTTGCAAATGTATTTAAAAAGAATGGCTTAACAAAAGGTGACGTAATTCTCGTGATGGTTCCGCGTTCAGTAGAAGCCTATGTTACTTATATCGGTGCATTAAAAGCAGGACTCGTTATTATTCCGAGTTCAGAATTACTACGTGCAAAAGATATTGATTATCGAATTGTACACGCTGAAGCAAAGGCCGTTGTTGCTTTTGAAAACTATATTGAAGAATTCGATTATGTCGAGCATTTAGATGGTCTAAAGCTTTTTGTAACAGGCCAAGCGAAGGAAAACTGGATTTCGCTTATGGAATTGGCACAAACTGAAGAAACAAGATTCGAGCCAATTGGGACCACTTCATCAGATATAGCATTTCTTGCGTATACAAGTGGTACAACAGGTAATCCCAAAGGTGCGGTGCATACACATGGCTGGGCATATGCACATTTACGTACGACAGCAACTAGTTGGCTTGGCGTAAGCGCTGGTGATATCGTGTGGGCAACAGCTGCACCAGGATGGCAAAAGTGGATTTGGAGTCCGTTTTTAGCAGTATTAGGTAGTGGTGCAACGGCATTCGTATATAAAGGAAAATTCGAAGCTCCTACATATTTGGGATTGCTTCAAGAGCATCAAATTAATGTACTATGCTGTACGCCAACGGAATATCGTATTATGGCTAAGGTAGATAATTTAAGTAGCTATAATTTAGAAAATTTAAAAAGTGCAGTGTCTGCTGGGGAGCCTTTAAACCGCGAAGTAATTGAAATATTTTTACGTGAATTTAATTTACAAGTTCGAGACGGTTACGGCCAGACGGAAAATACATTACTCGTGGGTACTTTAGTTGGCATGGAGGCACGACCAGGTTCGATGGGGAAACCAACGCCAGGAAATATTGTTGATCTAGTAGATGATTTAGGTGAGCCAGTGGGTGTGGGTGAAATCGGTGATATTGCCGTACATCGCTCAACGCCAGCATTATTTAAACGCTACTATAAAGATCCTGAGCGTACAGCAATGCAGTTTCGTGGTGACTGGTATATGACCGGAGATCGGGCACGCAAAGATGCAGAGGGCTACTTCTGGTTTGAAGGACGCGGAGACGACATTATCGTTTCTTCAGGTTACACAATTGGGCCATTTGAAGTTGAGGACGCGCTTGTTAAACACCCCTTTGTCAGTGAATGTGCGGTTGTCGCAAGTCCTGATGAAATTCGTGGTAGTATTGTAAAAGCATTTGTTGTATTACTTAATCCAACATTAAAAAATAGCCCGACCATTATTCAAGAATTACAAGATCACGTAAAGAAATTAACAGCACCGTATAAATATCCGCGTGCAATCGAATTTTTAGACGAGCTACCGAAAACAATTTCCGGTAAAATTCGACGTGTGGAATTACGTGTAAATGAAGAAAATAAACTCTTAAATAGTTAATATTTCCCGGGTAATAGGTGAAGAAGTAGTATTTTGTCTGCTTCCTCATCTCTTTTTTAAAGAATACACTGAAGCTTTTTGTAGTATAGAGTCGTATATAGTAAATAAAGGAGGATAATCAATGAATTCGAAACGATGGGCAGCATTAGGCATTGCAGCAGTACTACTGTTTTTCTCATTAGGGCTTAATGCAATTATTGCAGTTTTCAAAACAGATTTCTTTACGAGCTTTGAAAGCCTTATGGATATGGACGCGATGACATACGAAGAGATAGTAGAAGAAGGGGATTTTGATAATCGAATTGCGCATTTAACAGTAAATGGTGTAATTCAGGATGTCGGCCCAACAGCGCTATGGGAAAGTGTAGAATATGATCATCAGTATTTCCTTGAACAACTGGAATCCATTTTAAACGATGAATCAGTAAAAGGGATTGTGCTATCAGTGAACTCTCCAGGTGGCGGTGTATTAGAGTCAGCAGAGATTCATAGTAAATTGGTACAAATTAAAGAGGAGCGCCAAATTCCAATCTATGTATCTATGGGTTCTATGGCAGCTTCAGGAGGATACTATATTGCAGCACCTGGAGATAAAATTTTTGCGCAGCGTGAAACAATTACCGGTTCAATTGGTGTAATTATGCAGTCTTATAACTACGAGAAGCTTGCAGAGAAAGTAGGTATTGAATTCGAAACGATTAAATCCGGCGCGCATAAAGATATGTTTAGTGGCGCGCGTGCAACTACAGATGAAGAATTAGCGATGGTTCAGGAAATGATTGATGAGCTTTATGAGGAATTTGTCGATGTAATTGAAGAAGGACGTGGCATGTCAGAAGCTACGATAAAAAAAGTAGCGGATGGCCGGATTTTAGGTGGTACACAAGCATTAAAGGCTGGCTTAGTGGATGAAATCGGTACTGAAAAAGATGTCATTGCTGCCATTCGAGCAGATTATGATCTTCAAGATGCTACGTTATTTGAATATGTAGCAGAGTCAGATAGCTGGGCTTCGTTACTTGGTATGAAGGTAGGGTCATTTTTTGCGCCTTCAGCTGAATCACAGTATATCTCGAAAATCATCTCTTCAACAAATTCACCACGTATGATGTATTTATACGGTGATCACTAAGGAGGATGCCTAATGACAGAAATAGTAGAGACATTTCTAGAAGTACCGCAGCCTAAGGAGCAGATTTTTTCGCATAAAACAGCAGGCTTCTGGATGCGATTATGGGCATTTGTGATGGATTCACTCATTGTTAGTGCAATAATTGGGATTACGATTAAGCCAATTTTCCATTTGATGGATTGGAGTTTGGCGGGAGATGAATGGTATGCGCCTATTGCCATTATCTCTGCAGCTATTTACTATGCCTATTTCGTTATTATGACAAAGTTCTGCAGGCAAACGCTCGGCAAGATGGTATTTGGGCTTCGTGTGCAAAAGGATAATGGGGAAGAGCTTGACTGGGTAACAGTGTTATTCCGTGAAGGCATTGGTCGTTTTATTAATAATGCTGTATTTTATTTACCGTACTTAATTGTCGGCTTTACGCCAAAAAATAAAAGTGTAGCTGATTACTTTGCCGATACAACCGTTGTGCATGAGAAAGTTTATGAATAGTAATAGGTTTAATTACTGCAACTTATGGTAAGATTAAACTTTAGACATTCCTATTAACGTTCAGTCGCCTAATCTAGGGCGGCTTTTCGTTTGTTTAGTGAAATTTTCCTTGTTTTAGCATTGGCGCTACACCGTTGTAACGATTGAGGACAATATGATGTTGGCCATTGTGGTTACAACAAAAACATCTGTCGCACGGATGCAATGTTATCGCCACTTGGATGTGGACGAGTACGAATACCTTATTTACTAAGGTAACTTAGTTGCATTGTTCGTTTTGTTTTTAGTAATATAAGGGAATAACAAGGAGGCGTTATTATGGTACAAACAACATTCAAAAATAATGCAGTAACATTAATCGGTAACGAAGTAAAAGTAGGCGACGTGGCACCGGATTTCACAGTGCTTGCAAATGATCTATCACCGGTTTCTTTAAAAGACTCAGAAGGTAAAATTCGTTTGTTTTCAGTAGTACCATCACTTGATACAGGTGTATGTGACGCACAAACACGTAAATTTAATGAGGTTGCTGCAGAGCTTGGCGACAACGTAATTATTTATACAGTATCAATGGATTTACCGTTCGCCCAAAAACGTTGGTGCGGAGCTGCAGGTATTGACGCTGTTCAAACGGTTTCAGATCACCGCGATGCTTCATTCGGGGAAGCTTACGGCGTACATATTCAACATTTACGCCTATTGACACGTGCTATTTTCGTAGTAGATACAGAAGGTAAAGTTGCTTATGTGGAATATGTTCCTGAAGCAACAGATCACCCAAATTACGAGGCAGCGATTGAAGCTGTAAAAGCACTGACTAAATAATTTCGTTTTTATACGTTTTATAGTAAAGTGTAAATAGACAAAAATGACACCCACTCAAATTTTTGAGTGGGTTGTTCGTTTGAAAGGGTGTTCTTTATGGATAAGTTTGAGCAAATTTTTGGATTTATTAACGACCAAGCAGAAAAGATTGCAACTGATGAAGAAATAGATTATTTAGAGGCGTTACTACAAACGCTAGAAGATACATTAGATGCCAAGTTCGAGTGGCAAGTTGAAGGTGCCACGAAGGAAGATATGCGTAAGGCAATTCAAATAGCGATTTTAAAAGGAATGCGAAAAAGCGCTCAGCCAAATCATCAAATGACACCAGATACACTTGGTTTACTAGTAGGATATTTTGTTGAACAGTTTTTTGAAAAAGAAATTGAAAATGGTTCGGTTTCTGTATTAGACCCTGCACTTGGAACAGGAAATTTACTATTAACCGTAATGAATGCAATGGACGGCAAGTTACATGCAACAGGTGTAGAGGTGGATGAACTATTAATTCGCTTAGCAGCTGCAACAGCAGATTTAGTAGAGCAGCCTATAACATTATTCCGTCAAGATTCACTAGAAAAACTATTGGTAGATCCAGTCGATGCTGTCATTTGTGATTTACCAGTTGGCTTCTATCCAAACGAGGAAGTTGCACTCGATTATGAACTTTGTGCGGCAGAGGGCATGAGCTATGCACATCATCTATTCATTGAGCAATCATTGAATCACACAAAAGAGGGTGGCTATGCATTTTTCTTAGTTCCTGGGAATTTATTTGAATCAGAGCAGGCGAAACAATTGCATAAATATTTAAAAGGTCATGCTTGGATCCAAGCAGTCATTCAGCTACCTGAAAATATGTTCTCTACTCGTGCGCATGAGAAGAGCATTTTAATTTTGCAAAAGCAAAGTGCACAGTTAAAAGCACCGCGTGAAGTGCTGCTAGCAAAAGTGCCAAATATGTCAAATAAGCAAGCACTTGCTATGTTCTTTGAAAAAGTACAAATGTGGAAAGAAAGCAAATAAAAAGAGAAAGTTCGCCTAGGCGAACTTTCTCTTTTTTTAATGGATAAGAAAGTATAACTTTCCCATTCGCATAAGTAAGGACATGAACTCGTCCTATTTTGGACGAGTTGTGTCTTTCTAAAGGGTTGTCAACTAAATGAAAATCACTCAGGCGTACGAATTACTAAAACGTCGCAACTTGCTGAACGAACGATTGCTTCTGATACAGAACCGATTAAGAAACGTTCAACTGCGTTTAAACCAGTTGCGCCACAAATAATTAGGTCCGCTTCCACAACTTTTGAAAGCTCTTTAGTGATGATGTTTTTTGGAGAACCATATTCAATTACTAAGTTTACAGTTGCTACGCCCGCTTCTTCAGCTTGCTTTTTATAGCCATTTAATAATTCTTCAGAATGTTGTTGAGCACGCTCTGCGATTGAACGATCGTATGCTTCGATAGCCGCGAAAGAGCGAGTATCGATAACGTTTACAAGGTTTAATGTTGCACCTACGTTACGATTTGCTACATCAATTGATTTACGGAATGCATATTCTGCTTCTTTAGAACCGTCTACTGCTACTACAATACTTTTATAGTGATTTGCCATTTTCATTTCCTCCTTATACTGTATCTGCTTACATTATATCAAAAGTTTGCCATATGGAAATACCCTACATAGAAAAAATGTAAATAATTCTCATGTATTGCTAATGTTTTACTAATATTCTGTTAGAAACGTAGAAATTTTGTATATAATGTGATGAATGTAGAAGCCATAAAGTTGACACCTTTAAATAAATAGTTATTGTTAGCCATATTTTAATAGAGATCAAGTGAGAAACAGACAAAAGAAGCTAGAAAATTCTAATAAATATATAATTTAATTAAAAAATGCCTAATTTTCTTGTTTAAGCACTTATATTCTAATGATAAACTTGGTAGAATGGATATGATTTACATCCGTAATTCAATAGTACAATTATTTTCACATCTGGGGAGGATGAATTTGATGAAGATTGGTGTTCCAAAAGAAATTAAAAATAATGAAAACCGTGTGGCAATGACGCCTGCTGGGGTTGTGACGTTGACAACTGCTGGGCATAAGGTAATTATCGAAACAGGTGCAGGTTTAGGTTCTTCGTTTACAGACGAAGATTATCAAGCAGCAGGTGCAAGCATTGTAGCAACAGCAGAAGAAGCTTGGACTGCTGACATGGTTATGAAGGTTAAAGAGCCGATTGCATGCGAATATAAATATTTTAGCGAAGGCTTAATCTTATTTACGTACTTACATTTAGCACCAGAGCCGGAATTGACACAAGCTTTACTAGAGAAGAAAGTTGTCGGCATTGCCTATGAAACTGTTCAATTGCCGAACCGCTCATTACCACTATTAACACCAATGAGTGAAGTAGCTGGGAAAATGGCTACGCAAATTGGAGCACAGTATTTAGAGAAAATGGAAGGCGGAAAAGGTATTTTACTTGGAGGCGTTTCAGGGGTGCAACGTGGGAAAGTAGCAGTAATTGGTGGCGGTATTGCTGGCACGAACGCTGCCAAAATTGCTGTCGGTATGGGTGCAGACGTAACGGTAATTGATTTAAGCCCAGAGCGTCTTCGTCAGCTAGAAGATATTTTTGGTCGTGATGTACAGACATTAATTTCAAATCCGTACAATATTGCACAAGCGGTAAAAGAAGCGGATTTAGTTGTCGGTTCTGTATTAATTCCTGGAGCTAAAGCACCGAAATTAGTAACAGAAGCAATGATTCAATCGATGTCTCCAGGCTCTGTTGTTGTCGATATCGCAATCGACCAAGGTGGGTGCTTTGAAACGTCTGAGCGGGTTACGACGCATGACAACCCAACATTCATTAAGCACGGGGTCGTTCATTATACAGTGGCGAATATGCCAGGTGCGGTACCACGTACATCAACAGTCGCACTAACGAATAATACGGTGCCATACGCGTTACAAATTGCCAATAAAGGCTATGTGAAAGCATGTGTAGACAATCCAGCATTAAAGCTCGGGTTAAATACATTAGCCGGCAAAATAGTATACAAAGCTGTTGCAGACGACCAAGGCTTACCATATGTACCAGTAGATGAAGCACTAACTGCTCTGTCACAAGTATAAAATATATTTTCAAGTGATTTCATTTCAGTGTTAAATTGAAATGAATATGTATATTGCAAACCATAAAAAAGCTGACGAGGTGCATGAGGCACTTTTGTCAGCTTTTTGTAATTTGAAACTATAGTTATTTGACTGAAACTAATTCAACATATGCGTTGCCGTTTTTATCTGCAATTTTAATTACGCCAATCCCTTTTGCTAAATAAACTTTTGTATCGTTCGGATATTTTAATACAATGACATTTTTAAACGTTCCAGCTTTAGTTGTTAACGTATGGGTTGTACTTTCCACGAATACTTTCGTGTACGCATCGTTCCCCTCAAACGAATAATCAATATCATAAATAGAGCTACCAGCTTTCATTGGATATGTGTACGAGAAGAAAAATACATCGGAGTTCGCAACACCCATTTCAAATAATTCTTCTGATTCTAAATAGGCATAGCCTTGTAAGTCTGCCTTCAACAGCTCCGTTACCCCGTATTGCTTTGATGCTTGATAAGTTGTTTTCTCCCCATTCTCTTCAAATGAGGGATCGTACGTATAGCTTTTACCGACAGTAGGTGATAAGCCGGACGTGATAATAGGAGACGTTTTTTCTTGTGGATTTTTTTTCTTAAGTGCAGTTGAATATACATAGCCTTTTAGTGGACCTGACTGAATGTATGACCACCCATTGGATGTAGAGAAAACGGTTACTTGTGAATCATTTTTCACCTTACCAATTTGTTTTGCATCCTTGTTAGGAGCGTCACGTAAAATAATATCGCCCTTTGCATGGACATAGTGTGTTGTCGCAGCAAAGACATGATCTTGCTCCCCTTGAAATGAAGGCCAAAATAAGAAAATGGAACACAACAATAAAATCCTTAGTAATTTTTTAACTGGAAATCCTCCTTTGTTGTTGTATTGGCAAAAAGGTAGCTCTTACAGTTGTACACAGGACGTTGTTTGAAAAATTAGGTTGAAGTTAGTTAATAACATCTTCCATCACTGTTTCCATATAGGTTAAAACTTCTTTAAAACGATCTTGCAAGCCTACAGTTACAAAAAAACTGGAATACTAGGATGCCAAAATTATTTAAAGAATACGGATATACACTCAAATAAACAGTCAAAAGAAGAATTTAGTAGAGAAATAGTATTTCTATAGTAGTAAAAAAAGGTTCATTATTATAGTTTATGAAATTTTATGTACTATATTCAAAAATAAAAAGAGTAGTTGCAAATTTTCATGCAACTACTCTTTTTAAATTGGCTAGGTTAAAGAAGAACTTCTGCGGTGTAACATTCATGTGATAACGCAAAAGTCAGCACGTCCTCTGCAAGTCATGCTGTTTGTGCACGTAGTACGGTTGTAACTAGCTGATAATACAACAGCAGTGTTTACCAACGTCAAAAAATTAAAGAATGACTAGTTCCTTCGTGTACTTCGTTAATACTTCAACGCCGTCTTCAGTTACCACAACATCATCTTCAATACGAACACCAGCAATATTTGTTTTATAAATACCTGGTTCAATTGTGAAAACTGTACCAGGGTTTAATGCCACTTCGTTTGTACCTGTAATAGAAGGGAACTCATGCACGGAAATACCAAGACCGTGACCTAAACGGTGTGTAAAATATTGACCGTAGCCAGCTTCTGTAATTGCATCACGGGCAATTTTATCCAAGTCCATTGCGCGCACGCCTGGTTTTACTGCTGCAATTGCATCTTCATTTGCTTTACGAACAGCATTATAGATTGCTTTTTGTTCTTCGTTTGGCTCACCAAATGCAACTGTACGCGTAATATCTGAGCAGTACCCTTCGTAAAGTACACCAAGGTCGAATAAAATCATATCTCCACGTTGAATTTTACGATCACCAGGGTGACCGTGTGGAGACGCAGCTTTTTCACCAGCTAAAACCATTGTATCAAAGCTCATGGCATAGCCTTTTGCTTTAATCGCAGACTCAATCGCGTTTAAAACTTCCATTTCCGTTTTGCCTTCAGCAATTTCACTTACACCTACTTCAATGGCGAAATCTGCTAGTGCAGCCGCTTTACGCATTTTTTCTAGCTCAGCTTCGTCTTTAATGACACGCATTGCATTAATTTTATCGTCTAGACGAGTAAATGTAGCCGATGGGTAGCGCGCTTGTAATTCTTCTAGGCGCTCTACTGATAAATGAGATTTTTCGATTGCCATAGCAGAAATCTCTAAATTGCGAGAAGCAATCGTTTTTGCAACAACATCCCATGCGTTTTCTGTATCCTGGTGCCCAACAGCTTCGAAATTCCATCCAGCCGCAAGCGCATCAGGCACTTCCATTTGAGGGCAAATTAAAAATGGCTTTGCATCCTTAAATACCATCACGCCAAGTAAGCGTTCATGAGGATCGCTTTTAAATCCTGAAAAGTAGAATACATTATCAGGTGTTGTAATAAATGCAGCATCTACATTGTTTTCATTTAAATAGCGTTGTAATTGTTGTAATTTTGTCATTTGAAAAACCTCCTAGCAATTTTTGCATAATTGACAGATTCAATGAATGTGCCTTATTAGCATACCAAATTAAAGGGAAAATCGCATTTTTATCGAATAACTTTAATTGAAAATATTCATAAGGGGGCATTTCTATGCAAATTTCTTTTCATGGGCATTCGATTGTTAAAATTCAGACGAACGAAACAACGATTTTAATTGATCCATTTATTCGAGGAAATGACTTAACTGATCTGCAAGTGGAAACAGAAAAACCGGATGTAATTTTATTAACGCATGGGCATAATGAACATCTAGGTGACACAGTGGAAATTGCAAAATCAAGTGGCGCTCTTGTTGTTGGATCACATGAACTTTCAAATTATTTATCGTGGCAAGGAATTAACGTACATGCGATGAATATTGGTGGAGCGCATCCGTTTGATTTCGGAACGGTAAAGTACACGCAAGCATTTCACAGCAATTCTTATATAACAGAGCAAAAGGAAATTATTTATATGGGCATGCCGGGTGGGATTTTATTTACGGCAGAAGGCTTAACGATTTATCACGCAGGAGATACGGCATTGTTTGGTGATATGAAATTAATCGGGGAGCGTCATACAATTGATGTGGCGTTTTTACCAATTGGCGATAATTTTACGATGGGGCTTGAAGATGCTGCGTATGCGGTGTCGCTGTTAAAGCCAAAAATCGTTGTGCCAATTCATTACAATACGTTCCCCCCGATTAAGCAGGATCCAAATGATTTTAAAAAGCTTGTTGAAAATTGCGATGTACAGATTTTGCAGGCGGGTGAGTTTGTGAAGCTATAAGCAAAAAAAGAAAGCAGCTGAACAGCAGTTTCGCTACAACCAGACAGAAATAGTAGCTGCTTTCTTGGTGGATGTCATAAATTTTGTAAGGAGTCGAAATTCTTAGCATGCATACGACAACGGCTAACTAAGCTGGTCCAAGCCTAATTCAAAATCTGGACGCCCAATTCGCTGGGAAGAATTTGATTTTTAGAACTACTGACACAAAATATGGTACACTATTGACAGGAACGAATGATGAGAAATAGGTGATAATGTGTCAACAAAACATGAGAAGATTCTACAATACATCGAATCACTTCCTGTAGGCGATAAAATTTCGGTGCGACAAATTGCAAAAGAAATGCAAGTGAGTGAAGGGACAGCTTATCGTGCCATTAAAGAAGCAGAAAATCGCCGTTTAGTTAGCTCGATTGAACGTGTAGGAACAATTCGTATTGAAAAGAAGAAGAAAGAAAATATTGAACGTTTAACGTTTGCTGAGATTGTAAATATTATTGACGGCCAAGTGTTAGGTGGAAAATCAGGCTTGCATAAAACGTTGACGAAGTTTGTTATCGGTGCGATGAAGCTTGAAGACATGATGCGCTATACAGATGCAGGTTGCTTATTAATCGTAGGGAACCGTACGCGAGCACATGAATCTGCTTTAACAACAGGTGCGGCAGTTTTAATTACTGGTGGCTTTGATACATCGGAAGAGGCGATCAAGTTAGCAGATTCACTAGATTTGCCAATTATATCAACAAGCTACGATACGTTTACAGTAGCAACGATGATCAACCGTGCCATTTACGACCAGCTAATTAAGAAAGATATTTTATTAATTGAAGACATTTATGTACCGATAGAAGATACCGCGGTGCTACGTAATGATCATACGATAGCGGATTTCCACAAACAAAATTTCCGGACTACACATGGTGCTTATCCAGTTGTGACAAGCCAAAACAAGCTTGTCGGGATGGTGACAAGTAAGGATGTAATTGGTAAAGAGGGAGACGAGCCAATTGATAAAGTGATGACGAAAAATCCAATCGCCGCCTCGATGAAAACAAGTGTTGCCTCTGCTGGTCATCGTATGATTTGGGAAGGGATTGATTTACTTCCAGTTGTAAATGACGATGGTCTACTTCAAGGTGTGATTAGCCGTCAGGACGTGTTAAAAGCCCTACAACTTGCGCAGCGTCAGCCACATCACGGTGAGACGATTGATGATCTCGTGAAAAATGAAATGAGAGTAATGGGCGAGGAAGATGTGGTCGTTGAATTTACGGTAACGCCGCAAATGACGAATCAGTTTGGTGCCATATCCTACGGTGCATTCACAACGCTACTTTCAGAAGTGGGCTCATTTGCACTGAAGCGCCGTAAACGCGGGGATGCTGTTGCAGAAAATATGACCATTTACTTTATTAAACCAGTGCAAATGGAAAGTGTATTAACTGTCCGCCCGCGTATACTAGACATGAGTCGTAAATTCGTAAAAATGGACTTTGAAGTATTTAATGGAGCCATTCTTGTCGGCAAGGCAATGATGATGTTCCAGCTACTCGAACGGTAATTAGAAAGACACATCCCTTCCCAAAAGAGGTTAGAAGATGTCCTTTCTGAGCGATTAAAAAAAGCAATGTGCATTTGCACATTACTTTTACATAAAACTATTTATTAAGTTCATACTCTTCTTGAATATATTGCCCTTCATGGCGAGCACGTTTGAAATGATTAACAGACATGCCAATGCCTAAAATGAAGAATACTGCAGCAACACCATAGCCAACAAGCGTTGGATAAATAATTGTTGCATTTAATCCGAAGGCGATAATAAATACGCCTAGCGCAACACCAGCTTTAGCTGTATACCATTTTTTGCGAATTGGTAGCGTGGCACGAAATTGCTTCGTTTTGAAATAAAAATAAAAAACAAGTGATACAACAATAAAAGATACAAAAATTAAATTTAATAACATAGTGAACCTCCCAAGAGCAAAGCTGATATTATTGTAACGATTTTTAGAGGAAATTGCGAATGGAATTCACTATACACCAGGAGGAATAGCTTTTGAAACGACAAATCATCGACACAATTCAGCAGTATGACAAAATTATACTGCACCGCCATGTTCGCCCAGATCCCGATGCATACGGTTCACAAATGGGGCTAGCGGAGCTTATTCGAACGAATTATCCTGAAAAGCAAGTTTATGCCATTGGTCAGCACGATGATTCCTTATCGTTTATGGCGCATCCCGATGCAATTGAAGATGCGGTTTTTGAAAATGCATTAGTAATCGTTACTGATACGGCAAATACGGAACGAATTGACGACCAGCGCTATACTAAGGGTGCATATGTTATTAAAATTGACCATCATCCTAATGACGATGCATATGGTGATTTTTTATGGGTAGATACCGATGCAAGTTCTTGTAGTGAAATGATTTATGAATTATACGAAGAAGCAAAGGAAACACATCATTGGAAAATGTCTGACGCGGCGGCACGTTTATTATTCGCTGGAATTGTGGGAGATACAGGTCGATTCCTATTCCCAAGTGCGGGTGTGAAAACATTTGATGCTGCTGGTCAGTTAATTCAATATAATTTCGACCGTAATAAATTATTTGATGGTATGTATGAAATGGATCGTAAGCTATTACATTTACAAGGTTATTTATATCAAAACTTTGTTATTGATGAAAACGGCGCTGCTTACATTAAAGTAACGAATGACGTATTACGTGACTTTGATGTGACGCCTTCTGAAACGTCTTTACTTGTCGGTTCACTTGGCAATGTAAAAGGCATTTGCGCATGGGTCATCTTTATTGAAGAGGGGGAAACAATTCGCGTACGCCTTCGTTCAAAAGGGCCAATCATTAATCAATTAGCGAAAAAATACAACGGTGGCGGACATCCGTTAGCTTCTGGTGCTTCAGCAAGTTCATGGGAAGAAGCGGACCTAGTTATTGAAGATTTAAAGGAAATTTGCCGCGATTATCAATAAAATTTAGGAGGGATGACAGTGTCAATTGTATATCCACAAATACGGACGAGTGCAGATTTACTTAAAAGTACAATTCGTATCGAAGAGCTCATCCCTTTTTTACAACAACAAAAGGCAGAAGCATGTGCAATGGTCAATACGAAATTGTACGGGCTTTTGCCTTTTTGGTATGCGATGAAGCAAGCGGGTATTCGTCCGGTTATCGGCTTAACAGTACGTGTGCAATTTTCCGAGGAAACGGTATTGCCGCTTGTATTGTATGCGAAAAATAATGAAGGTTATCAGCATTTATTAAAAATTAGTAGTAGTATTGCGATCCGTCCGGACGAAACAATCCCCGTTCGCTGGCTAGCCGCTTATGCAAAAGGGTGTGCGGTGATGATTCCTGTACTCGAGGAATCTGCATTATGGCTACGTGAAAATAATGATGCTTATGGACGTGAACTGAAGGCCATGTTTCAAGAAAAGACTTACGTCGGTATTGCACGCAAGGCACAGCTGGCGCAAGAGGAAGAGCTAGCCGTTCAGTTTAGTCATAAACTCGGTGTAACGATTATTGCGACACATGAGAGTTTATTTTTACAGCAGGGAGATCATTTTGCCTATGAGGTAGCTCATGCTATCGAAACAGGCGTGAAATTAAATGAATCCCTGCAATCCAATAAAACAGCACATCAATATGTATTATCCGCGGAGGAGTGGACGCAGCGATTTGCAGATCGTCCTGAGTGGTTACAGCAGTCACGTGAACTATTATTAAGCTGTTATGTAACGATTGATGAAAAAGCGGTGTATATGCCGAAATTTCCACTTGAAGCAGGGCAAACAGCGGAGAGCATTTTACTAGAACATGCACATACAGGGCTTCAGCAAAGATTGCAAGTGGACGAGCTACCGCTAGCTTATAAGGAAAGATTACATTATGAGTTAAACGTCATTAAGTCAATGGGGTATGCCGATTATTTTCTAATTGTTGAGGATTTTATGCGATTTGCGCGGGAGGCGAGTATTTTAACTGGTCCGGGACGGGGATCATCTGCAAGCTCGCTCGTTGCCTACTCACTTCAAATTACGCAAGTAGATCCGCTGCAATATGATTTATTATTTGAGCGATTTTTAAATCCACAGCGTGTGTCGTTGCCGGATATTGATATTGATTTTCTCGATACGAGACGTCAGGAAGTCATTCAGTACGTTGCGAAAAAATACGGCAAGCAGTATGTCGCGCAAATTATAACGTTTGGGACATTATCTGCAAAAGCTGTTGCCCGTGATGTAGCCAGAATGTTTAATTTTGAAAACGAAACACTCGAAATGATTTCAAAGTTAATTCCAAATAAACAGGGTGTTACTTTGCAAGATGCGTTCGCACAATCGGAAAAATTACGTGCTTGGATTGCAGCAGAACCGATTCGTGGAAAATGGTTTGGCGCGGCATTGAAGCTAGAAGGCTTGCCCCGAAATGCTTCTACGCATGCAGCTGGAGTTGTGCTAAGTCCCGTTCCGCTCGTAGACGTTGTGCCGATTGAAGATGGTCATGATGGTATTTATTTGACGCAATGGCCGATGCAAGAAGTGGAGCAGTCAGGTTTACTGAAAATGGACTTTTTAGGACTGCGCAATTTAACGATTTTAGAACAAATTCGTCGATCGATTCAGTTCACACACGATATACAACTAGATTTAAATCAAATCCCTTTGACTGATGCGAACACATTTAGTTTATTACAGGAAGGGGATACTGTTGGAATCTTTCAGTTAGAGTCTGATGGGATGCGCCAGGCGTTACGTGAAATCCAGCCAACGCATTTTTTAGATATTGTCGCAGTGAATGCGCTGTATCGTCCAGGTCCCATGGATTTTATCTCAGTATATGCCCGCCGCAAGCACGAGTTTGAGCCGGTAGTAATGCCACATCCCATACTAGAATCGATTTTACGAGAAACGTACGGGGTTATTGTGTATCAGGAGCAAATTATGCGAATTGCGAACGTAATGGCAGGCTTTACGATTGGAGAGGCAGATTTACTACGTCGTGCCGTCAGTAAGAAAAAACGCGAGGTGCTAGAGGAGAAGCGTGCAGCATTTGTAAAAGGTGCAGTTAATCAAGGTTTCCCAGCTCAAACAGCAGAGGAAGTATATGCATTAATTGTGCGCTTTGCAGATTACGGTTTCCCGAAAAGCCATGCTGTGGCCTATAGTTTGATTTCTTATCAAATGGCCTTTTTAAAAGCGAACTTTCCGGTGAATTTTTATGCCGCACTCCTGACAAATGCGACGGGAAATCCGGATAAGCTTGCACAAATCATTGCTGAGGCAAAGGTGAAAGGTGTGGAAATATTACCGCCATCTATCCAAAAAAGTATGCGTCATTTTAAAGTGGAAAATGGCAAAATCCGTTTTAGCTTATCCGCGATTAAAGGTGTTCCGCAGCCATTCCTGCAAAAGCTCCTTGCTGTACGTGGTGAAAAATCGGAGCCGTTCACGGATATTTTTGATGTTGCGGTATCACTTAGTGCGAGTGTCTTTAATAGAAAAGTAATTGAACCACTTATTAAGGCTGGCGCGCTTGATGACTTTGGGCGAGACCGAGCCACATTGCTGGCAACGGTTGAAGCAGCGGTGAAGCAGGCGGAAATTGTACGTCCTAGTGAGGATGAAGATTTATTCTCCTCGTCCATGTTTGCATTTGGGAAGTTGAAGCATGTTCAGGCAGAGCCGATGCCCGAAAAGATGAAGTTGCAATTCGAAAAAGAAGTACTCGGATTATATTTAACCGACCACCCGATTACGGGGGAGCGCATAAATTGGCCAGCTGTTAACGCAACGACGCAATCGTTAATGGCAATGAAAGAAAACTCTTTTGTGAAAATGATCGGAGTAATTGAGGAAATTCGTCAAATTCGTACGAAAAAAGGTGAATTAATGGCCTTTGTTCAGCTACAGGATGAATTTGGTACAGTCTCGATAACAATGTTTCCGAAAGAATATAATGCAGTACTGGGTATGTTGAAAGAAGAAAAATTCGTCTATGCTGAAGGCTTTCTTGAACATCGATTCAATAAACCTCAATTAAAAATAAAGCAATTGTTTATACAATAAATGAAAAGGCGAATGACCGTTTATTGGTCAATCGCCGTTTCAACTTTCCGCTCACCTTGTCGGTTAAAACCTTGCCGGTCGTAGCCATCACGGTCAAATCCATATATGTCCAAACCATCTTTGTCAAATCCTGTACTATCAAACCCTTGCGCGTTGAGTCCGTGTACATTAAATCCGTGTTGATTGAATCCTTTTGCATTAAAGCCTTGAGCGTTAAAGCCTTGTTTGTTGAATCCATTACGGTCAAAGCCCAGTGCATTAAATCCATTATCTTTAAACCCTTCTCGATCGAATTTATCTTGATTAAACCCGAATTTATCAAAGCCCTGTGCATCAAAGCCTTTTCGATTGAAGCCCTGTTTATTAAATCCATTGCGGTCAAACCCTTCGATATCAAATCCGGCTGATGTATAACCTTCTATGTCAAAGCCATTTTTATCGAATCCTTGTCGGTCAAACCCGTTGCGGTCAAAGCCCTTTTTATTATAGCCATCTTGATTAAATCCTTCGCGGTCGATGCCATTTTGATTATACCCACCGCGATTAAATCCGTTGCGGTCAATTCCGTCTCGATTAAAGCCATCAGCCGCAAAGCCTTTTTTATCGAAACGTGTGCCGTTTTTGTGAAGTCCCTCACGATTAAAATTAAATTCATTCCAACCCTCACGATTGAATCCATCTTTATCGATGCCTTGTTTATTGAAGCCATCATGATAAAAGCCTTCTCGGTTCCAGCCATCGCGATTAAAGCCTAACGAATCGTAGCCGAAGCAATCGTATCCTGCGATATACTTTTTGCCTGTTAGGTGAATACCTTTTGCATCAAAGCCGTTTTCATCGTAATATCGTCTATTTATTGTTTTTCCATCTTGGTTAAATCCTCGTAGATCAAATCCAGCATCATTGTATTTCGTTCCATTTTTATGTATGCCATAGAGATTGAATCCATTCTCGTTGTATCTTTTGTCTATCGGTGTAGTATCAACTGAAAATAATTTCCGGAAAAATCCAACCATCCATCATCCATCCTTTAAAAGATCTCTTTTCATTTTGGCTATTTAAGAAATCAATGTCAATTATAATCGGAAAATGACATAAAAAAAGGGCGAGAGTATTTTTTAGTGAGGAAGATTTATAACATTAACCGTTCGAATTTGTTTTTACTTTACATTTTTCCGTCGTTTTTGTATGCTTATGCTATAAAACTGGTCAGACCACTTTTGGGCAGAAATTTAAATTTCAAGAGATAGCTAGACATTTGCGCTCTCGCAAAAGAGGTCGGGCTCACAAGATGTGGGTCATGTAACCGTTGCTGCATGGATGCAGCGAACTTAGGTTGCTAAGATTCCTGGGGTGAAAGTTGAAAAGAGTACTTTCACTTTGGGATCTCCAACAGTTTGAGGCCACCTCGAAGTTGGTCATTTTGACAATACTGCACGGACTGGTTTTTTTGCCAATCGCGTGTGAACAGGCGCAAATACGCTTTTGTAGAAAGAGGTGCTTATGGACGACAAACAAGCAACGAAAAAGATGTTCATCCAAATCGTCAAGCAGCTCCGTCAATTAATTGTTACACAAAAAATTCAGCCAGGTGACAAGCTGCCTTCCGAACGTGTTTTAAGTGAAACATTAAATGTTGGCCGTTCTTCGGTGCGAGAGGCACTGCGAAGTTTAGAGTTACTCGGATTAATTGAAACGAAGCATGGCGGCGGAACGTTTTTAGCTGCTGTACAGCATCACCAACTTGTCGAAATACTATCTTCATTTATTTTACAGGAGCCTAAATCGGTTGACGATGTTCATATGTCGAGACAAATGCATGAAAAAGAAGCTATTCGAATGATTTGTGATAATGCCGAACTACAACAGCTACCGGTTTGGGAGAGCTTATTTGTGAAGCTTGAGCTCGAGCAGGGGCTACTGCGAGAAGACATTTTACGCGAATGTATGATTGCTTCGGGAAACCGTCTTGCATTAAAAATATGGCTTCAGTTACTTGCATATAGTATTACACCATTAAAAAAAAGCATTACGTCAGATGAAAAGGTCGTATTACAAATGCTCATTAAATCCATCCAAATGGGCTATAGCGAGGAAGCGATTGAAGCATATGACGACTGGATGCGTGACTTACAAACATTAACGTAACAAGAGTGAATGTACATATTCACAAAGGGGGATAACGATGTCTATTCGAGACTTATTTACGATAAATCGCAAAAAAAATAATGGAATCATCATTAATCAATCTAAGGAAAAGGCGTTTCCAGAAGGAATTGTAACGAAATGCCCGCAATGTAAGAAAATCCATGTAACGAAGGAAATTGAAACGAATCTAAAAGTTTGTCCTAAATGTCAGCATCATTTCAAAATGACGGCAAAGGAACGAGTTCGAATCTTTTTAGATGAGGGCTCATTCGAATCACTAGACGATCATTTAAGAACATCGAATCCACTTGGGTTTCCTGCCTATATAGAAAAGGTTGAGGCAGATGTCAAAAAAACCGGCTTAAATGAAGCAGTTTTAACAGGAACTGGAACGCTACAGGGAGAAAAAATAGCAATCGCTGTGATGGATTCGCACTTCCGTATGGGCTCTATGGGCTCGGTAGTAGGGGAAAAAATTACGCGCGCAATTGAAAAGGCAACGGAGCTTAAAATTCCGTTCATCATTTTTACAGCAAGTGGAGGGGCACGTATGCAAGAAGGCGTACTCTCGCTTATGCAAATGGCTAAAACAAGCGTTGCACTAAAGCGACATAGCGATGCTGGGTTACTTTATATTTCGATTATGACTCATCCAACAACGGGTGGCGTATCGGCAAGTTTTGCATCGATTGGCGATTTAAATATTGCTGAGCCTCAAAGTTTGATTGGCTTTGCAGGGCGACGTGTTATTGAACAAACGGTTCGTGAAAAGCTGCCTGATGATTTCCAAACAGCAGAGTTTTTACTTGAACACGGTCAACTCGATGCAATATTCCATCGCAAAGATATGCGCGGAAAAATTGCAACAATTGTAAAATTGCATGTACAAGGAGGCATATCACATGTCTAAAACAATGGCATTTGAGCAACCTGTAGTAAAGCTACGTGAAAAAATAGACGAATTAAAAACAATCGCACACGACGCGGATGTAGATATGAGTGGAGAAATTGAAAAGCTAGAAAATCGTCTTTGTCAGCTTGAACATAGTATCTACGAAAATATGGAGCCTTGGGACCGTGTACAAGTAGCTCGCCATCCTGAACGCCCAACAACACTTGATTATATTAGTCGTGTATTTGATGATTTTATTGAACTGCATGGGGATCGTTCGTTCAAGGACGATGAAGCAATTGTTGGCGGTATTGCCTCGTTTAACGGGCAGGCGGTGACGATTATTGGTCATCAGCGCGGGAAGACGACGAAGGAAAACATTCGCCGTAATTTTGGGATGCCACATCCAGAAGGTTACCGAAAAGCACTACGATTAATGCTGCAGGCCGAAAAATTTGGCCGTCCGATCATTTGTTTTATTGATACGAAGGGGGCTTACCCGGGGAAGGCTGCTGAAGAACGCGGACAAAGTGAGGCAATTGCGCGCAATCTGTTTGAAATGGCTGGCTTACGGGTACCGGTTATTAGTATTGTGATCGGAGAAGGTGGGAGTGGTGGTGCCTTAGCACTAGGTGTGGCCAATAAAATTTTCATGCTTGAAAACTCGACATACTCGGTCATTTCTCCAGAAGGTGCCGCATCGATTTTATGGAAGGATGCAACTTTAGCGAAGCAGGCTGCTGAAGCGATGAAAATTACAGCGCCAGATTTAAAGGAGATGGGTATCATTGATGGCATTATTCCTGAAATTTCAGGTGGTGCTCATAAAAATGTAGAAAAGCAAGCATTGGCGATGAAGGATTGCATTCAAGACACATTAGAGAATTTAAACAAGCTGTCGCCTGATGAATTAATTATAGATCGTTATGATAAGTTTAAAAATATTGGTCAATTTATCGAGGAATAATTTTACGCTACTCGTTAATTAGAAAAAGGAAGAATGCGTGAAAACGCATTCTTTTTATTTTTTTAATAAAGTAATGATTTTTGTTTTCTAGAATAGTTACATAACACGTTTTTCATGTTAATGTGAATAGTAATAGTTATAGTTTTTTCATAGGAGGAGAGCATCGATGAAAAAAATTGCCGTTTTAACGAGTGGAGGAGACGCACCAGGCATGAATGCTGCGATCCGTGCAGTCGTTCGTAAAGCGAATTTCCACGGTGTTGAAGTAATGGGAATTTATCATGGATATGAAGGTTTCATTAATGGGAAAATGGAGATATTAGACTTAGGTTCAGTTGGTGGCATTATTCAGCGAGGTGGTACAAAATTATATTCAGCGCGCTGTTCTGAATTTAAAGAGGATAAATATCAGCTTCTTGGCATTGAAAAAATGAAGGAAGCTGGTGTCGAAGGTTTAGTTGTCATCGGCGGAGATGGTTCTTACCGTGGCGCAATGGAGCTTTCAAATAAGGGCTTCCCATGCGTTGGTGTTCCTGGCACCATCGATAACGATGTACCAGGAACAGAATATACAATTGGATTTGATACGGCATTGAATACGGTTATTGAATCGATTGATAAAATTCGAGATACAGCTACTTCGCATGAAAATTCATTCATCGTTGAAGTAATGGGTCGTGATGCAGGAGACATCGCACTATGGGCAGGTCTTGCAGCAGGTGCAGAATCCGTATTAATTCCAGAGCAAGAGTATGATATTGATGATATAATCACACGTATTGAACATGGTGTTGCTCGTGGCAAACGACATAGTATTATTATCGTAGCAGAAGGTGTAATGCCTGGCAGTGAGCTGGCAAAAATTTTAAAAGAAAAAGCAGGTATTGAAACGCGCGTATCCGTACTAGGTCATATTCAGCGAGGTGGTTCACCAACTGCACACGATCGCGTATTAGCAGGGCGTTTAGGTGCAAAAGCTGTAGAGGTTTTACTTGAAGGACGTGGCGGCAGAGCAGTTGGTATTAAAAATCATGAAGTAGTTGATTATGATTTAAAAGAGGCTTATGAAAATAATCATAAAGCAGATTTAAGTTTATATACGCTATCAAAAGAACTTTCAATCTAGAGCGTGCAAATGGAGAGGACAGAATATGAGAAAAACTAAAATAGTATGTACAATTGGTCCGGCAAGTGAATCACCAGAAATGTTAGAAAATTTAATAGAAGCAGGTATGAATGTTGCCCGGTTAAACTTTTCACACGGCAATCATGAGGAGCATGCCATTCGTATTGCAGCTATCCGTGATGCGTCAGAAAAAACTGGAAACCCGGTCGGCATTTTACTCGATACAAAAGGTCCAGAAATTCGTACACACTCAATGGAAAATGGTGAGCTTCACCTTGTAACAGGGCAAGTAATCGATATTTCAATGACTGAAGTAGTTGGAACGGAGAGCTGTTTTTCTGTAACATATGAACAATTAATCGAAGACGTTGATCAAAATGACATTATTTTATTAGACGATGGTTTAATCGAGCTACGTGTATTAGCAAAAGATGTAGAAAAGGGATTAATCCATACAATCGTTGAAAACGCAGGTATTTTAAAAAATAAAAAAGGTGTTAACGTACCAGGCGTATCAATTCGACTTCCTGGGATTACAGAAAAAGACGCACAGGATATTTTATTTGGTATCGAGCAAGGCGTGGATTTTGTTGCCGCATCATTTGTGCGTACAGCAAAAGACGTGTTAGAAATCCGCGAACTATTAGAGCAAAACAATGGCGGCCATATTCAAATTATCCCAAAAATCGAAAACCAAGAGGGCGTTGACAATATTGATGCCATTATTGAAGTGTCAGACGGATTAATGGTTGCACGTGGTGATCTTGGAGTTGAAATTCCAGCAGAAGAAGTGCCACTTGTCCAAAAATTATTAATTAAAAAATGTAATCAAGTTGGTAAACCGGTTATTACTGCTACACAAATGCTTGATTCAATGCAACGTAACCCACGTCCTACACGAGCAGAGGCAAGTGATGTTGCTAACGCGATTATTGATGGAACAGATGCGATTATGCTATCAGGTGAAACGGCCGCAGGAATTTACCCTGTTGAATCTGTAGCAACAATGAATAAAATTGCTGAACGTACAGAAGATTCACTGGATTACCGTGCGATTGTTTCGCAGCGTAGCCGTGAAAAAGAAGCGAATATGACAGAGGCAATTTCTCAAGCAGTAGCCTATACGTCAATTAACTTAGGTGTTAAAGCGGTACTGGCACCAACAGAAAGTGGTAACACAGCGAAAATGATTGCGAAGTACCGCCCAGGTGTACCGATTGTTGCTGTGACGGGTTCATTGAATACAGCACAATTATTAACACTTGTATGGGGTGTAAAACCTATATTATGCCAACGCGTAACAACGACAGATGAAATTTTAGAACTTGCTGTAGACGAAGCACTAAAGCATAATTTCGTTGATCATGGAGATGTTGTCGTAATTACTGCAGGTGTACCAGTAGGGGAAGCCGGCACAACGAACTTAATGAAAGTTCACGTAATTGGTGATTTACTAGCACGTGGTCAAGGAATTGGTAAAGCTTCTGTAATAGGTAAAGTGGTTGTTGCGAAGAACGCTGGTGAAGCTTTAGCATACGATACGGAAGGCTGTGTGTTAGTGACAGTTGGAACGGACCGTGAAATGATGCCAGCCATAGAAAACTGTGTTGGTATTATTACGGAGGAAGGCGGCTTAACAAGTCACGCTGCAGTTGTTGGCCTAAGTTTAGGGATTCCAGTTATTGTTGGCGTAAAAGAAGCGACAACATTAATTCGTCACGGTCAGGAAATTACAATGGACGCAGAGACAGGTGTTATTTACAAAGGACACGCGAGCGTTCTTTAAACGGTTGACTGATGGGCATGGTGCCTATCCAAGCGACAAAATCCGATGGTGGATTTTGTCGCTTTTTTTTGAAACTTTTTGTTGGTTGAAAACGTATATAGTAATAAGAAAAGCATTGGAGGGGAATCTATGAAAAAAATAATGCTTAGCTTTGTATTGGTGTTATTCGCTGAAATTGCGACTTTTATTATAGTAGGTAAAGCAATTGGCGTTTTTTATACATTATTACTCATTGTTTTAACTAGTGTTTTTGGTGTCATGATTGCAAAAAATAAAGGAATGCAATCATTTCAAACAATTCAAACAAGCATTGCGAATGGACAAGCACCCGGTGTAGCGATGATCGAAACATTTATGATTTTCGTTGGAGGTGTGTTGCTTGTTGTCCCAGGTTTTATCACAGATATTATTGGTTTACTAATGGTCACAGGCATCACACGCAATATATTTAAGCCGGTCATTTTCTTCTGGCTTCGTAAAAAGATGAAAAACGGTCAAGTTGTTATCGTTCAAAGATAGACGATTGTTTTACTTTAACTGCAATGACGAGAAAAATAGGGCTTAGTAAAATCCCGTAAATCCCAAATAATAAAATCGAGGCAGCACTGATGAAAAAGGTGTGGACCATGCGTAATTGAAACGTATGCGCCCATAATTTTGATTCAGCCAGCTGCCTTGTTACTTGAATAAAGATATATAGTACGAGTAAAGCGACACAAAGTAGTAGTTGGTCGGTAAAGAAAAAATAAACTGCAGCAGGGATTAAAAATAAACCAATTCCTAAAAATGGCAATGCGTCCGCTAAAGAAATTAGAAACGCTTTACTAATAGGAGCATCAAATTGTAAAGCAGTAAGCCCGCAGCTGAGTAAGATGAATGTTAATGTGAATAGTTGGAAACCTACATTAATGAAGTAACTTAATAACTGCATCGACTTTGTAAAATAATGTTGCCACACCGAACGAAGAGATTTTGGGGTGAAGGCAAAAAACCAAAGTCGATTTTTTTTTGATTCATATAAAGCAAAATAAAAGGCAATAATAAAAATGAGTAGCTCAAAAATTGAATTCAAAATGTTTTTTGCAAGAGAGGCACTGAACATGACTACGGTATCTAAAATAGTAGCTAGTTTTTCGATAAATACTGGGAATAGTGGATGTGAAATATAAGTGGTTGAAAAGGAAGTAATATTCGTTTGGATAGAAGGTAGAATTTGCACTAAACTTTGAAACAGGATAAATCCAAGCAAGGCGAATAGTGAAAATATGAAGAATGATACTAAACATATTGCAATTAAGTAGGGGATTTTTAGTTTAGTATTGCAAAAATTTACAATTGGGAAAATTAAATATGCTAAAAATATAGCAGAAGAAATAGGTAAAATGGCTAAAATGACTATTAAATAGATAATAATTACCGAAAAACGTATAGTACTTTTGGATGAAAATAGAGAATTTTTATTCATTCTAAAGTAGTCAACTCCTAAAATATGTTATATCTATCTCGTTTGAAACTTATAATTCTCTCTTGTTCACCAATTCTATTAAAAATGCGTCATTTTCTTGGATTCCTGGCTTTTCATTCACAAAGCCGTCAAAATTGATTATAATGAATTGTGTAAGCGATTTACTAATAGGTTCATTGAGCAGAACAATACGAGTGCTTTTACTTTTGGGAAAGAAAGCACTTACAAAACTAACTTATTACATGAAGGAGAGATTATTTATGTCAGCAACTAAAGGTTTAGAGGGCATCGTTGCAGCAGAGTCTAAAATCAGTTCAATTATCGATGACACACTTACATATGTAGGGTACGACATTGACGATTTAGCAGACAATGCTTCTTTCGAAGAAGTAATTTACTTATTATGGCACACTCGTTTACCAAAGGCGGACGAGCTAGCTGAATTAAAACAACAATTAGCAGACAATATGGAAGTTCCAGCTGCTATTCTAGAACAATTTAAATCATATCCATTAACTACAGTACACCCAATGGCTGCACTACGTACGGCTGTTTCGTTACTAGGTGTTTTTGACGAAGAAGCAGACGTTATGGATCCAGAAGCAAACTATCGTAAAGCAATCCGCCTACAAGCGAAAATTGCTACAGTAGTAACTGCATTCGCACGTATCCGCAATGGTCTAGAGCCAGTAGCTCCAAAACCAGAGCTTGGCTACGCAGCTAATTTCTTATACATGTTAAAAGGCGCGGAACCAGCAGCAATCGAAATAGAAGCATTCGATAAAGCACTAGTTCTACATGCTGATCACGAATTAAACGCATCTACATTCACTGCTCGCGTATGTGTAGCTACATTATCAGATGTTTACTCTGGTGTTACTGCAGCTATCGGCGCACTTAAAGGTCCACTTCACGGTGGTGCGAATGAGCAAGTAATGAAAATGTTATCTGAAATTGGTTCACTTGGTAAAGTTGAATCTTACATCCAAAACAAATTAGACAATAAAGAAAAAATCATGGGCTTCGGTCACCGCGTATACCGTAAAGGCGACCCACGTGCACCACATTTACGTGTAATGTCACAAAAATTAACTGAACTTACTGGTAAACCAGAGCTTTATGAAATGTCAGTTAAAATCCATGACATGATTGTAGAGCAAAAGAACCTACCGGCAAACGTAGATTTCTTCTCTGCATCAGTTTATGATTCATTAGGCATCGAACATGACTTATTCACACCAATCTTCGCTGTATCTCGTACATCAGGTTGGGTAGCACATATCCTTGAACAATATTCAAATAACCGCCTAATCCGCCCACGTGCAGATTATGTAGGACCAGGAATGCAAAAATACGTTCCAGTAAATGAGCGATAATATAGAAAATATGCTAAGATTATCTAGGACTGTGCTCTATGCACAGTCCTGGATTTACGAATATAGGAGGCAATATTTATGACTAACGGTAAAATTGTAGTAGAAAATGGCAAATTAAATGTTCCAAACAACCCGGTAATTCCTTTCATCGAGGGTGACGGTATTGGTCCAGATATTTGGGCAGCAGCATCTCGCGTAATCGACGCTGCAGTTGAAAAAGCATACAACGGCGAAAAGAAAATTGAATGGTTAGAAGTACTTGCTGGTGAAAAAGCATTCAACCAAACTGGTGAATGGTTACCACAAGAAACTCTTGATAAAATCAATGAGTACCTAATTGCAATCAAAGGTCCTCTTACAACTCCAATCGGTGGCGGTATCCGTTCCCTAAACGTAGCATTACGTCAACAACTTGACCTATATGTATGCTTACGTCCAGTACGTCACTTCGAAGGTGTTCCATCTCCAGTTAAACGTCCAGAAGATGTTGATATGGTTATTTTCCGTGAAAATACAGAAGATATCTATGCTGGTATTGAATTTGAGTCAGGTTCTGAACAAGCTAAAAAACTTATCGACTTCTTACAAACAGAGTTCGGTACTAAAAACATTCGTTTCCCAGAAACTTCAGGTATTGGTGTAAAACCTGTATCTAAAGAAGGTACTGAACGTTTAGTTCGTTCTGCAATCGAATATGCAATCGAGCACAAACGTCCATCAGTTACTTTAGTACACAAAGGTAACATCATGAAGTTCACTGAAGGTGGATTTAAAAAATGGGGTTATGAATTAGCAGAAACTGAATTTGCTGATCAAACTTTCACTTGGAACCAATATGATGCTATCAAAGCTGAACAAGGTGAAGAAGCTGCTAACAAAGCACAAGCTGACGCATTAGCTTCAGGAAAAATTTTAGTAAAAGATTCAATCGCTGATATCTTCTTACAACAAATTTTAACTCGTCCAAAAGAGTTTGATGTAGTAGCTACAATGAACTTAAATGGTGACTATATTTCTGATGCATTAGCTGCACAAGTTGGTGGTATCGGTATCGCTCCAGGCGCTAACATTAACTATGTTACTGGTCACGCGATCTTCGAAGCTACTCACGGGACTGCACCTAAATATGCTGGTTTAGACAAAGTAAACCCATCATCAGTATTACTTTCTGGCGTTCTTCTATTAGAACACCTTGGTTGGAAAGAAGCTGCTGATTCAATTACAAATTCAGTAGAAAAAACAATTGCATCGAAAGTTGTAACTTACGACTTTGCACGTTTAATGGATGGCGCTACAGAAGTTTCATGTTCTAAATTCGCTGATGCATTAATTGAAAACCTATAATTTTACTAGATCTTTATTTGACTAATACTTTTACTGAAGAAATCCAATATAATAATTTATGTGAATTACTTCACTATTTGTTATTTTGCTTCATGTGAAATAGAAAATATTGACATTAGTATGATCAAGTATCACAATAAAAAGAGGGAGAGAGCATGTGTCTTCTCTCTTTTTTTAATAGTTAAGAAAGGATAACTTTCTTAACTACATAATAAAGGACATCATCTTGCCCTATTTTGGGCGAGATGTGTCTTTCTAAGTATAAAGACGTATACAATCAAACCCAATCAAAAGGAGTGTATTCGAATGTCTTTAAAAAGAAAGAAAATCTCAGTTATCGGTGGGGGCTTTACTGGTGCAACAGCGGCATTCTTAGTGGCACAAAAAGAACTTGGCGATGTAGTATTAGTTGATATCCCTCAAGTAGAAAATCCAACTAAAGGTAAAGCACTGGATATGTGGGAAGCTGCTCCTGTACAAGGCTTCGACTCATATGTTAAAGGTACTTCTGACTATGCAGATATTGCTGATTCAGACGTAGTGATCATCACTGCGGGTGTTGCTCGTAAACCAGGTATGAGCCGTGACGACTTAGTTCAAATCAACCAAGGCGTTATGAAATCTGTATCTAAAGAAATCGCAGCACATTCTCCAAATGCAATTATCATCGTTCTTACAAATCCAGTTGATGCTATGACTTACACAGTATTCCAAGAAACTGGTTTCCCTAAAAACCGTGTAATTGGTCAATCAGGTGTGCTTGATACAGCTCGTTTCTGTGCATTTGTTGCAGAAGAGCTTAACGTATCGGTTAAAGACGTTACTGGTTTCGTATTAGGTGGCCACGGTGATACTATGGTACCACTTACTCGCTATTCTTTCGCTGGTGGTATTCCATTAGAAACGTTAATCGCTCCTGAGCGTTTAGAACAAATCGTCCAACGTACGCGTACTGGCGGTGGCGAAATTGTAAACTTACTAGGTAATGGTTCTGCATACTACGCTCCAGCTGCTGCTATTGTTGAAATGGCTGAGGCAGTAATTAAAGACCAAAAACGTATTTTACCATCTATTGCTTATCTTGAAGGTGAATTTGGTTACGAAGGTATATACTTAGGCGTGCCAACTTTACTTGGTGCTAACGGGATCGAAAAAATCTTCGAACTTGAATTAACTGCTACTGAAAAAGCTGAATTAGATAAATCTGTTGAAGCTGTGAAAGCAGTTATGGCAGTATTAACTTAAAACTAAGGCACTTCTTGTTCAATTTTGAACAGGGAGTGCTTTATTTTTGTTAAGGAAATTATAAAATTTCGCCATGTGGATAACTTTCAAAAAAGTAAATGAAACGTCTAGGCTAAAGCGCCAGCCCCTCGAGGTCGCTTCGATCCCTCGGGCGAAAGTGGTGGAGCGTTTACTTTCGCTTCGGGCTCGCAAGCAGCTGTCGGGGCTAAACAGGCGCTTTAGCGCTTTTGTTCCTTCTATCTATAAAAGGTTTGATATACATAATTGTACTTTTCTGAAAAAATTGTTACTATGAAGGTAATCTCAAATAAAAGGGGTTGCGCATAATTTGTTACGAAAAAATGGGAAATTAGGCAAAAAAGTTGAAGAAATACTAGTAGGGGAAAAATTGCATTTAACAGAAACAATCGAAGATAAAGATTTACTATTATATTTAGGTCTAACAAACGATAGTAATCCTCTTTATATTCAGCATGATTACGCGGCAAGTACACCTTTTGAAAAACCTATTGTACCCGCCATTATGTTAAATGGTATTATTACTTCTGCCATTTCAAAGCATATGCCAGGCCCAGGTTCGCACATTCGTGAGCAAAACCTAAAGTTTTTAAATCCTGTCTTTCATTATGAAACGATAGATTTCATGCTTCAAGTGGAACATGTAGATGCAAAACAGCACGTAATCGATGTTAGTGTGAGGGCATTTAATGCAGACAAGCAGCCGATTGTAGAGGGCATATTTAAGGTATCCCCTCCATATTAAGTGATAGTTCATAGATTTGAAATGGGGGTTTCAAGTCGATTTTGGAGGAACCATACATGGTAAAAACAGTTTTAGTAGTAGAAGATGAAATTTCGATAGCTACCTTATTAAAATATAATTTGGAACAGGCGGGATTTTCAGTCTTATTGGCACATGATGGGCAAGCGGGATTAGATACGGCGATAAAACAGTCCCCAGATTTAATGTTGCTTGATTTAATGTTGCCAATTTTAGATGGAATGGAAGTATGCAAAGAGCTCCGTCGTTTACGTAAAAATATTCCAATCATTATGCTAACGGCTCGTGATGATGAGTTTGATAAAGTACTTGGACTGGAACTAGGGGCAGACGATTACATGACAAAGCCGTTTAGTCCTCGTGAGGTCATTGCACGCGTAAAGGCAGTGCTACGTCGATTCTCTGCTCCGGTTGTAGAAGAAGTTGAAGAACCGGCAGAGCTTATCTATTCATTTGGTGATTTACATGTTTATCCAGAACGCTTTGAAGCATTTTTGGATGTGGAAGTATTGGAATTTACACCGAAGGAATTTGAGTTACTTGTATATTTATTAGAAAATAAAAACCGCGTATTAACACGTGATCAGCTATTAAGTGCAGTATGGAATTATGACTTTGCTGGTGATACACGTATTGTTGACGTACATATTAGTCATTTACGCGACAAAATTGAAGAAAACAGTAGAAAACCGGTCTTCATCAAAACGATTCGAGGATTAGGTTATAAATTTGAGGAGCCAAAAAAATGATGAAATCAATGACTAGTCGTTTATTTTATTCATTTATTTTTCTAGTCGGATCCATCTTAGCTGTCCTAGGTCTTGTCATAGGTCAGCTTTTTCCATTTTATGTGGAAGAATATGTTGATATAACAGCAGAAACGTCACAAGCGCAACTGGAGCAAGTTATTGATGAGCGTAATATCACGTTGTCAGAAGTCGACCGTCAAGCGCTTTTAGAAACTTTTATAATTAGTACGGAACAGGAACAATTTCAGCCGATGCAAAACCGTTTAGTAGTTGTACTTACTTTGTTAATGGTTGCGGCCTTTGTATTAATTGGCATCGTATCGAACAGAGTTGTTCACAATTTCGTGGAGCCAATTGTAAATGTCACGCGCACAGCAAGAGAGCTTGCAATTGGGAATTACCGCGCGCGGGCTTTTGCTAATGGGCCAAAAACTGTTGTTGAGCTGCGGAATTCGATTAATATTTTGGCGCGAAACTTACAGGATATTACAAAAACACGTGAAATCGAAGAAGAACGTCTCAAAACGCTAATCGAAAATATGGGTAGTGCCCTCATGATGATTGACCGTGAAGGCCAAGTATCCATTGTCAATAAAAAGTTTTTACAACGCTTTGATATAGACTATGAGGACGTTAGTGGCAAAAGCTTTTTAATGCTTGGCTTGCCTGTACAGCTAGAGGAATTTATTGATCATGTATTTTTAACGGAAATGCCATATAGACAGCAGTTAGAAATGGAAATACAGCAAGAGATATTATACAAGCAAGCATATGGTGCGCCAGTTATGGGTGAACATGGACGCTGGTTAGGTGTAGTCATCGTTATGCATGATGTGAGTGAGTTAATACGTTTAGAGCAAATTCGAAAAGACTTTGTTGCAAATGTTTCGCATGAGCTACGCACGCCGATTACTTCGATTAAAGGCTTCTCTGAAACATTACTGGATGGAGCTTTTAAAGATGAGCAAATGCTGCTATCATTTTTAGAAATTATTTATCAAGAAAGTAATCGCCTGCAAATGCTAGTAAATGATTTACTGGAGCTTTCTAAAATTGAACGTCACGGTTTTTCGTTGGATGTAACGTCGACAAGCTTGCAGGATGTGTTGATTCGAGCGATGGATCTGACCAGCACGCAACTTGATAACAAAGATATGCAGTTCGATGTGGATATCTCGAAGGATGTACACGTAATTGGCGATGCAAATCGTCTCATTCAAATTTTCACAAACTTAATAAATAATGCGATTTCCTATTCAAAAGAAGGGAAAACGGTATCATTGCGAATTAGTACTTCAGATGCTTACGGGATTGTTGAAGTAAATGACCAAGGAATTGGAATTGAAAAAAGTGAAATACCACGTGTGTTTGAACGTTTTTATCGCGTTGATCGAGCACGTAGCCGTGACTCAGGTGGAACCGGGCTTGGGTTATCGATTGTGAAACATTTAGTGGAGGCGCATCACGGGAAAATTCAATTGACAAGCGAAGTGGGAAAAGGAACATGCATTAAAGTTTTATTACCTCTGGATAAGAAGTCTTAACAATTTATTTACAAAGCTGATACTAGAAATTTATATTCGGGTGATAAGTTAAGTAATAGAAACCCCCTGTTTCAAATATTCGCATATTCTAGCGATAATAAAAAATAGTGGACAGTTTAACTGTTCACTATTTTTTGCGTTTTTGTGAAACTTTTCCAACGTTTGACTCGTAAATGAATTGGGAATAAAAAACAGTACATATAGAGGGGGAAGAAACATGAGCGTTAAACGTACAATGTTAACGTTTGGCCTTGGGGTTTTTGTTGTCGTTGGTTTAATAGCAGCATTAACATCTTGGTATACGGTTGATGAATCTGAACAAGCGGTCGTCATTACATTTGGTCGTGCAGATGATATGGTTACGGACTCAGGGTTGCATTTTAAGCTTCCGTGGCCGATTCAAAGGGCTGAGATTTTAAAGAAAGAAACACTCAGTCTGCAGTTTGGTTACAAGCAAAATGCTGACGGAACACTCGAAGCATTTGATAAGGAAACGAAAATGATTACGGGCGATGAATTCATTGTATTAACCGATCTAGTCGTACAGTGGAAAATTAGCGATCCGAAAAAATATTTATTTAATTCACAAAACCCGCAGGAAATTTTGCATAGTGCTACTTCCAGTGCAATTCGTTCAATTATCGGAAGCTCGAAAATTGATGCGGCATTAACAGATGGAAAAGCAGATATCGAAGCGAATACACGTGATTTACTTATTTCATTAATCGAAAAATATGATATTGGAATTAGTGTACTTGGCGTCAAGCTACAGGACGTAGAATTACCAAACGCGGAAGTGCGCGCAGCCTTCACAGCGGTAACAGATGCACGTGAAACCAAAAACACCAAAATAAATGAAGCAAAAAAATATGAAAATAAACGGTTAAGTGAGGCGCAAGGGGAAAAGGATGCCATTATTTCAAAAGCTGAAGGGCAAAAAACAGCGCGTATTCAACAAGCTGAAGGGGAAGTAGCGGTATTTAATAAGTTATACGAGCAGTACAGCGGGAACAAAGCAATTACGCGTGAGCGTTTAGTCATTGAAACATTAGAAGCAGTACTTCCAACTGCTCAAATTTACATTATGAATGATGACGGTGGAGATACGTTGAAATACTTGCCGATTCAATCGACGCAACCTAAAACAACAGAAGGGAGTGGCAACTAATGAGCAATAATAATTTTGACGGCGACTTAGAAAAATTCATCCGCAAATTATTTGCGAATAAAAATAACAAGCCAGGCAAAGTGGTTGATATGGAAGAACCAACGAGTAACAAGTCAAAAGCCCCGAAAAAGCCAGTTAACATGCGTCAATGGATGGCATCAGGCATTGTAGTAACGGTATTATTCGCTGTATTCGTTATTTTGATAGCCAATCTCTATGTTGTAAAGGAAAGCGAATATAAGGTTGTTCGTCAGTTCGGTGAAGTAGTGAAATATGAGCGTGAGCCGGGACTTCATATGAAAATTCCATTCATTCAAAGTGTCACAACGCTACCGAAAAATTTAATGACCTATGATATGACGGAGGAAGAAATTAGTACATTTGATAAAAAGCGTATTATTATTGATAACTATGCAGTTTGGCGTGTAACCGATCCAAAGGCATTGATTTCAAATGCAGGGACATTAGTTAATGCGGAATCGCGTATGGAGGAGTTTATTTATTCGGTTATCCGCACTGAGCTTGGACAGCTAGACTATGATGATATTATTAGTGATGAAAATTCTTCACGAGGCAGTATTAATGATCGTGTGACAGCACGAGTAAATGAGTTCTTAGCAAAGGATGATTATGGCATTGAAGTAATGGATGTACGTATTCGCCGTATCGATTTACCTGCTGAAAATGAACAATCTGTTTATACGCGAATGGTATCCGAGCGTGAAACGACTTCACAAACATATTTATCTGAAGGAGACGCGGATAAACGCCGTATTGAAGCTCAAACGGATCGTCAAGTGCAGGAGTTGCTCGCTACTGCGAACAAAGACGCAGCGCTAATTCAAGCGGAAGGTGAGTCACAGGCGGCTAAAATTTATAATGAGGCATTTTCAAAGGATCCAGAGTTTTACTCGCTTTACCGAACATTAGAGTCTTATAAGAAAACGATTGGTGAGGATACGGTTATTATTCTTCCATCTGATTCACCATATGCGAAGTTATTATCTGGTTATGTAGAATAATTTATTTAAACGAAAGAGGCTGTCAATTGCGACAGCACTGAAAAAGTCATTAAAGAGTTAAGTCAGTTCTTGAACGAGGCATCGTTGAAGAACTGGCTTTTTTCTTCGATGTCGTTGATTTCCGTTGCGGCGAACGCTTTTCTGGGGGCGAGCCTTGAGCCGCTTCAGGAGAGTAAAGGAACAAAGGCTAAGTACGCCACGTCCTTGTGGCAACGCCTTTGTGACCAACTTCGTGTCGGCCTCAGTCCAGGGTCTCAGGCTGCTCGCTAATCCCCTAGAAGTCGTCGCCTCCACTCCAATCAACTTGTAAACGCTAAGAATGAATGTAACATTCTCTTATCTACTAAAAGGAACGAATTACAAGTAGTACTCCGATGATTTCAAACCAAGAAACACTCAACTTAAGCACGTTTATGGCAATTTACGATATTGTTGTGCCAAAAGATAACATGGCTTTGCGAATCAATGAACTGGTTGATTTTTCATTCATTTTAGAAGAGTTAAAAATTAGAAGGACACATCTCGCCCTATTTTCGAAGAGTTGTGTCTTTCTATTCTTAAAATTAATTACAGCAATTTATTAAAGGTCTTTACCAAAACATGTTCTTTACTTTAAAAGAAGGTGTACTACTTTATAGGCACATGGAACGGAAGGCGGCGACTCCTGCGGGAAAAGCGTGAGCCATGAGACCCCGCACGAAGCGTTTAGGATCGAAGGCTAAGAACGCCACGTCCTGTGGCAACGCCTTCGTGATCAACATCGTGTTGGCCCGAGGAGGCTCAAGCCACGCCCGCGGAAAGCGCCCGCCTGGAGTGGAATGTGCTGTCAAGTTCAGATTTTGGTGTACAGCAATTTATTAAATAGACATAATCTATGTAACTGAATACATACATATTTTAATAGAGAGAATTTATCAGAACACAACCAAAAGCAGTTACAAAATTATTAGGTTTTTTCTATTGAACAGCTTCTAAATAAAAAGTTACGCCAGCGTAGAAGCACAACATGAAAGGAGAGGGAACAATTGATTACCGTCATTGGCAGTTTGAATATGGACTTAGTCATCAGTACAAATCATTTTCCAACGCAAGGACAAACCGTATTGGGCGAATTTTTTGAAACGATTCCCGGAGGCAAAGGGGCAAATCAGGCTGTCGCTGCTGCGCGACTGGGTGCACCTACAGCAATGATTGGCTGTGTAGGAAACGATTCCTTTGGCACGACATTGTATAGCAATTTAGAAAATGAAAACGTAGATGTGAAAGGGATAGCCACTAGTAAAAAAGCTACTGGCATTGCGAATATTTTACTTTATGAAAAGGATAATCGCATCATTGTCGTACCAGGAGCAAATTATGATGTAGATGAAGCATTAATTGATCAGCAATGGTCTGTTATTTCACAAAGTAAGCTCGTTGTATTACAACTTGAAATTCCAGTGCCAACGGTGGACTATATTTTAATGAAATGTAAGGAGTCCGGTGTGCCGGTATTATTAAACCCTGCACCCGCAAAATATTTTGATGTGAAATGGTTAAAAGATGTGACCTATTTAACGCCGAATGAAAATGAATGTGAAGAAATTTTTGGGAAATTGTTTACAGAGGTTGTAAAGGACTATCCAAATAAAGTAATTGTTACATTAGGCGGTAATGGTGCTTACTTTTATGATGGAGAGCAGCCTGTTCACGTTAAAGGCTATAGCGCAAAAGTAATCGATACAACTGGTGCAGGCGATACGTTTAACGGGGCGCTTTCTTATGCAATTTGTGAGGGCTACAAACTTCAGGAGGCCGTTCAATTTGCCAATAGTGCCGCATCTATTTCTGTTGAAAAATTTGGTGCGCAAGGTGGCATGCCTTCTAATACGGAAGTCATGGCAAGACTTGGGCAACTTAAAAATAATTAATTGCTTAAGCTAGCTAGAAACGGAGGGAATAGGATGATGGGTGGAGTAAATATTTTATCTCCGTGTGGCATGCTTGGCTACGGTTTTCCGGTAGCATCCTTTTTAAAAGCATTCGACCAGGATATTCATGGCATTGTAGTGGATGCTGGATCAACCGATGCCGGGCCACATAAATTAGGAGCCAATGTATCGATTGTAAGCCGACTTGCCTTGAAAAAAGACTTATCACTGATGATTGAAATGGGTCTACAGCATAAAATACCAGTTATTATCGGTTCGGCCGGTGGGGCAGGTGCTAAAACACATGTAGAGCGAACAATGGACGTTATAAGAGAAATTTTACAAGAACAGCAGCAATCGGCGAAAATTGCGATTATTTGGGCCGACTTTGATCAACAGCAAATAATAAAAGCAAATCAAGCGGGAAAAATTAACCCACTTAGCCGTCATATTCCCCCGCTGACGGAGGAATTGATTTTACATACACAAACAATTGTAGCGCAGATGGGACATGAGCCTATTTTGCGAGCGCTAGAGGAGCGGTGCGATATTATCGTGTGCGGTCGAAGCTATGACCCATCTCCTTTTGCTGCATTAGGCATTTATCACGGGATGGACGAGGGATTGGCGTATCATCTCGGAAAAATTTTAGAATGTGGGGCATTATGTGCGGAACCAGGTACTACGAAGGACTGTATTTTAGGTACATTATATGAAGATTATTTTACTGTACAGTCTTTAAATCCGATTCGGAAATGTACGCCAACAAGTGTTGCTGCTCATACGTTTTACGAAAAGGAACACCCGTATATTTTGCATGGGCCAGGCTTTATGTTAAACCTAGAGCTCTGTACGTTTACTGAAATAGCAGAGGGTGTCGTAGAGGTGCGTAATAGTCAGTACATTCCGAGTGACGTCATGAAGATTAAGTTAGAAGGTGCACGTAAAGTAGCATACCGTACGTTCGTGCTAGCAGGTATTCGTGATCCACTATTGTTAGGGCAGCTAGAAGATGTAGAAGCACAAGTGTTACAGCAGGTGCAAACGTATTTTTCAGAAATCCCGAAAGATACGTACAAGGTGAATTTTTATCACTACGGAAAAGATGCGGTGCTAGGTGAGCAGGAGCCAGAAACTTTTACGGGGCATGAGGTAGGGATAATGTTTGAAGTGCTAGCGGAAAATCAGGAAACGGCAAATGCCATTTGTGCAAATGTTCGTTCAACGTATTTACATTATGGCTATGAAAATCGTAAATCCACCGCCGGCAACCTGGCATTTCCATTCGCGCCTAGTGATGTTGAGTTTGGCCCAGTATATGAATTTTCAATTTATCACCTAATGGAAATTACGGACAACCCTTTTCGCCTAGAAATAGTGGAGGTGTCACTAGCGTGAAGCTGTATGAAAAGGCAAAAATTTTACGTAGCAAAAATTCAGGTCCCTTTGAATTGACGCTAGATGTGTTATTTGATAACAAACAGGCATATGAGGAAGTGAAGGCGAGTGGTGTATTGACAAAGGAAGTCATTGCGAAAGCTTATAATATTGCGCTAGATGAGATTTATCATTTTATTTATTTTGATCAGGCGCTCGGAATTAAAATTACGATTGCACGTAAAATTTCATCGGGTAGTCCAGGAGACCGGGATGTGTACGGAACACAGCAGCATGCGCCATTAATGAATATTGAGGTGTAGGAGGAGTCGAACCATACAAAGGGGTGTTTTATGAAAATTAAAAATACATTGAGGCAAATGCGAAAAGACTGGGTTTTATATGTCATGCTGTTGCCCGGAATGATTTATTTCATAGTGTTTCATATTATTCCGATTTTAAATATGAAGCTTGCTTTTCAGGATTACCGGATTATCGGAGAAAACACTTGGGTTGGCCTCAAACATTTTAACGTGCTATTTGGATCTCCAGCGTTTAAAGATGTGCTCATGAATACAGTTATTATTAGTACGATGAAAATGATATTTATTTTCCCGATTCCAATTATTTTATCGCTCATGATCAATGAATTGCGGTTCGGACCGTATCGTAAATTTATACAATCCGTTTCCTATTTACCTCACTTTTTATCATGGGTTGTTATTGCGGGAATTTGGATTGCATTTTTAAATCCAGTGGAAGGCGGAGTTAATGTTATCCGTGGATTTTTCAACTTACCGTCGCTTGATTTTATGACGAGTAAGGAGCATATTCGCTGGGTGCTCATTTTCTCTGAAATGTGGCGTAGTGCTGGTTGGGATACAATCCTTTACATTGCGGCAATTTTAAAGATTAGCCCGGCACTTTATGAGGCAGCGAAAATAGACGGCGCGACGACCTTCCAACAAATGCGTTATGTTACAGTACCAGCAATGATGAGTACGGTTGTGACGGTATTCATTTTAAACTTAGGCTTCTTTATGAATGCTGGCTTTGATCAAGTGTTTAACTTAATGAATGATTCGGTGTTAAGTGTCATCGATATTTTAGATACATATGTATACCGCATCGGGATTTTAAATGGTCAGTATGCCTATGCAACAGCGGCGAGCTTATTTAAAGGTGTGATTGGCTTAGTGTTAATTTTAAGCACACACTTTATTTCGAAACGCTTAACAGGCAAGGGTGTTTGGTGAAGGGAGGAATAAAATGAGGAATTTCAGTGTAATGAAATCCATTATTCAGTTTGTCTTATTTATATTTGTACTAGCTATTTTAATCCCTCTACTAAATATTTTGGCGATGTCCTTATCTGATCCAAGCAAAGTGTCTGAACTGTCAGGCCTAGGCATCTTGCCAAAGGGTTTTTCTCTTATAAATTATGAAATTATTTTAGCAAATCCACTTATTGTGCGCAGTATTTTAAACTCCGTGTTCATTACAATTGTAGGGACAATAGTGAATTTGTTTTTAACAGCATTAACGGCCTATGTATTAGCACGGACAAACTTTGTAGGGAAAAATATTGTGCTTATTTTACTTATTGCGGTTATGGTATTTGAGCCGTCAATGATTACGGAATATTTATTAATGAAGGATTTAGGCCTTCTAAATTCCTATGCTTCGCTTATTTTGTATAAGGCGATCAATGTCTATTATTTATTTATTTTAATGCGTTTCTTCCAAGAGGTACCAGATAGCATTATTGAAGCGGCAAAAATTGATGGGGCAAGCCATTTCCGTATTTTTACGCAAATTATGATTCCTCTGTCAAAGCCTGCACTTGCCACACTCGCACTATTTTACGGCGTGTATCACTGGAATGAATATTTCCGTGCGACGATTTATATAACAGATCCATCAAAATGGCCTTTGCAGGTTGTGTTGCGACAGTTTGTAGTCTCGCAAGATAATACAACACTGCTAAACGGGATTGATGGGAAATCAGCCGAATTTCTGGCGAGTTTAGATTTTGGTTCATTACAAGCTGCAACAATTGTCGTTGCGGTCGTACCGATGTTATTACTTTATCCGCTCATCCTGAAGTACTTCACAAAGGGCGCGATGGACGGCGGAGTGAAAGAATAAAAAATTAAGATGGGGGTATTTCAATGAAAAAATTTAGTTTTTATTTATTGTGCACGATGTTATTCGTTGTACTTGCTGCATGTAGTGATGATACGCAAACACCAGCAGAACCAGTCGTAACAGAAGAGGGTAGTACCGTTATTAAAGTTGTCTTTAAAGATGATGGTCCTTCCAATCCAGCAGCAGTGAAATTTTACGATACACTTGCTGAGAAATTAAAAGCGGATAAAGGAATTGATGTAGAGTTTGAACTTGTGGAAGTAGCACAAGGCACCTATTCTGAAAAATTAAACCTACTATTATATAGTGGTGAAATTCCTGATTTAATTTACTTCCAAGGTGGCGATGAGCAAATTGCAAGCCAAGATTTACTGGAAGATCTAACACCGTATATTGCGGAATCCGAGTATTTAAAGGCTATTTTAATGCCACATAATGAAACACGTTTAGCAAACTACCCGTATCTTTTATGGGTAAAGGGGATTGATAATAAAGTGCCAGTTGTACGTACGGATTTCTTAGAGCAAACGTCTTCAGGCGCAGCGCTACTGGCAGATCCAACTCCGGATAACTACAAAGCGTTTTTCCAAGAGCTTGTAGACAAAGGGTTTGTGAAAAACGGAGTAACAGTTGCAGGAGCGATTACCGAGCTAGATTTTGTGTTTAATATGGCATTTGGTGAGACAAGTACTTGGATTGATAATGGCTCTGGCTATGTGTATAGCAAGGTTTCAGAAGCTGAGAAAAATAAACTAGCTTACTATAGCGAACTCTATGCAGCAGGCTTATTAGATAACCAATATTTAACGAAGCAATGGGATACAAAAGAGGATGCTTTCTATAACAATGAAACAGGCGTAATTATTGGAACAAATGGCAAAGTAATCGATTTCTACAACTCGCGTCAAAAAGAAGTAAATGGTGAGTCAGCTGAACTTACTGTATTACCACCAGCTAAAGGTATTGGACAAGGCTACGGCGCAACAAGTGTCACAAAGGAAACACGTGGTTTAGCCATTTCATCCCAATCGCCGAACAAAGAGTTAGTATTCGACATTTTAGATTATTTAGCAAGTCCAGCAGGTATGCAGTTTGACATGTTTGGCTTTGAGGGTGAGCAATACAACACCGTAAACGGCGAAATTGAATTAACAGATAAATATTACGCAGAGTGGTATGCACGTTACTGGGAGCCAGCAAATCCAGCATTAGAAGTCGCGGTAAGTAAATCAACACCTGTATTAAGCGCAGCTGGAGTTGCTTCTAAAGACGCTGTGTCACAATTTTATACGCAAGATAATAACTTCTCATTACCAGAAGAATATATTGCGCAGTGGGATGCAATGGAAAATCTATACAAAGAATATTCAGCAGACATCATTACGGGTAAAAAATCAATCGACGCATTTGATGAATTCGTTCAAAAATGGAATGAAGCAGGCGGCGAGGCAATTACACAGTTAGCGAACGATACAATTAAGTAAGGAGAATACTAGATGCTAAATTTTGAAGATCGAGTAAAAGGTGTACTTCTGGCAACGGCACTTGGAGATGCATTAGGCGCACCGATTGAAAAACTAAGTCGCCAGCAAATCCAAAAGCAGTATGGCTATGTGGACTCAATTAAGACGAATTGGTATAAGGAACAGCTTGGTTCAGATGTAACGTTAGGGAAGCAGCGCGGTCATGGCATTGTAACAGATGATACATTAATGACGCTCGCCCTGTGCCGTGTATATAAGCAAGAACGTCGTCATGTGGATGCGTATGATCTTGCAAATTCGTTCGTAAAAGAGCTTGCATTTAAGAAGACATTTATACCCGAATTTCAAAAAGATGCATTTATTTTAGATCGGTTATTTTATCCTGAAAAACATATTTTCCTTCGCCATGTGCTCGCTAATTGTGAGCCGCGCGAAGGAGGATATGGCAATATGGTCAATTGTGGCGCGGCCATGTATATTGCACCAGTGGGAATAGTTAATGCCGGTAATCCATTTGCTGCATATAATGAAGCAATATTATTTGCATCTGGGCATCAGGTGAGCTATGGACTCGAGGCGGCTGGTGTACTGGCAGCATGTGTAGCAAAAGCATTTCAACCAAATGTGACGATTGAAGCCATTATTGCAACAGCGATTGATGTTGCAAAAGATGGTACGAAGCAGGCCATAATTGCAGTGGCTGAGGCAGCTCATATGTTAAAAGCGAGCGATACTAGTTACGAAGAAGCAGTACAAATACTACACGAAAAAATTGCACCGTTTTCTCCAATGGGCGATGATGTACACCGCAAAATTGCAAAAGTCGGTATTCCGTCGAATCACTATACACCAAGTCGTTTATTTTCAATTGAAGAATTACCACTGGCGCTTGCGTTTATCATTTTTAATGACGGCGAATTTTATAAAACGTTAAAGGATGGTATTAATTCGGGGCGCGATACGGATTCAATTGGTGTGATGGTCGGTGCAATTTTAGGTGCTAAGTATGGGAGTGGCGTCATTCACAAGGATGATGTGCTATTGCTTGAATCTGCTAATCGACTAGATTTTGAGCAGGAAGCTAAATCCTTTGCGAAAGTAGCAAAGGCGATTATTCAACAAGATATTGAAGGGGCAAAGATAATGCAACAAGTTGTAAATGAGGCATACGGAGGTGCATAATAACGATTCCGATGAATTATGTAGTGAAAGTGTATGCTGGAATTTTAGCAATGAATGCGGGGATTCGTTTAGGCGCACCGGTTGAGCCAGTGGAATGGACACCTGAAATCATTCAGGATGTTTATGGTGATGTGACGAAATACGTGAAAGATTATACTGTGTTTTCCGCTGATGATGATGCGAATGGTCCGATTTTCTTTATACGCGCAGTGACAGATCTGGCGAAAAATCGTCCGCTGCAATCACAGGATGTTGCAAAAACATGGTTAAATTATATGCGTGAAGGCCTTGGTATTATTTGGTGGGGTGGCGATCGAATTAGTACAGAACATACCGCCTATTTAAATTTAAAAAAGGGGATACCCGCACCACAGTCCGGTTCGATCGCTGTTAACGGTCAGCTTTTAGCAGAGCAAATTGGTGGGCAGATTTTTATTGATTCATTTGGTTGGATTTTTCCGAATGAACCAACGCAGGCAGCTGATTATGCAGAAATCGCAGCGAGTGTTTCGCATGATGGCAATGGACTTTATGGTGCGCGCTTTATCGCAGCTTGTATTGCAGCGGCGTTTACAGAGCAACCGGTTCGAGACATTATAGCGATTGGGCTCCGAGAAATTCCCGCCGATAGCACCTATGCGAAAGTAGTGCACGCTGTACTGAATTTTCACGCGCAACACCCCGAAGATTTCCGTAGCTGCCGTCAGTTTTTAGAAGAACAATGGGGCTATGATAAGTACGGTGGTATTTGCCATATCATCCCGAATGCGGGCGTTTGTATTTTAGCGTTATTGTACGGTGAGGGGAATACGAGTAGAACGATTGAAATTGCAACAATGTGTGGTTGGGATACAGATTGTAATGCAGGAAGTGTCGGCTCCATTGTTGGTGTATTAAACGGCATTGAAGGAATCGCTCCACATTATCGTGAGTCGATTAATGATGCAATTGTTGCCTCAAGTATTTCTGGCTACTTAAATAATGTGGATTTACCGACATTTGCAAAACAGGTAGCATTAATTGGTTACCAATTAGCGAATGAGCAAGCACCGCAGCAATTACGTGATAGCTATAAGGAACAAGATATTTATTTTGACTTTACGCTCCCCGGTTCAACACATGGCTTTAGAACGTCCTATCCGTTTAAAACATTTTTGAAACATACCGATGAGGTTGGCTATGAAAATCCTGGTGCGTTAGAGATTTTTCTAGACCGATTGTATGGTCATGATCAGTCTCATGTATATTACCGTACATTTTATCGCCGTAAGCAGCTGATGGATGAAAAATACGAGCCGAACTTTTCTGCCACCGCATATAGCGGCCAGCGTGTTTCGATGAAGGTAATGGCGGAACAGTACTACGGCAAAGCTATACTCCTAACGCCATATATTCGTTTAACTCATTCGAAACAAGCAATTTTAACGGGCTCAGCAGTTATTGCTTCAAGCGACTGGCAGACAATTGAATTTACGATTCCCGATACTGATGGTGATATCGTCGAGGAAGTGGGTATTAAAATTCAAACACATTCCCCAGCAACATTCCGTGCATTTGGTAAAATTTTTTTGGATGAGTTTTTAATTACAGGTACCCCTTCCTATACAATTGATTTTGCGAAGCAAGTGATGGAATTTAAATGCGTAACACCATTTGCACATCATCGCGGGCAATGGACATTGAAAAACGATCAACTACAAATGGAAAGTGACACAGATTGCATAAGTGTAACAGGTCACTATTATATGAAACAGTCTATTATTGAGTCGACAATTATTCCGGCAGCGGGCTACCAACACGGTTTGATTTTCCGTGCAGAAGGGGCTGAACGCTATTATTTCGCTGGGTTTATAGATAAACAAACGGTCGCTATTGGGCTAAATAATTCTGGTAGAAAGGTTTTAGTGTCTGCAAAGTATGACTGGCATCTAAATACGCCATACGACTTAAAGGTAGTTTGCATTGACGAACGCATAACAGTATTCGTGAATGGCAAAGAAGTAGTATCGACAACAGACGCAACGTATACGCACGGGATGTGGGGCTATTATGCGTTTGAAGGTGGCAAATGTGCGTATAAAGCGAGTAAAATTAATCAATAGTTTTTTAGTGGGAAAAGACACAACTCGCCCTATTTTGGGCGAGTTGTGTCTTTCTTACGGGGCTGTACTAAAAGTCAATTGCCATTGACTTTTAAGCGAGGCCACTGAAAAAGTCTATATAGTAGTTTAGCCAGTTCTTGAACGAGACATCGTTCAAGAACTGGCTTTTTTCTTCGATGTCGTTGATTTCCGTTGCGGCGAACGCTTTTCTGGGGGCGAGCCTTGAGCCGCTTCGGGGTAACAAAGGAACAAAGGCTAAGTACGCCACGTCCTGTGGCAACGCCTTTTTGACCAACATCGTGTTGGCCTCATTCCAGGATCTCAAGCTGCTCGCTAATCCCCTGGAAGTCGTCGCCTCCACTCCAATCAACTAGTACCTGTTAAGAATAAATGGATTATTCCCTTATCTAAAAAGAGTGATTTTCTTGTCTACTAAAAGGAACGAATTACAGGTGGTGCTCCTGAGGATTTCAAACCAAGAAACCCCTCCTTTTAAGCTAGGGCACTGAAAAACCCCAAAATAGTATTTATTAATAGTATGTTTATAATTCTGCTTTATTTTATTCAGAAAGCATTGGTGCGGCGGCGCGAGACTCCTGCGGGAAAAGCGGTACAGGTGAGACCCCGCAGGAGCTTTTAGGAACGAAGGCTAAGAACGCCACGTCCTGTGGCAACGCCTTTGTGACCAACATCGTGTTGGCCCGAGGAGGCTCGCCACCGCCCGTGAAAAGCGAGTGCCAGAGCACCATTGACCTATCACTATTTTGCATATACCTATTAGAATTTTCATTAGAAATCAACTTTTTGCAGTGCCCTCTTTTTTGTGCTTCTTTCGCACGTTCATGAAACGTTCAAATAAAATACTTTATAATAATATAAAAAATGATATAATAATAGTGAGATTTCAAGAAGGGGTGACTCACTTGAGCAATTGGATTCAAAATACATTACTCGCATTTATTATGGCAACGTCAATTACCGCACTTTTTAACTCAACAAATTTTGAGTGGATGAAAGTCGGTATTTTTAATATATCTTTATTGTTTATCATTATGTTTGGTTTAAGTCTGTTCATTGCAGAGGATGTTCGTAATTCGTTTAAAAAAGTTCTATGGTTTGAAAAGCGTAAGGACAAGCTTCAAATTTGGCAAGTGGGCATTGGAATGATCTTTTACTTCACGCAAGTAGGTTTTGTCGAAGTATTTGCCCGAATCCTGATGAAGCCAGAACTTGGTGGTATGCCGTTATACTTAGTGTTTGCGTTTATGAACGCGTTTTTACTAACAGTAATCTATCAAGAAATTTTTTACATTGAAGAAAAAGCTAGCGTCGAAGAATTTAAGTTTAAAAAATTGAAGTAAGATGTTTGCTTAGGCGAGCATTTGAAAAAATTCTAAAAAGTAGTTTAGCCAGTTCTAGAACGAGACATCGTTTAAGAACTGGCTTTTTTCTTCGATGTCGTTGATTTCCGTTGCGGCGAACGCTTTTCTGGGGGCGAGCCTTGAGCCGCTTTCGGGTAACAAAGGAACAAAGGCTAAGTACGCCACGTCCTGTGGCAACGCCTTTGTGACCAACATCGTGTTGGCCTCATTCCAGGGTCTCAAGCTGCTCGCTAATCCCCTAGAAGTCGTCGCCTCCACTCCAATCAACTTGTATCTGTTAAGAATGAATGCGTCATTCGCTCACACAAAAAAAGGATGATTTTTTTTGCATTCTAATTGGAACGCATTATTGATAGTTTTTCAAAATTGTTTTAAACCAAGAAACACTCAACTTAAGCCCATTTATTGCGATTTACGAACTTGTTGTGCCTAAAGATAACATGCTTCGCCAAATCAATGAACTTTTTGGCTTTTCATTCATTTTAGAAGAGTTAAAAACAAAATATTGTTTAGACAATGGACGTAAAGCGATTCCCCAAAATCCGTATATATAAATATTTATTATTAAAGGCGATTCATAGTGTATTAGACATCGACTTAGTGGAACGCTCAAAATACGGAATCATTTAAACAATTAGCCGCAAATCGCTACATAGTAGAAGCGAAGAGCAGTGAAGTGAAAAACAGACACGGGTAGGATTCGGTATCGGCTACGTGCCTATTTGGCATGGAAATACAAGGGGCCACAACGATATTCGCTGTCAATATGAAACGAATATTGAAGCTACTAACTGAAAAACCACGAAACAATATTTTTTTATAGTATTTTAATGCCTCTGCTTTATTTTATTCAGAAAGCATTGGTGCGGCGGCGCGAGACTCCTGCGGGAAAAGCGGTACAGGTGAGACCCCGCAGGAGCTTTTAGGAACGAAGGCTAAGAACGCCACGTCCTGTGGCAACGCCTTTGTGACCAACATCGTGTTGGCCCGAGGAGGCTCGCCACCGCCCGCGGAAAGCGAGTGCCAGAGCACCAATGACCTATCACTATTTAGCACTTACTTATTAGAATTATCAGTAGAATTCAACTTTTTCAGTGCCCTCTGCTTAGGCGAGCATCTTTTTTTGTGGTTAAGAAAGTATAACTTTCTTAACCATATAAGTAAGGACATCAACTCGCCCTATTTAGGGCGAGTTGTGTCTTTCTAATTATTTCATTTATTAATATTGGCATTTCACGGGAACAATCGCTAAAGTAGGTAGTGGAGACCAATTATACATAAACGAAAATTTGCATATAAAACGTGCAAGTTTATATAGATGGAGGAGATTTCATGACAAAGGAAAAATTACTTCTTTTAGATGGAAATAGTTTAGCGTACCGTGCGTTTTTCGCCTTGCCGCTATTAACAAATGATAGTGGTATTCATACAAATGCCGTTTACGGGTTTACAACAATGTTACAAAAAATTTTAGAGGAAGAGCAGCCGACAAAAATGCTCGTTGCGTTCGATGCAGGAAAAACGACTTTCCGACATGAATCGTACGGTGAATATAAGGGGGGACGTCAAAAAACACCCCCTGAATTATCTGAGCAGTTTCCGTACCTACGTAAATTAATTGATGCGTACGGCATTAAGCGTTATGAGCTTCCGATGTATGAGGCAGATGATATTATAGGTACGCTCGCGAAACAAGCTGCTACTGAGCAAACGGAAGTCATTATTGTTTCTGGCGATAAAGATTTAACGCAGCTCGCAACGGATCAAGTAACGGTGTATATCACACGTAAAGGTATAACGGATATGGAGAAGTATACACCAGCTCATATCGAAGAAAAGTATGGCCTTGCCCCATTACAAATCATTGATATGAAGGGCTTAATGGGCGATGCTTCTGATAATATTCCTGGGGTTCCTGGCGTTGGTGAAAAAACTGCGATTAAGTTGTTAAAAGAGCATGGTTCTGTTGAAGCCTTATATACAGCAATTGACGATATGAAGGCTTCAAAAATGAAAGAAAAGCTGGTCGCAAATGAAGAACAGGCGCATTTATCCAAGCAGTTAGCGACGATTTATACAGAAGCTCCGATTGAAGTAGGCTTAGATGAATTAGCATATCCAGGTCCAAACGAAGAAGAGTTAATTGCAGTTTGGCAGGAGCTTGGCTTTAAATCATTAATCGAAAAAAGTGATTTTGCCGACGAGGTGAAGGAACAAGCAGAGCTTAAATTTAACGTTGTCAACGAAATAACAGCAGATTTATTCAAGGATGTAATGGCGGTACATGTCGAGCTTGAAAATGAGCATTACCATAGCTGCCATGCACTTGGCATTAGCTTAACAGACGGTAAGGAAACGGTGTATATACCAATGGATATTGCATCTGGTAATCGTTTACTAAAAGATTGGCTAAAAGATCCATCTAAGAAAAAATACATCGCCGATAGCAAGGCAACACAAGCGATCCTGCAGCGCGTTGATATTGAACTACAAGGTGTGGAGTTTGACCTACTACTTGCTTCGTACATTGTAAAGCCATCCATTTCTGGGGATGATGTGGCAACGCTTGCAAAGGAATTCGGCTACACAGATGTGCAGTCAAACGAAGCAATTTATGGCAAAGGTGCAAAATGGGTGGTACCAGCATCGGACATATTAGCAGAGCATGTAAGCCGTAAAGCAGTTGCTGTCTGGAACCTACAACCAGTCCTTGAGGAAAAACTTCAGCAAAACGAACAGTTTGAACTATATAAAAATTTAGAGCTTCCATTAGCTTCAATTTTAGGGAAAATGGAAAGTGAAGGCATTAAAGTGGACGTACCAACATTAGAAAAAATGGGTGCGGATCTTGCCGCGAAGCTAGAAATTATTGAAAAGGATATTTACGAGCTTGCAGGCGAAAAATTTAATATTAATTCACCGAAGCAATTAGGTGTTATTTTGTTTGATAAGCTGGGTCTTCCGGTTATAAAAAAAACGAAGACAGGCTATTCAACAGCGGCAGATGTGCTGGAAAAACTACAGTCTGAACATGATGTAGTGAAACATATTTTAACGTACCGTACACTTGCAAAATTGAAGTCGACATATATTGAAGGCTTAGTAAAAGAAGTACACGATGAAGATAGCAAGGTGCACACGCGCTTCCAGCAGGCATTAACTGCGACAGGTCGTTTAAGCTCTACTGATCCGAATTTACAAAACATCCCGATTCGTTTAGAGGAAGGTCGTAAAATTCGTCAAGCGTTCGTCCCATCACAAGAAGGCTGGGTGCTATTCGCGGCCGACTACTCGCAAATTGAGCTACGTGTATTAGCGCATATGTGTGAGGACCCTGCACTAGTAGATGCGTTCAAGCAAGGCATGGATATTCATACACGTACAGCGATGGATGTGTTCAAAGTGTCAGCGGAGGAAGTAGATTCGAATATGCGCCGCGCTGCAAAAGCTGTAAACTTTGGGATTGTGTATGGAATCAGTGATTACGGTCTATCACAAAACTTAGATATTACGCGTAAAGAAGCAGCAACATTTATTGAAAATTACTTAGCAAGCTTCCCAGGTGTAAAAGGCTATATGGATTCCGTTGTGCAAGAGGCCAAATTAAAAGGTTATGTAACAACAATTTTAAACCGCCGTCGCTATTTACCAGATATTACGAGCTCAAACTTTAATCTGCGTAGCTTTGCTGAACGTACAGCGATGAACACACCTATCCAAGGCAGTGCAGCGGATATTATTAAAAAGGCGATGATTGATATGGATGCTCGTTTACGCTCAGAAGGGCTCCGTTCAAGACTATTACTACAAGTGCATGATGAATTAATTTTCGAGGCACCACCACAGGAAATTGAAATTTTAGAGCGTATCGTACCAGAAGTGATGGAGCATGCGATTGAGCTACTTGTTCCATTAAAGGTAGACTTTTCATATGGCGCATCTTGGTATGAGGCAAAATAAGGAGCGAAATTATGCCGGAATTACCAGAAGTAGAAGGTGTGGTTCGCGCATTGAAGCCAGTTGTTGAAGGAAAAACGATTGAAAGGGTAGCGTTATCCGACGTCGTGTTTGCCTCAACAAATGCAGGTAAGCAATGCATCGTAAAGAATATTGAACCACATTTATTTGAAGAAGTACTTGCAGGAATGATCATTAAAGAAATTAATCGCCGTTCGAAATATATTTTCTTTACGATTGAAAAGGACGGCGAAGATTTTGTTTTAGTCAATCATCTCGGTATGACTGGCGCGTGGTTTATCGTTCAAGATGTCCTTGAAATTACAGAAGTTAAATTCCGCAAGCATGTGCATGCCATTCTTACATTAAATACGGGCGAGCTACTCGTGTATTCAGATATTCGCCGCTTCGGAGAGCTACGGTTTGTGAAGCAAATTGCAGATCACCCGCCGCTGCTACAAATGGCGCCGGAACCTTTTGACGAGGATGCATGTGGATTTTTCTTAGCGCAATGTGCAAAAGCGAAATACGAAAATAAACCGATTAAAGAAGTGATTATGGACGGACAAGTCATTTCAGGTTGCGGAAATATTTATGCAACAGAAGCGCTATTTAAAATGAATATTCACCCTGGGCGTAAAACGAATCGTATTAGTCGCGCACGAAAAATTAAGTTATTTGAAGCAATTCGTGTCATTCTTCAGGAAAGCATTGATACGGGCGGGTCGACCATTTCAGATTACCGTAATATAAATGGTGAGGCTGGAGGCATGCAGCACCGGTTGGAAATGTATGGTAAAAAGGTTTGTCCGACATGCGGGAATGCTACAAAATCAATGGTCATCGGCGGTCGCACGTCGGTGTATTGTTCAAACTGCCAAAAATAGAGGTGTCGTTTACATGATTATTGGATTAACAGGAAGTATTGCAAGTGGAAAAAGTACAATCGCAAAAATGCTAGCAGACTATCAGCTCCCAATCGTTGATGCAGATTTAGTAGCCCGTATCGTTGTTGAGCCAGGTAAGTCAACACTTCAGAAAATAGCAGATGCTTTTGGGGTAGACGTTATTTGTGAGGATGGCACAATGGACCGCGCTAAAGTGGGCTCAATCATTTTCCATGATGCAGAAAAACGAGACGTCTTAAATTCAATTATTCACCCCGCGATCCGAGCGGAAATGCTACGACAACGTGATGAACATATTGCAAATGGTGCGCCAACTGTTGTGATGGATATTCCATTACTGTTTGAAAGTAAGTTACAGCATTTTGTAGATAAGATTTTAGTCGTATCGGTATCTAAACAAGTTCAATTACAACGCTTAATGGAGCGTAATGATTTGACACAACAAGAAGCGGCGGCACGTATTGCCTCACAGCTCCCCCTTTCTGTAAAAGAAGCGGGTGCACATGCGGTCATTTTCAATAATGACACGCTTGAATCAACAGCGCAGCAATTGAAGAAGATTTTAATAGACTGGGCAGTAATTTAATTTTAGGTTTTGTTAAATTTCTTTGTTGATATTTATGGGGAATATTGGAGTGTAAGATCAATCCAATCACGCCTTGTATAGCGTGAAGTTAGCAATAAACTACATCCATGCGGTATTGCCACCATGAACAGTATTGTGTTGCCCTTTAGCGTGACTGCACAATTGTTTGTTGTGTTTAACAGAGCCTAATTAAAGGAAGCTGAGTGAAAAGTGATGAGCGGACACTTTTTACTCAGTTTTTTTGTTGTGAAGAAAATAATAATATTCCGCTTTGTGGAGAACATATCAATAAGGAAATGTAACTTCTAGGTGAAGGCGCCAGTCCCTCGAGTTTGTGTTCTGTCCTCGGGCGAAGGCAAATGGCGCATTCAACTCGAATTTTCTAGCGCTTTTGTTCTTGGAAAATGGACTGTTAAGGCATTTGGGATATAGGAAGATAAGCGTTATATTTAATTTTCATTGTCAGAATATAATAACTTTTTAAATGTAATCGAATAATGTTCCCATTTCGGTTTAATGTGTTATACTAATGACCATATAAAGTAAACATAATTAATATGTATATTACGGGAGGATATTAAAATAATGACAGTTTCTATTGCTATTAACGGATTTGGCCGCATCGGTCGTATGGTATTCAGACAGGCGATTGTGCAAGACGACTTAAATGTAGTGGCGATTAATGCGAGTTACCCACCTGAAACGTTAGCGCATTTAATTAAGTATGACACAAATCATGGTACTTTCGACGGTACAATTGAAGCAGTGGGAGACTCATTAATTGTTAATGGTAAACATGTGGCAATTGTTAGCGAGCGCGACCCACTTCAATTACCTTGGGCTACAATGGGTGTAGACATCGTAATAGAAGCAACAGGTAAATTTAATGACCGCGAAAAAGCAGCATTGCATTTAGAAGCTGGTGCCAAAAAAGTTATTTTAACAGCTCCAGGTAAAAACGAAGATATCACAGTTGTTTTAGGGGTAAATGATGATAAGCTTGATTTTTCTAAGCATGACATTATTTCAAATGCATCTTGTACAACAAACTGCCTAGCTCCAGTAGCAAAGGTATTAAATGACACGTTTGGAATTGTAAACGGTTTAATGACTACAGTTCATTCATTTACAAATGACCAAAAAAACTTGGATAATCCACATAAAGATTTACGTCGTGCTCGTGGTTGTGCCCAATCAATTATTCCGACATCTACGGGTGCTGCAAAAGCTTTAAGATTAGTATTACCGGAATTAGATGGTAAAATTCACGGCATGTCTTTACGCGTGCCAACACCTAACGTATCTTTAGTAGATTTAGTAGTAGACTTACAGAAAGACGTTACAGTGGAAGAAGTGAATGCTGCATTTGAGCGTGCTGCAACATCAGGTCCAATGAAGGGTATCTTAAACTTCACAATGGAGCCTTTAGTATCCTCTGATTACAACACAACAAAGTACTCATCAACAATCGACGGCTTGACTACAATGGTAATTGGTTCTCGCAAAGTGAAAGTACTTGCTTGGTATGATAATGAATGGGGCTACTCTGCGCGCGTTGTCGACTTAGCAAAAAAATTAACAAAAGCATTAAGTACAGTTCAAGCATAAGTGTAAATGAATTTCTAAACCTTCCCGTAAATTGCTCGGGAAGGTTTTTTTAGTATTTAAGAAAGTCCATCATTTTGGGGCGAGATGTGACTGCCTAAAGTTGCGAGGCGCTTTGTTAAGCCATATACTAGTACAAACGGTAGGGAAATATATCCTACCTTAAAAGCGTTTTTTTTAATAAAGCGTGAATTATTATTTCTCATATAATGTTATTTGTTATAATACAAATAGTAAATTGAAATGAATCGGGAGAAACCGCTATGAGATGTCCATCTTGTCAGTACAACGGAACGCGCGTTGTAGACTCTAGACCTGTAGATGATAATAAAGAAATACGTAGACGTAGAGAATGTGAATCATGTGCTTTTCGTTTTACTACATTTGAAAAAATAGAAGAAACACCTTTGATCGTTGTGAAAAAAGAAGGGGCACGTGAAGAGTTTAGTCGCGAAAAAGTATTACGCGGGCTTATTCGAGCATGCGAAAAACGTCCTGTTTCACTCGAAGTATTAGAAGAAATTGTGATGTCCATTGAAAAGGATTTACGCCGTATTGGAAATTCGGAAGTCCGTTCAGAAGATGTTGGTGAGATGGTTATGGACCGCCTTGCAAAAATCGATGAGGTTGCCTATGTGCGTTTTGCTTCTGTTTATCGTCAATTCAAAGATATTAATGTGTTTATCGATGAATTAAAGGAGATAATTCTACGCCAATCTAAAGACAAATAAATTTTAGGAGGGACTTGAAATGGTTCATTTGTATAAAGAACTACAGCCAACTGATCATTTTGAAATAACGCTCCCTCATGCATTATCCACAAATGAACGTCAGCTTTTAACATTATTTTATCAGCCGCTAACGGGAGCAGAGCCAGTTAGCTTATATTTAACGCTATGGGCAGAGGCAGAGCATCCGTCAAGCTATGAGATGACACATTATTATTTAATGAATGTGCTAACGATGCCAATCGGGAAGGTGTTCGAGGCACGCGTAGCACTTGAAGCAATTGGCTTGTTACGTACATGGCGTAAGGACGGGGGAGACAGTCGACGTTTTATTTATGAACTTGTTCGCCCGCTTGATGCACATAGCTTTTTCCACGATCCTCTGTTATCGATGTTTTTATATAGTAAAATTGGTGAACATGCATATCGTAAGCTACGTCAGCGCTTTTTAACACAGACGAGTAAGGAATCGTATGAGGAAGTGACGCGCTCCTTTATTGATGTTTATAAACCGGTGCATACGAATGTACCAAAAGATTTTTATGAGGAGCCTGAAAAGTCGCAACAAGATTATCCGTTTTACTATGAGCAATTTGATTTTAATTTATTGAAATCCGGCCTGTCGGAGCAGTTAGTGCCTTCTAGTGCGTTAACAGTAGAGGCGCGCGAAATGATTGCAAAGCTCGCCTTTTTGTATCATTTATCACCACTTGATATGCAGAAGGTGGTCATTTTAGCTTTAGATGATCATATGAAGCTTCCAACAGAACGCCTAAAAAAAGCGGCGGCGGATTATTATAAGCTCACAATTTCAAAGGATGCACCTAAGCTAGCGAAAACGTTTGGACAAAAGCCTGCGATGACACCACAAAACCTATCGAAGGAGCAAGAACGGCTCCATTATTTGGAAACGACGCCGCCACTTCAAGTGCTGCGTGAAATAAATAATGGCAAGGAGCCGATTCCAGCATCTGTCCAATTAGCAGAGGATTTGGTTGTGCAGTACGGCATGCCTATTGGAGTCGTCAATGTGCTGCTTGAGTATGTCATGCTGTCCACCGATATGAAATTACCGCGTAAATATGTGGAACAAATTGCTGACCATTGGAACCGTAAAGATTTAAAAACTGCCAAAGAGGCGATGGAATTAGCGCGTCTGGAGCGAGATAAATACGCTCAGTGGAAAAATGAAAAAACGGCAAAATCGACAAATGCAGCAAATGCGGCAAACCAAACACGTAAGCCAGGACGCAAAACAAATTATCGTGAGGAGCAGGTGCCGGATTGGTTTTACAAGCGCGATGATAAGGCGCAGGAGGCAACACCAGCAGATAGCTCAGTGGATTTTGAAAAAGAACGTCAAAAAATATTAGAAAAATTAGGGCAACAAGATGGGCAGGTGAACTAACATCGAACCGATTAAGGAAGCGTTAAAAAAAGTGCAAGCACGCATTCCTTCATTTCAAGAACGTTATGAGGCAATGCGACGTGACACGTTGGAAAACGAAAAAGTGCAAAAGTTTTTAGCTGAAAACGATCAAATCGTAAACAAGGAAATGGTTGAGCGTAGTTTACCGAAGCTTTATGAATATACAACGCAAGCAACAGACTGCTGTGGTTGTGGCAGTACCGCAAACTGTACAAATTTACTAAAGGGCTTTGTACCGAAACTGTTCATTACGCGTAATGTCATTGATGTAACATATGAACGTTGTGAACAAAAGCTACGCGAGGACGAGCGCCGAGAAGTAGCGAATATGATTTCCAGTATGCATATGCCAAAGGACGTACTGAAGGCAACGCTGAAAGATTTAGCGATTGATAATCATTCACGTCTTAGTATTGCTGATAAAGCTGCGGACTTTGTTGCGCAATATAAGCAAACAGGCGAATTGCCGGCAAAGGGCTTCTATTTATATGGTCAGTTTGGCGTTGGGAAGTCATTTGTGCTTGGTGCCATTGCCAATGAATTAGCAACTTTTAAAGTGCGTTCAGTCGTAGTTTTCGTTCCTGAATTTTTACGTGAGATGAAAAATTCCATTCAAGATCAATCCTTGAATGAAAAAATTGATTATGTGAAGAAGGCACCAGTACTGATGCTAGATGATATTGGGGCGGAAACATTATCAAGCTGGACGCGCGATGAAATTTTAGGGACGATTCTTCATTATCGTATGAGCGAGGAACTACCGACATTTATTACGTCCAACTTTGACTATGCGGGTCTTGAGCATCATTTGGCGCAATCACAGCGTGGGGATGTAGAGGTAGTGAAGGCTGCTCGAATTATGGAGCGTATTAAGGCCCTGACAACACCGATTCAAATGGACGGCGCCAATCGTCGTAGTTAATTGCACAAAAAATTCAATCTTGGGCAGTTGCAATTCGTGCGAAACGAGCGTATACTTTGCTAGTAATTAAAACATTTGTAAATGCTTTGAAAAGGATAAGAAGTTTTATGAACCGACTTTTAGAGAGGGGAGCCTAGGCTGGGAGCTTCCTAGTACGACATATACTTTACTACCTTGGAGCAGTGACGGGGCCAATCCGTCAACGTTCTTCAGTACGTTAACTGACCTTGAGCTTCATTCGAGTTTAACTCGGAAGGAAGAAGGGTGGCACCACGAGCATATACGCATCGTCCCTTTACGCGGACGGTGCTTTTTTGTGTTTATTTTGTGGGTTGATCGATATTTTTCGGAAGTGATAGATAACTTCAGGAAACTAATTCATAACCCCACGCTCACCTCATACTCAACAAACAATCTAAAGGAGGACATTCACATGTCAGAAATGATTAAATTAACATTCCCGGACGGTGCGGTAAAAGAATTCGCACGCGGGGCTTCAACTGAAGACGTAGCGGGCTCAATTAGTCCGGGTCTGCGCAAACAAGCGTTAGCAGGTAAAATTAACGGCGTTTTGATCGACCTAAAAACGCCGATTGAAGAAGATGCTGCAATTGAAATTATTACACCAAAATCACCTGAAAGCTTAGAAATCCTACGTCACTCAACGGCTCACTTAACAGCACAAGCGGTAAAACGCTTATTCCCAGAAGTAAAACTAGGGATTGGTCCAGTTATTGACTCAGGTTTCTACTATGATATTGACCTAGAAACACCGCTAACAATGGAAGATCTTCCGTTAATCGAAAAAGAAATGAAAAAAATTATTGCTGAAAATATCGAAATTGAACGCAAGGCTGTATCGCGCAACGAAGCGCAAAAGATTTACGAAGAAGTTGGCGACGAGTACAAACTAGAACTTCTTGAAGCAATTCCTGCAGATGACCAAGTATCAATTTACTACCAAGGTGATTTCTTTGACCTTTGCCGTGGTATCCACGTACCGTCAACAGGTAAATTACGCGAGTTCAAACTTCTTTCTTTAGCGGGCGCTTATTGGAGAGGGAACTCAGACAACAAAATGCTACAACGTATATACGGTACTGCATTCTTCACAAAAGAAGAATTAAAACATCACCTACAAATGCTTGAAGAAGCAAAAGAGCGTGATCACCGTAAAATTGGTAAAGAATTAGACTTATTCATGACGTCTCAAACGGTAGGTCAAGGTTTACCACTATGGTTACCAAATGGTGCGACAATCCGTCGTGTAATCGAGCGTTACATCGTAGATAAAGAAGTATCATTAGGTTACAAACATGTTTACACACCAGTACTTGGTTCAAAAACTTTATATGAAACGTCAGGTCACTGGGATCACTATCAAGACGGCATGTTCCCTCCTATGGAAATGGACAATGAAACACTTGTATTACGTCCGATGAACTGCCCGCACCATATGATGATTTTCAAAAATGGTCTGCATTCTTACCGTCACTTACCATTACGTATCGCAGAGCTTGGTACAATGCATCGTTACGAGATGAGTGGTGCAGTTTCTGGTCTACAACGTGTACGCGGGATGACTTTAAACGATGCTCACCTATTCGTACGTCCTGACCAAATTAAATCAGAGTTCAAAAAAGTTGTGGAGTTAATTCTTGACGTATACAAAGACTTTGATTTAACAGACTACTCATTCCGTCTGTCTTACCGTGATCCGAACAATAAAGAGAAATACTTTGATGACGATGAAATGTGGGAAACTGCGCAACGCATGTTAAAAGAAGCAATGGATGAGCTTGGTTTAGATTACTACGAAGCAGAAGATGAAGCTGCATTCTACGGTCCAAAACTAGACGTTCAAGTGAAAACAGCGATTGGTAAAGAAGAAACATTATCAACTGCTCAACTTGATTTCCTATTACCACAACGTTTCGATCTTTCTTACATCGGTGAAGATGGTCAACCACAACGACCAGTAGTTATCCACCGTGGTGTAGTATCAACTATGGAACGTTTCGTAGCCTTCTTGATCGAAGAATACAAAGGGGCATTCCCAACTTGGTTAGCGCCAGTTCAAGTAGCGGTTATTCCAGTATCAAACGCAGTACACTATGACTACGCTCGTGAAATCGAGGAGAAATTAGTTGCTGCAGGTATCCGTGTTGAAATGGATGATCGTGAAGAAAAACTAGGCTACAAAATCCGTGAATCCCAAATGAAAAAAATCCCGTACATGCTAGTAATCGGGGACAAAGAAGTGGAAGCGGGCGGCGTAAACGTTCGTCGTTACGGCTCAAAAGACTCAGAAACAGTATCATTTGAAGAGTTCTTAAGCAATATTAAAAAAGAAGTAGCAAAATAATGAGGAAGCGCATCAACAGTTGTTGGTGCGTTTTTCTAATTTGTTAAGGGAATTATGTACCATTTAAGTAAGTCCTCATAATAAGCAAAGTTATTTAAAATAATTACCATATGATTTTTAACAAGTGGGCAAATGGCGAAAATAGTAGAAAAAGCTTTGGTGAACCGCTTCTTTCTATATAAGCGTACGCTAATCTTGAGCGATTTAACAATGTATAATTATTGAGATATACGTGATTAATTCTTGAAGTGATGTCATAAACTATTTTTATATGAGCATTTTAATGTAGATCAAAAAATATTACCGCCCACTGCTGACGATACATCTATTGTAAAAATAACTGCTTATCCCCCAAATCCGGTGAGTGGTTCTGATTATGCAAATCCAAAAAAATCATACTATGCGTGTCGTTGTTAAAGCCTTTAATAGAGGGGACAACAACGATTACAGCATCAAATGGTGATAAAGTAAAAGTAACCGTTTATATGAAAGATGGGTATTGAAAACTTCATTTTAAAAAAATAATGGAATAAAAGTATTGACACTTATTAATAGCGATGTTAAGATTATTTAAGTTATGAATACAAAGTTTGAAAGTAGAGGCTGCCCGCTTCTCACCTGATGAACGCATAAAGCTGTTAGCAGGTATGACACGTTGAATTGTTTTACGCAGGACTTTGCGTATACATATATAAGCGGGCGGACATCTCAAGTGTCCGTCCTTTTTTGTTGGAAATAGAAAGTAAATCTTTCCTTTTCCTACATAAGAAAGGACATCATCTCGACTTATTTTGGGGCGAGATGTGTCTTTCTTATATGGACACGACAAAGAGGTGTACCGTTCAACCGGGTTAGACTATACACCAAACCATGTATTCGCGACACTACCTTGGAGGTGGATTATTATTAGCAAAGACATGTATGTAAACGAAGGCATTCGCGCACGTGAACTTCGATTAATCGATCACAATGGAGATCAACTAGGCGTCAAAACACGTAACGAAGCGCTTGAAATTGCAACTCGTGTAAACTTGGATCTTGTCCTTGTGGCCCCTCAAGCCAAGCCGCCAGTCGCTCGTATCATGGACTATGGTAAATTTAAGTTCGAACAGCAAAAGAAGGACCGCGAAGTTCGTAAAAATCAAAAAATCATCGTGATGAAAGAGGTTCGTCTGAGCCCCACAATCGATGAACATGATTTCCAAACGAAACTACGTAACGGTATCAAATTCCTTGAAAAAGGTGATAAAGTTAAATGTAGTATCCGATTTAAAGGACGTGCTATCACGCACAAAGAAATCGGACAGCGCGTATTAGATCGCTTTGCTGAAGCTTGTGCTGAAGTATCTACGGTGGAACAAAAACCGAAGATGGAAGGCCGAAGCATGTTCTTAGTTCTTCAACCAAAGAACGAAAAGCAATAATTATTTGATGAAATAGTTTAGGAGGAAATCGACATGCCAAAAATGAAAACTCACCGTGGAGCTGCGAAGCGTTTCAAAAAGACGGGTACTGGAAAATTAAAATTTGACCGTGCTTATGGTAGCCACTTATTCGCTAACAAATCAACTAAAGCGAAACGTAAGCTTCGTAAAGCAAAAATCGCTACTTCTGGCGATTTCAAACGTATCCGTACGTTATTAACTTACATGAAATAATCGTTGAACAATCGTTCAAACAAAAACAACTAACATTCGAAAGAATTAGCAGGAGGTAATTAGTATGCCACGCGTAAAAGGCGGAACAGTAACGCGCAAGCGTCATAAACGAGTTTTAAAATTAGCTAAAGGTTATTATGGTTCAAAACATACATTATATAAAGTAGCTAACCAAGCAGTAATGAAATCAGGTCAATATGCATACCGTGACCGTCGTCAAAAGAAACGTGATTTCCGTAAATTATGGATCACTCGTATCAATGCGGCAGCTCGTATGAATGGTCTTTCATATAGCCGTTTAATGCACGGTTTAAAATTAGCTGGTATCGAAGTTAACCGTAAAATGTTAGCTGACCTAGCTGTAACTGATGCAGTAGCATTCGCTCAATTAGCAGAAGCTGCTAAAACTGCACAAGCTAAATAAGAACTTCGAACTTTTCGAACAGACGATTTAACTTAAGTAGCGAAATAATTTAATTTCAAACAGCTCAAGACTGGTAGGGATTCGTTCCTATCAGTCTTTTTTGGTAGATAAGAAAGTATAACTTTCTTATCTACATAAGTAAGGACAGCATCTCGCCCTATTTTGGGCCAGATGTGACTTTCTAACTGTTAAGGAAATTATAAAAATTCGCCATGTGGATAACATTCAAATAAGTAAATGCAACGTCTAGGCTAAAGCGCCAGCCCCTCGAGGTCGCGGTCTGTCCTCGGGCGAAGGCAAAGAGAGCGCCTTCACTTCGGGCTCGCAAGCAGCTTGTCGGGGCTAAACAGGCGCTTTAGCGCATTTGTTCATAAGGGGTGGAATATGTATGGAACTAGCTTTACTTTCGTATGTAGGCATTATGTCGCTCATACTATGTGCGTTCATGTATATTGATAAAAAACGCGCCATAAAAAGAGAATGGCGAATTGCCGAAAAAACATTATTTATTCTAGCGATTTTTGGTGGGGCAGCTGGTGGTGTGTTAGGGATGTACTTATTCCGTCATAAAACCCAGCACAATACCTTTGCATTTGGTTTTCCGTTGATTACGGCTGTTCAAATTTATCTCATTGTCAGACTTATTGCCTAAATAGCGAGTAAAAAGGACAAAGAAACGTAGTTCATGTTTCTTTGTCCTTTATTCATTGATTCATCAGCTTTTCAATAGGATTTTTCCAATTGATTTTTGCATTCGGATAGTTCATCGTTATTTCCTTCTCTAAATAAAGAAAATCCTCTTTTGTAAAGCCTTGTAGCTTCATTGCTTCATGGACAAAAACGAAGATAGATACAACTTCGAACGCATTGTCAGTCGTCCCTAAATATTTTTCGCCTTCAAACAGAGCACCCTTATAGGAGATGAAGAAATTTTTTCGTACATTCTTTACATCATCATAAAAATAATATTGTCCATTCTCAAACGCTTCATCTAGCTTCCGCTTAGGATCGGTTAAATAACGAACCCCTTTATAAAATATGTAAATGATGAGCACAATAATAAGTAAACGGATTAGAAGAGCCATGAAAGTTCCCCCTTGTCATACCATGTTTCTTTGCTATACGATTGAGTAGCAGTAGAAGTTTCACTTTTAGAAAGAAAATGAGGGATTTTTTATGGAATTCAAAAAATTATTTGAAATGCAGCGTGAACTTGACCGTTTTATCGAGGACACACAAAATATTGAACATGATGTTTTTAATGAAAAAGGGCTAGCTTTACTAGTCGAACTGTCAGAGCTTGCGAACGAAACACGCTGCTTTAAGTTTTGGTCAACGAAAGGTGCATCTGAGCGTGACGTTATTTTAGAGGAGTTTGTTGACTCAATTCATTTCATGCTGTCGCTAGGCAATATGCGTGGCTTTGCATTGCAACAGTGGCCAACAGTGGAAGGGAAGCAGGACCTTACACTATGGTTTTTATACACGACAACAGCCGTGCTGACATTTATCGAGCAGCAATCCGAACAAACGTATATTGCGATGTGGAATGCGTACAGTGTATTAGCATTTAACCTTGATTTTACAGAAGAAGATATTATCTCAGCCTATATCGCGAAAAATGAAAAAAACTATGAGCGTCAGCGTTCGGGATATTAAATTAATTCATTTTTCAAATTACTCAAGCTATAATGGAGTGAATAGATATATAGGAGGGTGAAATAATGACACAGCTAGACCCAACGTTACAAATGCTTAAAGAGTTAACTGATGCAAACGGAATTGCTGGTAATGAACGTGCACCGCGTGAAGTGATGAAAAAGTATATCGCACCATTCGTAGATGAAATCGAAACAGATAACCTTGGCAGCTTAATCGCAAAAAAAGTAGGCGATGCAAACGGCCCCAAAATTATGGTAGCCGGTCACTTAGATGAAGTGGGCTTTATGGTTACTAAAATCGATGACCGTGGCTTTATAAGCTTCCAAACAGTTGGGGGCTGGTGGAGTCAAGTAATGCTAGCGCAGCGCGTAACGATTACAACACGTAAAGGGGAGGAAGTCATTGGCGTCATCGGTTCAAAACCGCCCCATATTTTACCTGTTGAAGCACGAAATAAAATAGTGGATATTAAGGCAATGTTCATCGATATCGGTGCTACCTCAAAGGAAGAAGCACTAAGCTGGGGCGTGTTACCTGGAGATATGGTCACACCATATTTTGAATTCAACGTCATGAGAAACGACAAGCATCTACTCGCAAAAGCATGGGATAACCGAATCGGCTGTGCGATTGCCATTGATGTGCTACGTGCACTGAAAGACGAGCAACATCCTAATATCGTGTACGGCGTAGGAAACGTGCAAGAAGAAGTCGGCTTACGCGGTGCAAAAACTTCTACACATAAAATTGAGCCAGATATCGGTTTTGCAGTTGATGTCGGCATTGCTGGAGACACACCGGGCGTAACACCTAAAGAGTCCACATCAAAAATGGGTGCCGGGCCGCAAATCGTTATTTACGACGCGTCAATGGTTGCACATAATGGACTACGTGACTTCGTTATCGACATTGCAGAAGAAAACAACATTCCGTATCAATTTGAAGCACTCGCTGGCGGTGGAACAGACGCAGGTTCCATTCACATAACAGCAAACGGTGTACCATCGCTAGCAATTGGCGTAGCAACACGCTACATCCACTCACACGCAGGTATCCTTCACCGTGATGACTATGAAAATGCAGTAAAATTAATCGTTGCGGTGATCAAAAAGCTAGACCGTGATACAGTGAATAAAATTATTTTTGAATAACTGCAATCGTAAAGCCTTCTCTTCTAAGAGGAGGCTTTTAATTTTGTATATAAGTGAATAATAAAGAAAAAATAATATACAAAAAATGCATAAAAATAAAAATAAGATGAATAATGATAAGTGAGTTAAAACGTATTAAATAAGGTTGTGTTGAAAGAAATGTGGTATTAATAAATGAATTAATGTAAAATTTAGATTTTTTAAAAATAAAATATTAATTCACTTGATTTTATAATTATGCATATGTATAATATGGAATATGATTAACCTTAAAGGAGCGAAAGTATTATGAAACTGTTAGAGGAAGTACAACTGAAGTTAGTAACAAGTCTTAAGGGCAAAGACTTACTAACATTACTTGACTATACAAGTGAAGAAGTTCAAGACTTAATAAAATTAGCGACTCAATTAAAAACAATTACAAAAGCAGGCAAATGTCCTCGTTTGTTAGAAGGTAAAACACTAGGCATGATTTTTGAAAAAAGTTCAACACGTACGCGCGTATCGTTTGAAGTAGGCATGCAACAGCTAGGTGGCTACGGCATGTTTATGAATGCACGCGATATGCAAATTGGTCGAGGCGAGCCGATTTCAGATACAGGTCGTGTGTTATCAGGCTATTTAGACGGGATCATGATTCGCGCAAACTCTCATGAGATGGTAAAAGAACTTGCTGCGTACGCGACAATTCCTGTTATTAACGGATTAACAGATATTGATCATCCATGCCAAGCACTTGCAGACATTGAAACAATTGCTGAAAATAAAGGTGAGTTAAAAGGTTTGAAACTTGCTTACGTAGGTGACGGTAATAATGTAGCGCATGCTTTAGTTGTTGCGGCAGCCCATGTAGGAATGGACGTAGTAGTGGCTACACCAGTTGGCTACGAATGCGACTTAGAAATTATCGAAAAAGCAAAAGCAATTGCAGTAACAAATGGTAGTACAGTATACGTAACAAACGATCCAGTACTTGCGGTGAAAGATGCTGATGCAGTATATGCAGATGTTTGGACGTCAATGGGTCAAGAGGAAGAAACGGCACAACGCTTAAAAGACTTCGCGGGTTACCAAATTAACGAAGAGTTAGTTACGCATGCGAAGCCAGATTATATGTTCCTGCACTGCTTACCAGCTCATCGTGAGGAAGAAGTGGCAACATCAGTTATTGATGGACCTAATTCTTACATTTTCGAACAAGCTGAAAATAGACTTCATGCTCAAAAAGCAGTACTAGCATCTGTGCTTGCTTAATACCAATTAATAAATGCTGGGTTCGCGGGTAGCGGCCTTCATTTTGTGAAATACCCAATGTCTGGAAGCAGGACGTGGCGAATAGGCATTGGTGTAGTTCTTATTCATGGATGTGCGGGAGACGCTGCAATGCATGAATATACTACAAATGTGATGAATGTTGTCAAGATGGATAGCCTCATCACTACATATGAGAACAACCTGGGAGACGCTGGGTTGTTCTTTTTATTGTTGGGAAGAGATTGGTGAGGGTACTGAGTGGGCTGCTGAACACACTAAAAAATGGTATCCGCATAATTGCAGGTGTGAACAAACTAAACACGCTGCTGAACGAACTAAAGAGGGTCGCGAACGCACTAAAGACCAAGCTGAACGCACTAAAATCAAAAAAACAAGCAGTGCCAAACCCTGCGCTATATGGCGTACCGATAATTTCAATTGCCCCAGCAAGCGCACCTAAAATTACGTCGGCCATTCCAATTGACGGTGGGTAAGTGTATAAATATTAGATTGAACATGTGGAAATGAAATGAACAAAAAGCGGTTTCATCAAACCATCTGATGGACCGCTTTGTTTAGTAGTTAAGAATGAACCGCATCTCGCACACTATTGGGGAAAAATGTGTCTTTCTAATTATAGAAGCTTATTCGGATTCATAATATTGTTCGGGTCAAGTGTTGCTTTAATAGCCTTCATGACATCAAGTGCTGCACCATGTTCCTGTACTTGATATTTGCGTTTGCCGACACCAACGCCATGCTCCCCTGTACAAGTGCCACCGCGCGCAATGGCGAACTTTACTAATTTTTCATTATAAGCAATGGATTTCGCTATTTCCTCGGGGTCTTTCATATTAATCATTAAGAGCGCGTGAAAATTGCCATCGCCCACATGCCCAACAATGCCGCCATCTAGACCAAGCTGATCCATTTCTACACGAGCAAAATCAATGGAAGATGCAAGTTGTGAAATCGGTACACAGACGTCGGTACTCATTAGCTTTTTACTCGGGAAACTATGAATATATGCATAGGCTAAGTGATGGCGCCCCTCCCATAACTTATTTCGCGCAGCTGTATCCTTTTCAAACTGGATATCCTCACAGCCGAAATCATTGAAAATTTCTGTCGCAAATTCAATATCTTGCGCAAGACCAGCCTCATTGCCGTGGAATTCAACAAATAGGGTTGGACGCTCTGGATAGTTCGTTTCGCTATAAGCGTTTACCTGATGAACTGATGCGCTATCAACGAGCTCTACGCGGCCGATTGGAATGCCTGCTTGTGTAATCGCTACGACTGCTTGTATAGCAGCCTCATTTGATGCAAATATAGCGCGGCCCGCTACTTCAAACTCTGGTATCCCGTAAACGCGCAATGTGAGTTCCGTAATACAGCCTAATATTCCTTCAGAGCCAACAAATAGACCATTCAAATGTAGGCCAGATGAGGATTTTGCTGCAGAGCTCCCCGTATGAATAATGTCCCCGTTTGCCAGTACAACTTCTAAATCATGAACCTGGTCACGCATGACGCCGTATTTGACAGCAGTTGTGCCGCTTGCATTCGTTGCGGCCATTCCACCTAAAGTTGCATCCGCACCTGGATCAACTGAGAAAAACAAGCCGTGTTTTTTCAGTTCCTTATTTAACTGCGAACGTGTCACACCAGGCTGCACTTTAACAAGTAAATCCTCATCTCGAATTTCCAATATGGCATTCATTTCACTAAAATCAATCGTAATTCCACGGTCATAAGGTATTACATGTCCTTCAAGACTTGAACCAACACCAAACGGCACGACCGGAATTCGGTGCGCATTGGCAACTTTCAAAATGTCACTTACTTGCTGTGCCGTTTTTGGAAACACAACAATATCAGGTAGGGCAGGTTCATGATAGGATTCATCACGTCCATGCAGTTCACGGACAGTTAAATTTGTGGAAATTTGCTCCTCCGATAATATTTTTTTAAGTAAAATAGTAATTTCTTCAACTATGTAAGCCATTTTCAAACCCCCTTGTATAGAGTAACTATATCATAGAGAAAATATTTAGAAAATTAAAAAACCGAGCAATGGCTGCTCGGTTACGAAGCGAAATTTTGTGCTAATTTTTGTGAGAAGGCTTGTCGTTCTGCATCGCTAGCGCTCGTCCACCATTTTTCTAAAAATACTCCAAGTCCTGGGAGTAAATGTTCCTCACCACGATCAATGGCATCCGCAACAATGTCCGTAAACTCCTCAGCAGTCTGTCCTGTAACATTTGATGTAATTGCTTGTCGAATTTGAAAATCCATTATGCAACCTCCTTTTTCTTTATAGTGTAGGTTGTTTTCAAATAGTTGATTCGTTTTATTTGAAATACGGGTAAAAAGTCCTTTAATTTAGCTTGTTTCGAAAAAATATCATTCCATTAAATACTAGTAGGGGATTTTTTCGGTGGATGAGAAAAGAAGTCGGTTCACTCGATTTTGAACAAACTGTGTTTTTCCAACATGACGTGGTAAAATGATTCTTTGTCAAAAATGCAGTATAATAAAAGAAATAATTATTTAAGGACGGTACGTAAACAATATGAAACGAATCGAATCAACACAGAATTCTCTAGTAAAGCACTGGAAAAAGCTTGTGACAACGCGCAAAGAACGTGAAAAATCAGGTGAATTTATCGTAGAAGGTTTCCATTTAGTAGAAGAAGCATTGAAAAATAGTGACCAAATCGTACAAATTATCGTACGTGAAGATGTCGACCTACCTTTACTTTGGGCAATTGACGAAGTAGAAATGGTACAAGTAAATGAAGCTGTTGCAAAAGAAATTGCAGAAACAGAAAGCTCTCAAGGTGTGTTTGCACATTGCAAACAGCGCATGGCAACTGAAATTGAAATGGCAGGCTGGCGTAAAGTGTTACTTGTGGATGCCGTGCAAGATCCAGGCAATATCGGCACGATGATTCGCACAGCAGATGCTGCAGGTATTGATGCTGTTATTTTAGGAAAAGGCTGTGCGGATGCATTTAATCCAAAAACAGTGCGCTCTGCTCAAGGCTCTCACTTCCATATTCCCGTAGTGCGCGGCGAGTTACTTGAATGGGTGGAAAACCTACAAGAGGATGGAGTGCAAGTATACGGTACTTCATTAGAAGAGTCTGTATCTTATAAAGACATTGAAGCAAGTGATGCATTTGCATTAATCGTTGGCAATGAAGGTAGTGGTATTAGTCCGCAACTTCTTGCAAAAACAGATCAAAATGTCATTATCCCGCTTTTAGGACAAGCAGAATCACTAAATGTCGCTGTTGCTACTGGGATTTTACTGTATGCATTTGTACGTTAACGCTTGAAACGAAAACGAAACTGTCGTACTATGAAAGATGTAAATTAATAATGATTAAAATGCATCGACCGGGAAGAGTAGATGTTCTATTGTTTGTTTTAGGGAATGCGAGCCTTGACTGTAAGCTTGCGTACAAACATGAATATTGAAGTTCACCCCGCGAGCAGCTACCGGGATTCAGTACGCCTGATGAAAGGTTAGCCGGCGAAGAGTCGTTATTTCAAATGAAGTGATTGCACGAGTTGCAATAACTAGGGTGGTACCGCGAAACTCGTCCTCGTCCCTTTTATAGGGGCGGGGTTTTTTGTGGTTAAGAAAGTATAACTTCCATAACCACATAATAAAGGACATCATCTTCCCCCTATTTTGGGGTGAGATGTGTCTTTCTAATGCCTAAACAATGTGTTTGGCCTGTGTTTTGTGGGCGAATGATAGATAACTTTTCTGACGAGATAGATAACTCGCCATAACTGATAGAGATCACCTGCAAATGCCCATGAACAAACATTTTTTTGGCTGCACGCACTTTTACAAGGAGGAATTCAAACAATGGAACAACAATTAAAGCAACTAGAACAAGAAGCGTTAGCGAAAATTGAAGCAGCTAGCGACCTAAAAGAACTAAATGACGTCCGCGTTGCCTATTTAGGTAAAAAAGGACCAATCACAGATTTACTTAAAGGTATGGGTAAATTATCTGCTGAGGAACGTCCAAAAATGGGGGCACTTGTCAACACAGTACGTGAAAACGTAACAGCTGTGCTAGAAACAAAAGTAACTGCACTGGAAGAGCAAGCCATCCTTGAACAGCTTGAAAATGAGTCAATCGACGTAACTTTACCAGGTGCAACAGTGAAAGCGGGAAACCGTCATCCACTTACTCGCGTAATCGAAGAAATTGAGGACTTATTCGTCGCAATGGGTTATGAGATTGCAGAAGGTCCAGAAGTCGAGAAAGATTACTACAACTTTGAAGCACTTAACTTGCCAAAAGGTCACCCGGCACGTGATATGCAAGATTCATTCTATATCTCAGAAGAAATCTTACTTCGAACACATACGTCTCCAGTACAAGCCCGTACAATGGAAGCGAAAAAAGGCGAAGCAATCCGCATCATCTGCCCAGGTAAAGTATTCCGTCGTGATACAGATGACGCAACGCACTCACACCAATTCATGCAAATAGAAGGCCTTGTCATCGGCGAAAACATCCGCATGAGCGATCTTAAAGGAACACTTAATGCACTAGCGAAGAAAATGTTCGGTGAAGAACGTGAAATCCGCCTACGTCCATCATTCTTCCCATTCACAGAGCCATCTGTAGAAGTAGACGTTTCTTGCTTCAAATGTGGCGGATCAGGCTGTAACGTTTGTAAGAAAACTGGCTGGATCGAAATTTTAGGTGCTGGTATGGTTCACCCGAATGTACTTGAAATGGCTGGCTACGATCCGAAGAAAGTGTCAGGCTTTGCATTCGGTATCGGTGCAGAACGTATCGCGATGTTAAAATACGGGGTGGATGATATCCGTCATTTCTATACAAATGACACACGTTTCCTATCACAATTCCACCGCACAGAGGCGTAAGGAGGACCAACCAATGTTAGTATCATTAAAATGGCTTAGTCAATATGTAGACACACAAAATATAGCTCCTGCAGAGTTAGCGGAAAAAATTACGCGCTCAGGAATTGAAGTAGACGCAATAATCGACCGTTCTCATGGCATGTCAAATGTCGTTGTCGGACATGTCGTAGCAAAAGAAAAACACCCAGAAGCAGATAAATTAAATGTTTGCCAAGTAGACGTTGGTGAAGAAGAGTTACAACAAATCGTATGTGGCGCACCAAACGTTGATGAGGGTCAAAAAGTAATCGTTGCACGCCCAGGCGCAAAATTACCAGGCGGCATTAAAATTAAAAAAGCAAAACTTCGTGGACAAGAATCAAACGGGATGATCTGTTCATTACAAGAGCTAGGTGTTGAAGGTCGTCTTGTACCAAAAGCTTATGCTGAAGGTATTTACGTACTACCAGCTGACAGTGTACCAGGTTCAGATGCACTTGAATTATTAGGCTTACGCGATACAATTTTAGAGCTTGGTTTAACACCAAACCGTTCAGATGCTTTATCAATGTTAGGTGTGGCATATGAAGTAGCAGCCATTCTTTCAACAGATGTGAAGCTACCGGAAATCACATACACTGCTTCAACTGAAAAAGCAGCAGATGTCCTTCAACTTCGTGTTGAAGATACTGAAGCAAACCCATTATACGCTGCAAAAGTTATTAAAAATGTCAAAGTAGCTGAATCTCCACTTTGGTTACAACATTACTTAATGGCGGCTGGCGTACGTCCACATAATAATGTAGTCGATATTACAAACTACATCTTAATGGAATACGGCCAACCACTTCATGCATTTGATTACGACAAATTAGGTACTGGTGAAATTGTAACGCGTCCAGCCCGTGATGGCGAAAAAATTATCACTTTAGATGATGCAGAACGCACATTACAAGCACATAACTACTTAATTACAAATGGTGTAGAGCCTGAAGCAGTAGCAGGTGTTATGGGTGGGGCAAAATCAGAGGTTTCAGATGCAACGACTACTGTTGTTATTGAAGCAGCTTATTTCGCAGGTAGTTCAGTTCGTCGTACATCAAAAGACCTTGGCTTACGTTCAGATTCGTCTGCACGTTTCGAAAAAGGCGTAGATCCAAACCGTGTATTACCAGCTGCAGAACGCGCGGCACAGTTATTAGTGGAGCTTGCAGGTGGGGAAGTACTAGAAGGGACAGTACTGGTTGACGAGTTAGATAAAACTCCAGCACGCGTTGTCGTATCTCCAGACTTCATCAATACACGTCTAGGAATGAAAATCTCACTTGAAGATATGCTTTCTATTTTAGGACGTCTAAAATTCGACGTAGAAGTAGTTAATGGGTTATTAATCATAGATGCACCAACACGTCGTCAAGATATAAAAATCGAGGAGGACATCGTGGAAGAAATTGCACGTATGTACGGCTACGATGAAATTCCGTTAACATTACCTGAATCAGGTGAGCAAGTTGGGGGCTTATCACCGTATCAAGCAGCTCGTCGTGTCGTTCGTAACGTTATGGAAGGCGCAGGTCTTTACCAAGCAGTGACGTACTCATTAACTTCTGCAGAAGCTTCTCAAAAATTTGCTCTAAAAGCAGAAGAAACAACAAAACTTCTAATGCCAATGTCTGAAGAACGTTCAACATTACGCCAAAGCTTAATCCCACACTTAGTGGAAGCAGCTGCGTACAATGTAGCACGTCAAGGAGACTCTGTCGCACTTTATGAAGTGGGTTCAGTATTCCTTGGTCAAACTGCAGAAGAACTGCCATTTGAAGAAGAACATTTAGCACTTATGTTAACTGGTAAATGGATTGACAATACTTGGCAGGGCGAGAAGAAAAACGTTGATTTCTTCGTAGTAAAAGGTATCGTAGAAGCAGTTTTCGCGAAACTAGCGTTAACAGGCCGCGTATCATACGAAAAAGCGCTAATCGACGGCTTACACCCAGGACGCACGGCAAACGTACTTCTAGACGGTGAAAAAGTTGGTTTAATCGGCCAACTTCATCCAGCTGAACAGAAAAAAGCAGGCGTCAAAGAAACATATGTAGCTGAGCTAAACTTACACGCGATTTTAGGCGCAACGACAGAAGTGCTTTACTACAACGCAGTTCCACGTTTCCCAGTAATGACGCGTGATATCGCATTAGAGCTTGACCGCACTCATGCGGCAGGTGAAATTGTCAGCATTATTAAAGGCGCAGGCACAAAACTGCTTAAAGACGTTAAAGTATTCGACGTATACGAAGGGGAGAAAATGGCACCAGGTAAAAAATCTGTAGCCTTCTCATTAACTTACTTCGATCCAGAACGTACATTAACAGACGAAGAAGTAGTAGCCGCACATAATAAAGTTTTAAAAGCACTAACAGAAGCTGGCGCAGAAGTACGCTAATTATAAGGTTAGGTTAAATACCATTGTTGCTATTATGGAAGTAACGATTACTAATAAAACAACAGTAGTGTATAACAACGGTAATTATAAAAATAAAAACTGTGTAATAATCCTCGAAATAGGGTTGTTACACAGTTTTTTTGCATATGATACAACATTGGATGAGAGAGTAAGCACGTACTATATAGATAAAGTTTTATAATGTTGTAGGAATTGATTGTATGCCATACATAACCCCAAGAACTAAAAAAATTGAATGAGGTGATGACATGAAAGTTCCGCTAATCCTTTTAGAGCGTGAACCGAAAAGTGTGCACATCATGGCTACATTGCATTATGAACGACGGCAGCGCGCACTTCGCGATGCGTATAAGCTCTTTCAACAAGCCGAACAAAAGGAACACGAATTAGTTCATCCAAGCCTGCCATTGCCAAAGGAGAAAAAAATAACACGCACAAAAAAACAATCGATAGGCGAGCAGCTAGCTTTATTTGACCAGCAAACATTGGACGAGCTTAAATGGATTCGCGGTCCGAAGCTACGCAAGCGTTTCGTTTCACAGCTATCCATTCGTGATATCGGTGAAACACGGCTTGTGATGGGTGAGTTTGTAAATATAGAACTTGTAGGACAAGTAGCTGTATTAACTGTTGCAGAGAATAATCAGTATATTGCAATCGTATTTGACCGTAGCTTTATAGAAGAATCATTTAATCGGCAGTATTTAAATAATTTTTACGTACTCCAACCTTATATTGGAAAGCCGTTTACTGGAGTGGGCATCATTCGTCCTGGTAAAGATATTGGCGAGCTGTATTGTAGCATTCAGTACGGCACAGATTTTAGAGTGGACAACCTTAATTTAGTGGAAATTGCGTATAAAGGGTAAAAAAAGGCGTCCTAAAATCGGGCGCCTTTACTTTGTTGAGTTAAATTGTTTTTTCTTCTAAAGCAACACAGATGCCTAAAAAGATCAGCATCACGCCAGTAGCTTTGTTGAAAATAGACTGTACAGATGGACGTAAAAACCATCCGCGTATAATATCTAAAATAAATACAATAATGATAAACCACACGACGGATATGACCATTAAAATAACAGCAAGTGTGATTAGCTGTGGGGTAATCGAATTATTCGTATTAATAAACTGTGGCATTAATGTCATATAAACAAGTAGCGTTTTCGGATTTAGTAAATCATTGAGTGCACCTTGGGCAAAGCAAGAGCGATATGTATGTTTCTTCACCGAACTATTTTGGTTAGGCTTAAGTAAATCTGCCATTGTAGACTTACGTGCTAGTAACGCTTGCACTCCAAGCCATAGTAAATAAATCGCCCCTAAGTATTTAATGATTGTAAATAATATGATGGAGTTTGCCACAATAGTAGCCAAGCCTAAAACAGCTAAAATCGTCCATACTGTTAATCCTAATAAGATACCCAATGTTGTAAAATGACCGGCATGTTTACCGTAATTTAATGTGTTTTTCGTTACGAGTAAAAAATCCACGCCCGGAATAATAACGAGCATCGTTGCAATCATTATAAAAATCAATAAATTGTCTATCATACTCTCACCTCAAAACCTAGTTAATGCGACTAAATATAGCACACAAATTCAAAGGATGCGCTAAAATTATTGAATTTCCTGCCTGAAGTAGTACATGAAATGTTTATGAAATTTTATTCTTCATTTAGCGTAGGTGGTTTTTTTGGCTTAAATATCCCAACAATTGCCCCAATTAAGGCAAATGTTGTGTGCACTACTGCAAACGTATAAAAATTAATGAAAATATGATTTGTATATTGATTTAGTAGCGGATAGCCGTAAATTGTGGACTCCGGATTATTCGTATTTCCACCGAGTGCAGCAAATGCCTCGTTTTTATAATCAATCGCGTAGTATACAAGCACGCCGATTAACGCAAATCCGAAAAACAACATTATAGTACCCATCATTCGGTCGGTTGAGCGACGAGAAACTTGCAGGAAAAAGCGGTACGTCGTCAATATACTAAGTAATAAAAACGGCATCACAAGCGCTAGTCCAATTGCACCGAGATTGCCAGCACCAGGCTGTCCTTCTGGGCTCAGCGTGAAAAAGTTTTCTATTATCATAACGCCAAAAAGCGAAATGCTCATACTAATGAGCCAACTAAGTCGTAGCATGTAAAACCTCCTTATCTTCCTCCACTATACCGTGATGTGGGGTTTCGTTCAATTCACGAAAAAATATCGTCACATGTAAAAAAATTCAAGTATAATAGAATTATTTAAAACACTTACATAAAGGAGGATTTTTTATGCTTAAAAAAGAAGAAACAGTACTCGTATTAATTGATATTCAAGGGAAGCTTGCTGAAATTGTTGATGAAAGTGCTTTTGTTATTAATAATATTGCCAATATCGTTCAAGGTGCAAAGGTCCTCGAGCTACCGATTTTATGGCTAGAACAATACCCAAAAGGACTGGGACACACAGTAGAAGAAATCGCACAGTATTTAGAAGGCGAGCAGCCAATCGAAAAAATTACGTTCAGCGCGTATGATAATGAAGAATTTGTTACAAAGCTAGAAGCAACAGGCCGCAAAACAGTATTAATCGCCGGCATTGAAACGCATATTTGTGTATACCAAACAGCAGCACATTTACTTGACATGGGCTACGAGGTGGAAGTATTAGCAGACTGTGTAACATCACGAACAGCTGGCAATCGCGAAGTCGGCATTCAAAAGATGCTTCAACTCGGTGCCAACATGACAAGCGTAGAAATGTGCCTATTTGAAATACAACAAATTGCAAAAGGTGACGCATTTAAGGCCATTAGTAAAATTATTAAATGATAGAGAAAAAGGATCCGAAAAAGCTACTTGATCAAATGGTCAAAACGGAAGTAAAACATCCGGTTGTGAAGGATAAAATAATGGACAAGATTTTAGGGGAGCAGGAAAAGGCCAAATCCTAATTTGGGGTTTGGCTACAATAATGTATTAATTGTGATAGGGGGAACCGTACCATAAGTAAGTGCGGTTCTAATGAATGTATCGGTAATAACAAAAATACTTATTTTATTGAACCTCAATTTATAGGGTATTTACTAAACATAGAATAATACCACATCTGTTCAAAATCCTTTTTATGCTATTAACAAAATAAAAGGAGAGCTTTTTATGTTCGCTCTTCTTTCATTATAATATTGTATTTACGATTCATCCTCTTCGTCATAAATAAACAAAGGAAGGATGGAGTCTAGCGGTTCAGTTCCATTAGCTACTGCAGTTACTTTTTCTAATAATTCTGCTTTTATTAAATGTTTTAACGGCTGGTCTACTTTATTAAAATACTTAAACGCTTCAGCTGCTTTCTCATCCCACTCTTTATAATAAATTAAATAGTCATTGACGGTTATTTTTGTTCTAGATGAGCCTTCTTCTGGTATACATTCAAACTCTTCATCTTCACCCATTGCACTGTAATCACACGTTATTTGTTCACCAGGATGAATGTCTCTTACAGCTAACTCAAAACCATATGCTGTATCTACACAATTATAATTAAAACTATGATTCATATACCTTGCATGGTCCCAACATAGAACATACCCATCATCATCTTCATAGGAGTATTTATATATATACTCTTGTCTAGCTTCATCAAGGCTTTCAATATAATCCTCATCAAGAACCATATCTAATTCATCTTGAATCCAGATAATAGTTCCTTTAGGGATTAACTTTGTTGCAAACACACCAATACCGACTTCATCACTTACATACCTAATTTCTGTATCAGGATGTATCAAATTGTAATTCCTCCTTAATTAAATTTTTGAATGATAAGAACTCCTAGGGTACGTATCTTTACGAACTTGCAGTGCATGAACTAATTAGGATGTCTTTTGAAAAATGAGTGGTTGTCAATGCATATAATTTTTTGTTAATGAATGTTTAGCTTTCATCCATTTTAGTCTTTAATGCAATAATCCATCGGAATCTTTATTTTCTTCTGTATAAAATATGATTCTATTGACCCCATGTATGTGCTTTTATCTATATATACGAAAGTTGTTGTAAATCAGCTTTTATACCAGAAATTAATGCCTAATTCAAAAAAAGGATAAACCTATAATTAGCTTGAGTTTTTCAGACATAAATAAAACAAAGAGACCGTCAGTCTTAGACGGCCTTTCCAAGAAACATAGCATGTCCGATTTTATAACAAAAAAGCGGAAGAAATAATAGTTTCTGGAGATATAAGAAATAAACTTATTTATGAACATATGCTTTCTAAAAATATATACCTCACATCATAACTAATGCTGCAATCGAAGGTACACTTACATACTTCAATGTTTATGAGTTGTTGGATAAATATTTTTACGTATGTACCGTTGCTAAGGAAGAGGACAATGGCAAATTTCCTAAGACTAAAATGAGGGACGCTTGGGACGATGTTAACCCGTTTTATAGGTATGAATAAGCTAGTATAGATTTTTACCCTAATAATTTTAACCAGTCTTTAAAAATATTATAAAAAACCCTCATTTAGATACATTACGGTGAACCGATTAATAAGTAAGTAAGGTTCTCCTTAATAGTGTTAAATGATAACAGTCTAGCCAATTGGAGGGCACTGAAAAAGTCCTTCAGCTATAAGTAAGAGCGTCCAAGAACGGAAATTCGTTACTGGACGCTTTTTTTCTTCGATGCCGTTGATTTCCATTCCGGCGGACGCTTTTCGCGGGCACGGCTCCAGCCTTCTCCCTCGCTTCGCTCAGTCCGGGTGCTTCCGCTCGTGCTGTTCCCGCAGAAGTCGCCGCCTCCATTCCAATCAACTGGAACTACTTTCATCACAAGAAGGGCTCTTCCCTCGTATAATCGCACACATTTCTTGTATAATTAAAGTACTAATAAAAGGTGGTGCGACCATGATTTCTAAACAGGAAACATTCAATTTGAGCCCGTACATGGCGTTGTACGATTTAATTATCCCAAAGGACAATATGCTTCGCCAAATTAATGAACTTGTGGATTTCTCATTTATTCTAGACGAACTAAAATCGAAATACTGTTTAGATAATGGCCGTAACGCGATTCCACCGATTCGTATGTTTAAATATTTACTATTAAAAGTGATTCATGATCTATCGGATGCCGACCTTGTCGAGCGTTCAAAATACGATATGTCCTTTAAATATTTTTTAGAGATGGCACCAGAAGATGATGTAATCGATTCAAGTTCACTGACAAAATTCCGTCGACTTCGTCTCCAAGATGTGAATTTAATAGATTTACTGATTCAGAAAACAGTTGAAATTGCCTTAGAAAAAGGGCTACTACTAAGTAAAATGGTCATCGTTGACGCTACCCATACAAAGGCTCGTTATAATCAAAAATCGCCAAAAGAATTTTTACAGGAAAAATCTAAAAATGTACGTAAAGCCGTGTATCAACTCGACGAAAACATGGTTGGAAAATTCCCTGAGAAGCCTACGTCAAATGAAGTCACAGAAGAATTAGATTACTGTCGTCAAGTAGTTGAAGTGGTGGAAACGCAATCAAAGGTTGCACAAATCCCGGCTGTGAAAGAAAAATTAAATGTTTTAAAAGAAGTGATTGATGATTATGAGAATCAGTTAAGCTATTCAAATGATCCCGATGCGCGGGTTGGACATAAGTCGGCTGACTCGGCTTTCTTTGGTTTCAAAACGCATATTGCGATGAGTGATGAACGAATTATTACGGCTGCGGTTGTGACAACAGGTGAAAAAAGTGATGGTCATTATCTTCAAGAACTAGTTGAAAAAAGTAAAGAGGCAGGTATGGAAATTGAAACGGTGATTGGTGACGCCGCTTATTCTGCGAAAGATAACTTACAATATGCTAAATCAAAAGAGCTCCAATTAATTTCAAAGTTAAATTCAGTCATTACAAACGGTAGCGGACAACGAAAAATCGAATTTGATTACAATAAAGATGCTGGTATGTTTGTCTGTCCAGCTGGGCATCTAGCTATTCGAAAGGCACTTTCTAAGAATAAAAATAAGAATAAAAATCCGAAAATGGCATTTTATTTTGATATTGAAAAATGTAAAGTCTGCCAGATGCGTGAGGGCTGTTATAAGGATGAGGCAAAAAGTAAAACCTATAATGTGACCATTAAATCAATTGAACATGAAGAACAAGCTGCTTTCCAAGAAACTGATGCATTTAAACAGCTTGCGAAAAACCGTTATAAAATAGAGGCGAAAAATAGTGAATTAAAAAATCCGCATGGCTATAAAACAGCCATATCAGCGGGTTTATTTGGCATGCAAATCCAAGGTGCCACAACGATATTTGCGGTGAATCTCAAACGAATATTGAAACTGCTAAATGAAAAAGTGTAAGTAATAGACAAAGAAATAAGGCACTTTCCGTTCGATTCGAACAGAAAGTGCCTTATTCTTATTTGAAAAACGAAACCATCATAAAAAACGTAAGTTTTTCAGTGCCCTCGCCAATTGTGGTGGGCTGTTTTTTTTTATTAAAGAATGAAGCTTTATAAAAATGAATATATAGCCAAGTCACTCTTATTAAGAGAAAGTAATTCTTTTACAGATGCAGAACAATGAACAAAAGAAAAAATATTTACTCCGTTAGAAAGAATATAAATAGTAAAATTTTACTAGATATTTAAATAGTAATCGTTCAAAATAAATGTAGGGAGATTAATTAGAAAAAGGTGGGGATTTTTATGAATGATGTGATGAAACGAAATAATGTAAAGATGATGGGCCAGGGAGAACAAACGGTTATTTTTGCACATGGATTTGGGTGTGATCAGAGCATGTGGCAATATATCGCTCCTAAATTTGCAGAGAACTATAGAGTTATTTTATTTGATTATGTAGGGTCAGGAAATTCAGATATCACTTCGTACCAATCTGAAAAATATAGTACGCTTAAAGGTTATATGCAGGATGTCCTTGATATAATCGAAGAAATGGATCTTCAACATGTACTATTCATAGGTCATTCTATTAGTTCGATGATTGGTATGCTAGCTGCGATTGAGCGACCGGATTACTTCGAAAAGTTAATTATGATTGGGCCATCGCCTTGTTATTTAAATGATACAGACGGTTATGTTGGTGGTTTTGAACTAAATGATATTAAAGAATTACTTGCTATGATGGAGATGAATTTTGCAGGATGGGCAAGCTATATGGCCCCATTTGCGATGGACCAACCTAAGGATTCTAAGTTAACGCAAGAACTAGAGAATAGTTTTGTCTCAACGAACCCGCGTATAGCAAGGGAATTTGCGGAGGTAACATTCTTTTCAGATTATCGTGCGAGTGTACCATTAGTAAAGGTACCTACACTAATTATTCAATGCGCGAATGATAGCATCGTTCCAATAGAAGTAGGACAATATTTAAATAAGCATTTACAAAATAGTACGCTTCAAACCATAGATGCAAGAGGGCATTATCCGCATATTAGTCAGCCTTTAGAAACAACTAAAATTATTATCGATTATCTTAGCAATTAATTTATAAAAGGGAGATCAATTATGGATGAACGATTAAGAGAGGCGCCTTGTGGGTTCCTAACAATTGACCAAAATGGCTATATTCTCGAGGTCAATAATACCTTGCTAGAATGGATGGGCTACAAGCAAGAGAATTTAATAGGAAAGCATTTTGAACTGTTATTGACGACGGGGAATAAGCTGGTTTTTCATTCTTATTTTTATCCTAATATTAATTTATATGGGCATGTCGAAGAGCTATTCATTAATTGTAAAAACCAAATGGGAGAGTCCGTTCCTTATTTGATGAATGCAAGACGATTTGAGCTGGATGGTATAGAAATAATTGACTGTGTTTTAGTTCAAATGAAGCGGCGAATTGGTTATGAGTTAGAATTACGTTCGACTAAAAAACAAATGGAAGAGGCCTATTTAGAAAAGAATCTAGCTTTTGAAAAACTAGAACAAATCTATCTTGAAATTGAAAAGAAACAGATTGAGCTGATGGAAATTAATTCAGGGTTAGTTGAAATATCGAATACAGATAAGCTCACGGGTATACCAAACAGAAGATTCTTCCAAGAAAAGCTAGAAGAGCAGATTGAATTGTACTATAAAGAACAAAATACGTTCTCTCTACTTATTATTGATATTGATCATTTCAAAAAAGTGAACGATACATATGGCCACCAAATTGGAGATATTGTCCTTGTGAAATTAGCAAACATTTTAAAAAAGCAAGCGCGACCGGATGATGTTGCGGCGCGATTTGGTGGTGAGGAATTCGTAATAATTCTGCCGAATACGGATGAGGATGCAGCCATATTTATTGCTCAGAAGTTAAATCAAGAGGTTGAAAGAGCGGAATGGACAGAAACAGGTAGTTTAACCGTGAGTGTGGGTGTAGCGACATTTATTGAACAGGATTCAGAAGCGTTAATTATAAGCAAGGCAGATCAAGCACTCTATGCTTCTAAGGAAAATGGTAGAAATCGCGCCACACATTATAGAGAGCTAAAATAAATGAAATCGCACTAGAAGAAAGCGCCTATAGTTCATATATAGAATGGGAGGGTCTTCATTTTTGAGGAGTTGCCGTGCTTCAGACCAAACACGAAGACCCGTATCAAAAGTAAAGGCGATATTGAATAGGCTCCACTATGTTAGACAATAAACTTATTAGCAGTTCAATTTAAAAGGTGTAGATGAATCAACTACTGATTTCATCTACACCTTTATTAGTGGAAAATAATTGTATTAAATAATCTCTTTTTGACATTTGTGTGTATGAATCGAGAAAAAATAAGAAAAAGATAACAAAATTAACCGTAGACATCTAATCATCTTAAAATTTTTCCGATATAAATAAGGAGAGCTCTTATACACAATAAAGTGCTGTAAAGAAAGATGAGGGATTGGATATGAAGAAATACTGGAGAAAAATTTTGCTTGCATTATTAACTGCCTTCCCTATTCTGATTTTAGTCGAACACGTTCTGGCCAAGGATCAAAAAACGATCGAATGGAGTGGGTATACTTGGACAGTGAAAAATTCAGGTACGAGCAAGTGGGGACCTGGACAGAACTATTGGTCATCCGATAAGAGAGATGTATGGGTAGACAGCCGAGGCAGGCTACATCTAAAAGTCGTTAAGCGGAACGGTAAATGGTATAGCACTGAACTAATAAATGAAAAAACTTTAGGGTATGGTACGTATCGTTTTTTAATTACTGGGCGCCCAGATAAGTTAGATCCAAACCTTGTATTAGGTTTGTTTACTTATGATGAAGATTCTGAGGATGTAAAAGAGAAGAAATATAGAGAAATTGATATTGAATTTGCCAAATGGGGACAAGTAAATGGACTGAATAGCTCTTATACAGTTCTCCCATACACAATGCCAGAAAATTTTCTTGCATTTTCAACAAAACTAAATAGTAACTATTCTACCCATAGTTTTACATGGACACAAAAGAGCATAAATTTTAAATCATATGGACATAAGTCATTTAAAAATCCAGGGAATTCGAGCTTATTAAAAAATTGGTCCTACAAGGGAAAAGATATACCAGATAGTAAGAATGAGAAAGTACATATAAATTTCTGGCAGTTTGAAGGAAAGGCACCAATGAATAAAAAATCTGCAGAGATTATTATCGATCGGTTCGTATTTACTCCATATTGAATCCTTTTTTTAAGGATTTTGTGAAATGAAGTTATGAGGACATAAGATTTACATAGAACAAAATAGTTTTTTAGTAACGGATAACCAGGATCTCCTGGTTATTTTTTTTGTAGATAAGAAAGTATAACTTTCTAATGTAAATTCCCTCGGTAAAACAAAGAGATAATAAATATATGATTTTATTATAAATTTATATGTTAAAAAATGAAATACTTACCTTTGACCGCTATAAAAATAGGTATTAAGATTGTGGAAGGGTAAATATGCCCTTTAGAAAATGGGAATCTCTGCTCTTTATGGAGGGGATATCTTATGGGAGCTACTCTTTTTGTATTCATGACTTCCATTGTTGTAAGTTTTGGAATCGTAAAATTCACGTTATATCAAGAAAATAAAAACGATGTTACAGAAACAATGAATGGGAATTTATATAGTGAAAAAGGTTTTGATGACCAAATCCCAGATAGTCAGTCGGAAGAGGTTAAAACGACCGAGAGTGGTACGTGGAGAAAGGTATGGAAAGACACTTTTGATGATGCCAATCATTCGATTTACAAATGGAGCTTTATGGAAAAAGACAACAATTACAACAATGAACTTCAGTTTTATAAAGAAGAAAATAGCCAAGTCCAAGTTGGAATTCTTCATTTAACTGGATAAAAGGAATCCTATAAGAATCATCAATATACCTCTGGACAGATTACTACATTTCAAAAGAAAAACTTCAAAAATAATAGGATTGAAATAAGAGTGAATTTTCCTGCGGGGCAAGGTTTGTTCCCAGCTATTTGGCTCCTTCCCGCTGCGAAAATAAAACCCTTCTGGAAATTGATGTTTTTGAAGTAGTTGGCAACGACCCATCTAAGATTTATGTGGTGAATCATACAGAATCTAGTGGGAAATTAGGCAGCTACTCTAAAACCTATTCTCTCCCTTCCTTTTTAGACTTTCATAATTATGTTATTGAATGCAATAAACATGAACTTCGATGGTATGTGGACGACGAACTGGTTTTTACAAGCAAATAGGGCGTACCGGATGAACCGATGTATCTGATTATTAATTTAGCTATTGGTGGAAATTGGCCAGGGAATCCTGACAGTCTTACACCTTTTCCTTCTTCTTTTGATATCGATTACGTTAAGGCTTATTCAAAAATTGGAGGATAAAAATGTACTGGTTTTCATTAACACTTTTTATATTATGTATTGTATTTCCGCTATACCATATTATAGGAGCTTATTTCGGTAGAGCGAAAAAACCGAAATACATAACAAAAATTGCTACATCTGAAAAAGGCATGAGTATTTTAATACCTTGCTATAATGAAGAATCAATCTTACAAACTACCATTCATGGTATGAGTTCATTACAGTATAACAACTATGAAATAATATTTATTAACGATGGATCCACAGACCAAACAATGGATGTTTTAATAGATTTACTATCTTTAGAAATAAAGACGGACCATTTGGATATAATTGAAGAATTATCGTATAGGCCGATAAAAGGTATTTACAAATCTTCTAAATTCCCTCATGTTCTTGTTATAGATAAAGTGAACGGAGGAAAGGCAGACTCGTTAAATGCAGGTATTGCATATGCCTCAAAGGAAATTGTTATTACGCTTGATGCGGATAGTATTTTAGAAAAACAGGCTTTATCTATTATAAATAATGCGTTTATTGATTCAAATGTGATAGCAGTCGGGGGGAATGTCCATGTTCTGCAAGGTCGAAAACTAGAAAATGGTAAATTCGTTCCTAGCCTTAGCAACATGAAACAAATCGTTCGTTTTCAAATTTTAGAATATTTAAGAGGGTTTTATATATTAAAAGCTTCTTTAGCTAAATCCAATGCGCTTTCGATTATTTCAGGTGCCTTTGGTGCTTTTGATCGAAAAGTTTTATTAGAAATTGGTGGATACAGAGATACAATTGGAGAAGACATTGATATTACGTTGCGTATTCAACAATATATTCTAAAGCATAAGGGACTTAAAGTATTATTCATACCCGAATCAATATGTTACACAGAAGTACCCGAATCTTGGCAAGATTTATATAAGCAAAGAATTCGTTGGCAGAAAGCATTTATGGATTGTTTAGTGAAATATGCGGGCGTATTTTTCCGTACTGTGTTTACGAATCGTGTTTCTTTTTTCTTTATATTGGATTCGTTTTTAACAGGTATAATGGCTTCTTTTTTCACAGTCTATAACATGATTGTCATTATTTTTATATTTTTGGATATTCCATTGAAGGGTTATATATTATTTCTTGGGTTTAGTTTGATTGTTAATCTTTTTTATGTGGTTGCCTCTTTAATGATTGCTCATGATTATGGCCACCGATATGCTAAAAAAGATTATTTCTATATCGTTATAACAGTAATTCTGGAGTTTTTAGTGTATCGTTTTATTACGCTTTTCATTATTCTAATTGGTAGCCTCGCGTATTTTGTGAAGAAAGATGGTTGGAATAAAGTAGCCCGGACTGGAAGGGACTATACAATTGAAAAAGCTTCTAATTCGAGTGTATAAATGTTAGTTGAAATCCAAAAGCCTCTCGCCTATTTTAATAGTGGCAAGAGGCTTTTTGCTGTTTTAAAAAACGAAAACAAATAGGCTCTATGTTACATCCAATATGGTTCTTCGTTTTCTTTTAATGTATTCACAGAATCAGCGCGCCTTTAATTTTCTACTTTTAAAGAAAGCTCTACGGTGTTTTCCTTCCGAATCTATTAAAGTTCAAAGGAATTACAATATATACTTTGTTGTGAGCACACTCTCCCTTTAACGGTCAGCTAACAAGTAATACAACCTCTTCATTGCGTAAAATGGCTTTCGTTATTCTAGTTAGCTCCATCGCGATGCCATAGTAAGTAGCGAAATCAGAAGGAGTCTAAAATTGTTCCGAAACCAATTACTCTTTATTAGGAAGAGCGGAGAATTTCCGATTGGCAAATGTAAAATAGCGTAAAACCAAATTACCCCCAAAAGTCATTTTTCACAACTTTCGAGGGCAGGCTCAAACAAAATTCAAATTATTTTTCCATCACACTATGCCATTTCCCATAAATCAAGTACACAGTTAGTCCGATTAAGAACCAAATGCCGCATGCGATCCATGTATGAAAAGAGAGTTGGCTAATAAGGAAGATACACATTACGAACGAAAGAATCGGTAATATCGGATAGAACGGAACTTTAAAGCCACCAGCAGTGATATCTTTGTTTTTGCGTAGCCAAATAATACCGATTGAAACGATGGTGAAGGCGATTAACGTACCCATATTTACTAGTTCCGTTAATTTATCAAGAGGTATGAAGCCAGCACAACACGCAATCATTGTAGCGAAAATCCATGTATTTTTAACTGGTGTTTTATATTTTGGGTGGATCTCACTCATAACTTTAGGAAGTAGACCATCGCGACCAATTGCATACAGTAAGCGTGTGCCGCCGTACATCATAACTAATATAACGGTCATCATTCCGACAACTGCGCCAAGTGAAATAATTCCTGCAATCCAACTCTGGTGTGCAAGCTGCATTGCGTAGCTTACTGGGTCACTAACATTTAAGCTTGTGTACGGCACCATCCCAGTTAAAACAAGTGAAACCGCCACATATAATAATGTACAAATAAACAGGGAGCCGATAATTCCAATTGGCATATTACGTTGCGGGTTTTTTACTTCTTCAGCAGCAGATGAAACCGCATCAAAACCAAGGTAAGCAAAAAATACAAGTGCAGCACCGGATAAAACTCCACTCATTCCGAACGGCATAAATGGTGTCCAGTTGGGTGGCTCTACATAAAATATGCCGACAATAATAAATAATAATATTACGGTTACTTTTATACCGACCATAATCGTATTAAAGCGAGTGGATTCTTTAATGCCAAGTGTTAATAAATACCCAATGACAAGTACAATGAAAATCGCCGGTAAGTTAATATACGTACCATTTTCAGGACTAAATGGCCCAGAGATCGCATGTGGGATTTCGATATTAAATCCTGCAAGTAGGGAACTTAAATAACCGGACCAACCTGTTGCTACCGCCGCTGTTGCAAGACCGTATTCCAGTAATAATGCCCAACCAACTAACCAAGCAATTACCTCACCAAATACAATATAGCTATACGTATAAGCGCTGCCTGTTACCGGTACGGCAGAGGCAAATTCTGAATAACACATACCAGCGAGAGCACAAACGATGGCTGCAATAATAAATGAAAATACAATAGCAGGACCAGAGTGTTCCGAGGCAACGGTACCGGGAAGAATGAAAATACCTGTCCCAACAATTGCGCCAACGCCTAATAAAATTAAATCAAAGGCGCCCATTGTTTTTTTTAATTGGACGTCCCCTTTTTGCATTAATAGTTTACGTACGTTCTTTTTTCTAAATAATTTAATCTTCATTATTAACACCTATTCTTTTTTGATAAAATTCACATAATTTTATCATTAATTTTAAGGGAATTAAATAACTTTATGCATATGAAGTTAATCAGAAGGAGGAAAGGACTGTTTATATGTGAAATTTTGTATCTATACTCAGGGCTTTGGTAAACGCTACTGCTATTGTTATTAGCTAATGATCAACGCAAGTGTGGTCATTGGAGCAATATCGTATGGATGTGCATGTATACCAGCCGCTGAGAAAGGCACGGATGATGTAAGTTTTCACTTCTATTTTTTAATCACTAAAAATACTAATGGTATTTAAAAGTGTTTCATGAAAAAGTGGAGCAAGGGAGACTCAAATTTAAGGCCGAGTCTAAATAATATTATTTTACTGAAAGGTGGTTCAACTTACACAGAGGTTGTCTTCTTTATCTTGCATACTTTTGAATAATTTATGCAGAAACATCACAGTTAATTCCGTGATGTATTGTTTAAATATTATGTATATAGTAGAATTATGTAATTGGTAAATAAAGTAATTTGGTATTAGTGTGTATTATTTTGTGGAAAATACTATCTTGCTAAATTTTTTACTATTATAAAGGGAATTATATGGAGATAAAGAGAGATGAGAAAGCTTCGGTTTAAATTATTTATTTCGTTAATGACATTTGCTTTAGTTTTAGTTGCAGTAATATCCTATGTGAATCGACAAATTTTAATTACAAATATTGAAGCACAAGAGGCACAAAGCCGGGAGCTCATTGAAAAACATATATTAATCGATATGCAAACGGTCGATAATGCACATTATTATTTTGATAAAACGGTTTCCAATGAGATGCAGAAGGAATTGCAAGCCCTAAAAGAACTTTATGATCGTAATAACGATATTGAATCATGGGATTTAGAAGAACTTAGCGCAGAGCATGGCATGGATATTTATATATTGGATGAGAAAAATGCAGTTGTAAAAACAACGTTTAAGCAGGATTTAGGGTTAAATTTTTCAGAATGCTGTTCGGTCTTTGCAAAATTATTAGATGAACGTCGTGCAGATGGGAAATATTATACAGATGGCATTGATGTTTCAACAACGACTGGAGAAATACGTAAGTTTAGCTATTTAGCGACGAGCGATCATAAATATTTGCTAGAGCTTGGTGTAAATTTAAATGATGTACCGGTTTTTCAAACATTTAATTTTGTGAAAACTGCAAACTATTTAATTGAGAAATACAGTGATTTACTAGAAGTACAAACAATTAATAAAGGTGGGGTTTTCTTAGGCGAAACTGGACATCAACGCATTAGTGTGGTAGATATGCCAAAGAATTTTCAAGAGCACTTTGAGCTAGCAAAGAAAACGATGAAACCTACGCAGTATGTGGTCGATATTGGGGATGGTTACAAGGAAACATATCGATTCCTACCATATGAGGCAGAAACGATTCGCGGGGAGTCCTCAAAACGCATTGTTTACATAAAATACGGAAATAAAACAGAGCTTGCTGCACTTGCTCAAAATACGCAACAAATGATATTTTTAGTCGTAGTATCCTTAATTACAGCGCTAATTTTACTGATTGTTATTACGAAAATTTTATCGAAAACGATTAATTTAGCAACGTATGACCCGCTTACAGGTGCGTATAACCGAGCAACTTATTTGGCGAAAATCGAGCGATTATTAAGTAAACGTAAAGAGAATACCCCGGGTTTATTGCTAGTGGACTTGGATAACTTTAAGCTAGCAAATGATCGCTTTGGCCATGCTGTAGGGGACAAGGTGCTAATCGACACTGCGGATGCACTCGCAAAAGTGATTGGCAATAATGGCTTTGTAGTTCGGTTAGGTGGAGACGAGTTTGGTATTGTTGTAAATAATGTGAACGAGCAGCAACTTGAACGCATCGCCAACGCAGTCTTACGGAAAATTCGTAGCTTCAAGTATCAGACGCAGGAAACGGATGTTTGGGCGTACTTGTCAGTAAGTATGGGTGGTGCCATTAGTACCGATCCGAACGAAAAGGAAATAGATTTATATGTACGTGCAGACCTAGCACTGTACCAATCGAAAGAGGCTGGCAAAGATCAATACTCAATGAATGAACTAGTAGTGGTAATGGAATAATGAAAAGCTTGGATTGATAGGGGGAGCCCTATCAATCCAAGCTTTTTTAATGGACGAAAAAAAGAAGCCGTGCATGCACGACTTCTTGTCATCTTATTTTGTATAGTTATCGAAGTAACCTTGGATGTAGATCATTGGTGTACCTTTGTCACCAGAACCAGAAGTTAAGTCAGATAAAGAACCGATTAAGTCAGTAAGTTTACGAGGTGTCGTACCTTGAGCAGCCATTTGACCTGTTAAATCTTCATCTTTATTTTGAATGAATTCAGAAATAGCCGCTTTTAATTCTTCGCCGCGTAGGTCAGCAAAATCATTGTCTGCTAAGTATTTTAGTTTTACTTCGTTTGGTGTTCCATCAAGACCTGCAGTGTATGCTGGTGATACAACTGGGTCAGCAAGTTCCCAAATTTTCCCCACTGGATCTTTGAATGCGCCATCGCCATAAACCATAACTTCAACTAATTTCCCCGTTGCTTCTTTGATTTGAGCTTGGATGTCGTCCACAATTGGTTGGCAGTTGTTCGGGAATAATTTTACGCTATCTTCAGTTGCTTTGTTTGAGCCAAGAAGACCGTAAGCCTCATTACATCCACTACCGTTGTTTGAAGAAGAAAGAATATTGTCTAAACCGAATACTTTTTCAGCACCATTGTTTGTTAAAATGCGTTTTGTGCGGAAGCGTGAGTGAATATCGCAAGTTAAAACGTTTTTTGTGTACTCTAAAATTGTTTTTGCATTGTTAGAGAAAATTACTTCACAAGTTGCGCCTTCAGCTTCGATTAACTCTTTATAGTATTCAATATAATCAACACCAGTGAAAGTGTGCTTTTTGTAGCCAAAATGTCCGCGGAACTCAGCTTCTGTTAATACGTCTGTCCATGGGTTAACGCCTTTATCGTCAAGCTCGTCGATCGAAACAAGGTGGTTACCAACTTCATCAGATGGATAGCTTAGCATTAACACGATTTTTTTCGTGCCTTTTGCAATACCGCGTAAAATGTTTGAGAAACGGTTACGGCTTAAAATTGGGAAGATTACACCAACAGTATCGTCACCGAATTTAGCGCTTACATCTGCTGCGATATCTTCGATTGTTGCATAGTTACCTTGTGCACGAGCAACCACTGATTCTGTTACTGTTACGATGTCGCGATCTTCGATTGAATAGCCTTCTACTTTCGCTGCATTTAAAACTGTTTCTACTACGATGTCTGCGATGTTGTCGCCCTCATTGATGATTGGGCCACGAAGACCTCTTACTACTGTACCTACTACACGTTCCAAAATAATCTCTCCTCTGAGTTAACGAATGTTTCATTTACTTTATACATTTACTATACACTCCTAACATGATATAAGTAAAATTAATATTTTTAATATGTAATATAAGGGGTGCTTATGTGGTTGGGAAATTAGATCTATATCGTATTTTTAATGTGGTGAGTCGAAATAAAAGCTTCTCGAAGGCTGCTACAGAATTGTTTATGACGCAGCCAGCAGTGAGCCAGGCAATTTCAAAGCTAGAAAAAGATTTAGAAACACATTTATTTTACCGCACTCCAAAAGGGGTAACTTTAACAAATGAGGGAAAACTGTTACACGAATATGTTAACTCAGCCTTAGGGATAATAGACGCAGGGGAAGAAAAGATTTTAGAATTCAAGAAATTAACGACTGGCCAACTACGAATTGGTGTAGGTGATACGATTTCACGCTATTTTTTATTACCCTATTTGGAGACTTTTCATACGAAATACCCTGGTATTAAGCTGAAGGTTTTAAACGGCACGACGAGTGAAATTTTGGCGTTCATCAAGTCAGGTGAGGCAGATGTAAGCATTTGTAATTTACCGATTCGCGATGAGCAACTTCAAGTAATCCCTGTCAAGGAGATCCAAGACATTTTTGTGTGCGGCGAAAAGTATCGAAACTTAACGCTGAAACCAATAAGTTTAGAGCTTTTAATGAAAATGCCACTCATTTTTTTAGAGAAAAAGGCGAACTCTCGCAAATATGTGGAGCAATATTTAAAGGAGAAGGGATATTATCTTATCTCACCTGAGTTCGAGCTTGGCTCGCATGATTTAGTCCTGGAGTTTGCGAAGATAAATTTAGGAATTGCCTGCGTGACGAAGGAATTTTCGAAGGACTATTTAGAAAAGGGCATTTTGCATGAGGTAATTTTACAAGAGGACATCCCGAAGCGCCATATCGGGATTTGTTATTTGAAAACAGTACCGCTGTCTCGTGCGACGAAGAAGTTTATTGGAATAATTGATCCTAGCCTGAATCTAACTAATTAAAGTTGAAGGATAAGCCCATCCTAAAATCATCTATAGAAATGAAAATTAGATGGTCCTTTAGAAGTTGGCACTTTGTAATAACATCCTAGAAATATGTATTGAAAAGCTTTTGGGAGAAGAGTCCAAATTTATATGTGTTTACATTTGAAAAGCAGTTGCTATAAGGAGCAACTGCTGAATAAAAGATTTATTATTCGCTTTCTTTGTTCATCTCGAACCATGGTTTTTTTGGCCGCTCCCTCGGTGTAATATTAATAATAAAATAGCCAATAATTAATACTAAAATAACAAGAGAGTACATTAGTGTATCCATTGGGTGTTCATGATCTACGATAATTAGTCGCACCATAGCAGTTATGCCTATATAAATAAAGTAGCGTAGTGGGAAGTGATAGTCTTCTTTAAAGTATTTCACAATCATCGTGATGAATTCGAAGTATAAGAAAAAGATGAGAATATTTGCAAGGAAGAGTTTGTAATCACTTGTCCCGGTTTTAGAAAGGACATCAATAAAGTCAATTAATTCCTTCACTAGTAGAAAAGATAAAATAAGTGCAAGCAATATTAGGCAGCAATTCAATAAAATTTGTAATGCTTGAGGAATGAGCTTCATTAAATGTAAATCGTCAACCGCTTTCTTAATCATTGAATTCCTCCTATCTGACGTGACTTTATTTAAAGATAGTATATTTAAGGAATTATACAATTATTCCAATTTTGCCTGGCGCATACATTCCGTCTTGATTCATGTATAATAAAACTTAACAAAAATAAGATACGTATAAATGAGGTAGCTATATGAGTAATCGTTTTCAACAATATCCATTAAGTAATGAAATATTGGATGCATTAAATGGGCTAGGCTATAAAGAGCCAACTGAAGTACAAAGTAAAGTACTCCCGTTAGTACTAAATAATAAAGATGTTATTGTGAAATCACAAACAGGGAGCGGTAAAACAGCTTCTTATGCGATTCCAATTTGTGAGCAAGTGGACTGGTTAGAAAATAAGCCGCAAGCATTAGTTTTAACACCAACACGCGAATTAGCAGTTCAAGTGAAAGAAGATTTTACAAATATCGGACGTTTCAAACGTATTAAGGCAGCGGCACTGTATGGTAAGCAACCGTTCCGCTATCAGCAAACAGAGCTAAAGCAAAAGACACATATTGCAGTAGGGACGCCGGGTCGTGTGCTTGATCATATCGAAAAGGGGACATTGAACCTAGAAAAAGTCCGCTATTTAGTAATTGATGAAGCAGATGAAATGTTAAATATGGGCTTTATCGAACAAGTAGAAGCGATTTTAGCTTATGTACCAAAAGAGCGCATCACGATGCTATTTTCTGCAACACTTCCGGATGCGGTGAAAAACTTAGCGGTTCAATATATGCAGCAGCCGACAGATGTAGAAATTCAAGCAACAGGTTTAACAACGGCTACGATTGAGCATGCGGTAATGGAAGTACCAGAGCAAGCAAAGGTGAAAATGCTGCAGGATGTACTCGTCGTTCAAAATCCGGATAGCTGTATTATTTTCTGTCGTACAAAGGACCGTGTGGATGAGGTACATGACGCACTTTATGATTTAGAATTCAGTGTCGATAAAATTCATGGCGGCATGGAGCAATCTACACGCCTTATGGTCATGAACGATTTTAAACGCGGTGATTTCCGTTATTTGGTAGCAACAGACGTAGCGGCGCGCGGTATTGACATTGATAATATTACGCATGTAATTAATTATGATTTACCATTAGAAAAAGAGGCATATGTGCATCGAACAGGCCGTACAGGACGTGCTGGCTTAAACGGTAAGGCAATTACATTTGTTACACCGAATGAGCATGAGTTTTTAGCGGGGATTGAGGACTATATCGGGTTTAAAATTCCAACGATGCCACTGCCAACGAGTGAAGAAGTATTTGATCAGCAAATTTCCTTTGAGAAAAAGATGAACGCGCTGCCTAAGTTGAAAAAAGCTAAGGGCGAAAAGATAGATGCACAAATTATGAAGCTGTATTTTAATGGTGGCAAAAAGAAAAAGCTGCGCGCAGTTGATTTTGTTGGGACGATTGCCAAAATTCCAGGTATGACTGTGGCGGATATTGGAATTATCACAATTTTAGATGTGAATACTTTTGTGGAGATTTTAAATAATAAAGGCCCAATCGTGTTGAAAGCGATGAAAAATACAAAAATTAAAGGTAAGTTGTTAAAGGTTTACGAAGCGAATAAATAATAAAAAGGCGGAATCCAAAAGTAATTTGGATTTCGCCTTTTTTTAGTGGGTAAGAAAATATAACTTCCATAACCGCACCAACCCGCCCTGTTTTTGGGGGAGATGTGTTTTGCTAATTTTGAACATGATAAGTTAATGATAGTATTAAGCTTTTTTCACTAAATACCACATAAAATTAGCGAGTTCCTTTGATTCAGCTTCGTGTGAAGTGTTGTGGAACGATTCTCGGAAGGGTTTTAGCAAGGCTTCAATAACAGCGTAACGCGGGTTGTCCTTGGAAAACTCTTCAACAAGACTTGCCGTGAATTGCTCGCCAAGCGGTTGGGGGTCATGGTCGTTCAATCGTTCATAGAAGCCAGCTAGACGATCGACTATAATTTCTTTTGTCATTTTATTTGTCGCTAATTTATTTTCTAAAATTTGAATATTATCAGCCGTTAAAAGGACTTCTTTTGTTTCGATCATTTTTGGCACGATCGCACTAATGTGGCGTAAAGATGTGCGTGCTAGAACTACTGCTTCGAGCCTCATTTCATGTGTACTAATGTAAGACATCGACATGTGATATACAATACCGAAAAATAATACGGAACATTCATAAGAATATGGGCGGGCTTCTTCCCCGAACACATCAATTAATCGCTCCGTGAGCCATTGAATCTCATATAAACGGTGATGTGCAATTAGTTTTTTCATTTCAATATCGCCTGAGTGGAAAATCGCTTCAAATAAGGAAAATAAATTTTGCTTTTGATTAATTTGCATGAGGACAGCAGTTTGCTGTGCCAATACTTCGATATCGGTTTTATCTTTGCCGAGTAAGATTTCATGTCGGCGTAAGCTGGCCTCATAACGGTTTTGCTCTAAAATAGCCATGAAACATTCATTCTTAGATGAGAAATAGTTGTAAAACGTCCCCTTAGATATATTTGCTCGTTGTAAAATATCCTGAATTGATGTGTTTTGAAACCCCTTTTCGGTAAATAATTCTAGAGACGATTGAATCACCTGGCGTTTTCGATTGTTCATATGCTCTCCTCTTGCAACTGTTTTATACCTTTATTCTACTGTATGAATACTTTTAAATCAACGTTTTGAACATGTCAGTATAAAAAATGTTGATATTTTTGGACTGCGAGTATAGAATAGGTCAAGTGAAGTTTTTATATGTAAAATTGTTAATAAAGAGAGGGAACATAAACATGTCACAACAAACTCAAACAAAAAAGCCTCCTTATTTAATGATCGCCATTTTGTTCGTAGGTACATTCGTAGCGTTTTTAAATAACACGCTGTTAAACGTTGCATTACCAACAATTATGACTGACTTAAATATTAAGGATTACTCAACAGTACAATGGCTATCAACGGGTTATATGCTCGTAAGTGGTATATTAGTACCAGCTTCAGCCTTCTTAATTACACGCTTTAAAAACCGCCATATTTTCATTACTTCAATGGCGTTATTTTTAGTCGGTACAATTTTAGCGGCATTCGCACCATCATTTGCTTTGTTACTTGCTGGGCGTATGGTTCAAGCAGCAGGAGCAGCAACAATGTCTCCGTTATTGATGAACGTTATGCTTACCAGCTTCCCTATTGAGAAGCGCGGAACAGCAATGGGGATTTTCGGTTTAGTTATGTTCGCAGCGCCAGCTATTGGCCCGACAATTTCAGGTTGGATTGTTGAGCATTATGACTGGCGCCTATTATTTGAAATGATTATTCCGTTTGCAATAATTAGTTTAGGGCTTGCAGTTTGGAAGCTTGAGAACGTAATGGAAACACGTCCTGTTAAACTGGACTATTTCTCATTAGTATTATCAACAATTGGTTTTGGCGGATTATTATATGGTTTCAGTTCAGCTGGTTCTGCAGGCTGGGATGCGCCGGAAGTATACGGTACAATCATTATTGGTGCAATTGGCTTAATCATCTTCATCCTCCGACAATTAAAAATGGAACAGCCTTTATTGGAAATTAAAATTTATAAATATCCAATGTTCGCATTAGCTTCAGTGATCTCAATGGTTCTTTCTGTAGCAATGTTCTCAGGTATGATTTTAACACCAGCATACGTACAAAACGTTCGTGGTATTTCCCCGTTCGATGCAGGTTTGATGATGTTACCAGGTGCACTTGTTATGGGAATCATGTCACCAATTACAGGTAAATTATTCGATAAATTTGGTCCGCGTATTTTAGCCATTATCGGTTTAATCATTATGACTGTGTCAACTTATTTCTTAACAAAGTTGGAACTAGATACTTCTTATGCTTATATCATCACAGTTTATACAGTACGTATGCTTGGTATTTCATTAGTCATGATGCCAATTATGACAAACGGTTTAAATTCGTTACCGATGAAAATGAACCCGCATGCGACAGCGATTAACAACACCGCGCAACAAGTTGCAGGTGCAATTGGAACGGCAGTATTAGTAACAATTATGACAAACGCGATTAAAGAAAAAGCAGCTGAACTGGCAGCAGAAGCGCAGGCAGCCGCAGCAAATGCAACAGCTGCACCAACTGAAGCGCAAATTGCTGAGTTAACAGCTCAAATTACACAGCAAGCTTCTTTAGCGGGTATTAACCACACATTCTTGATCGCAACAATCATTTCAGCGGTTGCTTTAGTATTATCATTCTTCTTAAAACGTGTTGATGTATCTGGCCGCAAAGCCGAGTATTCAGCAAAACCAGCAAATTCAGAAACAGTAGCAAAATAATAAGTAAACGACAACCAGCAGTACTAGTGAGTGAACTAGTACTGCTGGTTTTTTGTTATTAGATTTCTGGTGTATGATTTTTTTTTTTTAGGGAATTGGGCCGATTTTTTTGGAGATTACGTGGATTGAATAGGTTTTATTTATGATTTTTTCTTCAAAACAAGTTTACGGGCTTTTTCGGTATTGGCGAAATGCCATTTTGTCATGGACCGCAGTGTTTCCTCACCGTGCTTCATCCAAATTCGGGCGGCCATTTCATCCACTTTATTACTAGCCCCCTTTTGAAGTGGGTAGCCAACGATTTCTGCAAGTTGATCCATTTCTTTAAGGAATGCATAGCGCGCTAAAATAGAAGCAGTTGCGACTGCAACATGTAAGTTTTCAGCCTTTGTTGAAAACAGTACATTTTCACGCACAATTTCTTTTTCGTTTTTTAGATGGTTATAGTAAATGCTCCGCTCCGCAAATTGGTCAATTAAAATATGTTCCGGCTTTTCAGGTGCGATTTTATTAAGGACATGCTTCAGCGCTTGGTTGTGCAGTAATGCTTTGATTTTTCCTTGAGACCAACCACGCGCTTGAATTTGATTATATTTTTCGTTGTGCAATATTAAAACGCTGTGCACACATACTTTTTTTAAATCAGGTGCGATTTGGCGCATGTAGTCATCGGTTAGCATTTTGGAATCTTTGACGCCGAGTTCACGTACGAGCTCAATTTTGTCTGCAGGCACATAAACTGCTGCTACGGTGACTGGACCGAAATAATCACCAGTGCCTGTCTCGTCGGAACCGATTACAGACATTGCCGCAAAGTTTTCTGGTAGTTTGTCACCTTTAGCGGTTGATGTTGATTTTGTAGGCGTGCTCGAAGCAGTTCCCCAACGCGCGGCCTCACGCTCAGCACCTCCTCCCTGGAACATCAACTTTCCAGATTTATACATAGTTATCGTCGTATCAGATAGTTTGGCTGCGAAGATCACACCAGGTGCCTTTCGATCAATACGTGAAGTCGCATAATGAAACTGGACTTTAGTTTGCTCCTCAGCGGAGAGTAATAATACAATATTTGTCATAAGTAGTTTCCTTTCTTTTACTTATTGTTCGAAGATTGTCTTTTGAATGTATATTAATTTTAGGCTTTTGCAAATAGCAAAATGAAAAAAGCCTGGAAATATGAAACTGCTTTTACCAACACAACAGTAGCGCGTAATGGCTAGTATGAAGCAGGAAAAATGATGTCTGAAAAAGTGAGAGCACAAGTACTAACAGCTCTCGCAACATTAGAAGAAAACCAGGTAAGGGTCTTGGTAATCTGAAAAGTCCCGGTTTTGAGTAGGATTCATACGCCATTTCTATTATAGAATAGCCTATTAGAAGTGCCGATTATACTAGTAACACTTAGTCAAGTTACTGGCACTGTTAAGCAAATTTAATTTTCAGATAAATTTATTAGAAGCTTGATAGTAAAGGGTTTTGAAAGTTATCAAGTTGCTATATGTAAACTATTAATGGTATGATATATAGTATGAAAATTACAGAAATCGACTGAACAGGAATCGGATTAAGCTTGTGTTTAATTTGTGAAGCCAGCTAGGAATTGTCGTTTATTCTCTTGGCTTGGATGCTTGAATTACTGTCGTTACTTACGATTTGTGGGGGGTATTACTTTGGCTGAACAAGAAAAAAATCGGATTTCAGTGGAAATATACGGTCATACATATAAAATGGTGGGCACAGAGACTACAGGTCATATGCGCTTAGTGGCATCCATTGTGGACGATAAAATGCGTGAAATTAGTGTGCACAATCCTGCTCTAGATAGCGCAAAGCTAGCAGTCCTTACCGCAGTTAATTCTGTTCACGAATATTTAGTATTAAAAGCGCAAGTTGAACAGCTCGAAGAACAATTGAAACAGTTAAAGGATTGAAGTGAATGCTAGATATAATTTTACTAATCATTTTTGCTGCTAGTTTAATCGTAGGTGCGAAACGTGGATTTGTCGTTCAAGCGATTCATTTAGGGAGTTTTTTCATCGCACTCCTTGTTGCATTTATTTATTATAAACCATTGGCTCAAAAATTTGTGCTATGGATCCCATATCCAGGCTTTTCTGAAAATACGACGATGACACTTGTACTGGATACACTTGATGTCGACCGTACGTTTTATCGTGTGTTTGCATTTGCTATTATTTTTTATGTTGTGAAGATTGCATTACAAATTGTCGGGTCAATGTTTGATTTCTTAACGTATTTACCAGTATTAAAATCATTAAATTACTTACTAGGTGCGGTATTCTGCTTCGTAGAATTCTATTTCCTTATGTTTATCGGGTTGTATGTGGTGGCGTTATTGCCGCTTGAATCCATACAAACCATATTGAGCGGTTCACTTTTAACGAATCTAATTTTAGAGCATACACCAATCTTAACGAGTATGTTCCAAAATTGGTGGTATATTTACTCGAATTAATTGAAAATCTAGTTGATGCGCTTCTCTCGATTTTTGAGGGAAGTTTTTTTAAGCGGATTAGAAAGTATAACTTTTAGGATACCCAAAAAGAAAGCACATCATTTCGCCCGATTTTGGGGAGAGATGTGTCTTTTTAACGAAGGAGGAATGGCAGATGAATAAAAAAACGATTATTCGTACGTTAGAGAAAATTGCTTTGTATTTAGAGTTGCAAGGGGAAAATCCGTTTAAAGTATCCGCCTTTCGTAAAGCAGCGGTTGCACTAGAGGCAGATGAGCGTTCTCTAAGTGAAATTGAAGATATTACAGCGATTAAAGGCATCGGCAAAGGAACTGCGGCTGTAATTGTAGATTTAATTACAACAGGTGAATCCAGCGTATTAAAAGAGCTTGAAGCAGCTGTGCCAAAAGGACTTGTTCCATTATTGAAACTACCGGGACTAGGCGGTAAAAAGTTAGCAAAATTATACAAAGAGCTGGCTGTAGTAGATGCGGATTCATTAAAAGAAGCGTGTGAAACGGGTAAAGTGCAGGCACTTGCTGGCTTTGGTGCAAAAACAGAAGAGAAAATTTTAAAGGAGTTAGCGAATTTTGGTGCACGTGCTGAACGTTTACCAGTATGGCAGCTAGAGCCCGTTGTGTTAGAAATTAATGAGCTCCTTGCTGGGCTACCTGAAATTCAAAAGTTCTCGGTTGCTGGAAGCTTCCGTCGTGTGAGCGAAACGAGTAAGGACGTAGATTTCATCATTGCTACTGATGATTACGAAGTTGTGCGCGAGGCGATTTTAACACGTTTAGCCATTTTAGAAACGGTTGCTGCAGGAGATACGAAAATTTCCGTAGTATTAGACCGTGAAGAGCCTGTAAGTGTAGATTTTAGACTGGTGAAGCTGAGCGAATATGCAACAGCGCTGCATCATTTTACTGGCTCAAAAGATCATAATATTCGCATGCGTCAGTTAGCGAAAGATCAAGGAAAGAAGATTAGTGAGTACGGTGTGGAGCAGCCGGACGGAACGGTTGCTACATTTAATACCGAAGAAGCATTTTTTGCACATTTTGATTTACCGTTCATCCCACCAACTGTTCGGGAGAGCGGCAAGGAGCTAGAACGCTTAGATGAGCTTGACGATTTAGTAAAGCTTGAAGATATTGTCTCTGATTTGCATATGCATACAACTTGGTCTGATGGTGCGCATTCAGTGGTTGAAATGGGTGAGGCACTTATTGCACGTGGCTATACTCATGGTGTTATTACGGACCACTCGCAATATTTAAAGGTGGCAAACGGCTTAACACCAGAACGTCTTGACAAACAAAAGCTTGAGATTTTTGCATTTAACGAAATACACTCGAACTTCCGTTTATACCGCGGAACTGAAATGGATATTTTACCTGATGGGACACTTGATTTTGACGATGATCTGATGAGGGAATTAGACTTTGTTATTGCGTCTATTCATTCTAGTTTTACGCAGTCTCAAGATAAAATTATGGCAAGACTGAAAACAGCAATTGAAAATCCATACGTGCATATGATTGCCCATCCAACAGGGCGTGTGATTGGTCAGCGTGAGGGCTATAATCCGGACGTCCCACTGTTGATTGAATGGGCAGCGGAACATGGGAAGATTTTAGAGTTAAATGCCAACCCGTACCGCCTTGATTTATGCATTGAACATTTAGTATTAGCAATGGATAAAAACGTCCCAATTGCCATTAATACAGATGCACATGCGATTGAACAACTGCGTTTCATGGATATTGGGACAAAATATGCACAAAAAGCATGGCTGAAAAGAGATTTAATCGTCAATACATGGAATATAGAGCAATTTGAGGCTTTCATAAAGAAAAATAAATAAACTAACTAAGACTAACAGGAGGTGTTCTTAATGATCGAAACGCGAGCATTGAAAACACTAGAATTTGATAAAATCCGCGAGCAAGTCGCTCGTTTTTGTTCGAACTCAATCGGAAAAGCAGCACTGGATGAATTAGTACCAGAAACGAATTTTGATACGGTCGTTGAGCTACTTGAGGAGATGGATGAAGGTTTAGCGATCCTCCGTGTCAAAGCCAATGTACCAATGGGCGGTATTTTTGATGTACGCCCTCATGCAAGACGCGCGCAAATCGGCGGCATGCTAAGCCCGATGGAGTTAATGGAAATTGCCAGTACCATTCGAGCAAGCCGCATTTTACGGAATTTTATCGAGGACATTGAAACAGAAGGTGCGATTGACATCCCGCATTTCATCGAGCGGAAGGAGCAAATGCCTGTACTTACGGCGCTGCAGCACGAAATTAATGCCTGCATCGATGAGAACGGTGCCGTATTAGATTCAGCAAGTACGACGCTACGCTCAATTCGCCAATCGCTGCGTTCTGAAGAAGCAAAAGTACGTCAAAAACTGGAAAGCTTAACGCGCGGCTCGAATGCAACAAAAATGCTATCAGATGCAATAATAACGATTCGTAATGACCGCTTCGTTATTCCAGTAAAGCAAGAGTATCGTTCGCATTACGGCGGTATCGTCCATGATCAATCAGCATCAGGTCAAACATTATTCATTGAGCCGGATGCAGTTGTTCAAGCAAATAATGAAGTCCAACGATTAAAGGTAAAAGAAAAAGCTGAAATTGACCGTATTTTAGCAGAGCTAACGGCTAAAGTTCAAGAAGTAGGTCATGACCTATTTGTTCTTGTACAGCTTCTTGGTGAAGTGGATGTCGTTCTTGCAAAAGGGAAGTACGGCCAAGCGAATAAATGTACGAAGCCGAAAATGAATAACGAAGGATATACACGTTTAGTACGTGCACGCCACCCGTTACTTGCGATGGAAGAAGCGGTGCCAAATACGATTGAATTTGGCCGTGATGTGACGGCAATCGTTATTACAGGTCCAAATACAGGTGGTAAAACGGTAACATTAAAAACAGTGGGTCTTTGTACGTTAATGGCACAGTCTGGATTACCAGTACCTGCGCTTGATGGTTCGGAGTTGGCTGTATTTGAACAAATTTTCGCGGATATCGGTGATGAGCAGTCGATCGAGCAATCACTGTCAACGTTCTCCTCTCATATGGTGAATATTGTTGATATTTTAAGTAAGTTTGATGACAAGTCCCTCATTTTATTTGACGAATTAGGTGCAGGTACAGATCCGCAAGAAGGTGCCGCGCTAGCCATTTCGATTTTAGACGAAGTCGTTGGGTACGGTGCGCGTATCATGGCAACAACGCACTATCCTGAGTTAAAAGCGTACGGCTATAACCGTCCTTCTGTTGTCAATGCGAGTGTGGAATTTGATGTGGAAACATTAAGTCCGACCTATCGTTTACTTATTGGTGTACCAGGCCGTTCGAATGCCTTTGAAATTTCTAAACGCTTAGGCTTAAATGCTACAGTAATTGATCGGGCAAAATCGTTTACAGGTACGGATCGTCACGAAGTTGAATCCATGATTGCTTCGCTTGAGGAAAGCCGTCGTCGCTCTGAACGTGAGGCGGACGAGGCACATGTGTTATTAGAAGAAGCGAAAACGTTACGTGAGCAATTAGATGAACGCTTGCGCACTTATGATGATAAAAAAGAGAATTTAGAGAAAAAAGCAAAAGACAAAGCGCGTAAAATCGTTGACAATGCGAAAGCAGAAGCAGAAAAGATAATCGCAGAGCTTCGCGAAATGAAGAAAAATGCTGCGGATTTGGTAAAGGATCATGAGCTTATCGATGTGAAAAAACGTCTGGATGAAGCGGCACCAAAAGAAAATAAAGTGTTACAAAAGGCTGTCGCAAACCGTGAGCGCGTACAAAACCTACAACCGGGTGATGAAGTAAAAGTACTAAGCTATGGTCAAAAAGGGACGCTTCTTAAAAAAGCAGCTGGTAATGAGTGGGTAGTTCAAATTGGGATTTTAAAAATGAAACTGCCTGAAGCGGATTTACAATACATTAAGCCGGAAAAAGAACAGGTGACACGCACAATGACGAACGTGAAAAATCGTACGAGTCATGTGAAGCTTGAGCTAGACCTTCGTGGTGAACGCTATGAAGATGCATTAATCCGTACAGAGAAATATTTGGATGATGCACTGCTAGCCAATTATCCGCGTGTATCCATTATTCACGGTAAGGGGACAGGGGCGCTCCGTCAAGGGATTCAAAGCTACTTAAAGGGCAACAAGCGTGTGAAGTCCTATCGTTACGGTGAAGCGGCTGAAGGTGGATTTGGTGTGACTGTAGTAGAATTTAAATAAAAAGGGGATGAATAGATGCTAGGTTTGATTTTTTGGCAACATCCTTTAGTAGAAACAGCAGGTTATTTTAGCGTCGTTGTCCTTTGTTTAGTTGTATCGATGGTATTATTTGAAATCGTTACGAAATATAAAAACTGGGAAGAAATAAAAAAGGGTAATGTGGCAGTAGCATTAGCAACGGGCGGTAAAATTTTAGGTGTATGTAATATTTTCCGCTATTCGATAGAGCGTCATACATCGCTTGGTGAAATGATTGGCTGGGGGCTTTACGGATTCACCCTCTTGATTTTCGCGTATATTTTATTTGAGTTTTTAACACCGCGCTTTAAAGTTGACGAGGAAATTGAAACGGATAACCGCTCAGTTGGTTTTATTTCGTTTACAATTTCTGTCGGCTTATCATTTGTCATTGGGGCAAGTATTTCGTAGGAGAGAAATGATGGAGAAATTAGCAAAAGTATTAATGATCGTCTGTGGCATCTTCTTGATCATTGGCGTGTATTATTTACTAACAATTTAACATTAAATACGGGGCTGTGCCAAAAGTGAAACGCTCACTTTCGGCACAGCCTTTGTTGATTTTTTTATAAAAATTAATAGGAATATTACTTTATCTAGAAAAGTATATTTATAAAATAAAACACCAACTGTAACGGTTCTGATTAAAAGAATGTTATAGAATTTATAACGATAATAAAGAAAAAATGTGTATAAACGAGCTAAAAAACAGAATACAAATAAAATCTATTTGAAAGTATTTCCTTTTTTAATTATAATAATAATCAGAATATTAAAGTGTTTGAAGCAAAGGGGGAGAGGTTTATGGCAGAAAAGGTATGGCTAGCAAATTATCCGCAAGAAATACCGCATTCGTTGGATTTACCGAGAATCCCAGTAAATCAGTTTTTAACGGATGCGTATAAAGCGAATCCATCAAAAGTGGCCATTCACTTTATGGGGAAAGACATTACGTACCGTGAGCTTTATGAATCTGCTTTGAAATTTGCGAACTACTTGCGTACTCTAGGGGTGGAGAAGGGCGACCGAGTAGCAATTATGCTGCCAAACTGTCCGCAATCGGTCATTGCATACTACGGTATAATGTATGCTGGGGGAATCGTTGTACAAACGAATCCACTGTATACAGAACGTGAGCTACAATATCAAATGGCAGACTCAGGAGCCAAAGTGATTTTAGTAATGGATATTTTATATCCGCGTGCTATGAAGATTTTAAAAAATACAAAGCTTGAAAATGTTATAGTAACAGGGATTAAGGATTACTTACCGTTCCCGAAAAACTTAGTGTATCCATTCATTCAAAAGAAACAATATGGCTTTAGCGTAAAAGTTGAGCACAGTGGTATTAATCACTTATTCACAGAGATTCTACGTTCTGCACAGTTAAAAGTGCTCGATGTTCCGTTTGATTTCGACAATGACCTAGCATTACTGCAATATACAGGAGGAACAACTGGCTCTCCAAAAGGTGTCATGCTAACGCACAAAAACTTAATTGCTAACACGATGATGTGTGATGCATGGATGTACCGTTGCGAGAAGGGGCAGGAAACAATTTTAGGAATTCTACCATTCTTTCATGTTTATGGTATGACAACCGTTCTTATTTTATCTGTAATGCAACAGGGTCGTATGGTGCTATTACCGAAGTTTGATGTTGAGCAAGCATTGAAAACGATTGATAAGCAAAAACCAACGCTCTTCCCGGGTGCGCCAACCATGTACATTGGGTTATTAAGTCATCCTGATTTAGCAAAATATGATTTATCTTCAATTAAGGCTTGCTTAAGTGGTTCGGCGCCACTACCAGTTGAAGTACAGGAGCGCTTTGAAGAGATTACAGGTGGAAAGCTAGTTGAAGGGTATGGATTAACGGAAACTTCACCCGTTACACATGCAAACTTCATTTGGGAAAACCGTGTACCAGGATCAGTTGGTGTACCGTGGCCAGATACAGATGCAGTTATTTTACGTTCAGGGGATACAGAAATCTTGCCAGTTGGTGAAATTGGTGAAATTGCGATTAAAGGGCCGCAAGTAATGAAGGGCTACTGGAATCGTCCTGAGGATACTGCGATGACTTTTGCAGACGGCTGGTTCTTAACAGGGGATCTTGGTTATATGGATGAAAAAGGTTATTTCTATGTAGTAGACCGCAAGAAAGATATGATTATTGCTGGCGGTTTTAATATTTATCCACGTGAGGTAGAGGAAGTGCTATATGAGCATGAGGCTGTGCAGGAATGTGTAGTTGCAGGTATTCCAGACCCGTATCGCGGTGAAACAGTAAAGGCATATATAGTGTTAAAAGAAGGGTTTACAGTATCTGATAAAGAATTAAATAACTATTGCCGACAAAATTTAGCTACTTATAAGGTACCGCGTTTTTATGAGTTCCGCGAAGTTTTACCAAAAACGGCAGTAGGGAAAATTTTGCGTCGAACGCTTATTGATGAAGAAAAAGCAAAATTGGCAGGGCAAGAAGCAAAATAAATTCAGTTAACTATTGACAGAATGTTGAACAAATTATAATATGAAAACATGAATGAATGGTCATTCATGTTTTCGATTTTTTTTTGGTGGTGAAACAACTTGAAACGAAACAAACCCAAATATAAACAAATAATCGATGCTGCTGTCATTGCGATTGCAGAAAACGGTTATCATCAGGCGCAAGTGTCAAAAATTGCAAAACAGGCTGGCGTTGCAGATGGCACTATTTATTTATACTTCAAAAACAAAGAAGATATATTAATTTCTGTTTTTCAAGAAAAAATGGGGCTTTTTGTAGACAATTTACAAGATATAATAAAAAATGGAAGTACATCATCTGAGAAATTAGGACAGATGATCGAAAACCATTTTAGCGTATTGTCGAGTGATCGCCATCTAGCAACTGTAACTCAATTAGAACTACGGCAGTCGAATAAAGAAATTAGACTGAAAATTAATTCAATTCTAAAAGAATATTTGATGCTACTTGATCAGATTTTAATTGAAGGTATGGTATCGGGAGAATTCAATCCAACGATGGATGTTCGTATTGCACGTCAAATGGTCTTTGGCACAGTCGATGAAATGACAACAACATGGGTAATGAATGATTATCGTTATGATTTAATGGAGCTCTCTCCGAAAGTAAGGGAATTGCTACTAAATGGGTTAAAAGCTTAAAAGGGGTGTGGGAGAATGGAGTTTCTAAGTTGGCAAGTTGAAGAAGGGGTAGCAATCGCTACTATTTCAAGACCGCCTGCAAATGCATTGTCACAGGGGTTAATTAAAGATGTGGATGCATTTTTAGATGCAGTTGAAAATGATGAAGCGGTTCGTGTCCTCGTTCTTCACGGAGAAGGACGATTCTTTTCAGCGGGTGCAGATATTAAAGAGTTTACTGGGATTGCATCTGGTGAAGAGTTTGCGGGACTCGCGAAAAATGGCCAAATCGTATTTGAACGTTTGGAGTCATTCTCAAAACCGGTAATCGCTGCGATCCACGGGGCTGCTCTAGGCGGTGGGTTAGAGCTAGCGATGGGTTGCCATATGCGTTTTGTCACAGAGAGTGCAAAGCTCGGTTTACCAGAGCTTTCACTAGGCATTATTCCTGGTTTTGCCGGAACTCAACGTCTACCACGCTATGTTGGTATAGCAAAAGCAGCCGAAATGATGTTTACAAGCGAGCCAATCTCAGGTATTGAGGCAGTTCAGTGGGGATTAGCAAACCGTGCATTCTCCGAAGAAGAGCTCCTTCCAAAAACAATCGAGATTGCGAAGAAAATTGCCAAGAAGAGCCCAATTGCACTTAAAACAGCGATTCAAATGCTACAGTATTCGAAAACGCCTACATTCCATGAAGGTGTTGCTGCGGAAGCGCAAAGTTTCGGTACAGTTTTCGTCTCACAAGATGCAAAAGAAGGTATTCAGGCATTTATCGAAAAACGTGAACCAGTCTTTACAGGCAAATAAAATATAGCTTTTAGGAGGTCTGACTAATGAATATTTTTGTATTAGTAAAACGTACGTTTGACACAGAAGAAAAAATCGTTGTATCTGGCGGCAAAATTCAAGAAGACGGTGCTGAGTTCATCATCAATCCATACGATGAGTACGCAATTGAAGAAGCAATCCAAAAACGTGATGCACTAGGCGGTAAAGTCACAGTCATAACAATTGGTGGCGAGGACGCTGAAAAGCAACTTCGTACAGCGCTTGCAATGGGTGCAGATGAAGCAGTATTAATTAATACAGAAGATGATTTAGACGAGCTGGATCAATATTCAGCATCCTTTATTTTAGCTGAATACTTAAAAGATAAAGACGCGGACTTAATTTTAGCAGGTAACGTTGCAATCGACGGTGGTTCTGGTCAAGTTGGACCACGCTTAGCAGATCTTTTAGGCATTAACTACGTAACGACAATTACTAGCCTTGAAATCACTGGCACAAACGTAAAAATCGTACGTGATATCGAAGGGGATTCAGAAATTCTTGAAACTTCTTTACCACTCTTAGTAACGGCACAACAAGGCTTAAACGAGCCACGTTATCCTTCATTACCGGGCATTATGAAGGCCAAGAAGAAACCGCTTGCAGAGCTTGAGCTTGACGATTTAGATATCGACGAAGATGACGTTGAAGTGAAAGTAGAAACGATTGAAATCTACTTACCTCCTCAAAAAGCAGCAGGTCGCGTATTAGCAGGTGAATTACCAGCTCAAGTAAAAGAACTAGTAAACTTACTTCATACAGAAGCAAAAGTAATCTAATTTTAAGGTGGAGTCAATCTTAGGGTGTTAGTCTAAGTTCATCGCATTCATGAGACAACGACTAACTTAGCTGCGTTATGCAGGCCCGCGATTACGCCAAGGTGAAATCGATTAAGAATCTTAGATGGTAATGGAGGGATATACATGTCAAAAAAAGTGTTAGTATTAGGTGAAGTTCGTGAAGGTAGCCTACGTAACGTATCATTCGAAGCAATTGCAGCTGGTAAACAAGTAGCTGACGGCGGCGAAGTAGTGGGCGTTTTAATCGGTGACAGTATTGCTGGAGTAGCTTCAGAGTTAATCGCGTACGGTGTAGACCGTGTCATAACTGTTGAGCACCCGCATTTAAAAACATATACATCTGATGGCTTCAGCCAAGCATTCCTTGCAGTTGCTGAACAAGAAAAACCAGAAGCAATCATTTTCGGTCATACTTCTCTAGGGAAAGACTTATCACCAAAAATTGCTTCTCGTTTAAAATCGGGTTTAATTTCTGACGTTACAGAAATCGAGGGTACTGGCGATGCTGCAGTATTCATCCGCCCAATCTATTCTGGGAAAGCGTTTGAAAAAGTGAAAGTAAAAGACGGCGTTGTTTTCGCAACAATTCGTCCAAACAATATTGCACCTCTTGAGCAAGATGCTTCTCGCACGGGCAATGTATCTTCATTATCAGTAGATATCACAAACTTACGCACAATTATTAAAGAAGTTGTTCGTAAATCAACTGACGGGGTAGACCTTTCAGAAGCGAAAGTAGTTGTCGCTGGTGGTCGTGGTGTGAAATCGGAAGAGGGTTTCGGGCCATTAAAAGAGTTAGCTAACTTACTAGGCGGTGCAGTTGGTGCTTCTCGTGGAGCATGTGACGCAGAATACTGTGATTACTCATTACAAATTGGACAAACTGGTAAAGTAGTAACGCCTGATCTTTATATTGCAGCTGGAATTTCTGGGGCAATCCAACATTTAGCGGGTATGTCAAACTCTAAAGTAATCGTAGCGATCAACAAAGATCCAGAAGCGAATATTTTTAAAGTAGCTGACTACGGAATCGTTGGTGACTTATTCGAAGTTGTGCCAATGTTAATCCAAGAATTTAAAGCGTTAAAAGTAAACGCATAATGGTTGAAAGCGGCGGAGCTTAAGAACTCCGTCGCTTTTTTATCTACATAAGTATGGACAGCATCTCTCCTTATTTTAGGTGAGTTGTGTCTTTCTAATCTTTTTTTACAATGCTTTTAATGACGCTAAGAGTCGATGAATTCTTTAGTGCACTGGAACATTGAGGAAGTAAAACGATTCTATGTGTTACTTTAAAAGCTCAAAATATTGGTAGAGTATAAAGCTGCTATAATCTTAATATTTTCAATGACTCACTAAATCGCTAATACTTAGTAAGCATATTGGTGTTTTTTATTTGGTAAATCGTGCTATACTACATGCAGATGTTATTTAAGGAGGCTATTTATAATGGCAATTGTACACGGTACTGATCAAAACTTTGAGCAAGAAATCGCTGAAGGCGTAGTTCTTGTAGACTTCTGGGCAACTTGGTGTGGCCCATGTAAAATGATCGCTCCAGTTTTAGAAGAGTTAGACGCTGAAATCGGTGGCGACGTGAAAATCGTTAAAGTAGATGTAGACAACAACCAAGGTACAGCAGCTGAGTACCAAATCATGTCTATTCCATCTTTATTATTATTCGTTGATGGTGAGCTAAAAGCAAAAACTGCTGGCTACCAACCTAAAGAAGCGCTTATCGACTTCATTAACGATAACAAATAATTTAAACAGTCAAAAGCCGCGTGCCATAGTGCATGCGGCTTTTTTTGGATAAGAAAGTAAAGCTTACTTAACCACTTAATAAATATCAAAATCGAACCCTATTTTGATGGCAAGATGTATCTTTCTAACTTCCTCTATTTAGGGTACTATAGCCATATACGACAAAAATTCAGGTGATCGCATGAATGACATAATACAAGCAAAGTTAGCCATTTTACCAGAAGAATCTGGCTGCTATTTAATGAAGGACCGACAAGGCACGATTATTTATGTCGGCAAGGCCAAGGTGTTGAAAAATCGTGTGCGTTCTTACTTTACCGGTAGCCATAATGGAAAAACAGCGCGACTCGTTAGCGAGATTGTGGATTTTGAATATATCGTCACATCCAGTAACCTAGAAGCACTTATATTAGAGTTGAACCTCATTAAGCTACATGATCCAAAATATAATATTATGCTAACGGATGACAAAACGTATCCATATATAAAAATAACGAATGAAAAGTATCCGCGTATTTTAACAACCCGCAAAGTGAAGAAGGATAAAGCGAAATATTTTGGTCCTTATCCGAATGCCTTTGCTGCAAATGAAACGCGCAAAATGCTCGATCGTATTTATCCATTACGAAAATGTGCACAGCTGCCAAATCAAGTTTGTTTGTATTATCATCTAGGGCAATGTCTTGCGCCTTGTGTAAAGGATATTGATGAGCAAGTTTATGAAAATATGATTGAGGAAATTTCGAAATTTCTAAACGGCGGCTATGTAGATGTAAAAAAGGATTTGGAAGAAAAAATGCTGGAGGCGGCTGACAAGCTTGAGTTTGAGCGTGCCAAGGAATTTCGCGATCAAATCGCCCATATTGAAACAGTTATGCAAAAGCAAAAAATTGTGACAGGCGATTTATCGGACCGCGATGTATTCGGCTATGCTGTAGAAAAGGGCTGGATGTGCGCGCAAGTATTCTTCGTCCGACAAGGTAAGTTAATTGAACGAGATGTTTCAGTTTTCCCAATTTACGGGGATCCAGATGAGGAGTTTTTAACGTTTGTTGGCCGCTTTTATGAATCACCGCAGCACTTAAAACCAAAAGAGATTTTTATCCCTGCAACTGTGGATGAAACAATATTACAAAATTTACTTGACGTAAAAGTTATTATTCCAAAAAGAGGCTCGAAGAAGGAACTCGTTGATATGGCAATTAAAAATGCGCAAATTGCGATCCATGAAAAGTTTCAGCTGATTGAACGTCAAGAAGAACGAACGGTGGGGGCTTGTGAGGCATTAGGTGTGGCGATGGGCATTACACCACCACTGCGTATCGAAGCATTTGATAATAGCCATATGCATGGTGCTGATCCCGTATCCGCAATGGTCGTCTTTATTGACGGCAAACCGGCAAAAAAGGAATACCGTAAATACAAAACACGAGAAGCGGCAAAGCATGATGATTACGGTGCTATGCAGGAAGTTATTCGCCGCCGGTATATACGGGTACTGCGTGAGAATTTACCACTACCGGATTTAATAATTATTGATGGTGGTAAAGGGCAAATGGAAGTTGCGCGTGAAGTCGTTGAGGATGAACTCGGGTTGTATATTCCGATTGCTGGCCTTGCAAAGGATAGTAAACACAATACTTCACAGCTGTTATTCGGTGACCCACCAGAGCCGATTGCGATGAAACGAACGAGTGACGGCTTTTATTTATTGCAACGCATTCAAGATGAGGTGCACCGATTTGCCATTACATTTTTACGTCAACAGCAGCAGGCACATGCGATTACATCCGTACTAGATGGCATCGAAGGGGTTGGGCCAAAGCGTAAGCAGCAACTATTAAAGCATTTTGGTTCAGTAAAGAAAATTCGAGAGGCAACCATCGAGGAGTTAATAGAGGCGGGGATGCCAAGTACTCTCGCTATTTCGATTAATTCTTATTTTCAGAAAGAATAATTGAAAAAGCATGATCATTATGCTATTGTTGGAAATAATAATTAAATACTTTTTGATAGAGGTGCAGCATTCAAGAGTAGCTTGCAGGAGGTTGAACAAATCCTGTGATTGCAAGCGAAAGGGGAGACTGCCGAAGTGTGTAGCGAATTGTTCAAGCTATATGCTGGTTGTGCATTTAATAAATGTAGGACTGTCAGAATGTCACGTTCTGGAGAGCTATCTCAACTAACAGTTTTTTGTCATTGAGGCGGCTTTTCACGAATGTGAAAGGTCGTTTTTTTTGTGGATAAGGAAGTATAACTTTCCCCTCCATATTAGTAAGGACATCATTTTGCTCTATTTTAATAGGAGTATTCGGTTTTAGTAACGTTAGGGGCTCTATTAGTAACAACATAGTTCTATTGACCACAATTCAAATTCTATTAGTAACAGCGGTGAGCCGCGGGGGATGCACATAGTATGTATTACTTCCTGCGAGTGATCTATCAAAATTAAAGGAGAGTGAAGAAATGGGAACAATCGTCGTTAAATTTGGTGGACCAGCAATTGCTACACCAGAAAAAATTCAACTAGTTGCACAGCGCGTAATAGAAGAAAAACAGCGGGGTTTACATGTAGTTGTCGTCATTTCATCAATGACGACAATTCGAAGAGAGCTCAGACAATTTGCAGCCGACATTTCAGATGAACCGTCTAAACGAGAAATGGATGTGCTCATTGCAACCGGCACGCAAATGGCGAGTGCTTTACTCGCGATAGCCATTCAAGAACGTGGTGTGAAAGCAACTTCACTTGCAGGTTGGCAGGCTGGCGTTACAACGAATCAGCAGCATCGTAACGCACGAGTTGAGCGTGTTGACACAAGTCGCATTGTGAATCATTTAGAACAGGATGAAATCGTCATTGTTGCCGGCTTTCAAGGTGTGGATGACAAAGGGGATATTACAACGCTTGGTAAGGGTGGCTCGGAAACGACCGCTGTTGCATTAGCGGTGGCTTTAGGTGCAGATCATGTGGACATTTACACGAATGTAGATGGTATTTATACGGCAGATCCTAACGTTGTCAAATCGGCACGCAAACTAAAGGAGTTATCATATGATGAAATGCTGGAGTTATCCAATTTAGGTGCACATATTATTCACCCGCGTGCTGTCGAGTTAGCCAAAAAATTTGAAATGCCTGTCATCGTACGATCAAGCATAGTCGATGTAGAGGGAACATTGTTAAAAGGGGATGTTGAAGTGGAAAAAAATTTAATTGTGCGCGGTGTTGCGTACGAAGCGGACGTAATTCGTTTAACAATTGGCTATGATTCGTACGAGGCTGCTTCATTAGCGGAGATTTTTAGCATATTAGCGGAAAATAGTATTAATGTGGATATTATTGTGCAGGCAGTCATTGATGGCGTAAAGCCAACGATTTCCTTTACGATTGCTAAAGAAGAGTTCGCTGAGGCGTTACGCGTATTAGAGTCTAGCAAGCTGTCACTAGGATTTAGCTTTGCCGATTTTGAAGTGGGCTTAGCCAAAGTATCGATTGTTGGCTCAGGAATGGTATCCAACCCAGGGGTAGCCGCTCGTATGTTTGATCGATTAAGAAAAGAGCATATTGCAGTGAAAATGGTCAGTACATCTGAAATTAAAGTATCCGTAGTCGTCCCACAGGAGGCAATGGTGCAGGCAGCAAATGCGCTTCATGATGAATTCCATTTAGCGGAGAGAGTAGCTATTGGATAGGTGTTTGACTAGTCATTCAAAACAGATAACGAAGCGATGTATACAAATACGTATTAACACATAAATCGGTTAAGCGTTGCAAACTTCATCACAACCTAACAAAGGCGATTGTCCGCATAGTAATTGTGCTGACAATCGCCTTTGTTCCTGCTAGGGGAATTATGAAATTACGCTATGTGGATAACATAAAAAAAAGTAAATGCAACGTCTAGGCTAAAGCCCCAGCCCCTCGAGGTCGCGGTCTGCCCTCGAGCGAAGGCAAAGAGCGCTTCACTTCGGGCTCGAAAGCAGCTGTCGGGGCTGAACAGGCGCTTTAGCACTTTTGTTTTATTACATCTGTTCTTTTAAATCCCACTTTACATGAAACTTAACCGTGTTTTGTTTGACGTTTTTTTCATCATAGCACTCTGTTAAGAAGCCAATGTTTTTTTGCATTTGTTCTGCTAAAAAGCCTGCCTCAAGACGGAAGCAACGATTTTCGATATTTAGTAGATCCTGTTCATTTGTGAGAAAATAGTAAGCCTCGTCCTTGGTCTCTTTTTCCAACGATAATATACCCCAGCCTGCTTCATGAAAAAAAGAAGCAGCCTCTGTCATTGAAAATAAAGGGAATTTACGTGCTATTTGTTTGCCCGCCCAGTATAAAACATCCTCTTCATGCTTGCCGAGGATGGAAGAGAGTAAGCTATCGCGAACGATTTCGTAGCCAAATGCTGGAATCGTTTTCATTTGATCAACTGCCATGGAAAAAACCTCTTTCGTAAATTTTCTTATAATTCAGACTTAAATAGAAAAAATGCATACAATTTGTAGAAAAAACAGGAATAAAACAGTAAAATCTAACGCTTTTCATTTGTATTAAATGTTCGAAGTTACCTTGACGCTAGTAAATCTTGAGAGTACAATGGACATGTCATAATATTGTACCATTATGAAATGCGCAGTCAATGCGAAACGTTAACAATTTCGTGACGTAAATGACTTCGGATTTTAAGTACTAAGGGGGGTAACAGTCTTGTCGAAAGATCGTGAATTTTTATGGCGTCGTTTGCATTCTTTACTTGGTGTAGTTCCAGTAGGTCTGTTTTTGGCGTTCCACTTGTCATTGAACTTCACTGCTGTTGGCGGTGAACAAGCTTACAATGATGCAACGGGGGTAATGGAATTAGTTCCACATTCTCTGCTGTTGCTAGTTGAATGGGTAGTTATTTATATCCCATTAATTTTCCATGCATTTTACGGAATTTACATTGCGTTTACTGCTACGAACAATACGAAGCGTTTTAGCACATTCCGTAACTGGATGTTTGCACTACAACGTTTCACAGGTATTTTCTTAGTAGTATTCATTGCATGGCATCTCTTCCAAACGCGTATTCAAAAGGCGTTTGGTGAAGAAGTTAACTTTGATATGATGCAAGAAATTGTGAATAATCCTTTGATGTTAGCTTTCTACATCGTAGGTATCTTAGCTGCAACATTCCACTTAGCGAACGGTTTATGGTCGTTCTTAGTTAGCTGGGGAATTACACAATCAAAGAAATCACAACAAGTGGCAACATATATTACATTAGCATTCTTCGTAGTGTTAAGTATTGTTGGTGTAGCTGCAATTTTAGCATTTGTTTAATATTAACGTAACTTGAAGTACTGATACATAGTTACGGACGTATAAAACAAACAGGTGATGAAAGTAAATAGCAATGTAAGAGGAGTGAGAAATAATCATGGCGAAAAGCAAAATCATCGTCGTAGGCGGCGGATTAGCCGGCTTAATGGCAACGATTAAAGCAGCTGAAGTAGGCACTGCAGTTGAATTATTCTCATTAGTTCCAGTAAAACGCTCACACTCTGTATGTGCGCAAGGCGGAATTAATGGCGCAGTTAACACTAAAGGTGAAGGGGATTCTCCATGGATCCACTTTGACGATACAGTTTACGGTGGGGATTTCTTAGCAAACCAACCACCAGTAAAAGCAATGGCTGATGCCGCACCTGGTATCATTCACTTATTAGACCGCATGGGCGTAATGTTTAACCGTACACCAGAAGGTCTTCTTGACTTCCGTCGTTTTGGCGGTACGTTAATGCACCGTACAGCATTTGCTGGTGCAACAACTGGTCAACAATTACTATATGCACTTGATGAGCAAGTTCGTTCACATGAAGTAGCAGGTTTAGTAACGAAATATGAGCACTGGGAATTCCTTGGTGCTGTTACAGATGACGAAGGCGTATGCCGCGGTATCGTAGCGCAAGATTTAAAAACTGAAGAAATCAAATCGTTCCGTGGTGACGCGGTTATTATGGCAACGGGTGGTCCTGGTATTATCTTCGGTAAAACAACAAACTCAGTAATCAACACGGGTTCAGCAGCATCAATTGTTTACCAACAAGGTGCTTCTTATGCCAATGGTGAGTTCATCCAAATTCACCCGACAGCGATCCCTGGCGACGACAAAAACCGTCTAATGTCAGAATCTGCTCGTGGTGAAGGTGGCCGTGTTTGGACATATAAAGACGGTAAACCATGGTACTTCCTAGAAGAAAAGTACCCAGCTTACGGTAACTTAGTACCACGTGATATCGCAACACGCGAAATCTTCGACGTATGTGTTAACCAAAAACTTGGTATCAACGGAGAAAACATGGTATACCTAGATCTTTCTCATAAAGATCCACATGAATTAGATATCAAACTTGGTGGTATCATCGAAATTTATGAAAAATTCGTTGGAGATGATCCACGAAAACTTCCAATGAAAATCTTCCCAGCGGTTCACTATTCAATGGGCGGACTATGGGTAGATTACGATCAAATGACTGAAATTCCTGGTTTATTTGCAGCGGGTGAATGTGATTACTCTCAACATGGTGCAAACCGTCTGGGTGCAAACTCACTATTATCAGCAATTTACGGCGGTATGGTTGCAGGACCAAACGCAGTAGAATATGTAAAGCAACTGAAAAAACATGCAGAAGATCTTCCAGAAGACATCTTTACAGCTCGTGAAGCAGAAGAAAAAGCGAAATGGGAAGAAATTCTTTCAATGGATGGAACAGAAAACGCTTACTTAATTCATAAAGAGCTTGGCGAATGGATGACAGACAATGTAACCGTAGTTCGTCACAACGATCGTTTAGAAGAAACATATAAAAAACTAAATGAATTACTTGAGCGTTGGGAAAAAATCAACATTAACGATACGCAAAAATGGAGTAACCAAGGTGCTCACTTTACGCGTCAGTTGAAAAACATGCTATATCTTGCAAAAGTAATTACTAAAGGCGCTCTTTTACGTAACGAGTCTCGCGGAGCTCACTATAAACCTGAATTCCCAGATCGTAACGATGAAGACTTCTTAAAAACAACGATGGCGAAATTTGATCCAGCTACTGGCGAACCAATCATTACGTATGATGAGGTAGACGTATCATTAATCCCACCACGTAAACGTGACTATTCTGCGAAAGGGGATAACTAATCATGGAAGCAACAGCGAACACTGGCAAAATAATTGATATAGAGATCCTTCGTCAAGACACGGAGAACGGTGGAACACGTTGGGAGAAATTCCGAGTTCCTTACCGTCCAGGTATGAACGTAATTTCAGCATTAATGCATATTCAAAAATACCCAGTAACAGCAGATGGTAAAGCTACTACGCCTGTAACGTGGGATATGAACTGTTTAGAAGAAGTTTGTGGCGCATGTTCAATGGTTATCAACGGACGTCCGCAACAATCTTGTTCAGCACTTGTTGATAAGTTAACAACACCAATTCGCCTAGAGCCAATGAAAACTTTCCCAGTTGTACGTGACTTACAGGTAGACCGTAGCCGTATGTTCAATGCACTGAAAAAAGTAAAAGCATGGGTTCCAATCGATGGTACTTATGATTTAGGTGAAGGTCCACGTATGCCTGAGCGCAAACGTCAATGGGCTTATGAATTATCTAAATGTATGACTTGTGGTGTATGTATGGAGGCATGTCCAAACGTGTCTGAAGGTGCTTCATTCATGGGGCCAGCTCCATTATCACAAGTACGTCTATTCAACACACACCCAACAGGTGCGATGAATAAAGACGAACGTTTAGCTGCTATCATGGGCGACGGTGGTCTTGCAAACTGTGGTAACTCTCAAAACTGTGTAGCTGCTTGTCCAAAAGGTATTCCTTTAACAACTTCTATTGCTTCACTTAACCGTGCAACAACAGTTCAAATGTTCAAGAACTTCTTCGGTTCTGACCACATGGTTGACTAATTATAAATGTAAGGCTAGCTCTCTCTTGACGGAGGGAGCTAGCTTTTTTAGTGGATAAGAAAGTATAATTATCTCATCCGCATAAGCAAGGACATCAGCTCGGCTTATTTTGGGCGAGCTGTGTCTTTCCAACATCTATGAATTCCAAATGTATGTGTTTTTTTGGAATAGTAATACGTTATTATGATATAATGAATGAGTATTCATTTTACAAAGGGGAATACACAAATTAAAATTAGGGGGACGTATGAATGCGAGCAGCATATATTGTTGATGCACAACAATGGATGAATGGATTTACATTTTCGGTGGATGTTCAAGTTCGTTTTTCAGAAACAGATTTGAACGGTCATGTTAATAATACAGTGATTTTTACATATTTTGAATACGCACGTATTGAATACTTAAAGGCACTTAATTTAATGAAAGACTTAGCTGATCCAACTACCGAAAATATGACAGTTGTCGCAGATATTCAATGTGATTACATAAAGCAAGTGTTTTTTGACGAAGTACTGACGATTTATGTAAAGACAGCAAGTGTGGGTAAATCTTCTCTAGATCTTCATTATATGGTGAAGAACGCTAACGATGAAATTTGCTTTACTGGGCGCGGAACATTAGTTCAAATGAACTACAAAACAGGTAAGGGTGCACCGCTTAGCGAAAAAGAAAAAAAATTATTGCTTGGGAAATAGTGAAAACGCCCTCACCGCCTAACTTCTTTTAACATACTGTACATAGAAGAGGATAGGAGGGTGTTGCAAGATGAGTAGCCCGCAGCATCGTTCGCTGTTAACGAAAAGAGAACGCGAAATCTTTCAGTTATTAATTGAAGATTATTCAACGAAAGAGATTTCGGGAAAACTAGGGATAAGCGAAAAAACGGTGCGAAATCACATTTCCAATACGATTCAAAAACTGGGTGTATCAAGTCGAACGCAGGCACTAATTGAATTACTACGTTTACAAGAATTATCATTAAACTGATTGGGAACTTGCTATTTCAGAAAAAACACTTCACAATAGAACTACGATATGTATTTGGGGAGTGAATGGATTAGATGAATGATAATGACAAACACAGCTTTGAATCCGTAGCTATTTTAGAAAAAGAATTACGTTATATTTCACACTTAATTAAACAAAAAGGTCGCGAAATTTTAAGTAATTATACAATCACACCTCCGCAGTTTATTGCGCTTCAGTGGTTACATGAATCAGGTGATATGACAATTGGGGATTTATCCACAAAAATGTATTTAGCATTTAGTACAACAACTGATTTAGTAGATCGTATGGAGAAAAATGAATTAGTACAGCGTGTGCGTGATGAACATGATCGCCGCGTTGTACGTATTCATTTACTTGCTGAAGGCGAGCGTATAATTGAAGAAGTAATTGAAAAACGTCAAAATTACTTGCGTGATATTATGGGTGAGTTTGACAAAAATGAAGCAGAAGAATTATTAAGAAACTTACAAAAACTACATTTATTAATGAAATAGGATTGAGGCGGTACAAATGAATGCCCCGATTGGTGTAATTGACTCCGGAGTAGGCGGATTAACTGTTGCAAAAGCGATTATGGAACTTTTGCCAAATGAAACAATTTATTATATAGGTGATACAGCAAGATGTCCGTACGGGCCTCGTTCAAAGCAGGAAGTGCGTACATATACTTGGCAAATGGCAAAGGCACTTGAAAAAATGAATGTCAAAATGCTTGTCATAGCCTGTAATACAGCAACAGCTGTTGCATTAGAAAGTTTGCAAAAACATATGCCTTTCCCTGTATTAGGTGTTATTAATGCAGGTGCTCGAGCTGCAGTGAAAAAAACAAAGCGTAATGAAGTCGTAGTACTCGCTACGGAAGGCACAATTAAAAGCGGTGCCTACGAGCAAGCATTACTATCGCTAAATACGAAAGCGAAAATTATTCCACTTGCTTGTCCAACGTTTGTACCACTTGTTGAAAGTGGTGAATACGAAGGGAAGTTTTCGTACGATCTTGTAGAAACAGGATTAATGCCGCTTCAGGAAGAACGCTTTGATACAGTAATTTTAGGTTGCACGCATTACCCGATATTGCAAAAGCAAATTGAAGCAGCGGTCGGACCTAATGTGCATGTATTATCTTCAGCCGAAGAAACAGCAAAAGATGTAGAAGCGATTTTACAATACAATGGCCAGCTTCGAACTGATGAAGAAAAGCCAAAGCATGTGTTTCATGCATCCGGTTCTGTCCCTATTTTTCGTTCAATATGCGAGCGATGGCTAAATCAGGAAGAGTTAGACATTCGCCGAATTACATTTTAATGATGGCTCAAATAGATTGTATATCTATTTGAGTCTTTTCTTTTAGTAGGTAAGAAAGTATAACTTTCGTATCTACATAAGGAAGGAGATCATCTCGCACTATATTGGGCAAGATGTGTCTTTCTAATATAATCTGGCGCAACTACTTTTGTGCTATCCGAAATTATGTTAAGATGATTGCGCGAATATAGAGGAGGTCAACAATGACTAGACATGATAACCGAGCTGTGAATGAATTACGTCCAGTTCAAATTGAAAATAATTATTTAATGCACCCAGAAGGTTCAGTATTAATTACAGTAGGGAATACGAAAGTGATTTGTACAGCAACGATTGAAGAGAAGGTGCCTGGGTTCCTACGAGGTCAAGGAAAGGGCTGGATTACAGCAGAATATTCAATGCTTCCGAGAGCCACAGAGCAGCGTACGCAACGTGAATCATCTCGTGGTAAAGTAAACGGCCGTACAATGGAAATCCAACGCTTAATCGGACGTGCATTACGTGCGGTTGTTGATTTAGAAGCACTCGGCGAAAAAACAGTGTGGATTGACTGCGACGTGATCCAGGCGGACGGTGGTACTCGAACAGCATCCATTACAGGTGCATTCGTTGCGATGACACAAGCCCTTGCGAAAATGGGCGAAGTAAAGCCATTTGCTAAATTCCCAATTGTGGACTATTTAGCTGCAACAAGTGTTGGGATGATTGAAGAAATTGGTGCAGTTCTTGACTTAAACTATATTGAAGACTCAGCTGCTGAAGTGGATATGAACATCGTGATGACCGGAGATGGACGCTTCGTTGAATTACAAGGTACAGGGGAAGAGTCAACTTTCTCACGTGTAGAGCTAAATGCGCTACTTGATCTTGGGGAAACAGGAATTGCTCAATTAATCCAAATTCAAAGAGAAGCACTTGGTGAATTAGCGAGCTTAATTGGGAAGGGCGAAGCCTAATGAAGCAAGTAGTCATTGCAACGAAAAATAAAGGTAAAGCTAAAGATTTTGAAGCACTGTTCAATCCATTTGGTTACGAAGTAGTTACAATGTTTGACGTTGCACCGGATATGGAAATTGAAGAAACAGGTACAACATTTGAAGAAAATGCAGTGCTAAAGGCAGAAACATTAGCTGCTGCACTAAACACAATTGTTATCGCGGACGACAGTGGTTTACAAGTAGACGCGTTAGGCGGCGAGCCGGGCGTTTATTCTGCTCGCTATGCTGGCGACCATGACGATGAAGCCAATATGATAAAAGTGCTTGAAAACATGAAGGATGTGCCTGAAGAACAACGTACGGCTCGTTTTTGCTGTGCACTTGCGATTGCAGGTCCGACTATGGAAACCTCTACAGTATTTGGTACGTGTGAAGGTGTCATAGCACATGAAAAACGCGGCGCAAATGGTTTTGGTTATGATCCAATCTTTTTCGTACCTGCTTTAGACCGCCATATGGCAGAATTATCAGCTGACGAAAAGGGTGCGATTTCTCATCGTGGGAACGCAATTCGTAAATTAGCATTAGAGCTAGCTACTCTTTTAAAATAATTTGAGGTGACGGTATGAAACTATTGGTAATGAGTGATACACATGGCGATGCAGCAGTTATTGAACGCGTCAAAAACTACCATCTAGATGTACAAACTGTAATTCATTGCGGCGATAGTGAATTACCGTACAACCATCCTTATTTACAGGGCGTTGAGCGTGTCGCAGGCAATTGTGACCATGACCCGGGCTATGTAAATGAAATTCAATTTACGGCAGGCGAACTACGCGTATTCGTTACACACGGCCATCTATATGGTGTGAAGTCGTCCCCAATGAACTTGGTGTACCGTTCAAAGGAAATCCAGGCGGATATCGTCTGCTTTGGGCATTCGCACGTATTAGGCGCGGAACTAATTGACGGTACATTATTCGTCAATCCAGGTAGCCTGTTAAAGCCACGTGGTGTTGCAGAAAAGAGTTTTGTCGTAATTGATATTTCAACTCAGCAATTTACGGTAAATTGTTATAATGCTAATAACGAATTATTTGATAAGATCGTACTAGGACGCTAATAAGAAGCCGCTTAACCGCATAATATAAGTTATCATCTCGCTCTATTTTGTAGGAGGGTATTGAAAAACTAATGAAATTCGGATTTATTTAGTATAAATCTTTCTTTCAATAAGATTTTTCCATGCAATATTTAAATTTATATCACGTTTTTCGTGAAGAATCGATTTTTTCAGTGGCCGCATCTTGGAGCGGGGTGTTTCTTTTTTAAATAATTGCCTGCTGTTCATAACAAATTAACGGTTAGTAAAATATTTTATTATAATAATGATTTAGTATTAAAATGGTGTTGACTTTATTGTATATAGGGCATATAATAAATATTGTCTTTCATGTCAGAAATGTCATGTTAATACATTGTCTCAGTAGCTCAGCTGGATAGAGCAACGCCCTTCTAAGGCGTCGGTCGGGGGTTCGAATCCCTCCTGGGACGTATCAAGGTTCAGTTAGAACAAGTTTGAACCAACTGAAAAGCGCTTCAAATCCTTTAGTATCAAGGGTTTGAGGCGCTTTTCCTTTTTTGGGAATACGTTAGAAAAGGATAGAAAATGAAAAGTTTCTACACATTTTCTACACAAGAAAAAGTATCACGAAGACGCTTCTTGTGTAGTTTTATAAAAAGATTGATCATTTATAACAAAGTTCGATTATTTGTTTATCTTAGAGGTGAGATAATTTTCTTTTGGATATTTATGTTAAACGGAGTGCTTTAGTGCAACATACATTTCAAAAACTTTCCTAAACGACGCTTTGGGAACGATTTGTACTTGGTGGTTGCCTTTGGCTTTTGTACAAAGTGTCTTGATTGGACAATCTGAACTGTCTTTGCATTTATATATTTTTGTATGTCTTCTTGAATCAGGGGAGGTTATCGAAAACATTAGTTAAAGGTTGAGACTTGCTAAATAACTCAATTGAAAAAAATGTTAATTTTGTATACAATATAACTATCAAAAGTAAAGGGAGATGAACTCATGATGGCATGTATTGGATTAGACGTTTTCACAGGAACAAGATCAAAAATTCCGCAAGGGTTCAGTAGAATAACCTTTACTGCTGTTCCCTGCTAATTAATTGGAGGGAAAAATGATGAAGCATTATATTGAAAATTTTCTAACAGGTTATAGAATCGCTTTACGTAAAATTACAAAAGATGATTATGAAAATTTCTATGCAATTGAAGATGTTGTGGAAAGTCGATTATTAATGAATGATGAGATTCCATTTCCGCCAACTAAAAGTGACCATGAAAAGTTTCTAAGTGAAGTAAATCCTAAAAACGATGAATATATATTCGGAATTGAGCTGAAAGATGAAAAAATCTTTATTGGGACAATATCTATTTACTCAGTAAATTGGAAAAACAGTACTTGTCATGTTGGAGTTTCTATTGGAGCCGAATACCAAGGAAAAGGTTTTGGAACAGATTCTATGAAAATATTGATTGATTTTATATTTAATTACATGAATTTAAATAAAGTAAAGCTTCAGGTATTTAGCTTCAATAAAAGAGCAGTTGCCTCTTATGAAAAATGTGGGTTTTCTTTGGAAGGGACTTTAAAAGAGGAACTATTTAGGTTTGGAAAATTCCACGATATTTATTACATGGGGTTACTAAGAAAAGATTGGGTGAATTTACAGGGTTAAATATTGTTTGTATAGGCAGACTGAATTAAGTTTGCTCTTGTTTTTTTGTATACCCCCAAAATTTGTAAACCCAATTAATTATGACGGAACCCCATTCTGGTGGGACATTTTTTACTCCGAGTATACATTCAAATTCACAATAACATTCCCAAATAAAAGTTTTGGGACGAAATAAAACACTTAAAACGTTGCCATATCAATGTATTAAGTGTTTTTCTGTATTTAATTCATATACACCTTTTTATGCACTATCGTTTGAACTTAGATACAACAAAGCTTTCAATGCTGTTCAAAAGAAATTGCACTGAATCCTATTTTGAATAAAATCTTGCATATACAGCGGATTCCTTAACGTAATAAATCAACCTTTTCCCATAACATAGCCTTTTTCTTTATTGAACTAGCGGGGGTTTTAATTGAAGATTCGTATCCCGAAATAATCAATCTTTATTATAAAAACCAAACTAGATAAATAACCAACTGTTTTGATCAAACTTTGTTTCAAAACAGTTGTTTTCATTCTGTATAAAATCGGCGTTTGCAACTTACTTTTTATCGGACTTTATTCAAAAGCTACAGTAGATTATTTAGGTCAGTTGTTGAAGGATAAGATTAATCTCAGTTGGAGAAAATATATGTGAACTGAAAAACATGTTCAAATTTAAATGATTGGGAGGACAAAATATGTCATTTGAAATGGGAGATATACATCGTACTGGTCAAGACATTAACGACGTAATAGTACATTTTGGTGGGCAAGCTGAGAGTGTTTTTAGTTCATTGGCTGAACAAGGTCGGGTTTCAATACAAAAGAAAGCAGACGAATTAGCTGCACAGTATCTTGAAAGTAATCCTAATCCAGACTATTATGATTGTGTTGAAATTGTAGCAGAGGGAGTTTTTACAGCTGGGAACGAAATAAAGGCTAGCAGTGGTTCTTGGGGGGAATCAGTAGATACAGCACTGGGTGCTGGTGTTGGAATTCCAGCAGCAAAAATAGCTTGTAAAAGAATAACGATGTCTTAACATCAATTTTTTGATAAAGCGTAGGCGTAAAAAGCTTATGCTTTTTGATATTTATTGATTTCTTTTATCCTCTCCTCAAACAAATGTAGTCATATCAATGTGACGTAAAGCATAAATTTTCTGTTTTTAATATTTATGCTTTATTTTATTTTTTTGGGAATTTTATGGTTGAATAATGAAGATAGATTAAGTATCTGAACTGAACCCCGAATAGTAGACACTTTAAAAAAGTGGACCTATACGGGGTTTTTGTGTTTTTTAAAAGGCAAAATCCCGTTATACTATCATTTAAGATTTAGTAACGGGGAATCGTCATTAGTAAAATTATTTTTAACGAACAACAGAATCGACAACTAGAATTAAATTCAAACGTGGCATCAGTATCTGATCGTTCCTTTCAATATACAGCAGATTTTAAAATCAAAGCAGTCGAAGAAAATATAGCTGGGAAAGGCCCTGCACAAATCTTTCGTGAAAACGGATTTGATTTAGATTTCATTGGGTTAACGAAAGCGCAATCTTCATTATCGCGCTGGCGTAAAACGTATAAAATTTATGGTTAACAAGGATTTTTGGAGGAACGTCGAGGAAAAGGTAGTACAGGACGTCCCTCTTCTAAACAGCCTTCAGCTGATAAAAAGCTCGAAAAAGCAGAAGCCCGTATTAAATATTTAGAGGCCGAATTAGAGCTGTTAAAAAAGTTGGAGGAACTCAAAAGGCAGGCGAAGAAACGGTTCTAGCACCGTATGAAAAGTACCAAGTAATTAATGAGGTCATTCGAAAATACTAGTTAAAAAATATGACGCGTTACCTTTGTGAATTAACGGGCGTAAGCCGAAGTGGCTATTATTCGTGGGTTAAAAATACAGAAAAGCACGCGATTCGTGATGAACGTGATTACGAGGATTATTTATTTGTACGTTGTGTTTATGATTCGTTTAAAGGGAAACTAGGTTACCGTCAGCTCTATATGAAGTTGGCAGAATTAATGGTGGTCCCAATGAATCATAAGAAAATTCTTAGTTTAATGCATAAGTACAATTTCTTTGCGAAAATCCGAAGTGCCAATCCGTATAAGAAAATAGCGAAAGCAACGCAAGAACATCTCACAGTCCCGAACTATTTATCATGTATTAAAGATGTGGCAACACACGAAATCGTTGCGTATGAACTCCCAACAAGTTTAAAAATGCGTATCGTTTACCGTACATTAGAAAAGCTCGAAGAAGCATTAGATGGCAATATCCATCCAGAAGCAATGATTAATTCAGATCAAAGAGTGCATTACACACACCCTGAATTTCAACAACGCGTAAAGAAAATCGGCATACTACAGTCGATGTCACGCTGAGGCAATTGTATTGATAACGCCCCAAAGGAATCATTCTTTGGGTATTTTTAAGATGAACTCGATTTGAAGTCGGTGAATAACTTATTCGAATTAATCAAATGGTGGATCATTAATGGAGTATTACAATACTTCACGCAAGCAATGGAATCTAAAAAAGATGGCTCCAGCAGAATACCGGAACCACCTCATTGCAGCTTAGACTGCCAAATCGCTTTTTATTAAACTGTCCGTTGAATGGGGCGCAGTTCAAAAAATTCATTTCAAGACGTCGTATCAGTCGCATGATGAAACAACTAAGTATTTCATCTAATTACACAGTGGCCTATTACAAACCTCAGAAAAAAAGTAGTAATGAAGCCATTGTCGCCAATGTTTTAAACCGTGAATTTCACCAAGAAAAAGAATTATCTGTTTTAGTTAGTGATTTAACATACGTCCGTGTCGGAAAAAAATGGCACTATGTATGCTTATTTACGGATCTTTTCAACCGAGAACTAGTTGGAGCAAGTTCGGGGCCAAACAAAGACGCAGCGCTTGTTTATAGAGCATTGAGCAGTATTAAAGGCAACTTAACCAACGTACAATTATTTCACACAGACCGTGGTTCCGAATTTGATAATCAATTAATGGCAGAAGTAACCGAGACATTCGGCATTCAACGTTCACTAAGTGCAAAAGGATGTCCCAATGATAGACATGAGCAGAAGCCACATTTAAGAGTTTTAAAATCCAATTTGTGTACCAACGCACTTTCCTTTCCCTTGAACAGCTGGATCTTGAACTTTGGGATTATGTGAACTGGTTCAATAACATTCGAATTCATCAAACACTGGGCTATCTAACGCCAGTTGAGTTTAAGCAGCAGTCCTTATAAAAGTTGTCCAGTTTAGTGTTGACATTCCAGTTAAGAACTAAATCAATGATAAACGTACAACTATTTATATTTCAAAAATTAAACTCTCTTTTAGTTATTTATAACAAATAACTGGAAGATGTTTTTTGTTTTCGTTAAAATTAGCGACTTGATTGATGACTTTAAAATGAATCAGCAAATTTAAGGTCGTAAAGATAAGTATAATGAATACCATTTGGCTATGAATTATTTTACTAAGTTTTTACTGATATATGCAAGGTTATACAGTACACTAATAAAGTAAAAAGGTTTACTTTAGTAAAATAAGGTATATTATATTTGTTGAATAGATTCTCTTTAAAGACAAGAAAAGTAGGTGAACAAAGTGGGGAAATATCAATTGGATACCAAAGGTCAGGTGGCTGTGGCAAAGTATCATGAAAAACACAAGCCTGCCAAATTTGATAAAAAGCAGCAACTTGAGAAAATACGTGCGGAGTATTTAAAAAAAAAAGCAAAAACAAACAGATAAATAATATGAATGAAAACATAGGAAGACAAAAATCTCCCTATGTTTTTCTTATTCGAAGTTCTTTTTTTCAATTGATGATAGAGTTTATTATTCTCCTAAATTTCAGATTCGGTGACAAAAAACTCGTCATCAGATATCCATTCCTCACAAATTGATTTTGACATTGAAACCACATAGCCATTATTCAAAATAATATCGTTGTTAAATAGGGGTTCACCAGCTACAATTGAGGACAAGAATTACATGAATTGAACGAAATATCCTGTTTTGATAAATAGCGTAAAACCCTTGTGAATCAATAGCTCGTGGGCGTACTGTATGATATTACTTCTAAGCCACCAGCAACGATTGAGTGGGAATGACCTTGTGAAATATAAGGTTATTTATACGCTGTAAATATTGATATACCAACGTTTAGCGTGTGTCCTTAATTAGTGAAATCATTGCTAACGTGCAACTATTTATATGTTAATTTAAACTCTCTTTTATTTAGTTTCAACAAGCTAAGTAGAAGGGGTTTTTTTTTTATTGGTTAAAATCACTGAACTGATAGATGATTTCGAATTAAATCAACAAGTTCAAGAACGGAAGAAGGAATATATTGCACTTTGTAAGTACCGTTTAAACCGTTGGAAAGACTACATGGATGAACAGTTTAACATTCCCCCTCTGTTAGGATAGAAGTCGTACCGAGCAAACGTTATATGATTAAGTAAAATACACGGAGGTCGAGACGAATGAATATGAAAAGAGAACGCGTACGCTACACCGCTGAACAAAAGCAAGCGATTGTCGTACGTATGATGCCACCACAAAATGAACCGGTAGCGAAATTAAGTGAAGAAACGGGCGTTACAGATGTGACCCAGTATAAATGGCGCAAAGAAGCACGTGCAGCCGGTAGTGCGACACCAGGCAATGGGCAAACGAGCGACAAATGGAGCAGCCAGGATAAGTTTTTAGTTGTAATGGAAACATTTGCGATGAACGAAGCAGAGCTAGCGGAATATTGTCGCCGTAAAGGGTTATATCGGGAACAGATTGAAACATGGAAGGAAGTTTGTCTTCAGGCGAATGGTCAAGTGTTCGATCAATCGAATCAGTTGAACAGCCAATTAAAAGAAGAACAACAACGCACAAAATCACTGGAAAAGGATTTACAGAAGAAAGAAAAGGCTTTAGCAGAAGCAGCTGCCTTATTATTACTGCGAAAAAAGGCCCAAGCGATTTTGGAGGACGAAGAGGAAGAATGATTGACCCGTCAAATCGCAAACTAGCTGTCGAATTGATTCAAGAAGCGATTCGAAATGGGGCGCGATTGGCGAAAGCGTGTGAGGAATTGCATATTAGTGTACGAACGTATGAGCGCTGGGTAAAAGGTGGAGAAATCCAGTCAGATCAACGCCCGACAGCCAAGCGTCCAGTGCCCAAAAACAAATTATCTGAAGAAGAACGCACTGAAATTTTAACTGTTGTCAAACAAGATGAATACGCTGATTTACCGCCAACACAAATTGTCCCAAAGCTAGCAGATCAAGGAACATATATCGCTTCAGAATCAACATTTTATCGTGTGTTACGTGAAGAAAAGATGCAAAATCACCGAGGCTTCAGTCAAAAACCGACGAAAAGAATTCCAGAAAGCCATCTCGCTGTGTCACCGAATCAAGTATGGACATGGGATATTACGTGGTTAGCCGGACCAGTTAAAGGCATGTTTTACCGCCTATATTTGATTATCGATCTATTCTGTCGCAAGGTTGTCGGCTGGGAAGTATGGGAAACGGAAGAAGCAAAATACGCCGAGCAAGTGGTACAAAAAGCTGTGCTGAATGAAAAGATTCAAGGGGCGCCATTAGTACTCCACTCTGAAATGGGAGTCCAATGAAAGCAGCGATAATTCAAGGTTTTCTGGAGAAAATGGGCATTCAAAGCTATTATTCAAGGCCACGTGTCAGTCTTGATTTTCCGAATAAAGGCTTTGAGACAATAGAAGCAGTTCGGATTTGAGCAGCAAAGGTTATCCACTGGTACAATGAGATTCATTTACATAGTGCCTTAAGATTTGTGACGCCGGTGCAGTGTCATACAGGCGAACATATCGGAATTTTAGCGAAGCGAAAAGATGTGCATGAGGAGGCAAAACAGAAGCATCCAGAGCGCTGGAAACGTGGAATCCGTAATTGGTCAGCACAGGAGCAAGTGGCGCTGAATCCGATGAAAGAAATCGTTCAGGAATAAAAAAAACCATTTCCCTGTTGATCGACAATGGAAGAAGCTGTTTCTTCCATTGTCGATCAACAGGCCATCAAGCGCAGCGCGATAGCTTCGATTGAATTGGGGATGTAGTTGAATTGAATTTAAATTGAGTAACGAAGTAAAGTAGCTTGATGCGACAACTATATTGACAAACACCGATAGTGAAAGAGAGAATTAATGTAACTGAACAGGAGACACTAAACCTAAATATAATTTAGGGTGATGAAATTGGATAAAAGGCTTCTTCTATTGGTTTTATTTAGTATATTAATTTGTGGGTTATATTATGGAACAGTAAATGCAAATCCGAACGACACTCCACCTTCTTTTGAGGAAGGGGTTAAAGAAGTTGGATATAAATCTGTAAAAGCAGCAGTAAAGGAATTTGAAAATCATTTTAAATGTGATGTAAAGCTGCCCGAAATGCTGCCTCCTATTTCTTTCACACATCAATTTGGAAGGTTTTTTGAAGATAAGAACTATAATGTGAATGATTCCTTAGAAATTAGGTTTGTTAATAAAGATATAAGAGAAAATATCTTTAAAATTGACATTCGTCCTTTAAAAAATAAATTGAACTTCAATGATAAACTGAACTTAAATGGTAAGGAGTATACACTTCAAGATGGTAGCAAAGCCATTTATTTTGAAGGTCAGCTATTTAACTTTTTTGTCTTCGAAAAAAATAATTTGCAATATCTACTCGGAATTAATAAAAAAGTATCCAATACAGAAACACCTGATATATTAATCCGAATAGCTAATTCAATTGACTAACTTCTTCAGTAAAAGACCATTAGCTGCCTTCTTCTTCAATTAACGGGGTGCTTTAGTTCAACAAGATTCAATAAGAAAAGTCGATTCCGTAACATACAGGAATTCGACTTTGTTGTTATTAGCTACTACTTTCAACTTCAGGAAAAGGAAAAGTTGACTCTTCGCCCTCAAGCAGCACTTGAGGAAATGTTTGAAAACCTGAAATCGAAGTAAGGACATCCAAATCCAACCTTCGAACAAGTTCAATTGAATACAATAGTGACGATCCACTTGAAAAGGTTGAAAAGTCATTTACACAAAAATATTGACAGTCCCACCTTTCTAAAGCTGGAATTATTGCTTTTGTTTTAGTTAGTATTATTGTAGCATTCCTTATTATTCTTGATATGAGGATTTTCCCAAAGATTGACAAAAACACGCCATCAATGCTGCAAGCAAAACAGCAAGATGGCGTATTTGTTTTGTGTGTACTAAAAATTTTCTTTAAAGTACGGTGTTTTTTTCAGCACGATACATACTGGAATCGCGATTAGTAAACCGATAACGTTTTGGATTATGTCCCCTGGAATTGATGCCATAGGTGCAATCCAACTTTTGAACATGATTGCCTGCCCGGTGTAGTATACGGCAATCATCACAGGCATTGAAACGACTACTCCTAAAATGTTTAATCCAATGCTGTCGCCTCTATGTCCCTTAGACCAAGCGATTTTCCCAACGATGACACCTTGTAATGCGCGCGCGATTATTGTTGTTGGTGCCCAAATTAACCAACCGCCCACGATATCAAATAAGCCCATCCCGATTGCTCCTACAAGACCACCTTTTTTAGGGCCAAATAAAATTGCTGCGATGAAAAGCATTGACGTGCCTAAATGGATGAGGCCTCCTTGACCGAATGGGAGTTTGATATTGATGAACATTGTTGCCACGAATACAAGTGCTGCTAAAATTGAAGTAATCACTAAATCAAATGTTTTCGTGCGTGGTTTTGTATAGGTTTGAACTTGTATATTTTGCATTTGCATCTTCCTCACTACGTTGATTTTTTTTGATAATTTCAACTTTAGCAAAGAACTGACTATTGTAAAAGTGTCAATTTTATAAAAATATTAAAGGTCAGATTGTTTATCTATGTAAAATTATTTTTAACCTTTAGAATATAAGTTGTGAGTATTTTCGCATCTTTCTAATTATGGTACGATGAAGAGAGTATAAGTGGGATTAGTTAGGTGGAGAGTATGATGAAAAAAGTTGCTGTAATTCAGGATATTTCATCCTTTGGGAAGTGCTCGTTAACGGCAGCGATACCTGTGCTGTCAGTGATGGGTGTTCAGGCCGTGCCGTTGCCAACTGCGATTTTAACAGCACAAACAGGATATCCGAGCTTTTATTGTAACGATTTAACGTCAAAGATGGATATCTTTGTGGATGAGTGGAGCAAGCTTGGTGCAACCTTTGATGGCATTCACACAGGCTTTGTGACCGGAAAAGAGCAAATCGATAACATCTTTCAGTTTTTAAGTGTGTTTCACTCGAGTGAAACAACGCTGCTTGTCGATCCAGTGATGGGCGATTTGGGAGAGGTGTATAAAATGTTTTCAGGCGAGTTGCTTGATCGTATGAAGGAGCTAGTGAAGCGTGCAGACATAATTACACCAAATATTACAGAGTGCTGCATGCTTACAGGTTTGTCGTATGAGAAGCTACAGAGCTATCAAGACGATTCGGATTATTTTCAGGCGCTAGATGAAGCGGGCCATCAGTTACAGCAGGCAACTGGGGCGAACGTCATTATTACCGGTTTGAATCCGCCGCCAGCAGATGCGAACACGCGTTATGTAGGCAATATGTATATCGATGCAGATCGTTCATTTTATAGTATCCGTGACTATAACGGCGAGAGCTATTCAGGCACAGGTGATTTGTTTGCATCGGTCATTATGGGAGGCATGATGCGCGGACAGGATTTAGTAGAGTCGATGAAGCTTGCAGAGGCGTTTTTAGCCGCTGCGATTGAAGCTACGTCGAAAGAGCAACTTCCGCGTGAGGCAGGCGTGAATTTTGAACAATTTTTGCGTATGCTGCTTTAGTAATCTCAGATTCTTTATAACAAGAGTATGCTGTCGGCGATTTCGAAGGGGAAATTCGCCCAAAAGTGGAAACATTCCGCCATTTACAGCGTGGATTCGAGAAAACAAGGATACACAAGAAGGTGAACTGAACCCTGAATAGTGGCCACTTTAAAAAAAGTGGGCCTACACGGGGTTTTTGTGTTTTTTTAAAAGGCAAAATCCCGTTATGCTTTCATTTAAGAATTTGGAACGGGGAATACTCATGAGTAAAATTATCTTTAACGAACAACAGATTCAACAACTAGAGTTAAATCCAAACATGGCATCAGTATTTGATCGTGCCATTCAATATACAGCAGAATTTAAAATCAAAGCAGTCGAAGAAAATATAGTCGGGAAAGGCCCTGCACAAATCTTTCGTGAAAAGGGATTTGATTTAGATTTCATTGGGTTAACGAAAGCACAATCTTCATTATCGCGCTGGCGTAAAAAGATGGCTCCAGCAGAATACCGGAACCATCTTAAAGCAGCTTAGACTGCACAATTGCTTTTTATTAAACTGTCCGTAAAATGGGGCGCAGTTCAGTCGTCTGCGCAACGTTCTTTTATGTCACCCTTCACATGAAATGCTTCGTATGAAAGATTGTAAGTTAATCTTTTTTATGCTGTTGTTCTAACCATCCAATTGCTATGTTAGCATGTAAAGCAGCACCATACTTAAAGATGTCCTCATTTTGATGCATACGAGGGTTATGCACCGGTGCTTCTCCTTCTTTTCCAGTACCTAAAACAACAAAGGCAGAAGGGACTTCTTGAGAAATGTAAGAAAAATCTTCTGAACCACCCAATAAGCCGTTATCCACAACATTTTCCGCGCCCATTACTTCTTCTAGGAAAGGTGTAATCTCATCGATGAATTCAGGATTATTAAATGTTGTTGGTGTATGGAATTCGATTGTTTTATATTCTCCGCGCCATGCTTTTACGGTATGGTCAATCATCTCTGGGATGCGTTTACATAAATGGTCCCGCGTTTGTTGGTGGTAGCTTCGCATGTTTCCTTGTAAAACCGCTTTGTCTGGAATAACATTTGTCACAATACCGCCACTCATGGCACCTACAGAAAATGTGACACTCTGACCTGGATCTGCTTCACGTGTCATTAATAGATTTAGACTTGTATAAAGTTGAGTCATGATCATGTTGGCGTCAATTGTTTTATGTGGTTGCGAGCTATGGCCGCCGCTTCCTTGAATGTTGACAATATACGTATCCATGGCTTGTGATACGGTACCTTTATGGACAGATAATGTTCCAACTTCTTGGTCTGGCATAATATGAATCCCAAAAGCAGCATCTACTTTAGGGTTTTGAAGTAAACCATCATCGATCATTAGCTTTGAGCCGTATCCCCATTCTTCTCCAGGTTGGAACAGTAACTTAACCGTTCCTTTTAAATCGGCCTCACGATCCTTCAAAAGTTGCGCAGCGCCTAAAAGCATCGCAACATGTGAGTCATGGCCACAAGCATGCATCAAACCAGGTTTTTGGGATTTAAATTCTGATTCCACTTCTTCTTGAATTGGTAGTGCATCCATATCTGCACGAAGAAGAATACAAGGTGCACCCTGACCGATTGTAGCAACAACGCCTGTACAATGTTCCTGTTTACCGAATCCCGCGATTGCGTATTTTTCGGTAACCTCAGGTGGTACTACGCCACATTGTTTATGTTCAATGCCCATTTCATCAAGGCGTAGTTGAATGTATTTTTGTGTGTTGGGAAGGTCAAACCCGATTTCCGGATTTTGATGTAAATAGCGACGGTCTTTAATAATTTGTTCTTCGTATTTTTTAGAGTCTTCAAAAACATTAATCATATAGATATCCCCTTTGTTATCATAATTAGATAAACCTACTAGATGATTAATTGAAACCTAGTTGGCTCTCTATTGAAAAGAGTGTCAATTACTAGACCGTTAGAATGGTCCTAATCTCATATAATGAGCGACTAATATTAAGATAAATGCCGCGAAATGTAGTAAAATGAATAACTTCGCTGAAAATTTTACCCAAGCGGCATAACTCACATTTGACATGCCCAGAGCAGCCATTAGCCCTCCAGAAGTTGGCCATAAATAGTTCGTGAATCCATCACCAAATTGATACACTAAAACCATTACTTGTTGATTAATGCCTAATATTTTCGCTAATGGTCCCATAATTGGCATTAAAATCATCGCTTTACCACTTCCCGAAACAACAAAGAAGTTGAAGAAGATAACAACAATGAATAGTACTAGTAAAGTAATAATGGATCCAGTATTGTTTAATAGGTTAGATAATGAGTGAACAGCAGTATCAATAATTTGAGCTTGCGTCATTAAAATCATAACTGAACGAGCAAAACCGATCGCTAGTCCTGTTGGCAGAAGTCTTGCGGCACCAATACCAAATGTCTCAGCAGCTTCACTAGGGTTAAGTCTTAAAATGATAACTAAAAATACTGCATAAATAGCATAGATACCAGATAATTGAGGCATACCCCAACCAAGTTTAATGGCCCCAAATGCACTTCCAACTAAAACAACAACTAAGCCTAATAAGGCAAGCTTTCTTGTCATTGTAAATTCTTCTACTTCATACTCTGCTGTTTTTGTATTTTCTAGTTCTTCCAAATAATCTTCAGCAACAATACTTTTGCTTGGATCGGCTTTTGTTATATTCGCATATCGAAGAATATAGAGAATAGAGATAATAATAAAGACAACTAAAGCAACAATACGGAAAACTAGTCCCGAATAAATTGGTAACCCAACAATTGTTTGACTAACACCGGTCGTATAAAAGTTGACAACACCTGCTGAGAAACCAATCGCTAAACCAACAGTAGGGACCGCGAAAGCTGTAATTCGGTCATACCCCAATCCCATAATGACAGCCATTGCAAGTGGAATAAATGGGATTCCGCCTTCTCCGAAACCAATTGTTCCTAATACGGAAAATAATGTGAGTAAAGAGATGATAATCAGTTTTTCTTTCCCTGCAGCAATGCTAAGTAACTTATGAATCCCTGCAGCAATCGCGCCAGACTTTTCAAGAATAAACAGCGCGCCACTAGCAAATAGCAACATGACAATGATATCAGCTGATTGTACAACACCGTTGTGCAATGCTGTGAAGAAATCCATGAATCCAATAGGCTCTGCTTGATCCACATACGCAAATTTTTCTGTATTTAGTTCTGTAATGCCTGTTTCTGGATTAACTACTCGTTCATACTCCCCACTTGGTACGATCCATGATAGTACCACTACTAGTAACATTACGAGCATGAACATGATATAAACATGTGGGAAGTTAATACCTTTTTGTTTTTTCTTTGATGTCATGTGAACTCCTCCAAATCCCTCTTGCTTTTTGTAAAATTATAATTCAACTAATGCTTTAAATAGTTCCACTCCGGATTCAATCATTTCATCACGGAAGTCATACTCATACGTATGAAGAGGTGGGTAATCTTCACCATTTCCAATGAAGCAATAAGCACCCTTCGTTAACTTTGTAAAGTGTCCAAAGTCTTCAGAACCACGAAATGCTTCTTTTAGTTCAACTAGTTGCATTCCCCTTGATTTTGCAACTGTTCGAATTTTATCTGCACTTTCTTTATGATTTACCGTTTCCGGGAATTCATCGTTATAAGAAAAACTTACTTCTAATCCAAATTCTTTTGCTTGTTCTTTCGCTAATTTTTCAAGGTTTTCTTGAAGTCGGTCCAACTCTGCTTCGTAAAGGGCGCGTATTGTCATACGAAGATCACCTATTGATGCAGCAATACCAAAAGCTTTTTCACCCACATCGATTTGTACGACCGTACACAGGACAAGACCTTTATTTTTTTCTGGAGATAGAAAGTCAGGGATCGCTTTAACGATATTAGCAATTGCTAAAGATGGGTTGATCCCAGTTTCTGGTTGACTGGCATGAGCCGGAGAACCTTCCATATGGATGGTCATTCCTTTTGATGCACATAATGCTGTCCCATCAATAATCCCTATAGCGTTGTAAGGAATACTACTCATGTTATGGTAGGCGAATATTTCATCAATATTGTGCTCCTTAATGAAATCAACACATTGAATAGCGCCATCGCCAGTTTCTTCAGCTGGTTGGAAGAGGAAAAAGATGTTATTGTCTGCCCCCAATTGATCGATTTCAAGCGCAAATCCTGCTAATGTTGCCGAATGACCATCATGGCCACATTTGTGTGCTTTTCCAGGGAATTGAGAAGCCCATGGAAGATCTATCACTTCATCCATTGGCAACGCATCGAAATCTGCACGGAAAGCAATATTTGGTTTATCTATGCCTGCACGATAAATTGCATAAAACCAATTCCCTTTATCAATAATTTCGAGATTTGTATGCGTTTTCAAGAAAATGATTAAATGTTGCTTTGTCCATACTTCTTCATTAGAAAGTTCAGGATGTTGATGCAGTTCATGACGTAATTTTTTTGCTAAGTCAAAATTTTCAAACTTCAATTTCTAACAGCTCCCTAAAATTCTTTTAGTATTTCAATTTTTTTTTAAAACAGAATTATCTGTTTTTTTGTATATTGTATATTATATATTGTATTTTTCTAATTACAATAAAAAAATTCTGTTTTTTTGCAAAACAGAATTTTTTCATAAAGGAGCATTTTTGAACTTATAGCGGTAAGAGACTAGCTTTTTCGGTGTTCCAATGAATGTCTTTCATATACCTTTCTAATTCAGCTGTCTCGCCATTTTTAAATAGTTCCACCATTTTTCTATGCTCATTATTTGTTTGTGTAAGCTTTGTTTTAGTAACTTCTGGGTCACCGAGGTGATCGAATGTTTTCATGAATTTTTTTTGCAGTTGTAAAAGCATGCTTACAAGACTTTTGTTAGGACAGAGGGATAAATAAACACCGTGAAATGCTTCTTGCATTTTATCATACATTTGAAAATTGCCTGTTTGAATGGCTAAATCGATACTTTGGATATAAAACTCCATTTCTTGCATATGCTTGTTCGTTAAATAGGGTGTGGCAAGTGAGGCAGCCAAACCATCTAATGCACCAATGATAAAATACGTTTCTTTCGCTTCGTCTGTTGTTAGCTTTTTAATAACAAATCCTTTTCTCGGTACATTTTCTAGTAACCCTTCCGATGAAAGCTGTATAAGTGCCTCTCTAACTGGTGTTCTGCTAACTTTCAAACCTTCACAGATGTCTCTTTCACTAATCTTCTTCCCAGCAATCAGAGTCCCGTTGTTGATTTGATCCACAATATAATTATATACATGGTCTTTTAACGATAAAAAATTGTTCATCTAATAACCCCATTCATTTTTTATATCATCTACAATATTTTTTTTATAAAACTTACCTTTCTGAGTTGTAGTTGACTATACAGGCAACAAAGCACGATATGTTGGTCCTAACAAAATTCCTTCTTAGTCGTAGAGGAGCTACCTGGATCTTCGGCAGGTTAACAGCTCTATTGAAGGATAAAGTTATTGTTCATAATCCATTTAAAAAAATCAAAGGACCACTATTCTACAAAATAAATTAATAAGTAGTGCATTTTATAAAATTTTAACCTTTCATTTAAAATGGTCTATAAGAATAATATATCACCTATAATTTATAAGTAATTCATTTATAAGTAAAATAAATTCCAACAAGACACTATTTTTGTATTTATCCTTATATTATGTACAATCAGGTTGCACATGGAGCTGTAGACACCATTTTAGAGAAAGAGAGTATAAAATATTTTGTGTGAATTAAAAAGTCCATCAAGCAACAGACGCTGAAGTAGGTCAAAAAGCGCTTGATACGTTCTATGAAAAATGGGAAAAGTCGTGAAATCCTGGCGAGAAAAACACTATCTACTCACGTTTTATGACTTTCCCAAAGACATTTGGCGAAGTATTTATTCGACCAATTTAATCGAGTCCTTTAATAAACAAATCAAGAAATATACGAAACGTAAAGAACAATTTCCGAACGAAGAATCACTGGAACGCTTTCTAGTGACGCAATTTGAAAATGACAACGAGCGACTCGTCACACGTTGTCATATTGGGTTTAATAAAGCACGTGCAGCACTCGGGGAAATGTTTGGAAATTTGAAATCGAAGTTAGGGCAACCAAATCCAACCTTCGAACAAATTCAATTGAATACAATAGTGACGATCCACTTGAAAAGGTTGAAAAGTCATTTACATAAAAACATTGACAGTCCCTACTAAAATTTTCTAAGTTCACGACTTTATTTGGCATAGACAGTTGAATACAGTTATTAATTTCACTGGGTGTTACGGGCTGGTTAACTGCAATGTTTTCTAGGATTTTATATAGAACTTGTGTAATTGAATCAGGAAAAACAGAATCGTCTATTCAGCATAATTAATATACATAGAAAACACTAAGAAAATCTTAAGAATTTGTGTGTGCGTTTGTTAAGATTTAATTAGTATTATATCCTTATACGAATCCTATAGGGGGGATCAATTGAACCTAAAGAGATGGAGGAGTGAATGTAGTTGAACATTTTGATTTGTGATGATGATAAAGAAATTGTAAGGGCGATTAGCATTTATTTAGAAAATGAGGGATATCAAGTATTCAAAGCTTTCAATGGGATAGAGGCAATCGATCTTATTCGAGATCACATTATTCACCTAATTATTATGGATATTATGATGCCAAAAATGGATGGGATTACGGCGACGATGAAGATTCGGCAAAATAATATGATTCCGTTAATTATGCTTTCTGCTAAGTCGGAGGATTATGACAAAATACTCGGATTAAATATCGGAGCAGATGATTATATGGCCAAGCCGTTTAATCCATTAGAACTTGTGGCTAGAGTGAAATCGCAGCTAAGAAGGTATACGACATTTGGGAGTCTTGAGGTGAGTAGTTATGTATTGCAAACGGGCGGGCTTATGATTGATGATGAACAGAAAGTCATTACCGTTGATAAACAAGAGGTTCATTTGACACCAGTGCAGTATAAAATTTTAAAGCTTCTCACAGCAAATGCGGGGAGAGTATTCACAATTGAAGAGATTTATGAAAAGGTATGGAATGAAAGGGCCATTAATCCAGAAAATACGGTTTCGGTTCATATTCGAAAGATTCGAGAAAAAATTGAAATTAATCCGAAAGAGCCGAAGTATTTAAAAGTTGTATGGGGAGTTGGGTATAAGGTTGAGAAATATTAGTCATGCACTCATTACGAAAGTGGTTGTGTTTCTGATTGCCATCGTTTGTTTAACTGGTACAGTGAAGGCAATTATCGACATGGAAGTAAATGAAGTTCATCTTAGTAGTATAAATCAAGATAATTATTTTGAAAGCCGAGCATTCGCTGATGAAAGTTACAGCCTTATTGCCTCCTTAGCGCAATTAACCGGAAAATACAAAAGTGAAGAACATATTTTAAGCGGTAAGACACTAACTGAAGAAGATTTTAGAGTAATCGAAGAAAATTTATTTAATGATTTCCGTTATTCATACAGATATAATCCAAATTTGAGTGAAGTAGAAAATAATCGTATATTTCAAGAAAAATATGCAGATGACATAAATCGTAAAAAAGACGAAAGCATGAAAGAGCAAGTAAGGGAATTTTATCGGTTACTCGGCACACTAGAAGCATATGAAGGAATCGTGTTTTATGCGAGTGACGGTGAACATGTATTCTCCAATAGTGAACTAAATAAGAAAGAGCAATTTGAATCATTTGGTGCATATATGCTATTTAAGGACTATCAGCAAAAACTTTACCCAAATGAAGTGAAAGAGAGTCAATACTTGAATTACTTTATGCACGAAGTTGAAAAGTTGAATCCTCAAACAGACGCCATTTATGTGGCATATAAAGAATCTTTCTTACAACAAAAAATACAGGAATGGGAAAAAGACAAAGCGATTGCTAAAAGTTTTCTTAATGAATTCATTGTATTTCTAGCAGGATTTATTTTATCTTTTGTTTATTTAATCATGGTTATTGGAAGAACGTCATTTAAAGATAAAGAAACGCATTTTCATGTCATTGACAAACTATATAATGATCTCAATATTGTGATAGTCGTTTGTTTAACAGCGATGTGGATAGCAGTGATTATTGAAGTGTTGCATGATATGTACTTGCTTCTCACGGTACCTGTTTTAAGCATTGGCTTACTGATGATTTTATCGCTCGTAAAGCATTTCAAAAATAGAACATTACTTCAGCATACACTTATCTATCAACTATTTAAGAAGGTTTTTCTTGCGGTGAAAAATGTCTTTGATAGTGGCAGTATCGGTGTGAAAACCGTGCTACTTGTCATTGGCTATCCAGTAATAGTTGCGGCAACGTTTTTCATATTTCCGATTACCATTGGTCTAGCAGCCTGGTTTGCGCTAAAAAAGGTGAAGTCGTTTAACCGCATTAAAGAGGGCGTAGAGCAAATTAAGAATGGAGACCTTCATCATCGAATTGAAGTAGATGGAAAAGGGGAGATTAGCCGACTTACAGCGAATATTAATAGTATTACAGTTGGGTTAAAAAAGTCGGTGGATAGTGAGATTAAGAGCGAGCGTTTAAAAACAGAGCTCATTACGAATGTTTCGCATGATATTAGAACGCCATTAACGTCAATTATTACGTATGTTGATTTATTAAAAATAGAAAACGACCCAGAAAAAATTGCTGAATATGTAGACGTGTTAGATCAAAAATCGAAAAGACTCAAGCACTTAACGGATGATTTATTTGAAGCGGCTAAAGCGGCAAGTGGAAGTATACCTGTTCAGATAGAACGGATTGACATCGTATCATTGCTAACGCAAGGAATAGGAGAAATGGATGAAAAAATTGAAGCGTCGGCATTAGATTTTAAGTTAGCCTACCCATCAGAAAAAGTGTATGTGAAAGCTGATGGTAAACTACTATGGCGCTCCGTCGAAAACTTATTCTCGAATATTTTTAAATACGCACAGCCTGCATCAAGGGTGTATATTGATGTTGAAGATTTAGGGAATGAAATACTCGTGACATTTAAAAATATTTCAGCATACGAATTAAATATTTCGGCAGAAGAGCTAATGGAACGCTTTAAACGAGGAGATGAATCGAGATCAAGTCAAGGAAGCGGATTAGGCTTGTCGATTGCGGAAAGCCTTATTCACATCCAGTACGGAAAGTTCATAGTTCAAGTAGATGGCGATTTATTTAAGGCGATGATTTATCTACCGAAATTTCCAAATGAATAATGTAGCAAAGGAATAGGATATATGAGTGTCCTATTCTTTTTCTTTGTATAGGTGTAGCTAATAAAAGTGATAGAGATGTTGTTGGAAAATTTCAATGTTCTTCAGGTTTAGAAAAACATGCTTATGCTAGAGAATTAGAGGATTGTGGATATTTAGAAAAAAATACTGAATGTAATTATCGACGCACAAATCGAAAATTATAATCAAATTTCAAAGGTACATTATTGTTGTGAAATGGACAAGGTACTTTTGTTTTCATAAAAAACCGCACTTAGACAAATAAAGGTGAACCGTATCATAAGTAAGTACGGTTTTTAGAGGAGTATCATTCATATATAAGAATGATGCTCTTTAATTTTGTTCTAGAACCAATTTGAGGAATATATTATACTCTCGCTGATATATGTAGACATGTAAAAAAGATTGGTCATAATAATGAGTGATAATTTGTAATATAGTTTGATTAAATTGATGCTAGAATTGCGTATTTTACGGTGTTTATCTTTACACTACCTCCTGAGGTTTTAAACATTTTATACTCGAAAAACCCAGATTTTAAGATAGGTAATGAAATTTATTAAGTTCATAAAACACTATTTGTCAATAAAGAACTTATTTACCTGCTTTTTCACCTTACATTTTCCGCAAAGGTGTTTCTTTTGAGTATTTTGCATTCGCTCCCAGTCCACCGGCGTTAATGCATCCCCAAACTTCTCCATTTTAATTAATTTCCCACAAGCATCGCATAATACTAAACGAATTTGAGATATTGGCATTATTCTCTCTCCTTTTTATGTGTGTAATAATAACTAACTACCATCTATTTAAAATACAAATAGTGGTACAATTGGAATTGTATTTAATGATTTAAGGTAGTCATTTATTTTTATATTACGTATTCGATTGGTCATAATACGTCCAATCGAAACGGTAGTATTAGTCATATCGAGGTGATGCAATGAGTCAGGAGAAACAGAATCAGATTAGACGCATTCTTTCGATGTATGATCGCTTGAAAAATGGAGAGAGCCTTGTAAAAAGGGAAGAGGCCGATCGATTTCAAATTAGTGAAAAGTCCATTCAGCGAGATCTTGAAAATATTCGTGATTACATTGAAAAGGAAAAGCAAAATGAATATTTGGATTATAACAGAGTAAAAAAGGCTTACGTATTACAAACGGAGCAGCCATCTTGGTTGAAAAATGAAGAGATTTTCGCTGTATTAAAGGTGCTGATTGAATCACGTGCATTTCCAAAGCATGAAATGGATTCAATTATTAAGAAATTGACACATCTAGCTTATAAAGAGGACCGCACTGTCATCAAGCAGATGATGTCGAATGAAAGGCAATTGTATGTCGAGTTAAATCATAAAAAGGATTTGCTAGATGTACTATGGCAACTTTCATTGGCAATCCAATCGAAAAAGGTTATTAGGATGCATTATTTACGTGAATTTGATAAGCAGTCAAATGAACGCATGGTTAAGCCAGTGGGAATTATTTTTTCGGAATATTATTTTTATTTGATTGCTTATCCTCTGAAAACGGACTTTGATTTTCCGACGATTTATCGCATAGACCGTATCCAACATTTCGAGCAAACATCTGTCTCGTTTACCGTGCCGTATCATGAACGCTTCCAAGAAGGTGAATTCCGCAAGCGCGTGCAGTTTATGTATACGGGCGAGTTAATGACGATTAAGTTCCGCTTTACTGGTCCTTCACCACAGGCAGTGCTAGATCGTTTACCAACTGCAAAGGTTATTAAGAAGGCAGATGATGGTGTGATTTTTGAGGCTGAGGTGTTTGGTAAGGGGATTAAGATGTGGCTGTTGAGTCAAGGGGAGCATGTTGAGGTGTTGGAGCCGGTTGGATTTAGGGATGAGATTGTTGGGAGTGTTGAGAGAATACTAGAGGCTTATTCTAGAGCTTTCAACAAGTAATAATCATGAGAAAGTGAGTGGAAACAGTATGTCATTAATGGATATGTTAGGAAAACTCGCAAAAAAAGCGATAGCGGAAGCGCCGAATTTAATGGCTAAAGCTGCAGCAGAGGCAGCGAAGAGGCAAGCTGAAATGAAAAAGCGTTCACCCTCTATTTCAAATAGCTTTGATCAAATGCAGGGAGAGAAAAAGTATGGTGGATTTACATTAGATCAGTGGGATAAACGTTGGATTCGACTTGGGAATTTAGAAGATTTAACGATTGAAAATTTAAAACCATACAACAAATCAATCGGATTATATAAGGCAACGGAGAATGGAACGGTTAAGTATATCGGCCGCGCGATTGAATATAATAACGGCGGTTTTCGAAAGCGTTTACGAGATTATGTAAGACCAAGCGATAGTGGAAGAAAACATCAATCTGGTCAAAGAATGAATTCCAATGCAGAGAATCTTGTGATTTCGATATTAATTGTAGGTAATTCTGTAGCACAAGTGGAAACGGTAAAGGAATTAGAAAAAACGATGATTCAGCGTTATGGCAATGTTTCTGAAATTTGGAATGTGCAAAGGAATTGAGGTAGTAATTTAAATAATGAGATGAAATATATGACTACCAAACTAACAAATCCACGTACAAAAATTTGTGTGATGTGTCGTCATTGGAATGGTCCAGTTGGTGGTTTACATGTAAAGCCGCGCGTCAATTCACCAAACTTTTTTAACTTTGATCCGAACGAAAGGCAAACGTGCTATAAATATCATTTTGTTCGTGCTGCATGGACTTCATGTACGAACTGGGAGCAGAGGTATTAGCTGAATGACAATTATTTCTCAACAACTAAAGTTCAATAAAATGGGCATTTAGTGAAGGGAAATAGTAAAAAATTAAATGCACAATAAAAATGAATTATTTCAATTTATCGAGTTTTTATAACGATAATAGACATTATATGTCCAAGCAGATTTGTAAGATAAAGATTATTTTAGTCTAGATAATTGAACATTAATTTTCAGTAATTATTAAATTAATTAAGACTTTAGGCATAAATATTCGTTTTTATTTGTGTGAAAAGACTTTAGTGGCGAGGGATATATGATACATTTTATATGGGATTATTGTAAATTTATTGATATGAACTGTAATACGAAAGGGGCGTCAAATTTTGCTTATTTCGAAAGAGAAAATAGAAACAAAACTTGAAAATATTATTCATTTGCCATTATTACAACTGGCGAATTATGCTAACTTCACACAACGTGCTAAGGATTTATTAAATCAGTTAAATGAAAAGGAATTTCGAATTACAGTTGTAGGGGAATTTAGTGCGGGTAAATCAACGTTTTTAAACGCATTAATTGGAAAAGATATATTACCTCACTCGGTCAATGAAACGACAGCGACGGTTACTTATATTAAAAATGTACGAGCGACAGATTCGCTTTGCAACAAAGTGAAAATCGAGTTTTTCGGAAATAAGATGCCGATAATAACAGAGTTACCAAAGGATGCAAATGGCTTAACAGAATATGTGACAACGATGGCAAAGGACATAAATGTTGTGGAGGAAGTTGCGTCCGTTACAATTCATGTCAATTTTCCATATACGGATGAACCAATCGTATTTGTTGATACACCAGGATTAAACGGTGTTGCAAAGGGTCATTATGAGCGTACACGTTATGAAATTCAACGTGCGCATACAAGTATATATTTATTACATACGCGGGGGTTATCGCAATCAAATGTCGCAATGTACGAGCTATTAAAGCAATATCAGTCCTCATTTGTATTTGTTATTAATGCGATCGATACGTTAAAGCAGTCAGAAGGCGAAACAATCGAGCTTAAGGTAAAGGAGTTAAAAGAGCAACTTGCCACAATTGGTGTAGAAAATAATCCTACAATTATGGGTGTTTCTGCGCTACTTGCATTAACAGCAAAAGATGAAGCTATTCAGCAGCTGTTCGAAGGAGACATAGAGCCATTAACTGCTGAGCGCAGGGAGCAGTTGTTACAGCGTTCAAATTTCTCGCAAATAGAGAACGAAATTTGGCACCGTCTAGCGACTAGCGACAAAGAGAAGCTAAAGCATGAAAACATTGAAAAGAAATTTGAAAGCTTAGTAAAGGAAATTATCGTTGAATTTGAAGAGCAAGTAACGATCCATCAGGTAACAATCGACGACAAGCAGCTAAGTGAAATTAATTTGCGCTTAAATCAAGCTCAGCAGTCCAAAGAAGATAATTTAAAAAGCTTACAGAATTTTACCACTGCCAAAAAATCCGATATTCGATCAATGCTAATCGGTCAAGTGAAGCAGGATTTACAAAAAACGCAGGTAATAGTAGAGGACATTGTAACAACTGAAATTACAAAACTTATGCGCTCAAATGAAGATCCTGAAATTTTGTTAAAGGGATTACAAAATCAGGTGACACATTTTATGAGGCTTAAGGAGCAGGATCTTACAAAAGGCTATGGTGATTCTTTAATTCAGCTGTTGTCAGATTTATACGAAAGTGCGGTGCTTCGTATTGAAAAGCATTATCCGAAAATCGCCATATCAAAGCAAGGAATCAATTTTTCAGTCAAATTAGGGAAGGCGAATTTAGAAGACTTAAGCCTAGTACAAAAAATTACAGAAAAAAACCATCAAGTGACACAAGCTTCAAAAGAGCAGGAGCAGGCGATGAAGATGTACAAGGAATCTCAAAGGCATTTGAGGGATGACAAAGATCATGTCGATTCTTTGCAGGGACAAAAACAGCAAGTAATGTCCGCCCAGCAGCGCCAGCTAAAAAGCTTAGGGAATCGTCCAACGCCTGTGCAAAAAACAGAATCCTATACGGTGGAAAAATCAGGATTATGGAGTTCTGTTAAGAGCTTTTTCGGAGGAAGTCCTTCCTATGAAACACGTACTCGTACTGTAACTGACACTTCTGCCCGTGAGCGCTGGGATACGCAAGAAGCACGTATTAAGCGAGACTTTAGCAATCAAGAAAAATCTATTACAGCGAGTTTAAATGCTGTACAGGAGCGATTAAAAAGGTCGCAATCCACAGTGCTACAAAACGAGAGCCGTGTTGAATCTTATGAGCAAAAAGTGAAATCCCTTATGCGAGATTTAGAGATTTTACAAAAGGAAAAGCAGGCAATTTATGATAAAAACAAGCGCCTGTATTACGAAAAACAACGTAAAGATTTGCTTGATGCGGTGGCGGATTATTTAGCGGGAGACTTAACGAGCTTCTATCGTAAGGAAATTGACGGTATTTTATTGCAAGAATTACAGCAAATTGATCAGGCAATCGGTAAGCATTACGAGCAGTCGTACAATGAATATACAAAGAAACTAACAAAGCTAAAGCAACAGGTTATGAAAGAGGCTGTGCCACAGGAACGTGAACAGGCAGAAAAAGAATTAGCAATTGTAAAGAAAGCATTAGCGTAGGGGGAATCATTGATGAATCAGCATTTACAACAGCATCAGCAACGTAAGGATGCATTAATTTCATTATTAAATCGTTCGAAGGAATATTTTCATGCAATCGGTGAGGATGGAAAAGTTTCAAGCTTAAATCAGTTTGTGACGGATTTAACAAATGGCGATTTCTCTATTGTAATTGTAGGTGAATTTAGTGCAGGTAAATCTACATTTTTAAACGCAGTGATGGGTGATCGTTATTTACCCTCATTTACAAGTGAAACGACAGCGACAATTAACTATATAAAACATCCGACAAAATCACCAAATGGTCACACGCTGCAAATTGATTATAAAAATCCAACAACACCGACAAAATATGGTGAGGCAACAAAGCAAGAAATAGCACAAAATGTATCGACATTAGGCGGTGAGCAAGTCGTACAAGATATCGAATCGGTTACATTATACTTGGATTCCCCATTATTAAAGCAAGGCATTACACTTGTTGATAGCCCAGGTTTAAACGGAATTGCAAAAGGACATGCAGAAGTAACAGAGCGCCAAATTGAGCGTTCACATGCTTGTGTTTATATGTTCGCTGCCTCACAGCCAGGTTCTAAATCGGATTTTGAAACCCTTGCGAAACTGTCTGAACGTTTCGATAATATTTTCCTAGTATTAAACCAAATTGACAAAATTAAAAAATCTGAAGAAACAGTGGAATCGGTTGTTGAGCGTTTACGTGAAAACTATTTATCGTTCTTCCCAGATCACAAAATGCCAGAAATTTATCCAATCGCAGCATATCCAGCATTAGTAGCACGTACGAAGGAACAGTTAGAGTACCCTGACAACTCGATGCAAAAGGATCATGATTCAGAAGCACGTGCGAAATTTTTACAGCTTTCTCGCATTGAAACGCTTGAATCGCGATTATGGAAATTCATCACAGATGGAGAAAAGACGATTCAGGAGCTTTTAGCACCTGCTGAAATGATGCATCATGAATTAGCTAAACGTAGCGCTTTTATTAAAGAAACAATACAAAAACTTGAAGACGCGCAGGATGCTGAGGAAATTAATGAGCGTATTCAAAGTGTGGAAGGTGATATAGACGCGATTCGTCAGCAACTGGAACAACAAAAAGGAACGATTCGTTTAGAAGTAAAAGAGCTTGTAGCGGATTTAGAAAATGATGTGAAAGCACGTATCGAGGCATTGCGTATAAAGCTTGGCTCAAAAATTAATACGTTTAATGATTTAGATCATTTACAAGTACAAATTGAGCGTATAAATAAGCAGGTTAACCGTGAGTGCGAGGAATTAGTATCAGAATTAGACGAAGATTTTACGACCTCAATTCGTAAAAAAATTAAATCGAAATATAAAGAAATTGCAATTGTTGCAAATGACAAATTTGAACAAACGGGCGTTCAAGCCAATTCAGTCCGTAATCTCGTATTTGAAGTAAATACCGATATGAACGTTGATATGGATCAATATGAAAAAGAAAAGAAAAAGCTAGAGGAAAAAATTAGTAGTTTGCGTCAAAAATCTGAAGGGGTCGAATTAAAACGTTTAGAAGCACGTAAAATTCAAAAGGAAATGGAAACTTTAGATGAAGAATTATTGAAAATTCAAAATGAAGAAATGGTGAAAATGCAAATGCTTGGCGCTCGTCCAACCGTTGAGCGCTACGAAAAAAAAGATTACCGCGAAAAAAAACGTGGCGGTGTGTTTGGCGGCATTGGTAATTTTTTATTCGGTGCGAATACAGAAGTATATGAGTTTACAGAATATGATGATACAGCACAAGTTCAGTATGACAAAGAGCGAGTAAGCTTACGTGAAGATATTCAGAAGCGTCAAAACCGAGTAGATGATGTGAAGAAAGCATTAAGGAGTAAAAATCATACTGATCAAGATGTATTTGATCTTGAGATGCAGCAAATTCGACAGCTAGAAGAACGCATTCAAAAAGAGCGTGAACGCTATATTGAGGAATATAGTGACAAAATTCAAAAGGAACAACAAACAGTATTAACGAATATTCGCTATGAGTTTGAAGATTACATTTCAAGCGTAGGTAAAGAAATTTTAAAAACAGTGCGTGCCAATATTAAAGAAAAAGAGGATACGATTACGAATGTTATCGTGTCTACACTAGAAGAGCAGTTTGAAAAGCAGTCACAGGAAAAAAAATCAGAGCTTCAACAGCTGATCGACATTTTACAATCTGGAGAAACAGAGCGAGCTGCGAAGCGTGAAGAACTAAAAGAAGAGCAAAATCAATTAAAAGAAATTGCAAAAGATGTAAATCAATTCATTTCTGAAATTCAGTCGATTCAAGTAAACGTTATCGAGCAAGCGGCAAAACAAACAACTTTTATATGATAGGAGAAAATATAATGCAGCAAAAAATTAATCAATTTATAGAAATTGCAGAATTTCTACAAGACGGTGTTGCGTTAGACAAAATCGCAACATTAAATGAAAAATTAAATGAGCAACAGTTTTACATTCCGATTATCGGTCAGTTTTCATCTGGAAAATCGAGCTTAATTAACAATTTAATGGGGCGTCGAATTTTACCGACGATGTTAAGTGAAACGACAGCATATACGACGTTTATTTCGTATGGAGAATCGGAATATGCAGAAATTGTAACAAATATGGTGTCCTATCAATTTCCTATTCAAAATCTAATGGAGCTTAGCCAGCGAAACCTACAAACAGAGACGTCCGTTAGTGAAATTTTGAATGTACCGCGCGTATTAAATTCTGATATTTTATGCATTAATGTGTATTTAAATCATCCAATGTTAAAAACGGGTATCGTATTTGTCGATACACCGGGATTAAATACAGTTATATCGACGCATGAAAACCGTACGATGGACATTTTACCAAAAGCACATGCTATTTTGTATGTGCTAGGGAAAGCATTAACTGCAGCGGATGTTCGATTGATTTCCTCAATTGATCAAATGGGTATTGATTTAGTATTTATTCGTACTAAAATCGACCAATTACGCCGCGATGAAAATGACACACCTGCGAAAATAATGTTCGAGGATAAAGAACAGTTAGAGCAATCCATCGGTCGAAGTGCAACGTATTTTGGTGTGACAAACGAGGAAGAGCTACTAGAGTTCCCACATTGGCGTACATTAATGGACATAATTGAGCAGTATTTTGAACAGCAATTTGTGCAAAATATTGAAAAGCAGCGTCAATCGAGTATTGCGCGCCGTTTAGAGCAAGTAAAAATGAGTTTTTTAACAAATTTAGATGAGCGTAAAAAGCAATTAGAAGTTAGTCGTAGTGTCTCAGATCAAGACATTCAGCAAAAAATTAAGAGCCTGCAACAAGAAATTGAATATGTTGATTCGCGTGTAAAAAGTAAAGAAAAAAACTTCCATTTATCTTTCGAAGCGACAAAAGAAGCAATTTTAGGTAATTATGAAGCACAGCAATATATTGTTGTGCAGCAATATCGTCAATCGTTAGGTGAATATACAACGATTGAAGCCTTACAGAAGGCAGCTGAAGTTGTAGCGGAAAAGCATATTACTGCAGCAACTGATACATTAAAAGTTGATACAAATCAAATGTTAAATGCATTTTTACAACGGGCAGCGAGCGAAACAAATGAAGCGCTTCATAATGAAGTCGAGCAGTTCTCATTAGGTGATATGCCGAATGTTCATTTGCAAGTTGAAGTGCCAACAATTTCGGATGTTTTTGTACAAGGAGAATTTATTCAAGAAAAGATCGATTCTCAAGTATTATATGCCGAAAAATTACAGGAAATTGAACAAAAGCGACTGGAATTTGAAGGACAAGCTGAATCGATTGGTGAGCAAATGCAGCTTACACAAGTAGAAATGCAAAGCCTAGGAAACTACGAGGCAAAATATATTGAAAAGAAAAATGATAATAATCAGGAAACAATGAAAAAATTAGGGAATCTTGTGGACTGGGCCTTAGTATTTGTTCCGGGGAAAGCACTTTCAACAGGCGCAGTGAAATTAGCAGGTACTGTGACAAAAGTAGCGCAAGGAACAAAGTATGTACAACAAGCCGCAAAAGTAGCAGCAGGCATTCAAAAAACGGGAGAGGTTTTATCAAAGGTAGATAAATATAAAGATTTAGTAAAGACGTTTGATGCTTCACAAAAAAGCATTGTAAGAAATCCAACAATGCCAAATGAAAATGTCAATCTATTAAATATGCTGTCATTAGAATATTGGTTCGGACAAGTTGGAAAAGCGATAGATGGCCCACCGCAGCTTGTAGAGGACGAGCAATATCGTCAAGCTTATTTACGGGAAAAAGAAGCGATACAAGCAAAGGTCGAGCATACGAAGCAGCTTGAATTAATGCGTCTGCAGCAGTTAGATATGTTAAACACACGTGAGGAAAAACTTCGTGAGCAAATGCTACTTCAAGAAAAGTACGAGCAACAAATGAAGCAGCAATTATATGAAGTAGAACGTAAGCATGAGCAAAAAATGAAAGAGCAACAAGTAACGCAGTACCGCCAACAATTAATCGCCAGCTTTGAATTACAAATGAAGCAGCTTTTCTCAAGCTATCGTTCAAACGTTGCAACGTATTTAGAACGCTTTATTCAGCATATGCCTGCTGTTATTTCATTAAATTTACAAAAGCAACTGCATACGCAAAAAACGCAACTAGAAGAGCTTATCGAAACGCGTCAGCAAAATCAAGAACAGCAATTAGTATATGAACAGCAATTGTTTAGTCATATACACACATTACGCAGTTAGGAGCATTTGATATGGAAATAAAAGCGATGTTGCCATTTCAGCGTTCGCTATTTATATTAGGCGATGTTGGTTCAGAGCGTTATTCATTGTTTCGCACTTATGCTTCAACTAATGCCAATTTAGAACGGTATTGGCATCCCGAAGATTCGGTATTCAAGCAATGTACATGGGTATTATTTTCAGCAGACCAACCACTTATTTATAAACAAACTGAGCAAGGCTTACAACCGCCTAAAAAAATTGTCCCTGGGGAAACGTATTATATTTCTGTTTTACCAGGGCAATTGCCTGTAAATACGAAGCTTGTATTTACACCGTATTTTTTAAATGAAGAGGATTTTAAAGCATATTATGATAATCATGCGCTTTTAAAACATTCAAGCGCTTTTATTTGGTTTGAAGGCTTTCCATATGGGAAGGCAGATACAGTACAACAGTTACGTTACTTACAGGATTTAGGTATTTCACAACAACAGTTGTCGATTGCGATTACTCAAATGGAAAGAAATTTTGTCATTACAGATATTGGGAATATTCAGCAGGGTATTGAAAACGCCAAAATGTATTTTATAGATAAACAATATCGTGTTTTACAGCAATACGCGATGATTCCGATACAACGAACACTGCTTTTAGAAGCATTGCGTCATGATGTAGACTATATCACTCAAATTGTCGAGCAAAAGCAAGAATTTTTAGAAAATCTACAGAGCAGTTTAATGTTCGTAGATGATGATATTCGCTTTGCATTAGAAGAAGTAGAATGGATTGTAAAACTTGAAAATTGCTTTAGCTACGTACATGTGAAGCAAAGTAAAACGATAGCATCCATTTGGATTAAGCAATTAAAACAGCTTTTTGAACAAACTGTTATACAAGCATTGGAGCAAGAGCTTTTCCATAGCTATCAATTAGAAAAAATTCAACAGGCGAATTGGACAGTAAAGGAACTCCGTCAAATAATAGAGGTATTATGGAAAGAGCTAGAAAAAAAATTGTCGTTAGATCGTCGAGAGCACACACTTTGTAAAAGCTATACTAGTCAACTAGATTATGAGCTTTCGACAATGAAAATGAAATCAACATGGTATGAGATTATTAACTACACAATGCAAAATCGGTTACCGAAAGAAATACATCGCTATTTAGAAAGTATTTGTAAAAAGTATGTTGAATTAGTCTAAAGAGAAAAGGAATGGTTTACGTGAATTTATTTCCATCATTTGCAGCCTTTGTCGCAGTAGCTGCACTTGTATTTCCACTTTATGAAGGAAATACAGGAAATATTGTATCGATTGTGGCAGGCGTACTTGTCGCTGTTTTTGTTGCGTTAGGTCACCAAAAGCAAGCACAGCAAAAGTATCAGTTTGAACAAGCAATACAAACATCGTCAGAAAAATTAGCTGGAAATTTTTCGAGTTATCAGCAGCAATTAAAGCAGCAAATATCAGAATTAGCAACAGCTACAAATGAGCAATTAATGGCTGTTTGGTCATCTACACAAAACGAATTAACTACTGAATCAAAAAAAACACAAGCAAAATCAGCAGAACTACTTCAGCAGTTAGAACAGCTACAAAAGCAACAAGGTGAGCTAGCAAATGACGTTAGCCAAAAACTACATAACTGGTTAACAGAGCAAAAAAATGTATCTGAGCAAACATTCACACAAGTTAAGGACGCACATAGTGAGCTTTTAACTAAAGTGCAGCAATCAAACGAAAAAATTGAGCAGCTTTGGAACTCACATCATCAAGAACAAATTGAAATTCGTAAAGAAGAGCGTGAGCATCTAAAAGAAACACAAGCAGTCGTGTCAAAATTAGTTGAAGAAAATGCTGCTGAGCTTAATGAAAAAATCGTCTCAGGCTGGGATGTAACACGTGAATCACTTACAGCACTACGTCAGCTTGAAAAAGAGCATGCGACACAACTTTTACAATCAGTCGAAAAAGCGAATGAAGAGATGCGACAAACGTTAGAAAATCAGCGTGATACATTTAATACGGCAGAAAAATTCTATACAGATACGTATGAGCAAATTAAAGACTATACAAGTCAGTTAGCAACGCATGAGGACACATTAGCACAGCATCATACACAATTAATCGAAACGCAAAATGTGATTAAGGATAGCATTACCTCTACATTAAATGATACGATGACGCAGCACCGTGATGTGTTAACAAATGCAGAGCAAACACTATCTGAAGGTATTAAGGAATTAGGGGATCAACGTGCGGTAGCAAAAGGAGACTTTGAGAATTTCTTAGCGGACTTCCTAGATTCAGTGGACAATCAAGAAAAGCAATCGAAAACATTGAATGAAACGTTGAAAACAGAAGTGTCGAGATTACTAGAGGACTCATCAGATCAATTGAATGATTTAGTTAAGCAATTATCCCGTACTACAGAAGCGAACAGTCAGGCGATGAAGGATGTACTAGATGGCTCAAAATCGATTATTGATGAAAATAATCAAGTATTACGTGCATTAAATGTTCAAACAGAGGAAACAAAAGCAACTGCGAAGTTATTAGAAAATGGCCTTAAAGAAATGTCTACATTAAACAACAAAGATATGGACATTTTACAGCGCTTAATGAGGTAATCTTATGAATACAGTGGAACGTGAAGCATACCAAGCTTTATCAATCGAATTGTTACTTGAAAAAAAGATTGAGCAATTTTTCAATAATCCAGAATATGATGTTGCAATTTTTCATGCGTATGCAGCGAAAAATTCAAAGCTAAAAAAACAGCTTGAATATATTGAAGCACTTATACCTATGGTTCGTGAAAATATCGCAACAGGTCAAATGAAGAGGGCATTAAAGCTGCTTGTTTCATTAGATGTTTTAATGGGGAATATTATACAAGTGAAATAAGAAGTTGGGATGTACAAAATTGTGAAAAATAAAATGTATTCTCCTTACACATCCTTTACACCCGCCACTCCACAAACCCAATAACCCCAACGTCACAGTGCATACTTAAAAGTACTCCTGAGACGTATCAAGGTTCAGATAAAATAAGTTCGAACCAACTGAAAAGCGCTTCAAATCCTTTAGTATAAAGGGTTTGAGGCGCTTTTCCTTTTTAATTAATATTTCAGTGGCAATGCTGATTTTATGACAAAAGCAACCCACGTATTTTGAATTAAATCCATTCAAAATGCGTGGGCTCTACCTTTTAATAGTATTCAATTTTATAAAAATGCTAAATTGTATCGGGACTCGAATCTACAAATATCTCACCCATTTGCTCAATAAGCATGATTATGTTTTTTGAACACTTTCTTCGATTATAAGCTGCATATTTTTTCTAGATTCCCCGCGTATTGTTGAAACAAATACGTTTAGTTAAAAAGTGTTTTCATAAAACCTTTTACTATCTCAATCTACCTTGTCACTCACTGATTTCCCTAACCATTTGTAGAAGAATAGATGGGATTTTTAATGTAATATTTTGTGAATTATTGAAAGGTCAAGTAGACTATAACTATGATGATTGACAAGGAGGTTTTTTGATGACAAGAAATATCGTTGCCTTAGTAAGAGGGGCCAATACACCCATTGCCAGGGATTCAATTCTCGAGATAGTAGTAGAGTGGAGCTACTCACCAGCTCCCCTAGATGTAAGTTGTTTTTTAGTCAATGCGGATGGGAAAGTTCCTTCCGATGACTATATGATTTTTTACAATCAGCCGTCAGATCCTGCAAACCTGATAAAATTGCAAGATACTGCACCAACGACTAAAATATTCTCACTTTCTCTACATTCGCTACAACAATCAAGCATTCAAAAGGGTGTCTTTGCGGTGACACTAGATGGTCGGGGGACTTTAAAAGAGGTACAAAACTTAAAAATCTCTGTTAAATCCTTAAGTGGTGAAATCCTTTTTGGCATTGATCAACTAAGTGAAGAAACCTCTCTCGTTTTAGCTGAAGTCTACCGTTATAAGGATTGGTTCAAGTTTAGAGGGATTGGCAAAGGATTTAATGGGGGACTTAAACCTTTAGCGGAAGCACATGGGGTTGTTGTAGAGGATGAAGCTCCTGAAGAAGTACCACCTGTAAACTTCCAATCAGCACCGTCTTCACCTGTAAATTTGACAAAAATTGATTTATTAAAGATAAAAGTAACCATCTCGCTAGAGAAGAACAAACTCACTACAGAAAAAGCCCGTGTTGCCGTTGTGTTTGACGCTTCAGGATCGATGGCCAATCTGTATAGTAAAGGGACCGTCCAGCGTGCTTTTGAAAGAGTGCTAGCAATCGCTGCGTGTATGGATGATGATAGTGTTTTAGATGTATGGTTTTTTGGAAATAAATTTATGCGGGCACCAAGTGTGACAGAAAGAGACTACGAGGATTATGTAAAAAGAACCTATCCACAACCGCGCTTGTTTGGCGGATTAGGATCTGGCAATAATGAGCCACGTGTGATGGCTGATGTGATTCACAAATTTACCAATGAAGAGCCGAATAAAGATCTGCCTACATATGTGATCTTTTTTAGTGATGGCGGAATTTATGAAGAAAAGAAAATTTCCAAGCTCTTAATTGACAGCTCGAAGGAAAATTTTTTTTGGCAGTTTGTTGGTATCGGAAATGCAAAATATGGCGTATTGCAAAATCTTGATAACTTACCAGGGCGTGTGGTTGATAATGCTAACTTCTTTGCCCTAGATGACTTAGATCAAATTAGTGATGAAGACCTTTATAATCGGCTGTTTAATGAGTTCCCTCAATGGCTGAAAGAAGCAAGACGATTAGGAATAACAAAATAGGGAGTCTAAATGAAGGATGAAAATCTGACGTACCTAAAAAAATAAAACTAATAAATACACCTTTCGTTGAAAAATAGGTATCCTACCTTTAAAAACTAACGTGGAGGTGTTTTTTCTTATGGAAATAAGAGTGAGTTATCCGGTAGAACTAAATTTGAAGGTGAATGAACGTAACGTTTTCTTCTCAGTAGGCTTTGAATATGTGAAAGCTTACTAGCGAAACATAAGTTACCGAAGCGTATTAATTTTACAAATAATGATTTAATGCTAAACTATCCAATGTGACGAAAACGATGAAAACGGGTAAGATGTACATTTATTAGTACATATTCTTTTATCTGTTATTGTAGGAGGAAATTCTTTATGAAACGTGTAGAAAATAAAGTAGCACTAATTACGGGTGGCGCATCTGGAATTGGTTTATCAGCTGCAACATTATTAGCAAAAGAAGGCGCAAAAGTTGTTATTGCGGACTTTAATATTGAAGGTGCAAAAGAAGTCGCAGAGTCTTTAGTAAAAGAAGGCTATGAAGCAGCAGCAGTATACCTTGATGCAGGTGATGCAAAATCTATCGAAAAAGCAGTTGCATTTACTGTTGAGCAATTTGGTACTCTAACAGTTCTATTTAATAACGTTGGTGGAACTAATTTACGTAAAGATTTAGATGTTTTAAACATCGATTTAGATGAGTGGGACCGTCTTGTGAACATGAACTTAAAATCAGTATTACTTGGTAGCCGTTTTGCTATCCCTCACATGCAAAAAGCTGGTGGAGGTTCGATTATTAACACGGCTTCAATGGCTGCTTTTGCAAGTGACCAAACACGTACAGCGTATGGTGCAACAAAAGCGGGCGTTGCAAATATGACTAAAAGTATTGCTACTCAATACGGGAAAGATAAAATCCGTTGTAATGCAATCGCACCAGGCCTTATTTTAACACCTGCTGCCAAGGCTAATATTCCACAAGGAATGCTAGATATTTATTCTAAATTCAATGCTCTACCATACCACGGTGAAGCAGATGATATCGGCCATGCCGTTGTATTCTTAGCCTCTGATGAATCTAAGTTCATGACAGGTCAAACACTTCAAATTGAAGGTGGCCATTACCTTGCAAACCCAACAATTGCAGATACAAATATTTGGATCGCAGCCCAACAAAAATAAGCATCATACAAGCGCTTACCTGTAAATTGGTGGGCGTTATCTTTTGCTTACTTCTATATATACAATCGTGATTTATCCAGTGAAAGTATAGTAGTTAATTTTACAATTTCCAACCACGTTTTAGTCCATAATTCTCGAGTTCGTTCATCCGCACCGTTAGCACTCCTTTCCTTCATTCGAGAATCAAAATGTTGACTTCATTATAACTTTTTGCTATACAAAACTTTTTTTCTGTAACATTTAATGGCTACCTCAATTTTATTACATAACCCTTATCCGTGGTGCATTTCAAGCAATCCTAACGTCGCCTTATAAAAACGGATATTTTATTTCGAATTGATTATTAAACTAAAAGTAACTGTTTATTTTGTTTTATTATAAAATTCTTGCAATTATAAGCTAATATATTATATTAGTTCATATTATTGACACAATCTCATGGTCACGTTATTATTGCTCATTGAAGTAACGTATGTCTTTAAAATTACCTCTAGAGTTTGATAGGGTCGAATGGCAGTCGAAAGTAATTTCCTTTAGCAGGCAATGCATAAGAGTAATATTTGAACTTTAATGGATAGTTATTCAAATCAAGGTGAAAGTTAGATGAATAAGAAGTAATTCTAAAACTCAATATAGTTGTTGAGCGCATATCAAATAATTTTTTATAAAGGAGCAATCATCATGAAAAAACTTGATGGGAAAATAGCAATCATTTCTGGTGGAGCAGGAGGCATTGGTAAGGGAATGGCAACTGCATTCGTGAAAGAAGGAGCAACGGTTGTTATTATTGACTTAAATGCTGAAGTCGGAAACCAAACAATAAAGGAATTACAAGAATATCAACCAGCCTCAATGTTTATTCAAGCAAATCTTACAGAGCATGCCAAATTGGGCGCTATCGTTAAAGAAGTTGCAGATAAATATGGGAAAATCGATATCTTAGTAAATAATGCACATGCATCTAGAATGAATTCGATTGAAGAAACGACTCAAGCAGATTTCGATTTATCATTTAATACTGGATTCTACCCAACATTCTACTTAATGCAAGCTGCACTGCCTTATTTAAAAGAAACACAAGGAAATATCATCAACTTTGCTTCTGGAGCTGGAATTAATGGAGATGTTAATCAAGCTTCTTATGCAGTTGCAAAAGAAGCGATTCGTGGAATTACTCGTGTTGCAGCGAATGAATTTGGTCCATTTGGTATCAACGTAAATATCATTGCGCCAATTGCTAAATCACCTGGTATGCTTCAATGGGCAGAAGAAAACCCAGAATATTATCAAGGAATGCTTGCAAAAATCCCTCTAAGAAGACTTGGTGAAATTGAGGACGATATCGGACGTGTTGCGGTATTTTTAGCGAGCGAAGATTCTTCTTATATTACTGGTCAAACAATCATGGTAGATGGCGGATCAATTAAATTACGCTAATAACGATTATTTTAATGTAGATGAATGGCATGTAGTCAAAGGGCATTCAAATTATATATTGGTATCTTTTCTATAAGAAATTAATCGTGCTTTTTAATCACTAAAATAAGGCCGTTTTGTGTGAACGAAACGGCCTTAAATAAATTTTGGAATGAGGATTTCACCATGAAACAACAAAAGAAAAAAATCCACTATGCTTGGTGGTTATTAATAGGTTTATCTATTATGGTCGGTGTAGGTAAAAATGGTATTTCAACTGCAGGTGGATTATTCTTAACACCTGTTACTCAAGACTTAGGTATTGGAATGGGTAGCTTAACTTTATACTTTAGTATTGCCTCCATTGTTACAATGATTTTCTTACCTATTGCAGGTAAATTAATGGCTAAATACGATATTAGATTGATTTTGATAACTGCCATCATTTTAATGGCTGGTTCATTCGCAATGTTTGGATTAATGAGTTCAGTTTGGGGCTGGTACTTATTCAGTATCCCAATGGCAATTGGTTCAATTTTTATCACACAAATGGCAGGTCCTGTTTTAATCAATCAGTGGTTTAAAAAACATAATGGTTTAGCAATCGGAATCATGGTTGCAATCGGTGGTATTTTAGGTGCAATCATTCAACCAACTGTAGGTAATTTAATTGATACCCAAGGCTGGAGATTTACGTATATTGCATTAGGTATAGGTGTAACCGCTATTATCATTCCAATTGTTTTATTCGTGATTCGAATGTCTCCTCAACAAAAAGGCTTACAACCATTAGGTATGGATGAAGCTAATTCAAGTGAAAATGCTTCTGCTGAACAAGATACAGCAAAAGGTGTTTCAGCTACAGTAGCAAAAAAATCTAGCGCATTTTTCGCATTATTGTCATTCTTCTTCATCATCACATCGATTGCAAGCTTTAGTCAACATATCGCACCATTCGCAATGGGAATTGGTTATGATATCAAATTTGCTGGTAGTGTACTAGGTGCAATGCAAATTGGCGTATTAATTGGTGCCCTATCTTTTGGTATATTAAGCGATAAAATTGGTGCAAAAAACACAGCGGTCTTCGCGATGTTATTAGGTTTAATTCCAGTAGGCATTTTTATAACTGTCCCTGAAAACCCAACGCTATTTACTGTAGCTATTGGTATTTTTGGTTTCGTTGTTGCATCACTTGGAACATTAGGTCCACTATTAACGACAGCGCTATTTGGCAATAAAGATTACAGTCAAATTTATTCTACTGCTGCGATCGGTTTAGCAGTAGCTGGTATTGTTGCATTACCTGGATACGGCTTTATTTATGAATTTACTGGTAGCTATACAATTGTTCTGTATGCACTTGCAGCTATGTTGATTATCAATGCAGTATTAGTGATCTTGGCGTTTAAAGGTAAAAAGAAATTAGAAAAAGCTGGTTTATGGAAATAATAATAATTTAAGAAAATCAAGTTTGTTCATTTTTTATTCGGATTAGGTAAAAATAGTCAATAGGGTATTCGTAATACCACTAGATTTGTTTCATTATAAGATTTCGCAAACAATAACCCTATCAATTGGGCTGAATCAATGGAACAAGTCGGTAGGCAATTAAAATAAAATTAACTGATCTTGAAATAGACTATATAGAAAAAAATAATCCTATGAAATAAAAAATGTCCTGCTGATTTTGTTTTCCTAAATTAATTTCTTTTACCCTATTAAAAGTTACGGTGAACCGTATTAATTGATTTTTAGAAAGAAAATTTGCCACTGCATCGTATTTTTAGTACATGTAGGCGCAGTCATCTCAATAATTATAAGAAGGAGGGGTATTGAATGGGAGTTGGACTCTTGTGCAATATCCCTCTTTTTAACTCTAGAGAAAATTATCAATAATGAGCTGTATATTCAAACGAATATTGGAGATTCTTGGGATTAATAATAGGCACAGGCTGTCTTGAAGTAGAGACATTTGTAAGGTAAGGTTTTTACGTAAGATGAATGATTTAACAAATTATTGATACGGTAGTCAATGTTAATGTGAAAAAATAAGGGTACTACCTCTCGTCCAATGTAAGAATTATTAATCTGTAAATAGTAAATACCCCCATATACGCTCCAGTTATTAAAAAGTAAGGATTAAGAAAAATTCGGTGAATTGTTGTCATAAATACAGCATTGTCAATAATAATTTGGTAAATAGAAGTTGAGACTAAAATTCCAAAAGCAAGGGTTGCTATAACAGCGAATATATTAAAAATCATTCGGAATATCCCTATATGATTCTGTAGGAAAAACATAATGATAGGAAAAGCTATGCTCGATATAATAAAAAAAATTTCAAAATGCCATCCTTCCTTTTATAAGACTGTATTCATAATTATTACCTCGAATGAAAATAAATAAACAATTTACTTCTTTGGAATATATTAAACCGTTTAGCTAATTAGTAGGTAATGCGAGTTCTTTACTTATGTGGATGGGAAAGTTATATTTTCTTCTCCACTAATAATTTGTTCAACACTAATGAATAGAAAATAAAAAGCAAACCATACTAATACAGATTCCACTTCCAATCGAACGAAACAGGAGGGTTACTACGATGAGTAGATCCGGTAAAAAAGATTCAAAATCAGAGGACGATCCGCCACGTTACAATTCGTGAAGGACTAAGTGTAATCGAGAGGCTTTCCCTAAAAATATGGGGAAGCCTCTTTTAGCTTATTTATAATCAAAATCCCACACCTCTATTACGAGTTGTGGGATTCATTCGTTTTGATTATTCTTCTTCTTGAAAATAGATTTTATAAAATTTGCGATTAGTTGCTTCATCATAGCCGACTTCAATCAATCCATCTACTTGTTCGATATTACGCACATTCACCTGAATTTCAATATTGGAGTCGAGTTTGATTTTGCGCTTAAATGTTTTTTCTGCCTTTGCAATCGCACTTTCTGAAATGACTGTTTCATAAGGTTTTACGGAATTGACGATGACCTCTTTTTGTACTGGTTCGGTGTTATCAAATACCGTTTTAATATAGTCATTTACCTGGAATTCTTCTTCATGCCTAAAATAATCGAGCGTTTTGTTTAAAAAGCCTAACTTCTCGGTATTCGTAAAACGCTCTTCTTTTAAAATATATTTTTTACATTCAGTTAACGCTAAGTTCGTTTTATGATAATGTTCATCCGCTACCTTAATCTTTAAAAAGCGCTCTTGCCAGTAGACAACATCTTCTTTCTTTTTGGTTTTCATAAAGACAGCAGGAGCTTCGTCGGTCCCCATTTCCACAATTACCGCCATATTATTAATTTTCTTAACATTGATACCATCAATGCCATGCACAACCATTTTATTTTGCTCGTTTTTCACATCTAAAAACATTTCTTTTTCATCAATTTTTACAATGGCAATGACCTTTTTGGCATCAGAAGACATAAAACAATTTTCGAATAAGCCAATAAATAATTCACCACTTTTAATATTTGGGTGCTGGGATGCACTATTTAAGTGTGTTGCGATATGCTTCGATTGTTCGAGGAAACTACTCTCATCCTCGAAAATAGATTTCGTATATGTGTACACTTCATTTAATCCTATATCCGATTCGTGAAAAAACTCGTATTGCTGCTCCCAATCGATTTTGTTGAACGCTAATTGTGTAAAGGCTGCTTCAAGCATGACCTCTGGACGCACGAAAGCCTCTTCGCCCAAAACAAGCGTATCACTCACATAATGTACGACATATTGTGCTAATTTACTTTCACTTACTTCTAACATGGTCTTCACCTTCTAATGATTAGTTGTAGATAATTTACCATACCATATCCCGCACAATATTTTCATGTATTTTACATAAAGTCATAATAATTTTTGGGTGTAAGCGATATGTATTAAAAAGATAAAATTCTAGCGATAGGTAATTTAATTTGGATCTACGTCAAGATTTTAGACACACTTTGCTTAACTTTTTTGTTGCGCAACATCCATTTTTTAGTGTTCCACATCCCGAGTAGCCCGTCAAAGTGAAAAGAGCCTTTGACCGCCTACTAGGGATGTAGAGCGGAAATGATAGGAAGTTGCGCCCGAAAAATGTGGTGGGGAATGTGTGGTTTTACCCTCGTTTATTATGCTGCTGCTCGGCACATTTTTTCATAGGCATCAGGTGTGAAATAACCAATGCTACCGTGAATACGTTTGCGGTTATACCAGCCCTCAATATACTTAAATAAGGCAATACGTGCTGTTTCAAAGCCATCATATCGCTTTCTATATACTTCTTCTTTTTTTAGCGTAGCGTGGAATGATTCGATACACGCATTGTCATAAGGGCAACCTTTTCGGCTAAATGATGGGATCATCTCATACTTCTTTAAGCGTTTTTGAAAATTTTCACTTGTATATTGCGACCCTAAATCTGTGTGGATAATAAGACCAGGTGCAGGCTTTTGGTCTGCCACAGCGTTGTCAAGTGCGTTTAAAACTAGATCTACCGTCATTCTACGGCCAAATTTATAGCCGACAATTTTCTTTGTATGTAGGTCTAAAACCGACGCCAAATAACACCAACCGTCACGCAGTGTGTGAATATACGTAATATCTGCCACCCATTTTTGATTGATGGCTTCGGTTGTGAAGTCTTGTTCCAGCACGTTTTCACGCGCCTCCACTGGTGTTTTCGATGACGCCGGTTTGTACTTTTTTGTAATGTTCGAACGAATGCCTGCTCGTTTCATAATGCGCTGTATGCGATCAATACTGCCTGTATATCCTTCTCGTTTCAGGATTTCAAAAATCTTTGGTGCGCCGTATCGCTCATCACTTTCTTTGTGAATAATTCGAATACGTGCCAGCAGTTTTTCATTGGCAACATGGTAGCTATTGGGCTTCTTCTGAAACGATTGATAATACGTACTTTTTGGCATCTTTAATACACGACACATCAACTGAACAGGTTGATGTTCGCTCTCTTTGGTAATATGGTCGATCAGCTCTTGGTCTTCTATTTTTGCGCGAATATGGTCATAGCCTTTTTTAGGATTTCTACCTCTTGTTTCAAGCGAAGGTTTTCTTTTTGGATCGCAACGACTTCCGCTGCAGTTAACTCGCCAGCCCCTTCAATTGGGGAATGTAGTTTAATCCATTTATAGATGGTTACTTCTGATACACCATATTCGCTTGATAGTTGGCTGACCGTTGTACCCGAGCGATAAAGCTCGACTACTGTTTGTTTGAACTCTTGATTATATTTTTTTTGACTCATGTTCGGACACGTCCTCTCGTTACCTCTATTTTAGTGAGTTAGGCGAGGTATGTCCATGCATCTATATTACATCCAAAAATAATGAATAATAAATAACTTGTGAACCATACTATTTGAGATTCCACTTCTAATCGAACATTGAACAGGAGGGTTACTACGATGAGTAGATCCGATGAAGAAAGTTCAAAATCAGAGGATGGTCCACCACGTTACAATTCGTGAGGTTTTAAGTGTTATCGTGAGGCTTTCCCTATAATTATGGGGAAGCCTCTTTTTATACGTTTAGAAAACACGATTAATTTCATACGATGTAATTCTTTATGTTGCTGGGTAAGAAATGTCTTGTAATTCCGTGCATTTTATTGCATGTATTAACGATGAAACGGCGGATGTATTAGGAAATGTATTTTATACCGTAAAGTGCTACTAATAAGTTAATGTCCATGATTTATTGTAGCGGCCATTTTTTTTGCGCTTAAATTTTAATGTTCATTTGTCCAAATAGAAATTGTTTGATTTGTCGATTTTTTCATACGACTTATTCTAAATTAAGCGCCAAAACCTTCCTTTGACACATATTTGTGGTTATGTCGTATGTCAAATCCACCAAATTCAATTTCTGTGTTTGAAAATGTAGTGCTTAAAAAATGAAAAATAATTTCTTCTCGTACTAACAATGTGAATTCATCGGTAAAATCTTTTTGTCTAAAACATAGAGGCGGTGTATTAAGTTTGTCTCAACAAGTTAGGTCAGTTTAAATGATTTTGTGCTTTTTAATTTTTCCGATACCTTTCATTACTGTACAGAATAAAACCATTAACAGTCCTAAAAATTGCGAACCCAGCTAAGGCCAGTCGTTCCTTCGCCCGTATGGACACTAATGCTCGAGCTTAAAGGAAGTATTATAAAATGAATGAAAGGGAATTCTGCTTGGAGTTCTTCTTTCCAAAGCTCGGCATCTTCATTGTTATTACTATGAACAATGGCCACCTCGGAAAAGATAGATTGTTTTAATTCTTTACGCAGCATGTCTGTTACATAATGTTTTGCTCGTTTATATGTTCGTACCTTATCCCTTAACACAACATGGCCATTTTGAAATGATACAATTAACTTTAATTTTAATAAATTTCCTATTAATGCTACAATTCCTGGTACACGTCCACTTTTATATAGTTGCGTTAAGCTTGCCGGAATACCTGATAGTTCAACATGATTTACCATTTCTTCAAGCACACTCACGGTTTCTTCAACTGTAGCGCCCTCTGATGCAAGTGTATGCCCGGTTTCGAGCATTTTACTCATAGGATAGGAGATAATTTTTGAATCAATCGCATATAGAGGGAAATTCGCTTGTTTTGCTGCCGCCATAGAGCTTGCATAAGTACTGGATAATACACTTGATGGATGGACTGCAATGGCACATGCATAACCCTCCGCTTTTAATTGTTTGTATAGATACAACATTTCACCAAAGATAGGTTGCGATGTTGTCGGGAGAACTTTTGCATTTCGCATCTTTTTATAAAACTCAGCAAGCGTCAAATCCACTTTTTCTCTATAAGCTCCATCTTCAAAAATCACATTTACGGGGAGTACATGGATGTTTAATTTTTCAACAAATGCATCATCTAAAAAAGCTGAAGTATCCGTTACCCAAGCAATTTTTTCTTGCATACAAATTCGCACCTACTTTCATATAATGGGAATTGGAATTAGAAAAAAACCTTTTTCAGTGGGTAAGAAAGTATAACTTTCCCATCCACATAAGTAAGGACATCACCTCGCCCTTTTTCGGACGAGGTGTGTCTTTCTAAACTGATAAGAAAGTATAACTTTTTGATAATGTCTAGGCATTCGCGCCGCACGCTCGAGGTCGCGGTCTGTCCTCTAGCGAAAGTGGTGGGGCGTTTACTTTCGCTTCGGGCTCGCAAGTAGCTTGCCCGCGTGCAAACGGGCGCGAATGCGCTTTTCTTAACATGAATGATATGTTGAGGGAACAATATTAAGAAGCAAAATGTTATCCAATATCATCAAACCTATTTCTAATCTATGTTCACAACTTATAGAATCTTAAAAGTGTCATTCATATATGGTATGAAAGATTGTATTCGTAATATTACCGTGTATATAGATGATGTTACAAATGTATCCGTGATGCTGAATTAAAGTATTACCGAGGTGAGTTTGAATGCAACTAAAGTTTACTATATGAAAAACGCTACAAACCCTTATCAGTTCAGGGTTTGTAGCGCTTTTGGATTTTTAGTTTTAGTCGTTGTTACTCGGGAAAGCAAATGTTGATACAGATTCGCTATTTTCTTCAAACCATTTTTCTGAAATTGTTTTTGTTTTTGTGAAGAAACGTACTTGGTCGGGACCAAACATATGACCTTCACCGAATCTAGAGCGTTTCCAACCAGCAAAGTTATGATAACCGACCGGAATTGGAATTGGCACATTCACACCAACCATCCCAACTTCGATTTCGGATGTGAATTTTCGAGCGGCAGCCCCGTTATTTGTGAAGATGGTTACGCCGTTTCCTAGTTCATGTTCATTGATTAAATCAATGGCTTCTTCTAATGTAGCCACGCGAACGACATTACGTGCAGGGCCAAAGACTTCTTGTTCATAAATTTCCATACCAGGCTTGACGTTATCTAATAGTGTAGGTCCTAAATAGAACCCATCTGATGTTTCAGAAATTTTCGGGTTGCGACCATCGCATACTAAAGTAGCGCCTTCTTCTAAGCTACGGTCGATAAAACCAACGATGGCATCTTTAGATTGTTTGGTAATAACAGGACCAAAATCAACTTCTGAGTCTGTATAAGGTCCAACTTTTAGTTTTGAAATTTTATCAGCGAGTATTTTTACAAGGTTGTTCGCTGTTTCTTCGCCAACAGGAACGATAGTTGAAATCGCCATACAACGTTGGGAAGCAGCTCCGTACGCAGCCCCTAAAAATGCATTTGCTACTTGTTCTAAATCAGCGTCGGGCATAACAACCATATTGTTTTTACCACCACCTAATGCCGTAACGCGTTTACCATGCTTGGCACCGGTTGTGTAAATATAGTCTGCAATTTGAGTTGAACCTACAAATGAAATTGCTTCAATTGTCGGGTTACTTAATAACTCGTTTACCGCCTCTTTGTCGCCATTAATCACCGTCCATACGCCATCTGGCAAACCAGCTTCTTTCCAAAGCTCTGATAAAAATAGTGCTGAGCAAGGGACACGTTCAGATGGTTTTAAAATGACTGCATTTCCGACTGCAACAGCCATACTTGTAATTGCAAGTGGTACCATCACAGGGAAGTTGAATGGTGAAATTGCTGCAACGACACCGAGTGGAGCTTTTGTAGAGTAAGCGTTAATATTACCGCCGACATTTACTGAATACTCACCCTTTAATAAGTGTGGTGCGTTTATCGCTAAATCAACAGACTCTAAGCCGCGTGTAATTTCACCCTTTGCATCCTCAATCGTTTTGCCACTTTCCGTACAGATAATCTTTATTAGCTCATCAATGCGATCTGTCATCAAGTGACGGAACTTCATAACAATTTCAGCGCGCTTCCCGACAGATAGTGCACGCCATGCTGGAAATGCTGCTTTTGCTTTTGCAATTGCATCGTGCACTTCTTCTTTGGATGCAAGGGGAACATGTGCAATGACTTCACCTGAACTTGGGTTGAATACATCTGAGAATTTACCACTTTTCCCTAAAACTACTTCTCCATTAATAAAATGACCAAGTTCTTTTATTTCTGTATTAACTACCATGTATTTATTTCCTCCTAAGTTTAAGTTTTTAGGCTTTGTTAAAGCTTACTGCTAATAATCGCGAAAATGGCCTCGCTTTTCGCTTCATATTCCGATTTATAAATTACGGATTAGAGGTTTTTATTGAAGCGCGTTTAAGGCGTTCGTGAATTTTTCTACGATGAAATCTTTTTCTTCCAATGTGATTATTAGTGGGGGAGATAGTGTTAACACATTGTTAAAACCTGCAACTGTTACACCGTTTTTGCCGATGATTAGTCCTTGTTCTTTACATAAACCGATCACTTTGTTGACTGAGGTTACGTCGATTGGTTCTTTTGTTTTTTGATCGCTCACAAGCTCAATGCCGATGAGCAAGCCTTTACCACGAATATTTCCTACATACGGATGGTCTTTCAGTCGTTCTTGCAGCTCAGCAAGTAAAATGGCGCCCATTTCTTCAGAGCGTGCAAATAGATTTTCGTTTTCCATAATTTCAATATTTTTTAGAGCAACAGCACAAGCAGCGGGAGAGCCACCAAATGTATTCACGTGGCGGAAAAATTCGTACTCATCGCTACCTTTAAACGCTTCATAAATTTCACGTCGAACAGCTGTTGCCGATAGTGGCATGTAAGCACTCGTTAAACCTTTTGCCATTGTCACAATGTCCGGCTGAATGCCATAGTTTTGGAACCCAAATGGTTTGCCAGTACGTCCGAAGCCACAAATTACTTCGTCAACAATGAGAAGGGCACCGTGTTTTTCGCAAACAGATTTTACGCCACGTAAATAATCTTCATGTGGCATAATCACACCGCCACCAGTAATAATTGGCTCCATAATCACCGCTGCGATTGTATCTGATAATTCCCAAGTCATCACATTATCGATGGCCTGAACAGAAGGGAGCGATGTTGGATCTTTAATATGGTCTTCATTAGCTCGGTAAGAATCGGGTGGTGGGACATGAAGAAAGCCAGGTGCTAACGGTTCATATTTTATTTTACGTTGCGCTTGACCTGTTGCAGCTAATGCCCCCATTGAGCTACCGTGGTAAGCACGATAACGAGAGATAAATTTATAACGATTTGCGTGTCCTTTTTGCTGATGATATTGGCGTGCGATTTTAAATGCTGCTTCGTTCGCTTCAGAACCGCTATTGGAGTAAAACACAACGTACTCCTCACCAAGTAATTCGCTAATTTTTTCGCTCAATTCAATGGCAGGGATGTGGCCAACTGATAGTGGTGTATAGGAATTTTCAAGCAATTGTTCGTAAGCTGCTTTAGCAATCTCTTCTCGGCCGTAACCAACGTTGACACACCATAAACCTGACATCGCATCTAAGTAACGCTTTCCATCGATGTCTGTAATCCAAGCTCCTTCAGATTTTTGAATGATCATCGTTGCATGAGGATTGTATGGCTTCATGGAATGCCATACATGCTGTTCATCTTTTACTTGCCAACTTTGACTTGTTATATTTGCCACTGTGGATCACCACTCCTTTGATATTGGTCATGTTATAATTTTATTATTCAATTTTTCAAACAATTAAGCACTAGACAAAATGTAAAATAGTTGAGTTGTACCTTTTCACAAAAGACAAATCATATCGTTTTTTCAGTGAAGTTCCACTCAGCAGCAAATAGCATCAATTCTAACGCTAACCGCTTTTCAGGCTTCATAAAATCATTGCCAAGTAACTGCTCGATTTTCTCCAATCGATGATACAGTGTTTGCCTAACGATAAAAAGGCGCTCAGAAGTTTCTTTTTTTAGACCATTTGTTTGCAAGTATACTTTTAACGTTTCGACTAATTTGCTGTTATGCTGAAGGTCATATTCAATGAGTGGGTGTAAATAATCTGCCACCATATCCATAATGGATGGATTTTTTTGTAATTGTAAAATTAAGTGATGGAGATGCAAATCTTCATAGAAATACGAAAATTCTTGTGATTTCCATCGAATTTGCAAGGTGTCCTTCGCTGTATGAAAGCTATTTTTTACATCTTGTAAATGGGTGACGTATTTTCCAACTGCAAACATAATATTTAAATTGGTATATTTGTATTTCTTATTATTGTCGTTTATTTGTTCGATCGCTTGCGTTATACGTTGTTTATATGTTTCTTGCTCACGTAAGTTCGCTAAAATAAAAATAAGTTGCTGTTTTTTTTCTAATAGTAACGGATAAAAACCAAGCTTCTCAAACACATTTCGCGTAAACAGCTTATAGTACGTTAAATCGTTATTTTTGCTTTTTTTGATATGATGGATCATGACAATCCAATGACTAGTAGAGGCACGTATATGATGGTCTTGAATAAAATGCGATAACTCTTCGGCATTGGATACCCCATTCAGCCAACCTTCCAAAATTTCACGATCTTCCATTCCTTTTTTCTCTTCAATATATAAATCCCGCAATAAATATTGTGATAGTGCAATAACAGTTCGATCCAGAATAAGTGCATCGTATTCATTAATGACACGCTGTGGAGATAATAAACAAACCTCACCGTAGTATTGACTCAAAATATTAACTTCACAGCGAATAAAATGGTTTGCTGATTTATCTGGATTGGATTTTTGCTGGATCATTTCATACTTGTCTTGATGAATATTGGGGATAAAAATAGGTTTTTGCCCGTTGAAAGTAAAGACGACCTGCAAACCTAAGTGTTTATATAAATGCATTAAAATCTGCTCATAGTTGTTGGCAGTTAGTGTGTATTTATTAATTTGTTGTGCGTAGTCTTCGAGGTTTTTAACGATTCCATATTGTTGGTTAATTAAAATGCTGTGTATTTCTTGTGTTATTTCAACAAAAGCTACTTCCTCATGAAAAGCGATAAGAGGGAATTGATAGTCCGTGGCCATTTGCTGTACCGAGTCAGGTATTTTTTGTACGGAACTACCTAACTCAATGCATAGCCCAGCAGCTTTTGTTTCAATTAATTGCTGAATAAACTGAATAAACCCATCATTATTGTCTTTTAAATGAATGCCAGTCGTCAAAATTAATTCATTTCCCTTTAATAACTTTGTAGCATCCATATTTTCAACAATATGTACCCATTTAATGGTATTTAGCTGTCCTTTATCGCCTGCGATTAGTTTAGCGCTACTGAATAAACTTTTCGTCATGACATCTGCTACAGTAAGTGAAAAACCATTCATAATGTCCTCCCCCTTCTAAATTAAGCAGCAGTTTTATTCAATTATTAGCTAGACTGCTTGTTCATAAGACTACCTGATAATTTTCAAAAGGTGTCTCATTTAAAGAAATATTCCGAAAATTATCGTTGTGAAAATATATAAATTTGGATTATTTATGCATCAAAACATCTTCTATCAAAAAGGCGATATAAAGATTCGTTTTTGTAAATGGATTACTTAAATCCATATCTAATAGCATTTCTATTTTTTTGATTTTATAAAGGACCGTGTTGCGGTGTATAAATTGTCGTTCACTAATTTTACTTGTACTGCCGTTTTCTTCGAGGAAAATACGTAAAAACGATACGTAATCCGTTTTGTGTAACTCGTCATAATGATAAAGTTGTCCCAGAATATCTTGGTTGAATGATTCGATCAATGCTCGATTTTGCACATCCATAATAAGTTTATAAGTACCAATGTCTTTATATTTGTATAAGAATCGGTTGTTATGCAGTTGTGCTAATTTGATGACAGTTAGTGATTCATCGTAGCTTTTACAGACATTTTCAAGCTCCTTATGAAAATTACCTTTGCCAATGATAATATCTAAGCTCCCATTTTTCTTAGTGACTTTGTCGTAAATATCTTCAACTGTTTTTGAAAAGGGGATATTTGGTGTTTTCATTTGTGTTCGGCCGATTAAAAAGATGAGGTGGTTTTTATACTTTAGTTTTAAAAAGCGTTGATATCTATTTTGGAAAGCGAACTGAATCATGACCTCGTAACGTTCAATACTGCTTTGTGCACCGATTGTAGTACAAGTAATGATGGCGAGCTCTGTACCTTGCAAGAAGCCGAGTTGAGCTAAATTTTGTTCTATGAAATCACTGTGGTATTTGTAGTGGAAAAGTAAGTTCGATAAGGTTTTTTCTTCGTTCGATTGTTCTTGGTGGTGAGTGGCGATAAATTGAAATGTCGTTTTTAAAAGATCCGCTACACGACGATTCCACTGCATTTGGAAAACTGGGAATTCATGTTCGTTGGCAAAAGTAATGACCGATTTAGGAATTTCAGGGATGTAAGGACCCGTATTAATAATAAAACCGGCTACTTTTTTACTGTACGCTAATTTAACTAGTTGTTCTAAGGAAGCATCTTGGTGCGGAAAGTTAATACCTGTTGTAACGACTAATTCATTTGGTCGGCAAAACATGATTAAATCAATGCTTTCTACTACATTTATACCTGTAACTTTTCGATACATACCATTATATCCAGCTACTAATGTAAGCATAGGGAATTGAGCTCCCTCCACAATCTTGTGAATTGTCCCCATAACAACCCCCCTTATTATGAAAATAACATACCATATATAATGTGCAGTTGCACAATTTTTTTTAGTTTAATATCCATATCTTCCAAATTTACTCTATTTTAAAATTTAAATAACAATTGTTTTTTTAATGAATGAGAAGAGGGGGGAATAGAATATGTATAAATGTAATAGTAGCCGATTGCAAGAGTCGATTGAAAGATTTAGTAAGTTCGGAGCTACTACAAATAGCGGAGTAACTCGTTTGTCTCTTTCGAAAGAAGATATTTTAGCGAGGGACTATTTTTGTGAGTGCTGCAAAGAGCTAGGTATGGAGATTAAAGTAGACGATATGGCGAATATTTATGCAATTCTACCAGGAAAAAATGATGTCCCACCAATTGTGATGGGGTCACATTTAGATTCGGTAGAAAAGGGAGGCAAGTTTGATGGTGTCTTAGGTGTGTTAACTGCTATAGAAGCTATTCGAACGTTAAAGGAAAATGATATCGAACTAGATATTCCACTAATGATTGTGAACTTTACGAATGAGGAAGGTGCTCGTTTTGACCCTGCAATGATGAGCTCCGGCGTCATTTCTGGGAAATTTGAGAAAGATAAGATGTTACAGTCTGTCGATAAAAACGACATCACATTTAAAGCGGCACTACAAGCGAGTGGATATAAAGGGAAAGAGGAGAATCGTTTAAAAGAAGCGCTCGCCTATATTGAACTCCATATTGAACAAGGTCCGGTATTAGAAGCAAAGCAATTAGAAATTGGTGTTGTCGAAGGCGTTTTAGGCATGGTTTGTTATGAAGTTAACATTACAGGTGAATCCAATCATGCGGGAACAACACCGATGTCGATGCGTAAAGACCCGATGATTGTCGCGTCCAAAATCATTGCGAATTTACATGAGCAGCTTGGGAGTATCGACGAACAATTAGTGTACACATTTGGCCGGATGAATGTTACACCTAATATTCATACAGTTATTCCAAATAAAGTAGCATTTACTATTGATTCGCGACATCAAGATCCAGAAGTGATGCGAAAAGTAGAAGAAATACTACAAGGATTACCTTCACAGGAACAGGGCTGCTACGTCGTTCCAGTAAAGCTATGGGGACGAGATACCGTATTTTTTGATTCAGCCATTTGTGATGAAGTAGAAAAATCATGTCACGGCTTTGGCTATTCCTTCAATAGAATGTTTAGCGGGGCAGGACATGATGCGCAATATATCGCTAGCATTATCCCCTCAGCGATGATTTTCGTACCGAGTATTAACGGAAAAAGTCATTGCGAGGAGGAAGAGACAACATTTGAAGACTGTGCAAAAGGTGCAGATGTGTTACTTGAAACGGTATTGACGCTACAAACAAAGTTTAGCATCGGAAAAACATCATTTATTTCAAATTAATCAGTTGAAGGGTGAGGGATTCAATGAAAAGAATCATTACAGGTGGATTAATTGCAACAGCTTCAGATGTATATGAGGCTGATTTATTAATAGAAGATGGGAAAATCGTTCAAATTGGCAGAGATTTATCGGCGCCAGGAGCAGAGATTATTGATGCAACAGGCAAATACGTTATGCCAGGTGGGATTGATCCACATACGCATTTAGATATGCCGTTTAACAATACGGTGACAGACGATGATTGGAAGTCTGGTACGATCGCAGCTGCATTTGGAGGTACTACGACAATTTTAGACTTTTGCTTATCTGCTGGTGAAGAAAAGCTTGGGGCGGCTGTGCAAAAGTGGCATGCAAAAGCACATGGAAAATCGGCAATTGACTACGGGTTCCACTTAATGATCGGTGATTTAACGCCTGAGACAGAGGAGGAATTACCGCTCGTACTAGAGCAGGAAGGAATAACGTCCGTGAAGGTTTTCATGGCCTACGCGAAAGAATTCCAAGCGACAGACCGCACGCTTTTCAAAGCATTCAAAATCGCAAAGGAACTGGGTGCTGTCGTCATGGTACATTGTGAAAACGGCTCTGTAATTGATGAACTAGTTGAAGAAGCGAAACGTGCAGGTCATACAGAACCGATATATCATGCACTTACTCGTCCAGCAGAAGTGGAGGGGGAAGCGACAAAACGAGCAATCGAACTGGCGCATATTGCAGGTGCCAAGCTTTACGTCGTACATGTTACTTGTAAAGAGGCACTAGATGAAATTATTAAAGCGCGTGAAAAAGGGTATGACGTGTATGGAGAAACATGTCCGCCGTATTTAACGCTAGATCAGTCCGCGTTAGCTCAGCCAGGTTTTGAAGGTGCAAAATATGTCTGGTCACCACCTCTTCGTCCGAAACATCACCAAGAGCATTTATGGAATGCATTAAAAGCGAAGCAACTTCAAACAATTGGTTCAGACCAATGTTCATTTAGCTTTAATGGGAAAAAGCAATTAGGGTTAAATGATTTCTCGAAAATTCCAAATGGCGGTCCATTTATCGAAGATCGCTTTAGCATTTTATTTTCTGAAGGTGTGGCGAAAGGGAGAATTTCAATTAATGAGTTTGTCGATATGATCTCGACAAGCGCAGCAAAAATTTTCGGTCTATATCCACAAAAAGGGACGATTGCAATCGGTTCGGACGCAGATATCGTACTTTTTGATCCAACTGTAAAACGTGAAATTTCAGCGAATACACATCATATGAATGTAGACTATAACCCGTATGAGGGATGGGAAGTAATAGGCGAGCCAGTCAGTGTATTCGTGCGCGGGGAATACGTTATTAAGAATAAAGAGTTCGTAGGGGTATTAGGTAGTGGACAATATATAAAACGATCACTACAGCCAACTGCAAAAACAAGTGTAACGTCAAGCTAAACCGAAATTCACGAGGGGGGGATGAGGTAAATGGTTCCAATTCAAGAAAATGCAATGACTGCACGATTAAAACGAAATTTTGTTGAGATGATTAGCGGAATGTCCAAAAATGAAGCGATAGAAGAGGCGAATCGGTGCCTGTATTGCTATGACGCACCATGTATTACAGCTTGTCCGACAAGTATTCAAGTCCCAAATTTCATTAAAAAAATTGCTTCGGGTAATTTAAAAGGTTCAGCCATGACAATATTAGATGCGAATCCGATTGGTGCAAGCTGCGCAAGAGTTTGTCCGACTGAAGAGTTATGTGAAGGTGCATGTGTATTAAACTCTTCAACTAAGCCAATCAAAATCGGTAACTTACAGCGCTATGCAACAGATTGGGCGATGAAATCGAATGTCGAGTTATTCCAAAAAGGACAAAGCAACGGGCAAAAAGTTGCAATTATCGGCTCGGGTCCTGCTGGTTTATCTGCAGCGCGTGAGCTCGCTCGTTTTGGCTATAGCGTCACAATTTATGAAGCTGAATCTAAAGCGGGTGGTTTAGGCGCTTATGGCATCGTGTCATTCCGTCTACCGAATGAAGTAGTGGAGTGGGAAGTAGAGCAAATTGTCAAACTCGGTGTGGACATTAAAACGAATACGACAGTAGGTGTGGATATTTCTGCTGAAGAAATCCTAAATCAATACGATAGCGTCATTTTAGCGATTGGTATGGGGGCTGTGCCTAAACTAGGGATTGAAGGTGAGGAACTAGCCGGCGTTCATGATGCAATCGAATTTGTAAAGCAAACAAAAATTGGACCACTGCCAGATAACTTGGTCGGTAAGCGCGTGGCTGTCATCGGTGCTGGTAATACGGCAATCGATGGTGCCACATGTGCCGTTCGATTAGGTGCTGAAAATGTGAAAATGCTATACAGAAGAACTGAAAAAGAGATGACTGCGTATAAATTTGAATACGAGTTTGCAAAGCAAGATGGTGTTCAATTTGAGTGGCTGACTGCTCCGAACAAAATTATCGGGAATGAGGCAGGACAAGTAGTTGCCATAGAATGCGTCAAGATGAAGCTGGGGGAGCCTGGTGCAGACGGTAGACAAAAACCTGAAGTCATTGAAGGCTCAAATTTTGTCTTAGAAGTGGACGCTGTTATTAAAGCGATTGGTCAAACACGCTACGTATCTCTAATTGAAGATTTTGGTTTAAAGCATACGTATGGTGTAGTAGATATTGACGAGGCGACAATGCAAACTTCGAACAAGAAAGTGTTTGCATGTGGAGATGTCGTATTCGGAAACGGTCAAGGTGAAGCAATGGTTGTGACAGCTGCGCAGCAAGGTAAAGACGCAGCATATGTCATACATGAGTATTTAAAAGAACCAAGCGAGATAGCATAAAGGGGGGAATGTGAAATGGCAGACTTACGAATAGATTTAGCAGGGATTAAATCGCCAAATCCATTTTGGCTAGCATCTGCACCACCGACAAACTCAGGTTATCAAGTGCAGCGCGCATTTGAAGCTGGTTGGGGTGGAGCGGTATGGAAAACGTTAGGTGAACCGATTTTAAATGTTTCATCGCGATTTGCGGCAGTTAGCTATAACGGACAAAGGGTAGCGGGCTTTAACAATATTGAGCTAATTACAGATCGTCCGTTAGAGGTGAATTTACAAGAGATTTATGAAACGAAAAAAAGATTTCCGAATCATGCCATTATTGCTTCCTTGATGGTCGAGCCGAAGCAAGAGAAGTGGCATGAAATTGTTAAACGAGTAGAAGAGGTAGGGGTAGATGGACTTGAACTGAATTTTGGTTGTCCACATGGGATGGCAGAACGAGGGATGGGCTCTGCCTCTGGTCAAGTGCCGGAATTGGTTGAAAAGCAAACATATTGGGTCAAAGAAGTAGCACGTACGCCAGTCATCGTCAAGTTAACGCCGAACATAACAGATATTACGGTCACAGCAGAGGCTGCCGTCCAAGGCGGAGCAGATGCAATCAGTATGATTAATACGATTAACAGTTTAGCCGGTGTCGATTTAGATTCATGGAATACGATACCTCATGTTGCAGGTAAAGGCGCACATGGTGGCTATTGCGGACCAGCTGTAAAGCCAATCGCACTAAATATGGTTGCAGATTGTGCACGCAATCCTAAAATAAATGTGCCCATTTCAGGCATCGGTGGCATTTCAAATTGGCAAGATGCTGCGGAATATTTGTTGATGGGTGCAACGGGTGTACAAGTATGTACAGCAGCGATGCATCACGGATTTAGTATCGTGGAAGATATGATTGATGGACTTAATAACTATTTAGATGATAAAGGACTTGCATCAGTAATGGATTTAGTTGGTCGCTCAGTGCAACGTTATTCCGATTGGGGCGACTTAGACTTAAATTACAAAATTGTCGCTGAAATTAATAACGATGTATGTATTAACTGTAATAAGTGCCATATCGCTTGTGAAGATACGTCGCATCAATGTATCGATTTGTACACAGAAAGCGGTCGTCCGATGCTCAAAGTTCGTGAAGAAGACTGTGTAGGCTGTAATTTATGCTCCATTGTTTGTCCTGTAGATGGTGCGATTTCGATGGTCGAAAGAAAATCGAATATTCCACCAATGACTTGGAATGAACGACAAGCAATACTCGGCAGTTATACTCGATAAAACAGTAAAAGTCAAACTGTAGGATGATTATCGGAATTTTGAAAGTGAGGTGTTTGTATGTCAGATTACTTACAAAGTGAACATGAAATGAAAAAAGTAGATGACTATTTACAAACTGGCTATAAAATCAAATACGTTTATGAAAATTTAAGCGGAATGTTTGTTGGTTTTGAACGCCAGAATGAAGTCATCCGTTTGCAAATTCTTACTGCGGATGCACGTAAGTATTTTTCGGCAAAGCTTCAAGAACAAACGATGGTGCAGTAACGTTTTGAAACATCTCAAAAATCAAACGGCCACAACAAATAAGTTGTGGCTTTTCCTATGTATAATTTTGTAAAATAGATATAAAAACTACTAGGGGAGATGGCATCATGGTAAAAAATATTTCAAAAGGTTTAGGACAATTAGTAGACGGGGCAATTTCAGGCGTAGGTGAGCTTGCTAGTAAAGGTGTGAAAAAGGCGGGCTTTGATGAGGCAGCATATTTCATTGAAGATACAACGTCCATGATTGGCAAAGCTTCAGGTGGGAGTATTGCCATGACAGGCCAAGCGGTGGAAGGTATTTATAAAACAGCCAAAGGGCAAATCCAAAAAGATGATTTTGAGCGTTCAGAGGGCGTCGATGAATTGAAGGATGCCGGAGGACGTGTTGTACGTAGTGTTGGCTCATTTCTTAAAAATGGCGTAACAAATGTATATGAAACAGGTGCAGGTCTTGCTACTAAAGATTATGACCGCGCGAAAAAAGGTGCTGTTAATGTTGCTAAACTCGGTCTTGTTTCAGCATTTGCCTTTACAATTGTTGATTTAGTCGAGGGGACAGATGAGGTACAGGCAAGAGAAATTCAATCGATTAATGCAGCACTAGTAGGTGACGTGCATCCAGTAACAGGTGTTCCTTTTGAACTAAACGAAGTGCATTATGATGGACAAGTGATTACGGATGCTTTTCCGGTATTCGAGAGCTCATTTAAAATGCAACTACCAGAAAGTATGTATTTAATGACAGATGATGCGCAGTTCCGTTTTGCGAATGCGCAGCTAGCAGATGCTATCGCGGCGCAGCCAAGCTTAGCGGCGGAGATTGGATTAACAGAAGGACAAGTAGCAGATTTATATTTAAATGAAACGCCAAATGGTTTCGTATGGCATCATCATGAGCAGCCAGGTACTTTGCAATTAGTTGATGAGAAGGTACATGATCAAACTGCTCATACAGGTGGCCGTTTTATTTGGGGCGGAGGGTCAGTATATCGTTAAGGAAGAAGGCAAGGTCATATTCTTCTATTCTTACATCTGTTTTGATAAAGAATGCGGAGTAGCCTACAGTTAGGAGTTCATTTACGAGTATTTTTCCTTTGTTTTCTTGTACATCTGCTAGTACAACATGTGCATCTGCCTCTGCATACGCTTTTGCAATCCCTTTTCCAATCCCATGTGCTGCGCCTGTAATAATAACGTTTTTTTTTATTAAACAACTAATTTCCTCCTAAATCTTTGTTAGTGAAACTATTTTTCAAAAAAGCGCAATTCTTGTATTTACTATTATTATAACTTAGGTTTACTATTATTAAAAAAGTGTTTACATAGTCATATTGGAGGTGTGTTGCAGTGGGAACATATATAATTAGTTATTTTAATAAAATGAAAGGTGGAGGTAAAATAGCCAATAGTTTTAACTTAAGCGATTCGATCGTTGCGGTGGTTGGGACTTTTATAACAATTTTTGTACTCCTAGAATTAACGGAGATGACGCAGTTTCCATGGATGATTGGTTCATTTGGGGCAAGTACGATACTCGTGTTTGTGGCATGGAACGCGCCAGTTGGTCAACCCCGCAGTGTAATCGGAGGCCATCTCATCTCATCATTTTTGGGGATTTTGATCTTTCAATTAATGGGTAATTCACCATTAGCGATTAGTATAGCCATTTGCTTATCACTTTTCTGTATGCTTATGACGAAAACATTTCATCCACCCGCCGGTAGTGATCCGCTCATTATTATGGTGAGTCAGGCAAGTTGGGGATTTATTTTGTCTCCGTTATTAATTGGTTTAGCTATTATTTTACTCTCTTCATTAGTTATTAATAATTTCCACCCAAAGCGAAATTACCCAGATTATTGGTGAATGAAAGGACGTTTAAAAGTACAGGTATGTGCTTTTAAATGCCCTTATTTTAGTGGCTAATTTTGGGTATTTATCTATATTATCCTAAACAATTGATACAACTTTTGTCGCTGTAACTATACGATTTACGATTTAGCTTTATGACAAAAAGAAAAGGATTGACTCGGAAATACCGGGCCAATCCTTTTTAGCGGATGGGAAATATAAAATTTCGCCATGTTGATACCATTCAAATAAGTAAATGCAACGTCTAGGCTAAAGCGCCAGCCCCTCGAGGTCGCGGTCTGTCCTCGGGCGAAGGCAAAGAGCGCCTTCACTTCGGACTCGCAAGCAGCTGTCGGGGCTAAACAGGCGCTTTAGCCCTTTTGTTCCTATGACAGACGATTACGGTAGTCTTCGTAGCCAAATGTACGAATGACTTTTACGCCGTCTTGTTCGTTATATGTGCAAATGCTCGGCAAGTTTACACCGTTAAACATATGCGTTTTTACCATTGTGTAGTGAGCCATATCCGTGAAGACTAAGTTGTCGCCTGGCTTTAGTGGCTCATCGAATGAATAATCACCAATGATGTCACCAGCTAGACATGTCATCCCACCTAAACGGTACGTATACTTTTTCTCGTTTGGCATACCAGAACCGATAATCATCGGACGGTACGGCATTTCAAGTGTATCAGGCATATGGCAAGTTGCAGAAGAATCAATAATGACAAGGTCCATACCATTATTCACGATATCAAGAACGGTTGTTACTAAATAGCCTGTGTTTAGCGCAATTGCCTCACCTGGCTCTAAAATAACTTGCAGGTCATATTTTTCCTTCATGTAAGTGATGATGCTAACTAATTTTTCAATGTCATAATCTTCACGTGTAATGTGATGACCACCACCAAAGTTAACCCATTTCATTTGATGTAAGTATTGACCGTATTTTTCTTCGAAGTGAACTAAAATACGTTCTAACACATCAGAACCTTGTTCGCACATCGCATGGAAATGAATCCCTTCGACGCCGTCCAGCTCATCCGGACGGAAAGACTCGACTGGAATCCCAAGACGAGAATTCATGTAGCATGGGTCATAAAGTGGTGTTTCAACTTCAGAGTAGCCTGGGTTGACGCGTAGTCCGATTGACACGTGCTTAGTTAAACTTTGTACTTTTTCTTTGTACTTATTCAACTGGTCGAAAGAGTTGAATACTATATGGTCAACATACTGTAAATATTCATCAATTTCGTGTTCTGCATATGCTGGTGCATACGCATGTACCTCTTTCCCGAATTCCTCGAAGCCAAGGCGTGCTTCAAAAAGTGAACTTGAAGTAATGCCTTTTAAATAATTTCGTGCCATTGGAAAGGTAGACCACATTGAAAAACCTTTTAATGCAAGTAAAATGTCGCAACCTGTACGATCCTGTACAGACTTTAAAATTTCAAGATTGCGTGTAAGTAAGCGCTCGTCTACAACAAAACTAGGAGACGGAGCAGTTTTCCAGTCAATTTGTTTCATCCCATTAAGCCTCTACATTTTCTGTAAGGTCAAGATCAAGAAGTTCAGGGTTTAATGTTTCTTGCCATGGAAGACCCCATTTATTTAGTGCTTCCATGTACGGATCTGGATTGAATTCTTCTACGTTCCACACGCCTGGTTTTTGCCATTCACCGTTCATAACAAGCATTGCACCGATCATAGCAGGTACACCTGTTGTATATGAAATCGCTTGAGAGCCAACTTCTTTATAGCATGCTTCGTGGTCACATACATTGTAAACATAGTATGTTTTTTCTTTGCCATCTTTTAGTCCGCGCACGATACAGCCGATATTTGTTTTACCTTTAGTACGAGGCCCTAATGATGCTGGATCAGGCAGTACTTTAGATAAGAAATGAATCGGTTGAATCATTTTGCCTTCATATTCGATTGGCTCGATTGATGTCATACCTACGTTTTCTAATACTTTTAAGTGTGTTAAGTATTTCTCTGAGAACGTCATCCAGAAGCGAATTTGTTTTAAGCCTTTAATGTTTTTCGCTAAAGATTCTAATTCTTCATGATACAGAAGGTAAATATCTTTTGGACCGATTTCAGGTAAGTTATAAACTGCTTTTTTCTCAAGTGGTGCTGTTTCTACCCAGTTGCCTTCTTTCCAGTAACGGCCGTTCGCAGTAATTTCGCGAATGTTGATTTCTGGATTGAAGTTTGTTGCGAAATGGTAGCCGTGATCGCCTGCATTTGCATCAACGATATCAATATAATGAATTTCGTCGAAGTGATGCTTTTGTGCATGCGCAGTGAATACGCCTGTTACACCTGGATCAAATCCGCTACCTAATAAAGCAGTTAAGCCTGCTTTTTCGAATTTTTCTTTGTATTCCCATTGCCATTTATATTCGAATTTAGCTGTATCAAGTGGTTCGTAGTTCGCTGTATCTACGTAATGCACACCCGTCGCTAAACATGCGTCCATGATCGTTAAGTCTTGGTATGGTAGTGCTACGTTAATGACTACATCTGGACCAAAACCGTTAATTAGCTCAATTAGTTCATCGGTATTATCCGCATCAACTTGTGCGGTACTGATAAGTGTCTTTCCGCCATCTAACTTTTCCTTTAACGCGTCACATTTCGATTTTGTTCGACTAGCGATCATAATCTCCTCAAACACATCTGAATTTTGACAACACTTATGCACTACTACGCTAGCAACTCCGCCAGCCCCAATAATTAATGCTTTTCCCAATTCTTTGTCACGCTCCCTATTAATTCGTAATTATAAAACAAGATTGATTATACCGAATTGTATATTTGCTATCAACACATTTTTTAAAAAGAAATTTGTAAACCATTTACGGTATAGTAATCGAGAAATATTGGAATGAGATATTTAAAAATTACGCGTTGTATGATGATGAAAAGTGATAGTATTTATAGAGTATTATGTCTATGAGAAAGGATTTAGCGATGGTAAGATTAGTAAACATTTTTCGAATTATGTTTAACCGATATGGATTATTGGTGTTTTTCCTATGTTTTACGTCTATTTTAATTCTCTATCTTCCTGGCATACCAGAATTATTTGCGAAGCCCGTTATGGAAGTAGTAGGGCCATATTTGTTAGCAATTTTGCAAATGGGCGTGTTAATAAATAGTATTGCAGTTTTGTTAATGGTTCATTTTGTTATAAAAGTATTGAGCAAGAAAAATTACACGATTAAAGTTACGGTTCTTAGTCTGTTGATAGCATTTTTTATTATGCAATGGTTTAGCTTATTTTGCTTAACAATGTATCCACAATTTTCTAATGTACCCGAGGCAACGTATCGCTTTTTTGAAGTGTATGTCAATTATAAAATTGAAATTGTTGAAGAGGTAGGTTTAGGTTGTACTATTTATTTATTGGCATTTTATATGGGGGCATTATCACGCAAAAAATTCAAAGTTAATGTAATATTACTTGGGAAACTTAAAAAAAACACATAAAAACGTTATTGCGCGGATCAGCGCAATAACGTTTTTCCTTCTATATAAACTTGGTTGCGCCCGTTTTCCTTTGCTATATAAAGGGCTTTATCTGCTTGATCAATGACTTGCGATAAGGTAGGCGTATCTTTGTTTCCTTTGTACTCCGCAACTCCCAGACTGATTGTAAAAGGAATCACAATATCATTTTTTTCGTAACGATTTTGGTGAATGGTCAAGAGTAATCTATCTGCGAGCTGTTCCGTTTCAGATAACCTAGAATTTGGACATAAAATAATAAACTCCTCGCCCCCGTAACGCGTTACAATATCACGCTCTCTTACACTAATCATTAATAATGATGCTAAATGTTTCAACACCTCATCGCCAACTAAGTGTCCGTAAGTATCATTTATTTTTTTGAAATAATCAATATCAATGGCAATACAGCTAAACGAGCTTCCGGACTCCTGGCATTCCTGGAAAATCTGCTCTCCGTTGATCATTAAATAGCGGCGATTATATAGCTTTGTGAGCTGGCAAGTCACCGATAAATCCTCAAGCAACTCAATATTGCCCTTTACTTGACTCGTCATATGATTGAACGCATCAGTTAATTCACGAAACTCCTTTGTAAACGGATTAATTTTTTCCTCAGTAATTTGATAATCATAGTTTCCTTGTTCTATAATCCGCACTCCGTCGATCATATGCTGAATCGGCTCTTCGATTTTTCGTGCATACATGAGCATAAGCCTTACTGTAATAAAACCGCTTAGTAAAATACAAATGATGCTAATAAAAAAAGTATGAAGTAGAGGTAATAAGACATTGTTTACAGGTATTTCGGAAATAAGTATCCAGTTATTGCGATTGATGACCTGACTAGCTCCTAGCACCCATTTGCCTTTACTATCTTTATATAATGAAAGTGGTTTTTTTTCTGAATTCGTTGCAATGTCAAAAATATGTTCATCAACCGTATATTTTGTAAGGAACATATTGGCAACATTTAAGCCTTGAGAAGTTGAATTAGATAAAAACTCTGACAGTAAGATGCCGTTTTGATTGATGATATATGAATTTCCATCATAGCTAACCCTAGATTCTTGCATTAATTCATCGATTTTTTGCAAATTCACAGTTCCAAAAACGACACCATTAAAGTTACCGGAATCATCAGTAATTGGAGACGCGAATGCAAGGATTGGTTGATTTGTTACTTTGCTAATGAGCACGTCTGTAATATTTCCTTGCACTTGCTGCTTCGCAATTTGAAAATATTCCCTGTCATTTACATCGATATTTAACGGTTCATTTGTTGCGCGCTTTACCGTATCGAATTGGACAAAGCCTTCCTTATTAACAAAAATAATATCAGCAAAATCCGAGCGATCCCGGAATTCTATAAAGAAGGATTGTGCTTTATCATAGTTATAAGCTTTTACAAAGTCCATATTTGCGAGTAAATGAATATCAGATGACCGTTCATTTAACCAACTTTCAAAAAAGTAATGCTGCCCATTTAAGAAAAAGGCAGTATCCTCTGCTTGTTTTTTCATCGACTGATAATATTCTATTAGGATGGTAGGTAATAAAATCATAGCGCTAAGAACAATGGTAACAAGAATGACCCCGGTATGTAATTGTTGCCTAATAGTTCCTGTTTGAAAAAGAGATTTAATTACTTTCAATTTCTCACCTCCACAAATAAGCTAATTCATCACTAGATTTACCTATTATTGCGTCAATAACAAATGATAGTAGCGCACATTAGCGTTGTTTTCACGCAGCGAATCGAGGTTAGTAAATAAACTATATAAAATAAAAACACAAGTAAAGCTAACAATTAAAACGAAAGGATGTTTTAAAAGAGCAGGGTTGTATAGACATAAAATGACGCTAGTAATAATAAATAGCACAATGAAAATTGCTTGTAGCGTCATTTCTAAAGTTTGCTGTGCCATCCATCGAATGAGGGTACGATATGCCTCTAAATTTGAAATATTATCGGCATTTTCATCAATTAAATGTTCTTTGTTTTCATATTCGACATGCCACTGACGCGTGTCGTTTAGTATTGTGATGGTATATTGATAGCCCATTGCGTCACCTTTTTCGATGAAGGTAGCGAACGCGGGCCTACTGAAAAAGAAACAGGCTAGAATACATGAATAAAAAAATAATTGACGATAGTTTGCCATGGTGAGCTCCCTTGCTTTATTGGCTGAAAGTATAGCTATATTTTATTTTAACATATATTTACATATTAAATGAACGATTTATGTATGGAAGCTTTTCTTCTGTTATAGTGTTAAAAAGGAGGATGAATGTGGTGGGAAAGTTTATTTTTGGGATAATTACACTAGTATTCTGTTTATCAATCATTCTACCGAGTTGCCTTACGTTTGCGGATCAGGTGTTTAACGATGTTTCTAAAAAGCATTCATATTATAAAGAAATAATGTATTTATATGAAAAAGGTGTTATTGAGGCGGCTACAAATTTTGGGGTGAAGGAGGTTGTTACACGTGAGGAAGCGGCAGTATGGATTGCGAAAGCAGCGGGGCTAAACGGGACTCAGCGTAGTACGAAATTTAGCGACGTTCATACAGGTCATAAAAATAGTGGCTATATTCAATCAGCAGCGGAAGCAGGCATTATTCACGGCTACAACGATGGTACTTACCAGCTAAACGCAAATGTGACACGCGGACATATGGCAGCTTTGATTGCAAGGGCATTTAAATTACCAGTAGGGACGACTACTTTTTCAGATGTTAGAAAAGGACATACTGCTTATAAGGCAGTTAGTCAACTCGCTGCTACTAATATTACTACAGGCTATACCGATGGAACATTTAAACCAAATGCGTATTTAACGCGTGCCCATTTCGCTACTTTTTTAGCACGTGCTATGCAATATAGTGAACGTACGACAACACAAGCTGGTGAAATGAATGTGCATTTTATTGATGTAGGGCAAGGGGATGCCATTGTCATTCAATCGCCAAACGGAAAAACAATGTTAATTGATGCGGGTACGCAAGAAGTGGGGGGCGATATAGCGCGCTATTTACAAGCTTTACATATAAAAAGGATTGATACGGTCGTTGTAAGTCACCCTGATGCCAATCATATTGGTGGATTCCTGACAATACTTGACGAATTTCCAGTGGACCATTTTATCAATAGTGGGAAAGCGCATTTAACAACGACAAATGAAGCAGTATTAAATAAAGTAGCTCAAAATAAAATACGCTATAGTAATGCTCAAGTAGGAACTAAAATAAATTTCGATTCTTCCTTACATGTACAAGTTCTCCACGTAAATCCAAATTCATATGGTACGAATGATGCCTCCATTGTACTGAAGGTTACATATAACGATGTGTCGTTTTTATTCACGGGTGACGCTAGTGTGGAAGTGGAAGAAGCCATTGCAGCTAAATATAATGTGGCTGCGACGGTACTGAAGGCCGGACAACATGGGTCAAGTACAAGTAATTCTCTAGCCTTTTTACAAAAGGTCAAACCCAACGTTACGGTTTTAAGCTATGGGAAAGACAATGAGTATGGCTACCCGCATTCAAAGGTTATAAGTAATTTAAAAGCGGTCCATTCCAAAATTTATACAACGGCACAGTCTGGTACGATTATTGTGACAACAGATGGAAAAACATATCGCGTAAAAGGCACTGAATATAAGGCCGAAGCGAAAGCGAACTCCTTACAATAAAGCTAAGCGATGTGAATTAGTTGGAAGCTCTCAGTATGGGGGGCTTTTTTTGGTGGATAAGAAAGTATAACTTTCTCATCCACGTCATAAAGGAGAACAACTGGGCCTGTTTTGGGGTGAGATATGTCTTTCTAAGTATTAAAACTCGGCTTTAATGGAGCGACAATCATAAGAAATATGCATTCTTTATGCCAACTGGCCAATCGACGAGCTGACTATTTTGCGCTTTTACTTCTAACACAAGAATTTCATTTTCGATCGCTTCAAGCAGCCACTCGCTATAAGTGAGCATCGGATTTTCATCGTTTAGGAGCGCAAGTAATTCATTGTTTGTAATACTTAAAATTTCATATTCACAATTAATGTGTAAGTGCTGGGGAATGATTTCAAAGCCACTAATTTTAATGGAGCCTGGAATTGTGCCTTGAATCTCTGTAATGTATGTAGTAACTTGATGCTTTTTAAAATCTACATACGTGTCCGTTATAAATTCGAATTGTACGGGGTATTCATCTTCTTTTGTAATTGCAGTACTTCTACTAACAACATTTATAGGAAGCTGTTGAAGAGGTGGCTCAAAACGAGATTTAAATTCAAGTAATGTTTTGTCTGAGACTGAAACCATGATTTTCTCTCCTCCAATTGCATTTATATGATTTAATTGACCAATGTGGGGGAACTATAAAAATAGTAATGCACGGATGTTTAAAATATAAAATGTAATTAGTTAACATTATATACATTTTTTCTGAATAGCGAAATAACTGAGTAGAAATTTTTTTGTGGTTAACAAAGTATAACGTTCTTAACCATCTAATCTCGCTCTATGTGGGGGGAGATAGGCCTATCTAAAGAGATAAGAAAGTATAACTTTTTGATAATGTCTAGGCATTCGCGCCGCACGCTCGAGGTCGCTTCGATCCCTCGGGCGAAAGTGGTGGAGCGTTTACTTTCGCTTCGGGCTCGCAAGCATCTGTCGCGTGCAAACGGGCGCGAATGCGCTTTTCTTATTATTGTTGTTGGAATATGCCTTGATATGTTAAAAAGGAAAAATTGATGGAGAGCGAATCGGTCGTTTATCTATCTTGTATGGAGTGAGTAACATGAAAAAGAAGAAAATGAATTTAACAAAACATGAAAATATTGTGTTGTTTCCTGGCACGACGGAGCGTCTACTCGGTGAGGCGCATAAGTTGGCGGAAAATTATCAATTTGATGAAGCGAATAAATTATTTGAAGAAGCTTTTCAATATATAAGTGGTGATGAGATGTCATTGAGTGTATATGCTTATTCTCTATATGAAGCAAAATCCTTTCAAAAGGCAAAGGAAGTTTGTGAAGATTTACTTGCCTTAGGTCCGACGATGTATTTTGAAGCGATGGAATTATATTTGACGGTGTGCATGCAACTCCGCCAATTTAAACAGGTGGAAAAAATTATTGAGTCCTTAATAGACGAGGGCGAAATTCCGGATGACCAAATCGAGAAGTTTGAGCGAATAAAAAATTTAAATGCCGAAATTGCTGAAAATAAAAGTTTGCAAGCCGGGTTAGATAATATCCGAGAAGTGGATGAGCCTGTCTTTGAGCTTGCGTTATTTTTAGAGAAATCTCCAGAGCAACAGTTGATGATTGTTCATGAATTGACGATGACTAATATTCGTCCGATTGCCCAGGAGCTGAAGTCGATTGTGGAACTACCGGATGCACATCCATTTATCCAAAGTGTAGTGCTCATTTTATTAGTAGAGCAGGAAGTTACAATGGAAATTACAATGGGGAAATTTGGTCGTGTGCAGACGGTGAATCCGGCCCAGCTTCAGCTGCCAACTCAAATGCCACAGTTCGAGGAGATTTCGGCACTTATTATAGAAGAATTAGAGCAGGAGCCATCCACACTTGAAATGGTGCAATATTTAATTGCAAAACATGCGATTGTCACTTATCCTTTTGAATGGTTAGACTTTGATACGGAGGATGTAGCAAGGAGCTATGTAGATTTTGTGCGGTCAATGTTTGGAAAAATTCAAGAAATGGATTATGATATTATTGAATTTATACAATTGTTGGAAAAACTAACGGAATTACAACATATGTGAAAAAAGTTGAAACATTGCTCATCTATGATATACTAAAATGGTTGTCAAAATCGTATAAATGACAGGTTTGTCTAACAAACGTAAACTAACTTTGGAGGTAATATAAATGTCAGTAAAATGGGAAAAACAAGAAGGTAACCAAGGTTTATTAACAATCGACGTACCTGCAACAGAAGTAGATAAAGCTTTAGATCAAGCTTTCAAAAAGGTTGTAAAACAAATTAACGTACCTGGTTTCCGTAAAGGGAAAATGCCTCGTCCGATGTTCGAAAAAATGTACGGTGCAGAAGCGCTATACCAAGATGCTTTAGAAATCGTAATCAATACAACATACCCAACAGCATTAGATGAAGCTGGTATTGATCCAGTTGATTACCCAGAAATCGAAGGTACTGAAAACTTCGCAAAAGGTACAGACTTCACGTACACTGCAACAGTAACAGTGAAACCTGAACCAAAACTTGGTGATTACAAAGGCTTAGAAGTTACAAAACTACCAACTGCTGTAACGGATGAAGAAGTTGAAGCTCAAATCCAAGAACAATTAGCTAAAAAAGCTGAATTAGAACTTAAAGAAGAAGAAGCAATCGTCCTTGGCGACACTGCTACAATCGATTTCGAAGGTTTCGTAGGTGAAGAAGCATTCGAAGGTGGTAAAGGTGAAGATTACGCACTAGAAATCGGTTCTGGTTCATTCATCCCAGGCTTTGAAGAGCAATTAGTTGGCGTTAAAGCTGGCGAAGCAAAAGACGTAGTTGTTACTTTCCCTGAAGAGTACCATGCTGCTGAATTAGCTGGTAAAGAAGCTACTTTCAAAGTAACAGTGAAAGAAGTTAAAACAAAAGTTCTTCCTGAATTAAACGACGAGTTCGCTAAAGAAATCGATCCAGAAGTAGAAGGATTAGTAGCTTTACGCGCAAAAATTAAAGAACAAACTGCAGCACAAAAAGAAGCTGAATCAGAAGGTACTTTACGCGATGAATTAGTAGAAAAAGCTGCTGAAAATGCTGAAATGGAAATTCCAGCTGCAATGATTAAAACAGAAGTAGATCGTATGGTTCAAGAATTCGGTCAACGCTTACAAATGCAAGGTATGAACCTTGAGTTATACTTCCAGTTCTCTGGTCAAGACGAAGCTGCTTTACGTGAGCAAATGGCTGCTGACGCTGAAAACCGCGTACGCGTTTCTTTAACTTTAGAAGCAATTTCTAAAGCTGAAGCAATCGAAGTAACTGAAGCTGATATTAACGTAGAGCTTGAAAAAATGGCTGCTCAATTCGGTATGACAAACGAGCAAATCCTTACTGCTTTAGGCGGTACTGCTGTTCTTGAGAACGATATCCGTACTCAAAAAACAGTAGAGCTTTTAGTTGAAAATGCTAAAATCTCTGAGTAATATTGAATACTGAACGCAACAATTGTTAAGTTTATTGGAAACAAGGTACGGGTATAAACCGTGCCTTGTTTTATCACATTTACTAAAGTTTAAAGTTATACATAATAGGTCTCAAACAATATAAAGCAACATCCTTCAATCAATTTATTTGATAAACATTGAATAATCTTGTAAGATTGTTGCTTGAATAGGGGTGAAACAAATTGTTTAAATTTAATGATGAAAAAGGCAATTTAAAATGCTCTTTCTGTGGAAAGCCACAAGAACAAGTTCGTAAACTGGTTGCTGGACCAGGCGTATATATTTGTGACGAATGTATCGAGTTATGCTCGGAAATCGTTGTAGAAGAGCTAGGCATTGAAGAGGAAATCGAGTTCAAAGATATTCCGAAGCCGAAGGAAATTTTAGGGATTTTAGGTGAATATGTAATTGGACAAGAACGTGCTAAGAAAGCATTAGCCGTTGCTGTGTACAATCACTATAAACGAATTAATTCAAACTCAAAAATCGATGATGTAGAATTATCAAAATCAAATATTGTGTTAATCGGACCAACTGGTAGTGGTAAAACATTATTAGCACAAACGTTAGCACGTATTTTAAACGTACCATTCGCAATCGCGGACGCAACTTCTTTAACAGAAGCGGGTTATGTAGGGGAGGATGTTGAAAACATTCTACTGAAATTAATTCAAGCGGCAGATTACGATATTGAACGTGCAGAAAAAGGAATTATTTATATTGACGAGATCGATAAAGTCGCTCGTAAATCAGAGAATCCTTCAATTACACGTGATGTATCAGGTGAAGGTGTCCAACAAGCATTACTTAAAATTCTTGAAGGTACAGTGGCGAGCGTTCCTCCACAAGGCGGACGTAAGCACCCACACCAAGAATTTTTACAAATCGACACATCAAACATCTTATTTATCGTGGGTGGTGCGTTTGATGGTATCGAATCAATTATTAAACGTCGTCAAGGCGAAAAAGTAATTGGTTTTGGTTCAAATCCAAACAAAGTAGAAGCAGAAGAAGGCACGTTAATGTCTCAGTTAATTCCGGAAGACCTACTGAAATTCGGTCTAATTCCTGAATTTATCGGACGTTTACCAATACTTGCGACATTAGAACAGTTAAATGTAGATGCATTAGTGCAAATATTAACTGAGCCTAAAAATGCATTAGCCAAGCAATATCAAAAAATGCTTGAGCTAGATAATGTAGAGCTTGAATTTGAAGATGCAGCACTTGTAGAAATTGCGAAGCTTGCAATCGAACGTAAAACAGGTGCACGTGGCTTACGTTCAATTATTGAATCAACAATGCTAGATGTAATGTTTGAACTACCGTCTCGTGAGGATATTAAAAAATGTGTCATTACAGCAGCGACAATTACGGAGAAAGCAAATCCAAAATTATTGCTAGAAGATGGTACAGAATACAACAAAGACAATGAAAAAACATCAGCATAATCACATTTTTAGATGAGTAACATGTTAAACTTAGCTGACTTAGACTTGTACAAGTCGAAAGTCAGCTTTTTCTTACAAGTAAAATGATACATATCTTGCTGTTTCAAATAATCTATTTATTTTTACACATACTAAAGATGCGGGTTGTTATAAAGAGACTTGGACGGAGGTGAATACCCGCGTGAAAAAAAATGAAGATAATATGCCATTATTACCTTTAAGAGGTTTACTCGTTTACCCTTCAATGGTCTTACATATTGATGTTGGACGAGATCGTTCTGTTGCTGCTCTAGAGCATGCGATGTTGAGTAATAATACGATTTTTTTAGCAACACAAAAGGATTTGCGAGTAGAAGCTCCAGAAAATCAGGACTTATATAAAGTAGGGACGCTAGCCCACGTTAAACAAATGCTAAAATTGCCGAACGGAACATTACGCATTTTAGTGGAGGGTGTCAACCGTGCAAAAATGCTACACTACCGTGAAGACAAAGATTTTACAGTAGTAGACATTGAAGTGCATGAAGACGAAACATTCAAGGATGCTGAAACAGAGGCGCTCATGCGTACTGTATTAACGTATTTTGAGAAGTATGCTAAATCGTCAAATAAAATTACGACAGAAACGATTGAATCGGTCCTTGATATTGAAGAGCCAGGGCGTTTAGCAGATGTGATTTCATCTCATTTGCCTTTTAAAGTTGCAGAGAAGCAGGAAATTTTAGAGATATTTAATGTGAAGAAGCGTTTAGACCATTTAATTATCCGTTTGCATGATGAGCAGGAAGTGTTGAATTTAGAAAAGAAAATCAGCACAAAAGTAAAGCAAGCAATGGAACGTACACAAAAAGAATATTACCTACGCGAGCAAATGAAGGCCATTCAAACAGAGCTCGGTGATCGCGACGGAAAAACAGGTGAGGTAGCAGATCTTCGTAAAAAAATCGAAGCATCAGGTATGCCTGAATCGACTCGTAAAGTTGCTTTGAAAGAACTAGACCGCTACGAAAAATTACCAGCTGCTAGTGCTGAAAGTGGCGTTATTCGCAATTATGTAGAATGGCTTGCATCTCTACCTTGGAGTAAGAAGACGACCGATCGAATTGATATTGCCGTTGCTGGAGAAATTTTAGACCGTGATCATGATGGACTGGAAAAAGTGAAGGAGCGCGTGTTAGAATATCTTTCTGTGCGTCAATTAATGAATTCATTACGCGGGCCTATTCTTTGCCTTGTGGGTCCTCCAGGTGTTGGTAAAACAAGTTTGGCACGCTCAATTGCGGAAAGCTTGGATCGCAAATTCGTGCGTATTTCGCTTGGTGGAGTTCGTGACGAGTCAGAAATTCGTGGTCATCGCCGTACGTATGTTGGGGCAATGCCAGGTCGAATTATTCAAGGGATGAAAAAAGCGGGTACGATCAATCCTGTATTTTTACTTGATGAAATCGATAAAATGTCGAATGATTTCCGTGGGGACCCTTCTGCAGCTATGCTCGAAGTGCTAGATCCGGAACAAAATGGTACATTTAGTGATCATTATATTGAAGAGTCGTACAATTTATCTGACGTATTATTTATTGCAACTGCAAACGATTTAAGCACAATTCCAGGGCCATTACTTGACCGTATGGAAGTGATTTCAATTGCGGGATACACGGAATTAGAGAAAACAATGATTACGAAAAATCACCTTATTCCTAAGCAAACGAAAGAGCACGGCTTGAAAAAAGCACACATCGTAATAAAGGACGAAGCGATTACAGATTTAATTCGTTATTATACACGTGAGGCTGGCGTTCGTGGGTTAGAACGTCAAGTAGCAACGGTTTGTCGTAAAGCTGCAAAAATAATTGTTTCAGGTGAGAAAAAGAAAGTAACAGTAAGTTCTAAGGTGCTACAGGAAATGCTTGGTAAGCATCGCTTCCGTTACGGTCAAGCTGAAACAGAAAACCAAGTAGGCGTTGCAACCGGTCTTGCCTATACAACAGTCGGTGGCGATACGCTACAAATTGAAGTTTCATTAACACCAGGAAAAGGGAAACTTCAACTTACAGGGAAGCTTGGCGATGTCATGAAGGAATCTGCTCAAACAGCGCTGTCGTATGTGCGTTCACTTACACATAAATTAGGGGTGGATGCTAGTTATTTCGACCAGCATGATCTTCATATTCACGTTCCTGAAGGTGCTGTACCAAAAGACGGTCCTTCTGCGGGGATTACTATGGCTACAGCGATCGTTTCAGCAATTACAGGTAAAGCAATTAAACGTGAAGTAGGCATGACAGGTGAAATTACTTTACGCGGTCGCGTTTTACCAATCGGTGGACTGAAAGAAAAATCACTAAGTGCGCACCGTGCGGGATTAACGACAATTATTTTACCGAAAGATAATGAACGTGACATTGATGATATTCCAGAGACAATTCGTGAGCAACTCACATTTAAACTAGTGTCTCAAGCGGAGGAAGTGCTTGCTTTAGCGCTAGATGGAGGTTTTTAAGGAAAATGAAAGTCCATAACGTCGAAATGGTCATTAGTGCCGTTAGACCAGAACAATACCCAGAGGATGGCCTACCGGAATTTGCGCTTGCTGGGCGCTCAAACGTAGGTAAATCTTCATTCATTAACCGTATGATCGGACGTAAGGCAATGGCGCGTATTTCGTCAAAGCCAGGGAAAACGCAAACACTAAACTTCTATAAAATTGAAGAGCAGTTGTTTTTCGTTGACGTACCAGGTTACGGTTATGCAAAAGTATCAAAATCTGAGCGTGCAGCGTGGGGGAAAATGATTGAACGTTACTTCACTGCACGAGAAATTTTAAAAGCGGTCGTATTAATTGTCGATCTCCGTCACCCACCAACTGGGGATGACTGCATGATGTATGATTTCTTAAAGCATTACAACATTCCCGTAATTGTCGTTGCGACAAAAGCGGATAAAATCCCTAAAGGAAAATGGGATAAGCATAAAAAAATCGTTAAAGATACACTCGAAATGGACTCCACTGATCCACTCATCGTATTCTCCTCTGAAAAAGGTCTTGGGTTTGATGAAGCATGGGGCGAAATTGAAAGTCGTATGTAGTTTATAATGAAAAGATGTTTCGACATTTACTTTTGTAAATAGTCGCAACATCTTTTTTTATTTTCGAAAAATGGGAGAAAACCTTGATGAATGCTAGTGCTGTCCGATAATAAATTTAGGAGGTGCAACTATGGATATTGCAGCACTATCAATTTCATTACATCAAGAACAATTAATGCAAAATGTTTCATTAACGATCGTAAAACAGGTGGTGGAATTTCAGCAACAAAGTTCAGCGCAAATTGTAGAAATGATTGACGCACCTCATCCAACTGCTGGTCAAATGGTCGACCTCTCTACTTGAACTTTGAAGTGCATGAGTAATTTAAAATTCCCTCTATTTTCTTTTTTAGTGATGATTTGGTTATAGATGAGTAGTTTGATATACTTGGAAAGGGAATGAGCGTAATAATACGAAGGTAAATAAACCTTTTATATTGGAGACTTGTAGTTATTATTTGGATATAATTTATTGCATATGAGTAATATTAAGGAGGCGAAACAATTGCTTAGAAAAATTTCACCAATTTTAATAGCAATTATTTTTGCTTTGGCAGCAATACCACTTGGTCAAACAGCTGAAGCATCAACGACATACACATTTGTAAACGTTACATACAACGAAATTGAACTAAAAGATGGTACAGTTGAAAAAACATTAAGCAAGGTGACATTGCAAAATAGTGCAGGAAAAACGTCCACATTTAACATCGATTCAAGTGCACGCCTGTATATTAATAATACTTTAACGACAATTAATGGATTTAAAGCAGGGATGCAAGTGACTGTATCATTGAACTTACGTAAAGTAAAAGAGATGCGCGGTACATCGGATGTCGAGCAAGGTGAGATTACAACGAATAGTAAGCAAAAAGCAGGTGTTGTTACACAAATTGATGCAAATGGTATGTTTGTTAAAGTGAAGGTAGATAAAGGAAGAGATACAACTTATTACATAAATAACAATACGGAATTTATTAAAGGTTCTTCGACAGTCGATTTGAGTGCTTTATATGAGGGAGATCGTGTGAAACTCAAGTTTTCATCCACATCAACGTCAATTCCATCTGAAATTGAAATAATTGCAACAGGTGTTTTGGTTGAAAATTTATACAAAGCAACCTTACAAACAGTTAATACGACGTCGAATAAATTTACAGTAAAAAATGCACATCCGTTTACGAACTGGTTATTTGGTGAACGTGTAATAACGGATATAAATACATTTGGTTTCTCAAACAGTACATCAATTTATGTTGGAAATAAAAAAATTACTAAAAATCAATTAAAGAACTATAAAAATAGCGAAATATATTATGTATCATTGAAGCAATTTAGTAAAGAAGTAGTGACAAAGATTATTGTGTTAGCTAAAAATGAACGTTCATTCTACCAATCACTTTCTGAAGTGAATACAAAATATGGTTATTTTAAGCTTGCAAATTTAAAAAACAACTTCTACTATCATGATGGTTCCATTTTAGTACGTAACGGGCGCTTAGTTGAACCTACATCATTAGCCTCAAAGGGGACAGCTTATATTTTAACGGACGGTAATACTAGTAGCCAATTTGCGCATGTCGTAAACATTACGAATGATAGTTTTACTTCACCAAATTTATCATCTCACAAACTATACTTTGGTCAAATTTATTTGGCAGACTTAGAAGCATATAGAGTAGAGCTAGATGGACTAGAGATATTTGAGAATAACTTCTGGAAATCATATAAAGGTGATCCAGTGTTCTCGTTTAGTAACTCAACAAATGCAGTGGTAGTTGATGGTTCAAAACCGTTCAAAATCTTCCCTGAAACAGAGCTTGTAGCTAATGAAGGTGATTATGGCTACTTCTATGTGAAAGATGGTCATATACAAGCGATGCATATTATGTTGGACGAACCACGAACAGAACTGACATTAACAGGACGAATTGATAAAGTTGGCAATAACTCAATTGATGTAAAAGATGTTAGCCAGTGGATAAACGGCGGAGAATGGTCATACTTCGGTGAAACGAAAGTAGAACTAACAAAAGTTATGATTATTAAGAACGGTAAAGTCATTCAGCCTAATGAGTTGAAACGTTCAGACCGGGTTGTCATGCTAATGAACAGCGAGCTTGAAACACATGTAATTTTAGTAAACGAATAATTAAGAGAGGCATGTAGGGGTCCCTACATGCCATCTCCATTTTCGTTGTGAAGAAGTATAAACTTTTAATACAACAAAAGGAGGACGCCGACTTGCCTTATTTTCAGCAAGGCATGTCTTTCTAATAAACTAAAGGAAAAGAGGGACTGTTCTACGTGAAAAACTATAAAAAAATACCGTTGTTAATGGTTTTTACTGTTCTATTGCTTTCCATTTTAGCTATTCCTAAATTTGTTTCTGCTCAAACGATTGATTTAAATGGTGGTATTAAGAATGAGTATACATATGAGGAATACGTATTTATTTCAGGTAAGCCAATTAAAGTAACAGGTACAAGTAAAAACGCAACAGTTACAGTGAAGGAAAGCAAGGGCAAGCTAACAGAAACATATAAATTTACGTTAACAGGGTCAAATGGAGAAAAACTAACGCGTAACTTTACATATGTTTCAGAAGTAACAAACTATGATCAAATTGGTCAAAGTACGGCTACAGGCGAGGTTACGAAATTCACTGAGAAATTTGTAGTAGGTAATTCGACATATACTTTATCAGACTATCAATTATCAAAAAGTGCGATTACAGATAAACGTCCCGCTTCTGATTATTATTCAGGAAATGCAATTGCCCGTAAAACGTATACAGTAGGGAAGGCTCCGAATATTCAAACGGTATTAGTGAACGTAGATAGTCGTCATGAAGGCTACGAAAACTTCTGGGGTGCTACAGAGACACAAATTACAGATTATGAAATTGTGTTTAATAATGGTGAAATTGGTACAGTGAAGAACCGTGTATCTACAACTAAATCACGTACATTAAATTATGAGGAAAATGGATCTTCGTTATCAAGTTTTAATGGTGGGTATGCGGTAATTAGTTCAGCAGATACGATTTCTGAATATACATATGGATTACCAGCTGCTTCAGGTACAGTGGATCTGGATATCGAATATATGCCACGAATTGAGCGTCTAATATTGCCGAAGTTCCGTGATTTATCGTCAAACTGGGCAAAAGAAAGCATTGAAAAACTATATTCATTAGGCATTTTAGATGACCAATCTAACTTCTTCTCGCCTAATACACCGATGCAACGCTACGATTTTGCAGTAGCGGTTGGTAAGGCGATTGACCTTCGTGTATTAGAAGAAAAGACGAAGAAAAAAACAACAAGCGTATTTAAAGATGTAAAAAGTACGACAAAAGATTATAACTACTTAAAATCAGCAGTTGATAAAGGTGTTATTAAAGGTGTGACTTCAACAACATTTGAACCAGAAGGCTTTTTAACGCGTCAACAAGCAGCAACGATTTTAGTGCGTGCATTAGGATTAGAAGGAAAAGCGCCTGATCCAGGATATAAGACAATTTACAAAGATGATTACAAAATTACAGACTATGCACGGGATTCAATTTATGTCATAACAGAACTAGGATTAATGTCAGGTAGTAATGGAAAATTTAATCCAAAAGATAAATTAACACGTGCACAAGCATCAGCCATTATGATCCGTTTCTTAGAGTACTTAGAAACGGACTTAAAACAAAATTTCCGTGATGACATTCTGTTCTTCGATTAAGGAGCGATTATATGAAGAAAACGATAAAAAAGGGCTTTGCTTTACTTTTATGTTTCATTCTTTTGTATACAATGGTGATGCCTGTTGCGACAACAGAAGCAGCATCAACTACAATTACGGACATTAAAACGAGCGATGCTAAATACAAATCAGCAAAATGGGCAATTGAAAATGAGTTGCTAAATTTATACTCAGGTGGAAAATTCCAAACTTATACACTTGTAACGGAATGGCAAATGCTGACGATGATTGCAAAGTTAGATAAAAATTATCACTTCGGCTATGACAAAGATATGTTATATGCGTACTATGGTGATTTATATATCCCATTATATGGTGTATCTGTATCTGCAAAACGTAATGCCAATGTTTCACGAGGACATTTTGCGCGTCTTTATGCTGCGATGAATGGCCTAGATTTATCAGAAGTACAAGCTGTTCAATATTTATATACTAACGAGATTACGACGGGAACTACAGGTAAGCGCACGTATGAGGACTATTCACCAAACAAAAATATTACGCGCGGTGATATGGCGGTATTTATGTACCGTATTGCAAAGAAAGGTGGTATTGCATTAGAAGGTCTATCGAGTGCTTCTACTGGAAAGGACGATAATAAAATTACGCTACCTTCGAATTTTGTAGAATCTTCAAATGGTGTTGTGGAACTTCCAACAACACCAGGTGAGAATACAGATGATAAAACAAATCGCCCAAGCATTTATAAAGCAGTCAAAGATATTTCGGTATCTACGGAAGAACTGAATGCAAATGGTGTTGATTCATCGCTAATTACAATTCAATTAAAAGATAGCTATGGCAATGACATTCCGTATGATACATCACTAGAGTTTAAAGTAACATCAGAAGTGGATGCGAAATTTTCTGAAACAGGAACTGCCAAGAGTGAGGAAGTAAAAACGGTATTTTCCGATGGACCTGAATTAAACGTATTCGTTACAGCACCAGCTTTAACAAAATCATATAAAGATACAATTCGATTTGAGCTAGTGAATAACGATGACCCGAATTTCTACACGTTTAAGGGTCAAGTAATTGAAGTAGGAGTTCGCTATGTGCCAAAAGCTGAGCTACGTATTACCTATGAAGTTTTTGATTCAAATCAGCCAGATTGGTCAGGTGGTAATGTACTACCAACAATTCCACCAATTGCGCCGCCAGCCCAAGTATTATTGCCTAATGCTACTGGTGTAAGCACCTTACAAGATGCGACACCAAATAGTCTAATTCAAATTACAAGTTTTGACGAAGAAAATAAAGTATTTAATGGGACAAAGCATGAGAACTTTACAAGTCCAACAACGGGATTAGTAAGTGGAGAAGTGAAGGTGGTAGACGCCAAATATTATGGTGCCGAGCTTAAATTGGGTGGTCAAATCATTTCGGTTTGGTTATTTGAACAAATCTTAGATTACATGATCGAAGGCGATGAAAAAGGAGGAGGCGGTATCGGTAAGGCTACCGTTTACTATTCAATCAATGAACAAGGTGTTCCGACATATGATTTACAAGACATTATGAGTGAAAGCTTTTTAAATCAGTTTAAGTCGAACATTCATGCAACGGTTATATATTTAATCAACTTATTACCTAAAGCAGACAACGTAACATTAGTACATGAGGATAGCGTTAAAGCAATTAAGGCGATTTATGATAAGTTAGGCCAAATTGATAAAAATATGTTACAAAAAGAGTTTGCAGAGTATATTGGTAAACTAGAGGGTGCTGTTTCTAAAATTGCTATTCTAAAACAAGGCGAAGAGTTGGCTCAGCGTCCAGAAGGAATGGATCGGTACACGAAAGTAATTGTCAATGTTGTTGCTCCAGGAGGTCAGGTAATTCGCGACTTCCGAGGAGATGTTGAAATTACTTTTAATGGTGTTACACGTACAGTGTCGTTTAATACAAATACGTCAGATTACAATAATAATACAGGATACCCTGGATCTGCTGTCGTGTACTATGACGATATTATTTACGGAAATTCAATAGCAACAGCCAAAATTAAAACAATGGATTCGCGTTATGAGCGACTATTAGCGGATTTAAAAGGAAAATCATTTTCGCAAAAGATATTCACTAATTCAAAATTTGTGCAAAATGTTTGTAAGGGCGCTGCGGAAGTTGCTTATGTAGTAGATCATTCAGGTTCTACTCGTAAATCGGATCCAAACAACTATATTGCACAAAAAGTTAAAGAAATGATTCGCCAAGTTGGTGCGGAAAAAAACTATGTGTATCGTTTTAATACAAATGCGACATTAGAAACACAAGGGGCAGCAGAAACAGTTGCAGCAACGACTGGCTTACTTGATTATGTTGGTCGCGGTGGCGGAACAAATATTTCGAAAGCATTAGAACAAGCATTAATACAATTAAGTGACGATAAATTTACGGCGAAAGCAATTGTGCTTGTAACAGATGGTAAAGCATCTAAATCAAAAATAGATCAAACTATAAAAAAAGCACAAGAAAAAGGTGTAAAAATCTATACGGTTGCGGTTGGAGAGTATAAAGAGGTACAAGAAGATTTATTGCGTAAAATTTCAACCGAAACGGGCGGTCAATACTTTAATGTAACCGATGTGCAAAATATACACGGTGTGTTCCAATCAATCATCAATGGCATTTTATGTGGCACAAATGTTTCTGATAAGAGTTGTTTAACAGGAGACTCGTTATTTACTGTTTCATCCGTGACTATTAGTCGAACAAATGTCATATTAGATGCACGTATTGCAACACATTGTGATAATGTCTATGCAGTTGCTGTAATTTTTACGACAACAGGTGGTAGTGTCACATATGATCTACAACATCGCGGTAGTACTTCATTCCGTCTAACTCGTAGCGTAAATGAATTTAAACCGTTTAGCTTATATACGGATGTCGAATTTCAAGCTTACGATAACAACGGCACTATCATTGCTTCAAAAACTGTGGAACTAAATGCTAAAAACTAGCGGGTAATATACCTGCTAGTTTTTTTAGAGTAATCCTTAATTGAAAATATAGTCGTAATTTGTTATACTTACATTAGAATAATTATAAAATGAATAACGGTTAATTTCATAGCATGTTCACAAATATTAGAATGAACAATGCATTTTTATGTTAAAATAAAACTTATGAATTAAGAACGTGTGAGGTGTGGGGGTTCATGCATACATTAGTAGTAGGCTTGAATTATAAAACAGCGCCTGTTGAAATTCGTGAAAAGCTGTCGTTTATTGAGAGTGACTTACCGAATGCAATGGCTGCGCTTCAAAAGAAAAAAAGTATATTAGAAAATGTAATTGTCTCAACATGCAACCGGACTGAAATTTATGCAGTCGTAGATCAGTTGCATACAGGTCGTTTTTACATTAAGCAATTCTTAGCAGATTGGTTTAATATTCCGATGGATCAATTTGAAGCACACTTATATATTCGTGAGGAAGATGAAACACTGAATCATCTATTCCGTGTAACGGCAGGAATCGACTCAATGGTCTTAGGAGAAACGCAAATTTTAGGACAAGTGAAGAAGAGCTTTTTACAAGGGCAAGAAATTGGTACAACGGGTACTGTATACAATCAGTTATTTAAGCAAGTTGTGACTTTTGCTAAGCGAGCTCATAGCGAAACAGCCATTGGAGAAAATGCTGTTTCGGTTTCTTATGCAGCTGTAGAATTAGCGAAAAAGATTTTCGGTTCATTACAAAACAAGCACGTCGCGATTTTAGGTGCTGGTAAAATGGGTGAACTAGCGATTCAAAATCTTTATGGGAACGGCGTAGGAAAAGTAACGGTTATTAATCGTACATTTGAAAAGGCGCAAAATCTCGCTTCGAAATTTGAAGGAGATGCCAAATCAATGGACGAGCTACAATGTTCACTTCTGGAAGCAGATATTTTAATTAGCTCAACAGGTGCTACAAATTATGTTATCGATTATGACTTAATGAAGCATGTGGCGAAACTCCGTAAAGCAGATCCGTTATTTATGGTTGATATCGCTGTTCCACGGGATTTAGATCCGAAAATTGGCGAATTACCAAATGTCTTTTTATATGATATCGATGATTTACAAGGGATTGTGCAAGCGAACCTTGCAGAACGTGAACGAGCAGCAAATGAAATTACAAAGATGATTAGTGAAGAAGTGATAGTGTTCAAAGAGTGGTTTAAAACACTCGGTGTTGTACCTGTCATTTCTGCATTACGTAAAAAGGCGATTCGCATACAGGAAGAAACAATGGTTAGCATTGAAAACAAAATGCCAGAATTAACGGACCGTGAACGCAAAATTTTAAATAAGCATACGAAATCAATTATAAATCAGTTGTTGAAGGATCCGATTCTTCAAGCAAAGGAAATGGCAAACTCTTCGGAAGCGAATGAACAGCTACAATTATTCCAACAGATTTTTAATATTGAAGAGGCAGTTCAGCAAGAAGTTTTAATGCAACAAGCTGAAAAAGAAAGTACGCAAACTATACAAAGTAACTCGTCTGTTAAGCCTAGATTATCGTATTAGCTAAAATAATAAATAAGCGTTTTCGTATCTATATGATAAAATTATAGATACTGAAGACGCTTTTTTTATAATAAACAATTTCATTTTAAGGGGAACGTTCATTAGAATTAAGAAGAAGGGTTGCTTATGACAGAAATAACGATGGCAAGACTATATGAACTGATGGTTGTTCTTTATGCGCTTAGCTTAGTCTTTTATTTTACCGATTATTTATATAAACAGGTAAGAGCCCGCCGTATCGCATTTTGGCTAGTGTCAGTCGTATGGGCCTTACAAACCATCTTTTTTTTATTATTTATCTTTGAGACAAAGCGCTTCCCGATACTATCATTATTTGAAGGTGTATATTTCTATGCATGGTTACTTACAACATTATCGATTGTGCTGCATTGTATTGCGCGGGTAGATTTGCCGGTGTTTTTCATAAATGTATTAGGTTTCGTCTTTGTAACGATCCATTTATTTGCACCGAATGAAACAACACAGCATGTTGTAGATTCGCTCGTGTCAGAAATGTTATTTATTCATATTTGCTTTGCCATTGTGTCTTATGCTGCATTTTCATTGTCGTTTGTTTTTTCCGTACTGTATTTAATTTTATATCGTATATTAAAACAGAAGAAATTTAATAATTTATGGTCCCGCTTGCCTTCGTTGCAGCAAATGAGTAGCTGGATGAGTAATTCGATTTTATTCGGGGTGCCTTTACTATTTATTAGTTTGATATTGGGATTAGAATGGGCTTTAATGACATTAGACGGTTTATCTGTATTCGATGTGAAAATTATCGGTTCATTTATATTAACCGTTATTTATATAACAATTTTATTACTTCACCGGAATGGAAAGCTGGTAGGTATGACGTATGCATGGGTTCAAATTTATACATTTTTACTCGTCGTCATTAACTTCTTCCTAGGCAGTAAATTATCAAATTTCCATCTATGGTATTAACAGAAAGGTCGGATTTGGTTGAGAAAAATTATTGTAGGTTCACGTAAAAGTAAGTTAGCATTAACGCAAACGAATTGGTTTATTAATGAATTAAAAGCAGCGGGTGTCCCATTCGATTTTGAAATAAAAGAAATCGTAACAAAAGGTGACCGTATTTTAGACGTACAGCTTTCTAAAGTAGGCGGTAAAGGCTTATTCGTTAAAGAAATCGAACAAGCACTATATGATAAAGAAATCGACTTTGCTGTACACTCAATGAAGGATATGCCAGCAGTATTACCAGAAGGCTTAGTAATCGGCTGTATTCCTCCACGTGAGGATGCACGTGATGCATTCATTTCAAAAGGCCATGTAAAATTTGCAGACCTTTCGCAAGGTGCTGTAGTTGGGACAAGTTCACTTCGTCGTAGCGCACAGCTACTTGCAGCTCGTCCAGACCTTGAAATTAAATGGATTCGCGGCAATGTTGATACACGTTTAGCAAAACTTGAAACAGAAGAGTACGATGCCATTATTTTAGCTGCTGCAGGACTTAAACGTCTTGGATGGAGCGATGAAGTGGTAACAGAGTATTTAGATATCGATGTATGCTTACCAGCAGTAGCGCAAGGTTCATTAGGAATTGAGTGTCGCGAAGATGATGCAGAGTTACTTGCCGAGCTCGCAAAATTGACAGATGCTTCAACTTGGCAATCTGCTCATGCAGAGCGTTCTTTCCTTGCAGCAATGGATGGCGGCTGTCAGGTACCAATCGCCGGGTATGCAGTAGTTGAAGGCGAACAAATCACGCTTACAGGTTTAGTTGCAGCACCAGACGCATCAGTGGCTTATAAAGAAACAGTATCAGGTACAGATGCGAATGCAGTAGGGAAAGAAGTTGCACGCGTGTTAACAGAGCAAGGAGCGTTCGACTTAATCCAAAAAGTGAAGGCTGAGCAAGATGCCAACTAATTTACCGCTTAAGGGTAAAACAATTATTCTAACAGGCTCTGCCAAAACGACAGAGGTAAAGCAACAAGTAAGGGAAAATGGCGGTACGGTTGCCGTTTTCCCTTTAATCCGCATACAGGAACATTTGGTTGAAGATGATGTGCATATCACCGAGTTCGCAAGCTTCAACTGGCTTATATTTACGAGTCAAAATGCTGTAGAGGCTTTTATCGATAAAATAAATCGTGCACATATAACAGCAGCTGATATTAATAGTAAAGTGGCGGCTGTTGGAACTAAAACGGCTGCGCTACTAGAAGCGCAAGGCTTTACGGTTCACTTTATCCCGTCTATTTTTAGTGCAGATGTGTTCGTGCAGGAGTTTCCTGCAGTCGCAGGCGATTCACCGCGTTGCTTATTTTTACGTGGCAGCTTAGCGAAGCCGACAATTAAAGAAGGCTTGCCGTTTGATGTAGTAGAATGGACAGTTTATGAAACGGTTGAAAATAGAGAGTTTATAGAACCATTTATTTGGACATTGCAAGAAACGGAGGCCATCGTTATTTTTGCTAGCCCATCTGCAGTAAAGGTTTTTGATGAGAATATCGTGCCAATGGTTGGCTGGAACCGAGTGAAAGCCGCAGCGATTGGCCATATAACTGCTAGCGCATTACAACAAGTAGGTGTGTCGGTGTATGTTCAACCAGAAACGTATACAATGCAAGCGGTAATTGAACAACTAATATTGGAGGAAACAAAACAATGACAGAATTATATTTCCAAAGACATCGCCGTCTTCGTCAAAGTGCGGGTATGCGTGCCTTGGTGAAAGAAACGTATTTACACAAGGAAGATCTAATTTACCCGATTTTCGTTATTGAAGGCGAAAATATTAAAAATCCAGTTTCTTCGATGCCAGGTGTCTTCCAATTTTCTTTAGATAATTTAGGTGAAGAAATTGATGAAGTTGTAACATTAGGTATTTCGGCTGTTATTTTATTCGGCTTGCCAGCAGAAAAGGATGCGGTTGGTTCTGGCGCTTACCATGATCATGGTATCGTTCAAAAGGCGACACGTTTCATTAAAGAGCGTCACCCGGAGCTGTTAGTTGTCGCAGATACTTGTCTTTGTGAATTTACAAATCATGGACATTGTGGTGTAGTAGAAGGAGAGAAAATCTTAAACGACCCTTCTTTAAATCTTCTTGCGCAAACTGCGATTTCTCAAGCTGAAGCGGGCGCAGACATCATCGCACCATCTAATATGATGGACGGTTTTGTTACAGCGATACGTGCTGGTTTAGATGCAGCTGGTTTTGAACATATTCCAATTATGTCTTATGCCGTTAAATATGCATCGGGTTACTATGGACCATTCCGTGAAGCTGCTGATGGCGCACCAAAATTTGGTGACCGTAAAACGTACCAAATGGATCCATCAAACCGTATGGAAGCAATTCGCGAGGCGACGTCTGACGTTGAAGAGGGTGCAGATTTCTTAATTGTTAAACCTGCTTTAGCTTACCTTGATATTATCCGAGATGTGAAAAACAACTTCCCATTACCAATTGTTGCGTACAATGTTTCAGGTGAATATGCAATGGTGAAGGCGGCAGCAATTAACGGTTGGATTGATGAAAAATCAGTTGTAATGGAAACATTACTTGGCATGAAGCGTGCTGGTTCTGAATTAATTATTACGTATCACGCAAAAGACGTGGCGCGTTGGTTAGGGGAGAAATAATATGCGTTCATATGAAAACTCAAAACAAGCATTTACAGAAGCAATTGATTTAATGCCAGGTGGTGTAAACAGCCCAGTGCGTGCATTCAAATCAGTAAACATGGAACCAATCTTCATGGAATCTGGTCACGGTGCAGTTATTAAAGATATCGATGGTAATGAATATATTGACTATGTATTATCTTGGGGCCCACTAATTTTAGGTCATACACATCCTGAAGTAGTTGCAGCAATCCAGGAGCAAGCAACAAAAGGTGCTTCATTTGGTGCGCCAACACTTTCTGAAAATAAATTAGCAAAGCTTGTAATGGACCGCCTGCCTTCAGTTGAAATGATTCGTTTTGTATCTTCTGGTACAGAGGCAACAATGTCAGCATTACGCTTAGCTCGTGGCTATACTGGTCGAGACAAAATCCTGAAATTCGAAGGTTCATACCACGGTCATGGCGATTCATTATTAATTAAAGCGGGTTCTGGTGTAGCTACACTTGGTTTACCTGATAGCCCTGGTGTTCCAGCAGATATTGCGAAAAACACATTAACAGTTGCTTACAATGATTTAGAGTCAGCGAAACTTGTGTTCGAAAAATACGGCAAAGATTTAGCAGCAGTTATTTTAGAGCCAGTCGCAGGGAATATGGGGGTTGTGCCACCACAACCAGGCTTCCTCCAAGGCTTACGCGAATTAACAGAAACAAACGGGACGGTTCTTATTTTTGATGAAGTAATGACAGGCTTCCGTGTAGGTTACGGCTGTGCACAAGAATACTTCGGCATTAAGCCGGACCTTACTTGCTTAGGCAAAGTAATCGGTGGTGGACTTCCTGTAGGAGCATTCGGCGGTAAACGTGAAATTATGGAGCAAATTGCCCCATCTGGACCTATTTATCAAGCAGGTACGTTATCGGGTAATCCGCTTGCAATGACGGCAGGATACGAAACATTATCTCGTTTAAACAAAGAATCGTACATGTACTTCACGAAGTTAGGAGACCAACTTGAAGCTGGTTTCCGCGAGGCAGCAACGAAATACAATATCCCGCATACAGTAAACCGTGCTGGATCAATGATTGGCTACTTCTTTACAAATGAAGATGTAGTAGATTTTGAATCAGCAAAAACATCTGATTTAGAATTATTTGCGGAATACTTTAAATTAATGGCGGAAGAAGGAATCTTCCTACCACCATCACAATTTGAGGGCTTATTTATCTCAACTGCACATACAGAAGAACAAATCGCTAAAACAGTAGAAGCTTTCCATAAGGTGTTTGCAAAGCTTGCACGCTAAATTGTTATTTTTTCTTGGTGGATAAGAAAGGATAACTTTCCCATCCATATAAGTAAGGACATCAACTCGCCCGCTTTTGGGCGAGTTGTGTCTTTTTTATTGTTAAGGAAATTATAAAATTTCGCCATGTGGACAACTTTTAAAAAAGTATATGCAACGTCTAGGCTAAAGCGCCTGCCCCTCGAGGTCGCTTCTATCCCTCGGGCGAAGGCAAAGAGAGCGCCTTCACTTCGGGCTCTCCAGCACTTGTCGGGGCTAAGCAGGCGCTTTAGCGCTTTTGTTCATTGTTAATCAATTTATAAATAGCTACAAAGAGGCGGAACATGCGTTATACCTTGTTAAAAACCGTGGGCGAAATGGCTCTATTATTCATATGGAATCGATGTGTCTTTCTAAATTACTCATAATTTCTTCCCTCCTGCATAAGGTTAATACAGGAGGGAAGACTATGAAAAAAATTGCCTGGGAAATGGTAGAACAGTTTGATTTTCCGTTACAGCTAGGTGCGATTGAAGAAGTAGTTTCGGTTCAAATAACGCCGCAATGGGAGCAACAACAGTTAGAAGAGTCCGTTCGGCTAACAGGCATTTATCATATTGCGGCAAGTGTGCGTTTTGATCCAACGAAGGAGGTACATCCAGGTGAAGGGATATTTATTGACCATTTAGATGTAAATAATTTAGATGGTTATTTTGAATATGCGCTCCCGCTTGAGGTGGACTTACCGAAAGAAAAAATGGAGACAAATCAACTCGCGCTAGACGTAAATGATGTATCGTTTTTTGTTTATGACGGATCAGGCTGTACGTTTAAGTGGCAAGTAGCGTGCCGCTTTGAGGGACAGCCTGTAGTGGAGGAAATCGTACCAGAGCAGGTGGTAAAACAGTTGTCAAATCATGTAACAGAGCAGTTGCCTGAGCAACTAGCGATCCTTGAGAGTAGTAGCCAATTAATACTCGCTCCAGAGCCTGAAAAAGTTGCAAATGCCCATGATGATTTTTATGCTGAGCTGGCGGAAGCGTATAGTTTATTGAATGTTACGCTAAATAAAGTCCGTCGTGAATAAGTACGCAAAGAAAATAAGTATGAGTAGTAAAATAAAGTCACCAGTCGTCGGAACAAAAAGCGTGCGAATTGCTTGAAAAATTGCAAGTGGAATAATGATATGCTTGCAATAAAAACGCACTTTACGGAGCCAAGGTGGCAGTAAATACGGATTGTAATTTCGGCGCATTATACACATCCTTTCTAAATTTGGTTTGACGCTTGAAAAATATGACTAAGTTATATACAATATGAACAGTTAAATAATTGATGCAAAGATTAGGAAGAGTAAAATGATTTTGCTTGTTTAGAGAAGAAACGGTAGCTGAAAAGTTTCTACAACGCAACCATTTGAATGTAGCCTGGGAGCAGCTTTCGTGAACTAACAGTAGCTAAAGCCGGTTAAACACCGTTACCGAATTAAGAGCTGAGCGCCACTTTTCGTGCTCGGAATAAAGGTGGTACCGCGAATATAATTTAAAACTCCTTCGTCCTTTTTAGAGACGATAGGAGTTTTTATTTGCCTAAAATCAGGTAATATTTGTAAGGAGGAATTTATAATGACAGAACATCAAGATTTATCAATGCCAACAAAATATGATCCGCAAGCAATCGAAGCGGGCCGCTATGAATGGTGGTTACAAGGGAAGTTTTTTGAAGCACAGCCAGAAAGCGATAAAAAGCCGTACTCAATCGTAATTCCACCACCGAACGTAACAGGGAAATTACACTTAGGTCATGCGTGGGATACAACATTACAAGATATCTTAATCCGTATGAAGCGCATGCAGGGGTATGATGCTCTTTGGTTACCAGGGATGGACCACGCTGGTATTGCAACACAAGCTAAAGTAGAAGCGAAACTTCGCGAAGAAGGAATTTCTCGTTATGACCTTGGTCGTGAAAAATTCCTAGAAAAAACATGGGAATGGAAAGAAGAATATGCAGGTCATATTCGTGAACAATGGTCTAAACTTGGACTAGCACTTGACTATTCTCGCGAGCGTTTTACATTAGATCAAGGCTTATCAGATGCCGTTAAAACAGTTTTCGTTCAATTATACGAAAAAGGTTTAATTTACCGCGGCGAGCGCATTATTAACTGGGATCCTGCAGCAAAAACGGCTTTATCAGACATTGAAGTAATTCACGAAGATGTTCAAGGTGCGTTTTATCATATGGAATACCCACTAGCTGATGGTTCAGGTAAATTAGAAGTTGCAACGACGCGTCCTGAAACAATGCTAGGAGACTCTGGTGTAGCAGTTCACCCGAATGACGAGCGTTACCAACACCTAATTGGAAAAACAGTAATACTACCAATCGTAGGCCGTGAAATTCCAATCGTAGCGGATGACTACGTAGATATGGAATTTGGAACAGGTGTAGTAAAAATGACACCAGCGCATGACCCGAATGACTTTGAAGTAGGTAACCGTCATAACTTAGAGCGTATTTTAGTTATGAATGAAGACGGTACAATGAATGAGCTTGCTGGTAAATACAATGGTATGGACCGTTTTGAATGCCGTAAGCAAATCGTTGCTGACTTACAAGAATCAGGCGTCCTAATTAAAATCGAAGAGCATATGCACTCAGTAGGGCACTCTGAGCGTACAGGTGCTGTTGTTGAGCCATACCTATCAGCGCAATGGTTTGTTAAAATGCAACCACTTGCAGATGCTTCTCTGGAATTACAAAAAGACGAAGAAGGTAAAGTGAATTTCGTTCCTTCTCGTTTTGAAAACACATACTCTCGCTGGATGGAAAATATTCGTGATTGGTGTATTTCTCGTCAATTATGGTGGGGTCACCAAATTCCAGCTTGGTATCATAATGAAACAGGTGAAATTTACGTTGGCAAGGAAGCACCTGCAGACGCTGAAAATTGGACACAAGATGAAGACGTACTTGATACATGGTTCTCGTCTGCACTATGGCCATTTTCTACTATGGACTGGCCAAACGAAGAAAGTGAATTATTCAAACGCTACTACCCAACGAACACACTTGTTACGGGCTATGACATCATCTTCTTCTGGGTTTCACGTATGATCTTCCAAGGAATTGAGTTTACAGGCGAGCGTCCATTCAAAGACGTATTAATCCACGGTTTAGTTCGTGATGCTGAAGGACGGAAAATGTCTAAGTCTCTAGGTAACGGTGTTGATCCAATGGAAGTAATCGAGCAGTACGGTGCAGATTCATTACGTTACTTCTTATCAACGGGTTCTTCTCCAGGTCAAGACTTACGTTACACAACTGAAAAAGTAGAAGCTACTTGGAACTTTGCGAATAAAATTTGGAATGCATCTCGTTTCGCTCTAATGAACATGGATGGCATGACTTATGAAGAAATTGATTTAACTGGTGACTTGTCAACTGCCGATAAATGGATTTTATCTCGTTTAAATGAAACAATTGACCGCGTAACAACGCTTGCTGATAAATATGAGTTCGGTGAAGTGGGCCGTGAGCTTTATAATTTCATTTGGGATGATTTCTGTTCTTGGTATATCGAAATGGCGAAGCTTCCACTTTACGGTGAAGATGAAGTGGCTAAGAAAACAACTCGTTCAGTACTTGCGCACGTACTTGATCAAACGATGCGTTTACTACATCCATTCATGCCATTCATTACAGAAGAAATTTGGCAACACTTACCACATCAAGGCGAGTCAATTACAGTAGCAGCATGGCCAACTGTAAATCCTGACTTTAACTTCAAGGCGGAAGCGGGTGATATGCAACTGCTTATGGATATTATACGTTCAGTACGTAACATCCGTGCGGAAGTAAACACGCCAATGAGTAAAAAAGTACCGTTATATATTTCAGCAAAAGATGCGGCAACTGCAGCTGTACTTGAAGCAAATAAAGCATACATCGAAAAATTCTGTAACCCAGAGACATTAACAATAGGTGAAGGGATTGAAGCGCCAGCACAGGCAATGTCAGCTGTTGTTTCAGGAGCAGAACTATTCTTACCTCTTGCAGGTTTAATTAACGTAGAGGAAGAAATCGCACGCCTTGAAAAAGAGCTTGAGAAATGGGCGAAAGAAGTAAAATTAGTAAATGGTAAGCTTTCAAACGAAAAATTCGTATCAAAAGCACCAGAAGCACTTGTTAATGTTGAGCGCGAAAAACTAGCGGATTATGAAGAAAAATTCGCATCAGTTGAAAAACGTTTAGCAGAGCTTAAAAATATGTAATAATGGTAATGCCCTAGATATCTAGGGCATTTTTTTAGTGGGTGAAAAAATATACCTTTCTCATCCACAGAAGTAAGGGCAAGAACTCGCCCTATTTAGGTCGAGTTGAGTCTATCTAAGTCGTTAGGTCTGTTAGATTGCATTGGTGCTATTCGCATTCATGCATCACACGCCGCTTGAACGTGAAGAGGAGGTGTTCATGCACTTGAAGGCTCATGCGGAAAGTCAGATTAGCGTGAATGCACCTCTCCAAAAAAGCTAAGTTATTACAACAACTAGTGGTTAGGAAATTATATCTTTTTATATACGAACGGAGTGTTTTCGAATGTTTCAGTCAATGAAGGAGTGCACAGATTTTATTTTTACATTAAAGGCGAGTATGTATAATGGAGTGCCATTAGAATTAGCGCAGATTATTTTAAAGGCACTCGGTAATCCAGAGCGAGGTACGAAATTTATTCACATCGCCGGCTCAAACGGCAAAGGCTCGACGCTGAATGCTACGCGTGAAATTTTAATGCAGCACGGCTTACGAGTAGGGGCGTTTATATCCCCGCATTTAGAGCGTGCAAATGAACGCATTACAATAAATAAACAACAAATTTCAGATGAGCAGTTTTTAACGTATACAAATCGCATTGCACATATAGTAAATACGCAACTTGACGGAAAGTTTCCGAGCTTCTTTGAAATGGTGACGCTTATTGCTTTCCAACATTTTGCGCAGGAAGAAATTGATGTAGCCATTATGGAAACGGGTATTGGCGGTCGTCTAGATTCGACGAATGTGTTAACTCCAGAAGTTTCAATTATTACGACGATTTCTTTAGAGCATACGGATATGTTAGGGAATACACATGCGCTCATAGCAGCAGAGAAGGCAGGGATTATTAAAGCAGGGAAGCCTGTTGTTGTTGGTGTTGAAAATGTTGAGGCACGTGCTGTTATTCAAACGAAGGCGGAAGTAGAAGAAGCGCCTTTTTATGTACTGCATAAACAAATACAAGTAACGGATTTGTTACAAGGTGATTCACAAATGTTTACGTATCGATTTGAAAATAAAATATACGAGCAACTTGCGCTTAAAATGGTGGGTAGGCATCAAGTACATAATGCAGCACTAGCCATTACAGCGGCAACCCTTTTTGCCCCTGAAATTTCGGAGGCAACGATTCGCCAAGCACTTGCTACTGCAAGCTGGGAGGGACGTTTCGAACGTTTTAGCGAGCAGGTTATTTTAGATGGGGCACATAATTCAGAAGGCACAACTGCACTGATCAACACCTTACAGCAAACGGAGCCAGAAAAACGTTATAAGTTCATTTATGCAGCGTTACAGGACAAGGATCATGCACTCAGTATTGCACTAATGGATGATGTGGCAACTGCGATGTACTTTACGCAAATTGAGCTTCCGCGTGCAGCGAAGGCGGAGCAATTAGCAGCGCAAAGTAAACATGTAAAAAAACGCTCAAATCCTAATTGGCAACAACTTGTGGAGCAGCAACTTGAGGCGCTTGAAAAAGATGAGCTACTTATTATTACGGGATCGTTGTATTTCATTGCAGAGGTACGCAGTTATTTGCTGCGAAAAGGAGAGATGATGAAATGATTCCAATGCTAGATTATTATAAGGAACAATGGCATGTGGCAAGTGAACGCATCATTAAGCCTGGATTGGATTCAATGAAGCAGGCATTAGCGGCATTAGGTCACCCGGAACAGGACTTGGCGGTTGTGCATTTAGCTGGAACAAATGGCAAAGGCTCTACGCTAACATTTATTGAGCAAATCGCACGTCAGCACGGATTAACAGTAGGGAAATTTATGTCTCCGTGTATAATCGATGTGCATGACCAAATTCAAATTAATGAGCAACCAATCACTTCAATGCAAATGAATAGTATTTTTCAAACGATGCAACAGGCGGGCCTGAGCGGGCAGTTGACGGACTTTGAGCTTTTGACATGCGCGGCATTTTTGCATTTTAAAAATGAACGTGTAGATATCGTGTTACTCGAAGCGGGCATGGGTGGACGCGAAGATAGCACTAATGTCATTACGCCGATTGTTTCCGTTATTCCAAGCATCGCACTAGAGCATACGAATTTTTTAGGTACGACGATTGCTGAAATTGCCGGACATAAAGCGGGAATTATTAAAGAGGGTAAACCTGTTGTTGTCGGGCGTTTACAGCAACATGCAATGGCGGTCATGGTGAGTGAGGCAAAGGCTAAAAAGGCCACGTTATTAGTATTAGGTGATCTGTTTGAAGCGCAAACGGCCGCAAATGGTGATAGCTATACAAATGATGACATGAGCATTCGTGTTGAAGGACTTCATCGCCAGCTCCCGGGTGCACATCAACGAGATAATATGGCACTTGCGATTACCGCCTTTTTTGAAGTGGCAAATACCTTGCAGGTAGCAATTGATTTGGAAGCAATTAAACGAGGGGTAGCCGCAGCGAAAGTACCGGGCCGGTTTGAAGAAGTTTTGCCAAATGTGTATTTCGACGGGGCGCATAATCCGGCTAGTGCAGAAATGCTGGTACGTACAATTGAACAGCAATTTCCGAATAAACGAATAGAATTTTTAGTCGGAATGTTAGCGGACAAAGATGTAGAAGCAGTTTTACGCATTTTCGAACGGGTAGGTAGAAAATTTACGTTTGTAGATTTTGATAACGACCGTGCTATGGATGCTCAGCAAATACTTGCAATCAGTAATGCAGAGGAAACCGAGATTGTACAAGACTGTATTCCAATGTTACATCGACAAATGTCAGAGGGTACAGTTCGAATTGTTACGGGTTCGCTCTATTTATTAAGTGAAATTCGAAAACAGTTAATAGTACGATGAAAATTGGTGTATACGGACGAATTAGCATGAAAATAGGAGTAATATAGTGAAAAATTTTTAAGACGAGACGACAGTAGTCTCGTCCTTTTTTATCAATAATTTGTTACGGTAAGTAAAAAGAGGTGTTGCTAATGCTATTTATCCGTTCACTTCGTAAAAGTGCAGTCTTACGTGCCATGCTGTACGGAACACTGTCTGGCATAGTAGGTGTCATATTATTTGTAGTATTACTTAAACTTCCAGTAGCAACAGACAGTGGAGAATTAATACCTGTAGATGAGCAAAACAATGTGAGTGTAACTGAAGAGAAGGAACTCTTTTATGCATCACAGCACGGTGTTTTTTCATCGTTTGAAGGGGCAACTGAGTTTATGGCAGGTTTTCCTACGCTAAATAAAGCGGCCGTTGTAGAAGTAGAAGGACAGTATTTTGTGTGGTCGAAGATAGCAAGTATAAAGGAAGATGCGATTGCGGTAACAGTCCCTGCGTCCTTCTCCAAGTCCTTTACATTCATTAGTAGCTGTCCAGAGCCGTCTTTGCAAAAATTACCGAGTATTTTAAAAAATGAAAAATGGTTAAATAATTCTTTTGACAAAACGGAAGACATGACAGCCTTACCTGAAGGCTGGGAGTCGCTCATTACAGAGGTGGCGAAGCTTTCGAAGGATACGAAGGTGACGAGATTGCATGCTTTAACGCATTATTACGAGCAATTAGAATGCTTGAAAATAGCATTTTGATGCAGGAAAGCGACGGAAATCTCATTTTGTGATTTTTATGATCAATTTTCAAATCGGCTTCTCTCGGCTATCATTAGAGGGAGGAGGAATGGTAATGAAATTTTCAACAATAGAACAATTTGTATTAGCGTCCGCATCACCGAGACGAAAGGAATTGCTATCCATGCTTGGCATTCCGTTTGACATCGTCACGAGTAATGTGGAAGAGACAAGCGTGCGCGCCGATTCCGTGCAAGAGTATGTACGTGAGGTAGCACTGCTGAAGACGAGGGACGTTGCGGTCAACTGTCCAACTAAAACCGTTATTGGTGCTGATACGATTGTTGTTTTCAACAATAAACTACTGCATAAGCCAAAATCACATGAAGAAGCCATTTCGCATCTAAAAACGCTTGCGAATAATCGCCATCAAGTAATGACGGCGGTCGCCATTATTCAACCGAACGGCAGTGAGACGACTTTTGTTGAAGAAACGACAGTCGTTTTTAAAGACGTTTCAGCGGCGTTAATTGAAGCGTATGTTCATTCAGGTGATCCCTTTGATAAAGCAGGAGGCTACGGGATTCAAACGATCGGTGCACTGCTTGTAGACCGAATTGAAGGAGATTACAATAATGTAGTTGGCCTACCACTTGCCACATTAGTTGAAACATTGCTTACTTTACATCTACTAAAACTTTAAAGAGGAAGTGATGTAATTGACAGTAACGCCGTTTCCAGAATTGAAAATCCGCGATGTGCACGAAGCAGATCGTCCTCGGGAAAGATTAATCCGACAAGGTGCACAAAGTTTATCCAATCAGGAACTACTCGCCATTTTACTTCGTACTGGTACAAAGCAGGAATCTGTTTTAGCATTAGCTAACAAAGTGTTAACAAATTTCGAAAAATTACATGCTCTAAAGCATGCTACACTAGAGGAAATAGTTGTTATTAAAGGAATTGGTGAAGCGAAGGCGGTTCAGCTACTCGCGGCAATCGAGCTTGGGCGGAGGTTAGCACAAAAAGAGACTGATTCACGCTTTACAATAAGGTCGCCGGATGATGCAGCATCGTTTTTAATGCCGGAAATGACGTCACTTACGCAGGAACATTTTGTCTGTCTGTTTTTAAACGTCAAAAATCAAGTGCTACATAAGCAGACGATTTTTGTAGGCAGTTTAAATGCCTCTATAGTGCATCCTAGGGAGATTTTCCGAGAAGCTGTGAAACGTTCTGCTGCGTCGATTATTTGCGCGCATAATCATCCGAGCGGCGTGCCAACACCGAGCCCGGAAGATATTGATGTGACCAGTCGTTTATTTGAGGCTGGACAAATTATTGGTGTGGATTTACTAGATCATGTTATCATAGGTGATCATCAATTTATTAGTATGAAAGAAAAAGGTTATTTTTAAAGTTATTCCGGTAAATGGCTTCTTTCGTTTACCGGTTTTTCTTTGTGACAATTATGACAAGCGGCAACCTTTTATGCAGCAACTCGTCTTAAGTTTGTTACGTAAATGTAAAAACTTACATAATAATTTTATTTGTTTCATACGTCAAATAGAAATACAATAGAAAAAGTGGGCGTAAATCGAAAATTCTGTTCGACATAAGTCGAATTACGGTGCATGTGACACTATAATTTTTTGATATAATCCGCTATAATAAGGCGTATGATTTTAAGCAGCTAATTAATAATAGTATCGCTTATATAGAAAGGGAGTACACAATTTGTTTGGATTTGGAAGTAAGGATGTCGGGATTGATCTTGGCACAGCGAATACATTAGTATTTGTTAAAGGAAAAGGAATCGTTTTACGCGAGCCTTCAGTAGTAGCAAAAAACACTAAAACAGGTGATATCGTAGCAGTTGGTAATGATGCGAAAAATATGATTGGTCGTACACCAGGGTCAATCGTAGCAATTCGCCCAATGAAAGATGGGGTTATTGCAGATTTTGATATTACAACAGCGATGATTCAATATTATTTAAAAGAAGCAATGAAAAATTCTGGGTCAAACTGGAAAAAACCAAATGTGATGATTTGTGTACCATACGGCATTACGTCAGTAGAGCAACGCGCAGTTATTGATGCATCTCGTCAAGCTGGTGCAAAAGAAGCATTCACAATTGAAGAACCATTTGCGGCTGCAATCGGCGCAAGCTTACCAGTTTGGGAGCCAACAGGTTCGATGGTTGTTGATATCGGTGGTGGTACTACTGAAGTTGCAGTCATCTCGCTTGGTGGTATCGTAACTAGTGAATCCGTTCGTGTTGGTGGGGATGCAATGGATAATTCAATTATTGCTTATATCCGCAAAACGTATAACTTAACAATCGGTGAGCGTACTGCAGAGGCGATTAAATTAGAAATTGGTACTGCTCGTGCAGAAGGTGTAAACGAAACGATGGATATCCGTGGACGTGACCTATTAACGGGCTTACCGAAAACAATTGAAATTACGGCAGAAGAAATTTCAGCCTCATTACGTGAAACAATCACGGCAATTTTAGACGGCGTGAAGAAAACATTAGAACAAACACCACCAGAGCTTTCAGCTGACGTTATGGAACGCGGAATTGTTCTAACAGGTGGCGGCGCATTACTTCGAAACTTAGATAAAGTGATTAGTGACGAAACAAATATGCCAGTATTTATCGCAGAGAATCCACTGGATTGCGTAGCGATTGGTACGGGTAAAGCGTTAGATAATATCGATTTAATTCGCTCACAACAATTGAAGTAAGGAGGACTCGCAATGCCACATTTCTCAAATAAGAAATTAATCGTACTATTAGTCAGCATGATTTTCCTTGTGGCATTGATTAGCTTCTCTCTACGTGATCGTCATAATGCAACATTACCCGAGCAAATTATTAAAGATACAGTTGGCTTTGCACAATCCATTGTAGCGAAGCCAACGAACTACATAACAGGTATTTTTAGCAATATTGACGCGCTGTTAAATACGTATGAAGAAAATAAGCGCCTTAAAATGCGTTTAGAAGACTTTGCAGTTTTACAATCCGAAGTGAATACTTTGGAGTCGGAAAATGCTTCATTACGTGAATTGGCCGACATTGAAGAAAGCTTAAGCGATTTTAGTCCACTTCATGCGACGGTCATTGCGAGAAACCCTGATCAATGGGAAGAGAAAATTATTTTAAATAAAGGGTCAGCTGATGGCGTTGAAAAAAATATGGCTGTCATGACTGCTCGCGGTCTCATCGGGAAAATTATCCTTGTAACACCATTCACTTCTGAAGTAGAGCTTCTTTACACGAATAACCAAAATTATCGTGTATCCGCAATTGTTCAAGCAGAAAAAGAAGATATTCATGGATTAATTGAAGGGTATGATGAGGAGCGTAACGAATTACTATTAAAGCGCATCGATTCGAGCTTAAATATTCAAGTTGGAGAAAAAGTAGTGTCTTCTGGCCTTGGAGGTATTTTTCCGAAAGGTATTTTAATAGGTGAAGTAACAGAAGTAACGACGGATGATTTCGGTTTAACAAAAATGGCTTATGTAAAACCTGCAGCGGACTTTTCATTGCTTGAAAACGTCATTGTTGCAAAGCGTAAAACCATTACAATTGATGGTTTAGATGGAGATGGAACGAATACCGATTTAACGAACGGTGCATCTGAAGAAACTGAAGGTGATGAATAATGTTCGTACGCATTCTTATTCCAGCGATCGCGGTTTTATTGTTTTTACTTGAATCGGAATTTGCGATGTTTTCTCCAATTATAATAAATGAGCACACAGTTATTTTAGTACCTCGCTTTTTAATTTTATATTTAATCTTTATAGCGATTTACTATAACCGTAAGCGAGCGATTTTATATGGCTTATTGTTTGGTATATTATACGATGTATTTTATATTGATATTATTGGCCTGTATTCTGTTTTATATCCGCTCGTTTGCTTCATTGCAGGCTGGAGCGTTAAAAGAATACATCCGCATTTAGTGTTTTCCACTGTACTTGCAATTATGCTCATGACGCTGTTGGAATTTGTATTGTATGAGTTTTTCTTTTTAATTAACTTTACGGCAATGCCATTAGATTCTTTTTTGTCTAATCGACTGATTCCAACTATTTTAGCAAACTTTTTATTTTTAATTATGCTTGGCTGGGCATTTAAATATTTAATACAGGCCCGCGTGTTGCAGCATGCGCGTAATAATTCCTAAATTAATGGAGCGTGAGGTGTCACTTTTGTTATGAAAAAACAGCTCGTCCATATTAAAGGGACAAAAGAAGGACTAGTACTTCGCTTAGATGACCAGTGCGCCTACGCAGAATTAGTAGAAGAACTAGAAAGAAAAGTTTCAGAAGGCAGCATTGATGGCAAAATCGATGTGCAAGTACATTTAGGCAATCGTTACTGCACACTCGAACAAAAAGCAGAACTGATCCAAATTGTACAACGCCACGGTAATTTACTCGTATCGAAAGTGCAAAGTGAAGTATTAACCGTTGATGAAAGTAATCAACGGTTATTAGAGCAACGTTCGGATATATATGTAGGCATTGTCAGATCAGGCCAAATCGTTCGTGCAACAGGAGATATTATTATCATTGGTGATGTCAATCCAAATGGTCGTGTCGAAGCGGGTGGAAATATTTACATTGTAGGTAAGCTAAAGGGAATTGTGCATGCGGGTGTTTTCGGCAGTAAAGAAGCCATTATTACGGCGTCACACTTTGAGCCAACACATGTATTAATTGCTGATTGTGTAGAAGTAATGATAAATGAGCATCGATTTGTGCTAGAGCATACAGAGCAACTATGTGCATATTTAGATCGAAACGGAAAGATTAGGTATGACCGTGTACAGGAAGTAAGGAATATTCGACCATCTCTAACTACGTTTAAGGGGGGAAGCTAAGTGAGTGAAGAAAGTACGTTACTCTCAAAAGAGCCAGCAGATTCTCAAACTCCTGTAGCAACTCCAAAGAAAAAGGAGGAAGCTAATGTGGGTGAAGCAATCGTAATAACTTCAGGAAAAGGTGGAGTAGGAAAAACAACAACCACTGCCAATCTTGGAACTGCATTGGCTCTTCAAGGTAAAAAAGTATGTTTAGTAGATACTGATATTGGTCTACGTAACTTAGATGTTGTTTTAGGCCTAGAAAATCGTATTATTTACGATCTTGTCGACGTTATTGAAGGACGCTGTAAAATCCAGCAGGCGCTTGTAAAAGATAAGCGTGTTGATGAGAAACTATTTTTATTGCCTGCTGCTCAAACGACGGATAAAAATGCTGTCACACCAGAGCAAGTGAAGAGTTTAATAGACGAATTAAAACGTGAATTTGATTATGTATTAATTGATTGTCCTGCTGGGATTGAACAAGGCTTCCGTAACGCAGTAGCAGGTGCTGACCGTGCGATTGTCGTAGCCACACCAGAAATTTCTGCTGTGCGTGATGCGGATCGTATTATTGGGCTACTTGAGCAAGAGGATATTGAACCACCTAAACTAATTATTAACCGTATTCGTAAAAACTTAATGAATAGCGGTGATTCAATGGACATTACAGAAGTAACAACGCATTTATCAATTGATCTTTTAGGAATTATTGTGGATAGTGAGGACGTAATTAGTTCTTCAAACAAAGGCGAACCGATTGTCATGAATCCAAATAGTAAAGCTTCGTTAGGTTATCGCAATATTGCGCGCCGTATTTTAGGTGAATCTGTACCACTAATGATCTTAGAAGATGAACCAAAAGGAATGCTAGCTAAATTTAAATCAATTTTTGCTAAGTAAATAGACGACAGAGCTGAGCTAAAAGTGGATTTTCACTTTTGCTCAGCTTTTTTTTGCGGCTAAGAAATAATAATATTCTCAACCACATAATAAAGGACCTCATCTTCCCCTACTTTTGTGGCGAGATACGTCATTCTAATGGAATCGGAAATTGCCTCGTTACATATAGTAGAAAAAAAGAATGGATGGTCGCTTGAAAAAATGGAAATGGCTTATAGCCGGTTTACTTTTTGTGACGATTTTCAGCAGTCGGTATACAGAAAATGAAAAGGTAGATCGTATGGTCCAATCGGTCGTCTATAACTCGAATGATTTACAATGGATGCGGACAACATTGCGTGAGGTTTTCGACCGTGAGCAACAAACTGTGGAGGTAACAAAGGATCAAAGCGATTTATATCTTACTAAGTTTGTGTCGATTAAGCCGTATTATAAAGGGTTTATTTTGTTTTTTGAGGAGACAGTACCAATCATAGCGTATGAACATGGGCTTGTTGTTTTTACAGGTCATACGAAGAATACGGGAAAGACAATTTCTGTATTTTATAATGATGATACAACGGTAACTTTTGGCTTCGTGGACCAACTGTCGCTTCTGCCGTATACATCCGTTGCTAAGGGAGCATCGCTTGGTTTGAAAGATGAAGGGGAACTGTATATCGAAATTGAGCAAAATGGAGCCCATTTAAATTTACAGCAAACAATTGAATGGCTGAGAGCAAATTAAGATGATTCGCATCCATCCACTGTTTTTAGTCGTATTGATGGGCATTGCGGTCACGGGGAATTTGGCGGTATACAGCTTTATTATTCTGTCGTTAGTGTGGCACGAAATAGGGCATCTACTCGCGGCTCGATACGTTAACGTAAAGGTGAAGCGCTGTATTATTATGCCGTACGGAGGAGAAATTACGGTAGAGCATGAAGGGACAGTGGAGCCTTATAAGTGGCTCATCATTGCGTTAGGTGGTCCACTTGCAACAGTTTTAGGGATGCTGCTAACATTGTTACTACCACCTTTAGTCGGTCAGCCGTTATTTAATATTCAGCGTATATTATTGTTATTAAATTTATTACCGATTTGGCCGCTAGATGGTGGGAAAATTCTTTGTAACGGACTATTAGTATTGTGGCCGAAAGCGAAAGTTTATGAGACGTTTTTATCGCTTTCAGTTTGTTTTCTTACTATAATAGTTGTAGTAACATTGCTAATGCTACCACGCTCTGCGTCCCTAGCTGTGTTAAGTCTCTTTTTATGGAGCAAAGTAATAGGTGAGTGGAGAATCCGAAAATACCGTTCAGCATTTCAAAAAGTTGTAATGAACAGGTTGACTTGATAGTTTCGGTGTGGTAGTATTTTAATGTTATTGTTTGTAGCACCCGTGCTACTACAACCGCGCTGAACAGGTTTTAAGTACCGATTGATTGGTCACCTGCAATTCCGGGCGAGTCTGAGTCTAAGAGGAGGTGCATTTTAATGTACGCAATTATCGAAACTGGTGGTAAACAAATCAAAGTTGAAGCAGGTCAAGAAATCTATGTTGAAAAACTAGGTGTTGAAGCTGACGAAGTGGTAACTTTTGATAAAGTTTTATTCGTAGGTGGAGAAACAGTAAAAGTTGGAGCTCCAACTGTTGAGGGCGCTACTGTAACAGCGAAAGTTGTTAAAGAAGGCAAACAAAAGAAAATTACTGTATTCAAACTTAAAGCGAAAAAGAACTACCGTCGTAAACAAGGTCACCGTCAACCATACACTAAATTAGTTGTTGAATCTATCAACGCTTAATTAAGGTGAGGTGAACAAAGTGATTAATGTAACGATTGTTCATGATGAAACTAGACATGTATCGGCTTTTGAATTTTCAGGACATGCAGAGTACGATGAGTCTGGTAAAGATTTAGTATGTGCAGGCGCATCAACAATTGCCATTGGTACTGTTAATGCAATCTACGCGTTATTAAATATTGAACCAGCAATCGAGCAAGCTGCAGAAGGTGGCGGTTACTTACGAGTAGACCTACCTGCTGATCTTGAGGAAGCTGTAGATTCTAAATTACAATTTATTGTCCAAGTAATGACTGCTCAAGTGTATTCTATGGTGCAAAATTACGGACAGTATATCCAAATCAACTACAAACAAGTAGGAGGTGGAACGAAATGAAATTATTATTAGCATTAGACTTACAACTTTTTGCATCTAAAAAGGGAGTAGGTTCTACTAAAAACGGACGTGACTCTGAGTCTAAACGCCTTGGCGCTAAACGTGCTGATGGTCAATTCGTTACTGGTGGTTCAATTCTTTACCGTCAACGCGGTACAAAAATTTACCCAGGTACAAACGTAGGCCGTGGTGGTGATGACACACTTTTCGCTAAAGTTGACGGCGTTGTTAAATTCGAACGCATGGGTCGCGACAAGAAAAAAGTAAGTGTTTATCCAACAGCTCAAGAAGCATAATTTTAAGTTTAAAGGACTGCATTCGTTGCAGTCCTTTTTATGTGGTATTGGTCGGCGTGATGACGATCAAACAACCGTTGCCACAAAGTATGGCGGATTTAGGTTGTTACCTATGTATGAATACTTGAAATTTTCTATAGTATTTATTGCACGACATTTGTATTACGTTTTAAGGGAAAAATAATGAGAAACTTGCTATACTAGTAAAGATAACTTTATTGGAGTGAATAACATGACTGAACGGCCGTTAACCATTAGTGAAGTATTGCGTTTTGCCAATCATGACTTTTTAAATCAGTTACATTTAATACAAATGAACCTAGATTTACAACGAATTGATGAAGCAAAGATCATTATTCAAGATATTTCTAATCAGTGTAAAATGCTTTCTAGTTTAAATAATTTACAGCTGCCGCAAACAGTGGAATGGATTCAGACGTTTAGTTGGCGTTTTCCTGCGATACAAATGATGCTGACGTGTGATATTTCGGCTACTCAAGACGTACAGCTTGATGAGGTAATTGTACAATACTTAGAAAACACAGTTATTCATGTTTATGACCATTTAGACCCGTATACGGAGCAACAGTTACAAGTGGAAATCGAATCAGACGCGGAGAAGTTTTGGCTTACGTTCCATTTACAAGGAAAGTGGGAAGCACCGCGTTTCAATAAAGAAGTTACTAATTTAAATGTTCAAACGTATGCAGAAACGAATACATCGTGGAAATATATTTTGAGCTTAGAACTGGAGTGAATTAAATGTTTGTAGATCACGTCAAGGTTTATGTAAGAGGTGGAGACGGTGGGGACGGTATGGTAGCCTTCCGTCGCGAAAAATTTGTACCGAATGGTGGTCCAGCAGGTGGCGATGGTGCACGTGGTGGGAACGTAGTATTTGAAGTAGAAGAAGGCTTACGTACGTTAATGGACTTCCGTTATAAACGCATTTTCAAAGCTGACCGTGGTGAACACGGAATGAGTAAAGGGATGCATGGTAGACGAGCAGATGACCTAATCGTAAAAGTACCACCTGGAACAGTTGTCATAAATGCAGAAACAAAAACAGTTATTGCTGATTTAGTTGAGCATGGGCAACAAGCGATTATCGCAAAAGCAGGCCGCGGTGGACGCGGAAACTCACGTTTTGCTACACCATCAAATCCAGCACCAGAACTAGCTGAAAAAGGTGAGCCAGGTGAGGAATTAGATGTTATATTAGAATTAAAAGTTTTAGCAGATGTAGGTCTTGTAGGATTCCCTTCTGTTGGGAAATCAACATTACTATCAGTTGTATCTGCTGCAAAACCAAAAATCGGTTCTTACCATTTTACAACAATCGTACCGAACTTAGGTATGGTTGAAACGGATGATCACCGAAGCTTCGCAATGGCCGATCTTCCAGGACTTATTGAAGGCGCTCACCAAGGTGTAGGTCTTGGTATGCAATTTCTTCGTCATATCGAGCGTACACGAGTAATTGTTCATGTAATCGATATGTCTGGAATGGAAGGCCGCGACCCGTATGAGGATTATCTTGTTATTAATGAAGAATTAAAACAATACAACTTACGTTTGACAGAGCGCCCACAAATTGTTGTAGCAAATAAAATGGACATGCCTGGTGCGGAAGAAAATTTACAAGAGTTCCTTAAAAAAGTGGGCGATGATGTAAAAGTATTCCCTGTATCAGCTGTTTCTCGTCAAGGGTTAAAGCCTGTATTATTTGAAATTGCAGACTTACTAGAAGTAACACCAGAGTTCTCATTAAGTCATGTAGAAGAAGAAGAGTCTGATGCAACAGTTCTTTATAAACATACGAAGCAAAGTGATGGGTATATGGTTACACGTGATGATGATGGTTCATTCATATTATCTGGTGACTCAATTGAACGCCTATTCAAAATGACCGACTTCAGCCGTGAAGATGGTATTCGTCGTTTTGCTCGTCAATTACGTGCAATGGGTGTTGACGAAGCACTTCGTGAGCGTGGGGCAACAAATGGCGATACAGTTCGCTTACTCGAATTCGAATTTGACTTTGTAGATTAAGACACACCTAGGGGGGAAATTATGAAAGACGTTGCGAATCAACGATATTATTTAGTGCGTGAAGACGTATTAACTGACGCAATGCAAAAAACATTAGAAGCAAAACTGTTGCTGCAAAACGGTTCTGTTGCTTCGATTTGGGATGCCGTGAAAGAGGTTGATTTGTCGCGAAGCGCCTTCTATAAATATCGTGATGCCGTTTTTCCTTTTCACTCGATTGTTCAAGAGCGTATTTTAACTGTGTTCATTCAATTGCAAGATCGAAAAGGTACTTTAGCGAAGCTACTTGAAACGATTACAGAAGCACATTGCAACGTGTTGACAATTCATCAGACAATTCCGATTCAGGGGCGTGCGAACGTTACATTGTCACTTGATGTGACAAGTATGACGCTTGACTTAGATGATTTATTGCAGTTGTTAAAACGTTTAGATTTTGTAGAATCTGCAGAAGTGATTAGCTCAGGTGCATTTTAGGAAAAAGAGTAGAGCGTAATTTACGCTCTTTCTTTTTAATTTAAGTTAACTGAAAATTAAGAAATGGTAGTTATTTCGGAGGGAGGCTTCCTGTATGTCAGCACAAACATGGGAAAAAAGAATTGCCTATTTAGGTCCAGAGGCGTCGTTTACATATTTAGCAACGAAGGGATTATTTCCGAATGAATGGCATGTTCCCTATGCATCGATTCCAGAGTGTATTGAAGCAGTTGCTGAAGGGAAGGTAGATTTAGCAATCGTGCCAATTGAAAATGCACTAGAAGGATCTGTGCCTCTAACAGTGGATTATTTATTTCACGAGGCAGAGTTATATGTGACGGCAGAAGTTTTGTCAAAAATTCAGCAGCATTTATTAGTACATAAAAAATATGCAGAGGATTGGCAAAGTATTACCGGTATTTATTCACATCCGCATGCGCTCGCACAATGTCATAAATATTTATTTTATAATTTCGCTAAGGTTCCATTAAATCAGTATTCTTCAACAGCGGCGGCAGCGAAATTAGTATCGGAAGCACCGGAAGAATGCATCGCTGCAGTTGGAAATGCATCAGCGGCTGAGAAATATGATTTATTTATTGCACAAGAAAATATTCATGATTTCCATTTTAATCATACGCGCTTTTTCGTGTTATCGAAGCAAAACAGTCGTCATGCGATCGAAAATTCACAAGGGCAGCCGAAAACTACTTTTATGGTGACATTACCAACGGACGTTTCGGGAGCGCTCCACCAAGTACTATCTGTTTTTGCATGGCGCAAACTAAATTTAAGTAAAATCGAATCGCGCCCGTTAAAAACAGGACTAGGCGATTATTTCTTTATTGTGGACGTGTTAGCAGATGAGGAAGATGCGATGATGAAAGGTGCTGTAGAAGAGCTGCAGGCACTTGGCTGCACCGTGAAATCGCTCGGTACATACTTTACATATGTAACACCAGAATGAGGTGAAGCAGATGGGTGGTATTATTTTATTTGACGGAGAATGCAATTTTTGTAATGCGAGCGTGCAGTTTATCATTAAACGTGATGCGCCTGGCTATTTTCGATTTGCTTCTTTACAAAGTGATATTGGACGACAACTTGTCTTGCAATACGGTATTTCCCCGTCTATAGATAGTTTGATACTGATAGAACAGGAACATGCCTATATCAGATCAACCGCTGCATTAAAAATTGCACGGCGCTTACAAGGTGTCTGGCGCTGTTGTTATGTTGCGATAATTATTCCATTAGCAATACGTGATGTAACCTATAATATTTTTGCGCGCAATCGATATCGATGGTTTGGGAAAAAGGAAAGTTGTATGATACCATCCTCAGAGCAACGAAGTCGATTTTTATGAAATAAATGTTATTTTCCGTGAAAATAAAAAATCCCTATCAATTGAATTTTCTTTATGGTAATAGTAGAGCTACCTGTGAATGGTAACTTTGATAAAAACTTTATGATTTTAGTTAGATTAAGTTATTTGTGGCTCTAGAATGTGGCCTTGTTTTGTAACATAGTTTACATGAGTAAAAGCACTCGATGCGATATTGCATCGAGTGCTTTTTGCTTGTTGTTAAGGAAATAATAATATTTCGCCTTGTGAGTAACATTTAATTATGTAAATGTAACGTCTAGGCGAAAGCGCCAGCCCCTCGAGGTCGCGGTCAGTCCACGGGCAAAGGTAAAGAGCGCCTTCACTTCGGATTCTACAGCGCTTTTGTTCCCACTTAGAGCCACTAATATCCAACACCGTAATTCCTGCTGCATCAGAGACATCTTTCTTTCCGACTCCAACATTCTCCTATGTAACTTTCAACCTCATGACTACTTGTAATTATACAAGTTACAATCGTTTCTATAAGTACACCTAAGCTATCAAAAACATCCTGTTCATGTCACTATCAATATTTGAAAAATAGAATTTCGATAATGACTAGTAGTACAATTTGTGTAGTTTTTCTCGTAAATTCATATTTCTTCTTTATATTTCCAAGAATATTTGATATATTAAAATACACGTTATCGGTTTTCTGAAAATTAAGAAGACTGAGATAACAAAGAAAATTACAAGGGGGATGTTTTTTATGAAGAATAACAAGTTTTTGTTAAGTTTCATGCTACTAGTATTTGCTGTATTGCTAGCTGCATGTAACTCTGGTGGAGAAGAAACAACTGATGATGCATCAACAAACACAGAAGATACTAGCACCACTACTACTGAAGAATCAACGGGCCCAAAGGAAATCAACTTATTAATTCCTTCTGAACCACCTGCATTACATCCGCAATTAGCTACAGATACAACATCGGGTGCATTGTTAGAAAACATTTTTGAAGGTTTAACAACAATGGTAGACGGTGAGCCAGTAAATGCAGCTGCTGAAAATGTTGTAGTGAGTGAAGATTTACTAACTTATACATTCACTTTACGTGATGCAAAATGGTCTAACGGCGATGCTGTAACTGCTGACGACTTTGCATTTGCTTGGGAATTCGCTTTAAATCCTGAGAATGCTTCTGAATATGCATCAATGTTATATCCAATCAAAGGAGCTGAAGCTTATAATCTAGGCGAAGGTTCTGCGGATGATTTAGGGATTAACGTTGTCGATGAAAAAACAATCGAAGTAACGTTAGAAGCACCAACACCATACTTCTTAGAATTAACTGCATTTAAAACATTCTATCCTTTACACCGTGCAACAGTGGAAGCGAATCCAAACTGGTACACAGAAGCAGAAGGTTATGTATCAAACGGTGCTTTCATTCTAAAGGAGTGGCAACATAGTGGTTCACTTACATTAGAGAAAAGTGACCAATATTGGGATGCTGCTAACGTAAAACTTGATAAAGTAAATATCGCTATGGTTGAATCTGAGGCAACTGAAATGACGATGTTCGAAGCGGGTGAAGTGGATTACCTAGGTACTCCATACGGTACAATTGCGCTTGATGCAATCGAACGTCTACGAGCGGATGGGGCATTACAAGCAGCGGAATACTCAGGTATTTACTGGTACAAATTCAACACAACAGATAAATTTATGGCTAACGTAAACATCCGTAAAGCATTAACTTTAGCAATCGACCGTACGAATTTAATTAAAAATATTACTAAAGGTCAACAAGATGTTGCTCTAGGAATTGTTCCAAATGCAGTTAGCGGCTTTGGTGATGATGAAGGATACTTTAAAGACAATGATCTTGAAGAAGCGAAAAAAGCTTTAGAATTAGGTTTAAAAGAACTTGGTTTAGCAAATGCAAGTGAACTTAATCTAAAACTATCTTTCAATACAAGCGAAGCACACTCTGCAATCGCTCAATTTATCCAAGAAGGTTGGAGCAAAAACTTAGGTATTAACGTCACTTTAGATAATGCGGAGTGGCAAGTTTACCTAGAAAAATTAAACACGTATGATTATCAAATTGGTCGTATGGGTTGGATTGCTGACTACAACGATGCTTATACATTCTTAGAGCAATACAATTCAGCTGACAACGGAAACAATGATACAGGTTGGGAAAATGCAGAGTATAGTGCACTGCTAAAAAAATCGATTACTGAAACGGATCCTGCGGCACGTATCGATTTATTAAAACAAGCCGAAGCAATCATGGTTTCGGAATACCCAGTAGCACCAATTTATTTCTACACAAACCTTTTTGTCAAGAAAGACTACGTTTCAAATATGCAACCAGACGCTCTTGGTAATATTAACTTAAAATACGTAGACATCACTAAATAGAAGCATTAGTTTTTAGAGCGTAATTGTACCAGGGCTGCTTACGAATCGAGTAATCGAGACTAAGCAGCCTTTTTTCCTAAATCGAGTAAATATAAGGGGGGGTTCCATTGCTAAACTATATTATTAAGCGGCTTGGATATATACTTTTAGCGCTCTTTATCATCGTAACAGCAACATTTTTCTTAATGAAGTTAGCACCTGGTAGCCCATTTGCTAGTGAACGTAATTTTCCGCCTCAAATTGAAGCACAGTTGAATGCTAAATATGGCTTGGATAATCCTTGGTATATTCAATATAAGGATTATTTAATCGATACGGCTAAGTTTGATTTCGGTGAATCGATGAAATATAAGGGACGTTCGACAAATGACATCATTTCTGAAAGCTTCCCGATTTCCTTAACATTAGGGATACAGGCGATGTTGTTGGCAATAGGTCTTGGTGTTTTACTTGGTGTAATTTCTGCGATTTACCATAATCGATTACCAGACTATGCGGCAACAGTTATTGCAATACTCGGTATTTCTGTACCATCGTTCATTTTAGCCGGACTGCTTCAATATTATTTAGCTCACGAGTATAAAATATTCCCAGTTAGCGGATGGAAAGGATATAAATATAGTGTTTTACCGGCATTCGCTATTGCGATTACACATATGGGCTTTATTGCGAAACTGACCCGTTCAAGCATGCTGGAGCAAAACCATAGTGAGTATGTAAAAATGGCCCGTGCAAAAGGGATTGGCAAATGGACAACTGTATACCGACATACTTTACGTAATGCACTATTGCCCGTTGTCACATATTTAGGACCTTTAACAGCAGGAGTTGTGACAGGTAGTTTCATTATTGAGCAAATTTTCGCGATCCCAGGTTTAGGGAGACACTTCGTCACAAGTATTACGAACCGTGATTACACAGTCATCATGGGAACGACGGTGTTTTACTCAATCATTCTATTAGTAGCGGTATTTATTGTCGATATTTTATACAGTGTCATTGATCCTCGCATTAAGCTGAAAGGGGCGAAAAAATAATGACGCAGAACAAAATAGAATTATCTAAATTTGCACCAGAGATGTTTAATGTCGTGGGGCCTCGCCATGAGGAAAATGATAAACTTAGCAAAAAGTCCGTATCGTTTTGGAAGGAAGTTATTCTTCGCTTCTCGCAAAATAAATTAGCCATAATTGGGGTTATCCTATTAGTAATTATTACACTGATGGCTACTTTTGTACCAATGTTGTCACAGTATAGCTATAAAGAGCAATTAGGTATTTATAATGCAGCACCTTCTGCAGCCCACTGGTTTGGAACCGATGATTTAGGACGCGATATGTTCGTTCGTGTGTGGGCAGGGGCACGAATTTCCCTATTTATCGGGATTACAGCCGCGGTTATTGATTTAATTATCGGCGTTTTATGGGGCAGTATTTCAGGTTTAGCTGGTGAACGTGTAGATAACATTATGATGCGGTTTGCGGATGTATTAACAGCGGTTCCATATTTACTTGTAGTAATTATATTAGTAGTTGTTATGGAGCCAGGCTTAGTACCGATGATTATTGCGCTTTGCATTACAGGTTGGGTGAACATGGCTCGTATTGTTCGCGGGGAAGTATTATCGATTAAAAACCAAGAATACGTTCTTGCTGCGAGAACACTTGGTGCAAATACAAGCCATTTAATTATTCGCCATTTAATCCCGAATGCACTGGGCGCGATTTTAGTAACAATGACGCTAACGATTCCGCTTGCTATTTTTACAGAAGCATTTTTAAGTTATTTAGGTCTCGGTGTACCAGCACCAAGGGCAAGTTGGGGGACAATGGCAGCTGAAGGGAACAAAGCACTTGTTGCTTACCCATGGCGTTTATTTTTCCCAGCAGTATTTATTTCATTAACAATTTTCGCGTTTAATGCTGTAGGTGATGGATTACGTGATGCATTAGACCCAAAACTACGTAAATAAAGAAGGTGTACATGATGAAGAGCAAAATACTAGAGGTAAAAAATTTAAGAATAAACTTTAAAACCTATGCAGGGGTTGTTCAAGCTGTTCGTGGTGTAAACTTCGAAGTTTACGAAGGAGAAACGCTTGCGATTGTTGGTGAATCCGGCTCGGGAAAAAGTGTTACAAGTAACGCGTTAATCAAATTAATACCACAACCGCCAGGCGTTTATGCAGAAGGTGAAATTATATTTAATGGACGTGACCTTATTCCGTTTACAGAAAAAGAAATGATGAAAATTCGCGGGAATGAAATGGCGATGATCTTCCAAGATCCAATGACGGCGTTAAACCCGACCATGAAAGTCGGAAGTCAAATTACGGAAGTCATTTTAAAACATAAAAAAGTTTCGCGTGAAGAAGCTAAAGCGCGTGCAATCGAGTTACTGGATCAAGTAGGGATTCCGTTCCCAGAAAAACGGTATAAGCAATATCCACATGAATTTTCAGGTGGGATGCGTCAACGTGTTGTCATTGCCATTGCGCTTGCAGCAGATCCAAAATTGTTAATAGCCGATGAACCGACGACTGCGTTAGATGTAACGATCCAAGCGCAAATTTTAGAACTAATGAAAGAGATTCAAAAAAAGCGTAATACATCGATTATATTCATTACTCATGATCTAGGAGTTGTTGCAAATGTAGCTGACCGTGTTGCCGTTATGTATGCGGGTCAAATTGTGGAGTATGGTACCGTTAACGAGATTTTTTACAATCCACGTCATCCTTATACATGGGGACTGCTTGGATCAATGCCAGATTTAAATAATAATTCAAATGAGCTATTACGTACAATCCCAGGCTCGCCACCGAACTTAATTGATCCGCCAAAAGGAGATGCGTTTGCCCCAAGAAATGAATTTGCTTTAGCAATTGATTACGAGCAAGAGCCTCCTTTGTTTAAAGTATCAGAAACGCATTATGCGAAAACATGGTTACTACATCCGGACGCGCCTCAAATTCCAATTCCGCAAGAGGTATTAAAACGCATTGATGGCTATTTAAAGGAGGTAGGCGTGCATGGTTAATAAAATTTTAGAAGTAAAAGGTTTAAAACAATATTTTGGCTCCACTAAACAACCGACTAAAGCTGTAGATGGCATTAGCTTTGATGTTTATGAAGGAGAAACGCTAGGACTTGTCGGAGAATCCGGATGCGGTAAGTCAACAACAGGTCGATCCATTATAAGGTTATATGATATTACAGAAGGTGAAATTTTGTTTAAAGGGCAAAATATTCACGCGTCAAAATCGAAACAAGAATTGAAGCAGTTTAACCGAGAAATGCAAATGATTTTCCAAGATCCATATGCATCATTGAACCCGCGTATGACAGCGGGTGAAGTTATTGGTGAATCGTTTAAAATTCACGGTCTCTATAAAAACAAAGCGGAGCGTAAAAAAAAAATAGGGGAGCTGTTAGAGGCAGTTGGATTAAATCGGGAGCATGCAACTCGTTATGCACATGAATTTTCAGGCGGTCAGCGCCAACGTATTGGGATTGCACGTGCATTAAGTTTAAATCCAAGCTTCATTATTGCGGACGAACCCATTTCTGCACTAGATGTATCGATTCAAGCGCAAGTCGTCAATTTATTAAAGGAGTTACAAAAAGAACGTAATTTAACATACTTATTTATTGCGCATGATTTATCGATGGTCAAATATATTAGTGACCGCATAGCTGTCATGCACCGTGGACGAATTGTGGAGCTTGGCCCAGCTGATGAGATTTACAATAAACCTGTACACCCATATACGAAATCATTATTATCTGCGGTGCCATTGCCTGATCCTATGTCAGAGCGTCAACGTCAGCGTATTCCATATAATCATGAAGAGACAACAGAAGAGTGTATCTCTTATGAAGTTTCGCCGAATCATTTTGTATTCGGTTCGCAAAGTCAAATCGCTCGTTGGAAATAAAAAATCGACAAGGTCATTGGTTCGACCATGTCAATAATTAAGGGGGATGTTCGAATTTTTCGAATATCCCCTTTTTACTTTACCCTTCAATTAAAAAACCTTTTTCACGTAGTAATCTCTCGGCACGATCCAACAGTTGCTCTGAAGGTGCAGAAATGACGTGTAAATGAGTACCCTGTGTGAGTACAGATAGGAAGCTTGCGTTCGTTTCCTCTACACGTTGGATGAAGTTTTCTACCTCTAATCGGTTCGAGACCATAATGGACGCGGTAATTTCTCCATAAACCGGATGCTCAACGATGACATTTTTTAACGTAACACCACAATCAACAACCATATACATCTCTTCTTTTGCTTGTTCAGCTGTATGCATACAAACAATTTTTCTTTCAAACATCTGTTTTGTATCTTCTAGCTTCATATATAAATAGCCCTGGCTTGTTGCGATAATCGGCTCATTGCGTGCTTTTAATAAATTCATATCATTAACAATCACCTGACGCGATACATTAGTATGCTTAGCCAAATCTGTTCCAGTAACAGGGCGACCAGCATTTTTTAATAATGTGAGCAGCTCGTATCGACGTTCTTCCCCTAACATTTTCTTCATTTGATCACCTCATGTAGATTTCCGTGTATATAGACAACTTCTGTAAACATAGTGTATCACATAGGGTGAAATGAATCGGCGAAAAGTTTTGTGTCCGTTTCGTTTTTCCTACATATGATAAAGCGAGAAAAGGGGGAAGTTCGTGCGTATTCATATTGTACAAAAGGGCGATACATTATGGAAGATTGCCAAGCAGTATTCCATTGGCTTTGATGAATTAAAACGTTTAAACAATCATTTAGCAAACCCGGATTATATTGTACCCGGCATGGAAATTTTTTTACCTGAGGCGGCAGCGGCTGCTAAAAAGGAGAAAGTGAAGGAAGCTCCAAAAACTCCACATGTTGTAAAGGAGGAGATGAAACCGAGTTTCACTCCAGAAATGCCTACTTGGCAAGGGGATATTTATTTTCAGCCACAGATGCCACCAATGCCACAGCCAATGCCAATGCCACAACCCATGCCAATGCCACAACCCATGCCAATGCCACAACAAATGCCACAATGGCAGCAAACGCATGTTAATTTCGCGCCAACCATTGAGCAGTCTATCATGCAGGCACCAGCACAGCCGATGATGCCACCTCCAATGCCAGTGCAACCACAACCACAACCGCAAATGATGCCCCAAATGCAGCCGCAATTTGAAATGCCGCATATATATATTCAGCAACCAGCCATGCATCCACAGTTTTATCCGCAGCCAATGCCAATGCCAATGCCGATGCCGATGCCGATGCATTTTTGCTCCTGCTGTCACGGGATACGGACAGACGAGCAGCCGCAGTATGTAGCACCACTTCAGCGAGAAGAGTCTACAGGTTGCCAAAAATGCTCTGACAAAGAACAACAAGTGCAAAATTATTATAATGAAATCCGCCAAATTGAACACGCGACAAATCCTTGCCACCAAATGCCTCAAATGAGCCCGTATCCTATGCACATGATGCCAATGCCTCCGCACATGATGCCTCCACACTCACAGCAATGGCACTGTTAATTAAAGAGAACTGTTGGAAGTGGGACAGTGAAAAGGGTGCGTATTTTGTAAAATATTATAATCATCAACATGTTGCGGAAAAAGTGCGCATGATTCATAAACGTCTTACCAGTATTGATTTTCCGTACAGTATTCCCTTGCAACCAAACCAAGATAAGCAGACAATCATTCAACCTTGGCACATAGCGACAAGTGCAAATTATGATGACCGAGGCGACCGATTGCAAGCAATTCTGTGCTTACAAGCATTACATGAAACAAATGAGCCAATTAACTGGGAGAAAGAACCGCTACTTCCGAGCTATTCATTAATCGAGAAATGGACAGTGCGGTTAAATCGGTTTATCCAGCATGAAGCGAAGCTTACTGCGCTTCTAGGTAGAGATTATGAAATGATTGTGAATATTGCGTTATTGTCATTAAAGGAAATTCGCAAGCTCCGACCACCAGCTGAAAAGCTAACGCTATTACACGGAGATATTGTGCATCATAATATATTACTAAGTCAGACTGATGTGCCGAAGTTGATTGATTTTGACTTGGCGGCATTAGGGCATGCATCGGACGAAATGATTTTATGGTTACAGCGTGCTTTGCCAAATGTAGGCTATCAATTAAAAAGTTTGCTGAATGAGCATGAGTACTTAAGTATTACAAAGCCAAAGCTTCCGTATTTATTGTATCCAAATGAAGTAATGCGAGAGGCGTTATACGTTTTGAGGGTAGAGGAGGAGCAGCGTGAGCCACTATGTCAGTTTTTACTACCGTTCACAAAAGAAGCACTGGCAAATTGGTCAAGGCTGCAGTATGCCATCCAATCGGTGTCCGTGTGATAGGAAACGCCCTATATTTATGGTAAAATAAATGTGACCGTCTTCGTATGAGGCGGTCTTTCTTTTAGTGGTTAAGAAAGTATTTTTTCTTCATCACATAATAAAGTACTTCATCTCGCCCTGTTTTGTGGCGAGATGTGTCTTTCTAATGGCAAAAATCAGCGTTGTTCGGGGATTTAGGTAAACAGTATGCTATAATCAAAAGCGGTGAATGTGGGGGATTTTTATGTATGATTATTTAAAAGGACAAGTAACGCGTATTACGCCTGAATATATCGTTTTAGAGCAGCAGGGAATTGGGTGGCAGCTATATACGCCAAATCCATTTGCGTTTCGTGCTAGTAATAACGAGCAGCAAATTTTTGTTTATATGCATGTGCGTGAGGATGCACAGCAATTGTTTGGTTTTATGAATTTAGAACAGCGCGAGCTTTTCCGCAAGTTAATTCAAGTATCTGGCATCGGTCCTAAAGGTGCACTAGCAATACTAGCAAGTGGTAATCCGTCCCAGGTCATTACTGCAATCGAAATGGAAGACGAGACGTTTTTAGTGAAGTTCCCAGGTGTTGGGAAGAAAACAGCGCGCCAAATGATCCTCGATTTAAAAGGCAAGCTAGGAACGCTACTTGATGCCGTCTTATTACCGAGTACGGAAGAAGAGCTACCACTATTTGGTGTAAACCCGAACAAGCATGAGCTTGAAGAAGCAATGCTTGCTCTGACAGCACTTGGCTACTCAGAAAGAGAATTAGTGAAAATTAAAGGGCAACTAGATGAGGACGACACCCTTACAACAACAGATGCGTATATGAAACACGCTTTAAAGCTATTACTGAAAATGAAGTAAAGAAGGGAGTAATACAAAATGGCAGACCGCGTACTTTCAAGTGAGGCTGATCAATTAGATGAGCAGTTGGAGCTTTCCCTTCGTCCGCAACGTCTTTCGCAATATATTGGACAGCATCAGGTAAAGGAAAACTTGAAAATTTTTATTGAAGCCGCAAAACTTCGTCAGGAAAGTCTTGACCATGTACTTCTTTATGGACCACCTGGATTAGGAAAAACAACGTTAGCTGTTGTCATCGCCAATGAAATGGGCGTCAACGTCAAAATGACGAGCGGCCCTGCAATTGAACGTCCTGGAGATTTAGCAGCGATTCTTAGTTCACTTGAGCCGGGTGATGTATTATTTATTGATGAAATTCATCGTCTACCGCGTGCCATTGAAGAAGTATTGTACGCAGCAATGGAAGATTTCTGTTTAGACATTGTTGTCGGAAAAGGTCCAGAAGCACGTTCGATTCGTTTGGACTTGCCCCCCTTTACGTTAGTCGGTGCCACTACGCGTGCAGGTGCGCTTTCTGCTCCGCTACGTGACCGCTTTGGTGTGTTAGCACGCTTAGAATATTATGATGAAGAGGCTTTAGCTAATATTGTAATGCGTACAGGGCAGTTATTTGAGGTGGAAATCAACGCGCAGGCGGCGTATGAGCTTGCCCGCCGTTCTCGTGGGACACCGCGTATTGCAAACCGTTTACTGAAGCGTGTGCGTGATTATGCACAGGTGCTTGGCGACGGTTCTGTGACGCTCGGCTTAGCGGAGCAGGCACTTGGGCTGCTGCAAGTGGATCCACGCGGGCTTGACCATATTGACCATAAGCTGATACAAGCAATGATTGAACGTTTCGGTGGCGGTCCAGTCGGTTTAGATGCACTAGCGGCTTCTATCGGTGAAGAACGCATTACGATTGAAGATGTGTACGAGCCTTACTTAATGCAAATTGGTTTTATTCAACGTACGCCAAGAGGTCGAGTTGCAACAGATTTATGTTATTCGCATTTTGGCTATGAATTGCCATCACAAAATGAATAGAAGGAAGTTTTTATTGTGAAAGTAGAAGATTTTGATTTTCATTTACCAGAGGAATTAATTGCACAGACACCATTATTGGACCGTACAGCGAGCCGTTTAATGCTTGTGAATCCACATACAATGGAATTGGAGCATCATCATTTTGGTCATATTATAGATGAACTAAATGCAGGTGATTGCCTCGTTTTAAACGACACACGTGTACTACCAGCACGTCTAATGGGCGTGAAGGGAGAAACGGGAGCCAACATTGAACTACTATTATTAAAGCAAACTATTGATGAAGAGTGGGAAACACTTGTCAAGCCTGCGAAACGTGTAAAAATAGGAACAGTTGTCACATTTGGTGAAGGCTTACTAACTGCTACTTGTACGGGAGAGCTTGATCACGGTGGCCGTCTTTTCAAATTTAGCTATGACGGTATTTTTTATGAAATATTAGAGCAGCTTGGTGAAATGCCACTGCCTCCTTATATTCGTGAAAAATTAGAAGACCAGGAACGTTATCAAACTGTGTATGCAAAAGAGCGTGGATCAGCAGCAGCGCCTACAGCAGGGTTACACTTTACAGAGCCACTTCTTGAAGCCATTCGCGCAAAAGGTGTGGAAGTTACCTTTGTCACATTACACGTTGGACTTGGTACATTCCGTCCAGTAAGTGTAGATTCGATTGAAGAGCATGATATGCACTCAGAATTTTACAGTGTTACGGCAGAAACAGCTGAAGTAATCAATCGGACAAAGAATAGCGGCGGCAAGGTCATTTCAGTTGGTACGACTTCAACACGTACATTAGAAACAGTTGCATCTAATAACGATGGAAAAATCATTGCGGCACAAGGATGGACAAATATTTTTATTTACCCAGGCTATGACTACAAAGCAATTGATGGGCTTATTACGAACTTCCATTTACCGAAGTCGACGTTAGTTATGTTAGTAAGTGCATTGGCGGGGAAAGATACCATTTTAAATGCTTATCATAAAGCAGTTGAAGAGAAGTACCGCTTCTTTAGCTTTGGAGATGCGATGTTCATTCGACCAAAGCGTTAACAATCGGGGAAACCTACAAAAAAAATAGAAGTACTGTTTTTACTTCATCTAAGGAGAAATTTAATAAATATGACACAACCAGCAATTCGTTACGAACTAATTAAAACTTGCGCACAAACAGGAGCACGTCTTGGGATTGTCCATACACCACACGGTTCTTTTGAAACACCTACATTTATGCCAGTAGGAACACAGGCAACTGTAAAGGCAATGTCACCTGAAGAGCTTAAAGAAATGGATGCAGGCATTATTCTATCGAACACATATCATTTATGGCTACGTCCAGGAAATGAGATCGTAAAAGAAGCAGGCGGCCTACACAAATTCATGAACTGGGATCGTCCGATTTTAACAGATTCAGGTGGCTTCCAAGTATTCTCTTTGAGTAAGTTCCGAAAAATTGAAGAAGAGGGCGTTCATTTCCGTAATCATTTAAACGGGGATAAGCTTTTTTTAAGCCCTGAAAAAGCAATGGAAATACAAAATGACTTAGGCTCAGATATTATGATGGCATTTGATGAATGTCCACCATTCCCAGCAACGTATGAATATATGCTAGCATCTGTAGATCGAACAACTCGTTGGGCAAAACGTTGTAAAGAAGCACATGCACGCCCAGACGACCAAGGATTATTTGGTATTATCCAGGGTGGAGAATTTGAAGAACTGCGTAAACGTTCTGCTGAAGCATTAGTAGAATTAGATTTCCCAGGTTATGCAATTGGTGGCTTATCAGTAGGTGAGCCAAAGGACATTATGAATAAGGTGCTTGATTTTACTGCACCATTAATGCCAGCAGACAAGCCTCGTTACTTAATGGGCGTAGGTTCTCCTGACTCATTAATTGACGGTGCTATTCGTGGTATTGATATGTTTGACTGCGTATTACCAACACGTATTGCACGTAATGGTACATTAATGACATCTGAAGGTCGTTTGGTTGTCAAAAATGCGAAATATGCGCGTGATTTCGGCCCTATCGATCCAAACTGCGATTGCTACACTTGTAAAAATTATTCGCGTGCATACGTACGTCATTTAATACGTACAGAAGAAACTTTTGGTCTACGTCTAACGTCATATCATAATCTACGCTTCTTAATTAAGTTAATGGAAGAAGTACGTCAAGCAATTCGTGAAGATCGTTTAGGTGATTTCAAAGAAGAATTCTTCGAGAAATATGGCTACAATTTACCGAATGCTAAAAATTTCTAATGCATCTTATAGTGAATTTCGTCATTGCGTAGAAATTTTTGATTTTTTTACAAAAAAATTCATGATTCCATCGCATTTTAGAAGTCATTTATACTATACTTATGTAGTGAGAAAGAGAAAGGAGGAAATTCAATTATGGATCAAATATTAGGCTTTGCTCCTATTATTATTATGTTTATTGCGATGTGGTTTATCCTCATCCGTCCACAACAAAAACGTCAAAAAGCTACGGTTGCTATGCAAACTGGTTTAAAACGTGGTGACCGCGTTGTAACAGTAGGTGGACTTCACGGAGAAGTAGATGCGGTAGAAGATACAGTAATTTACATTAAAGTTGAAGGAAATACACGTTTGAAATTCGAGCGTCAAGCAATAGGACGCGTTTTAGATAACGCATAATAAAGAAGCTTACCCGATTAGTGGTAAGCTTTTTTATTTTACCTGCATAGTGATTCAGAAAACTGCCCACAATGAAGTAAAAAGAGGTGCTAACGATGAATGATTATATGCTTATTATTTCTCGTACAGTATTTGTATATATTATTGTGCTGCTTGTGTTTCGGCTAATGGGCAAACGCGAAGTAGGCGAATTAAGTATTTTAGATTTAGCAGTCTTTGTGCTCATGGCAGAGGTTGCTGCATTTGCACTTGATGATGTACATAAAAATTTTTGGAAGGATATTTTACCGATTCTTATTTTATTTGGGATCCAATATATTAATTCAGTCCTATTATTGAGAATCAAAAAACTACGAGATATTATTGACGGTGACCCCTCCATGATTGTAGAAAATGGGCTTATACTTGAGCACGAAATGAGAAAACAGCGGTATAATTTAGACGATTTATTTCAGCAACTACGCGAGCAAGGAGTGAGTTCGGTGCAATCCGTTGCTTGTGCCTTTTTAGAGCAGTCTGGCAAGCTGTCGGTTTATTTAAAAGATGATTCACCGTATGTTCTCCCACTTATACTTGATGGCTATGTGGATGCTCGGCATTTAAAGCTGCTGCGACGAGACCAAGAATGGCTTGAACAGGAGTTGCACGCTATTGGCTATTATGATGTAGCTCAAATTTTTTACTGTAGCTATGAAAATGGTCAGCTCCATGTCCAATTAAAGGCGCGAAAAAATTGAACGCAAGTAGCGCAAATCTTCCAACCGGATTTGTCTTGTAGCAAGTAAGAGCAGTGAGAGAATGGCTAACGTCATACAGCTACTCATCACTAGTGTCATCTCTGTTGTCAAAAACGGTTGAATATAGCTAGTAACAATAAAGATAAAATACGGAACGGCGAAAATGCGGAACCCAATCGAAATGCGTTGGTGTTGGCGAATAGAAGCAATATGCAAAAAGGACGTAATTAATACGCCAAACCCGATTGCGATAATAGCCCCACGTTCTTGAATAAATGGTTGAGAGGCAAGTACGAATAAAATAAAGAGCTTGCCAATCCCTCCGTAAACAGAATTCATCATCGCTGCACGCGCCTCGTCCACTGCTTGTAAAATCGAATGTAACGGACTTTGAATATAATAAAAATAAAAAATGGGCGCTAAAATTTTCATATATCCTCGATTTTCTTCTAAATGAAAGAGTGTCATTGTTAATTCATCTCCGTGTAGGAAAAAGAATGTAGCCGCGATACAGCCGATTAATGAAGATAGCCGCAGAGACAAAGAAATTCGCGAATTTAATAAATTATAGTTTTTTCGGGCTACGGCATCGCTAACGGCTGGAATTAACACGATAGCAAGAGCGCTGGGAATAAAAGCTGGAAACAGCAATAGTGGAATGTGAACGCCTGAAATGATGCCATATAACGTTGTAGCCGCTGAGGCAGCGATTCCAGATACAGTGAGTGCCTTTAAAAAAATTATTGGTTCTAAAAACCATGTAAACGTACCGAATAATTTACTGCCTGCAGAAGGGATAGCGATGGCGAAAATCGGTTTAGCAGGGTAGCTTTCAGACGATGATTTGCGCATCTTTCTTTTTGCCTTAATATAATGCCAATACAAAAAGAGCAAAGAAAAGACTTCACCAACGCCGGTAATAGCCATAGCATAAGCAGCTGTAAGAGCTGGATTAGTTGGCGAAACGATGTATGGAAGCATCCACATAATGAGTGCAATTCGGACAAGCTGCTCAAACATTTGCGCCCAAGCAGTTGGAGCAATATTCGCAAGCCCTTGTAAATAGGCCTTAAACAAACTTGAATAAATGACGATTGGAACGGTGCAGAGTCCAATATAAAGTGTATAGACGATAGCATGATTATGCAAAAGTGTATCCGCAATAAAAGGAATACCTAGTGCAATAATAGGTAATAACACTAAAATAGCGATAGAAGAGATGCGAAGGGAAGTTTTCATGATGGCCTGAATCTTTACCTCTTGTCCTTTTGCACGATACTCAGCAATTATTTTAGCTACTGCAATTGGAACACCTAATTGGATGAGCGAAATAAAAAAAATAAAGGTCGGGTAAGAAGTCATATAAAGGCCAACCGCTTCTTCCCCCGCAATCCGCATAAACTGCATACGGTACACAAATCCGAATAATTTTGATAAAAAAATTACGAACATTAAAAAAATAGTTCCTTTTATGAATGAACCCACTCGTTCAATCCCTTCTCATTTACCGAAATTTCATATACAATATTTGTATGCATGAAGGTCAATGGTTAAAACTTTGAGTTAGAGGTGATCCATAATGGCAATTCCGTATCAAACGCTATACGAGCAAGTTCAACTTGTCCTTAACAGCAAGATTGAAGAATTTAGGTATTATGACTACAATGCTATTTCAAAGGACGACCTGTGGCGCTACTGTATTAAAAAAAAATGGCGCAAGGTGAAGATTGAAGACTTGCATTTGTATGAAATTGTTGCAACCATTTATAGTGTTTCACCGTCTGAAATTGTTAGTTATGACCAAATCAATGACTTGAAGGAGCAACCTCAACTTGTTGGCATTACAGAAGATGAATTGAAGGCATTGTTAAATCCTGGGCCCAATCTCGAAAAAGTGAATATGGAATAAATGGTAAAATGAACGGATGACTATAGTATTAATTTGACAGTTAGTGCATCGTGTTTCATAATAGGTTTATTGCACTTTTTAGGAATCTGCCATTAATATATAACCGATTGATAAGTGCGTTAGTATTAAATGGTATGTTTTTGTTTTAGCTACATAGTCTATCGAAATGGCGCAACTTTAGCGCTTTTTCTAGTGCGTATTTTTCGCACAAATTTGAGGAGGATTTACAAATGAAATTAGCAAACCGTATTATTACGTTCGTACTTGTAGTAGCGTTGCTATTTACAGGAATGGGAACGACGGTACAAAAAGTTTTAGATGATGTAAAACTAGGGCTTGACTTACAAGGTGGATTTGAAGTTCTTTATGAAGTTGAATCTCTTGTAGATGGACAGGATGTTACTCCTGCTGTATTAGCAGATACGACAACTGCATTAGATAATCGTATTAATGAATTTGGTGTAAGTGAGCCAAGTATTGAAGTTGAGGGTGAAGATCGTATTCGCGTACAGTTAGCCGGACTAGACGATCAGTCATCAGCCCGCGAGCTATTATCAAGTACAGCCAACTTAACATTCCGTGATGTAGATAATAATATTTTATTAGATGGTAAGGATTTAAAAGAAGGTGGGGCATCTGCTTCATTTGACCAACAAAATCAACCAATTGTTACGTTAACATTAAAAGACGCTGCGAAATTTGCAGAAGTAACACAAAAAGTAATGAGCATGGGTGAAGGTCGTAATTTACTAGTAGTTTGGTTAGACTTTGAAGAAGGCGTAGATTCATATGCAGAAGAAGCTACGAAACCTAAACCAAAATTTGAATCAGCCGCTTCCGTAACACAAGTTTTAAATACAACAGACGTAATGATTTCAGGTAACTTCACTGTAGAAGAAACGAAAAATTTCGCTTCTGTCTTAAATGCTGGGTCATTACCTGTTAAACTAACAGAAATTTATTCAACTTCTGTGGGTGCACAGTTTGGTGAAGAAGCATTAACAAGTACAGTATTTGCTGGTATTGTCGGTGTAATAATAATTTTTGTATTTATGTTACTATACTACCGCCTACCAGGTTTTATTTCTATTATTACATTAACAGTATTCACATTCTTGGTACTTGCAGTATTCAACGGTATTAATGCGGTATTGACATTACCGGGAATTGCCGCAATCGTATTAGGTATTGGGATGGCAGTAGATGCGAATATCCTGACAGCAGAGCGTATTCGTGAGGAATTGCGCGTTGGACATTCGGTAAAAGAAGCATTCCACTTCGGCTCGAAATCATCGTTAACAGCGATTATTGATGCACAGTTAACTACTTTACTTGCAGCTGTTGTATTATTCTACTTTGGTACAAGCTCAGTTAAAGGATTCGCAACGACGTTAATTATTTCAATTTTACTTAGCTTTGTAACAGCTGTATGGGGGTCGCGTGTCTTACTAGGCCTTCTTGTAAAAAGTGGTTACTTCAATAACCCATCTTGGTTTGGAATTGCGAAATCAAAACAACATAAGCCTGAAGAGAATGTGACAACATTAGAGTTAACAACCAAATTTGATCGACTAGACTTTGTGAGAAACCGCAAAAAGTTTTACGCAGCTTCGATGGTCATTTGTATTGTCGGCGCTATTATTTTAGGTGTATTCCGCTTGAACTTAGGGATTGACTTCTCAAGTGGTACACGTGTTGAAATTCAAGCAAATCAAGAATTGACGCAAGAAGAGATTATTAAATACGTTGATGAAATTGGCTTGCCAACAGATGATGTTGTTATTTCTGGAGAAGAAAAAAATACGGCTGTATTACGTTATAAAGAAGACTTCACGCAGCAAGAAGTGTTGGACTTTAAAGCAGACGTATTAAAAACTTACGGACATGATCCAACCTTAAGCACAGTTTCTTCACAAGTTGGGGAAGAACTAGCAAAAAATGCGATGTATGCATTAGCATTAGCAGCACTTGGTATTATTATTTATGTAGCAATTCGCTTTGAATGGCGCATGGGCTTAGGTGCGATTCTTTCACTTCTTCACGACGTATTCTTCATGGTTGCTATTTTCAGTTTCCTTCGTTTAGAAGTAGACATTACGTTTATCGCGGCGGTGCTAACAATCGTTGGTTACTCAATTAATGATACAATCGTTACATTTGACCGAATTCGTGAAAACATTGAACACCACGAAAAGATTACGACAAAAGAAGAGCTTGCAAACATTGTGAACAAGTCACTTCGTCAAACGATGGGACGCTCTGTTAATACCGTATTAACAGTAATCATCGTAGTTATTGCGCTTATTTTCTTAGGTGCACCATCAATTCAAAACTTCTCAATCGCATTACTAATTGGTTTAGTAACAGGTATGTACTCTTCAATCTGTATCGCAGCACAAGTTTGGTACTCATTAAAAGTACGTCAAATGAACAAAACTGGCGGTTCAGTTGTGAAAAAAGAGAAGAAATCATGGGGTTCAGACGAGCCACAAGTATAAAAATAGGTTTCAAAGCAAGATATGCACATGTAGCATATCTTGCTTTTTTTTCAGTGGATAACTAGGGACATGAACTCGCTCTATTTTGGGCGAGTTGTGTCTTTCTAATGTTATTCATGTAAAAAGGTCTAGGTGAACTAGGTAACGTACTTAGTCTAGGTTACTAAAGAGGAAGCGGTAGGATGCAAGCTACTAACCTACTAAGTAGTTTGCTCGCTTTTATGAAAGGATAGAAAAGAGATTTTATGACAGTATCCCACGAAAATTTTGTATAATGGAGAGCATGAGGAAGTGAAAAAATGATCGCATCAACGAAAAAATGGGTTATACAAAAACCGGATGAAGCTACCGTCAAAATGCTTCAAGATGCATTATCAATTTCTATTATTGCGGCCAAGATTTTAGTAGCAAGAGGCTGTGAAACAGTAGAACAAGCGCAAGCATTATTAAAACTGGATCCACAGCAATTACATGATCCGTATTTAATGCAAGGTATGCGTGAAGCAGTTGCACGTATTGAGCAATCACTGGACGCAGGTGAAAAGATACTAGTATACGGGGATTACGACGCGGACGGCATTACTAGTACTACCGTCATGCTAAACGTGTTGCTTGATTTAGGGGCAGATGTCGATTTTGTCATCCCGAATCGTTTTACACATGGCTACGGACCGAATGAGGAGTTATTCCGAGAGGCTCATGCGAATGGTGTGCAGTTAATCATTACAGTGGATAATGGAATTAGTGGCATTGATCCGATTCGCGTAGCAAAAGAGCTAGGCATGGATGTTATTGTGACAGACCACCATGAAGCTGGAGAAGTACTGCCGGATGCGGATGTAATTTTACACCCACGTGTTCCAGAAGGGCATTATCCGTTCGGTGAGCTAGCAGGGGTAGGGGTTGCCTTTAAGCTAGCGCATGCACTGTATGGTGAAGTACCGGATCATTTGTTTGAATATGTAGCGATTGGTACAATTGCGGACTTAGTACCTTTAGTTGGTGAAAATCGTTATTTAGTGCAGCAAGGAATAAAGCATTTACGGCGTTCACAAAATCCTTGGGTACAGGCGATTAGTGATGTTTCAGGCGCCACGCAAAAAGATATTAACGAAGAGACAATCGGTTTTTATTTTGGACCGCGCTTAAATGCCATTGGTCGTTTAGGCAGTGCAGCACCAGGTGTTCAATTCTTGATGAGCGAGGATAGTGCTCAGGCGAAGCAATTGGCCAAGCAGTTAAATGATAATAATGCCGAGCGCAAGGATATTGTCAATAGCATTACTGAAGAAGCAGTCGCACTCATTGAAAGTGATCCTGCAATTAAAGACCATCTCGTATTAGTTGTTGCGCAGGAAGGCTGGAATGCAGGCGTTGTTGGAATTGTCGCGTCCCGTCTTGTAGAAAAGTATTATCGTCCGACGATTATTTTATCGATAGATCGTGAAAAGGGTACGGCTAAAGGCTCAGCCCGTAGTATTGAAGGCTTCCATCTGTATGATGAACTTGCAAAAAACCGTGATATTCTACCGCATTTTGGTGGGCATCCGATGGCGGCGGGGATGACATTGCCGTTAGACCACGTTGATGAGCTTCGCAGCCGTCTACACATGCAGGCTGAGGCTTGTTTAACAGAAGATCAACTTGTACAAAAGCTCGTAGTTGATGTACCTGTAGAGCTAAGTGAAGTTACAGTGGATGCTATTGAGGATATTCGCAAGCTGGGTCCATTTGGTGCGGATTTTGAAAAGCCAATGTTCGCGCTTCAAAATGTTAAGGTGAAATCAATGCGTAAAATTGGTGCGGCGGAAAATCATTTAAAAATGGAGCTGGAAGATGCATACGGAGCGATTGATGCAATCGGCTTTGGGAAAGGCTATTTACACAATGAAATTTCGTACGATGTGAATACGTCCTTTGTAGGGGATTTGCAAATTAACGAGTGGCAAGGCAAAAAAAAGCCACAGTTTATGATTCAGGATGTTCAAGTGATGGAATGGCAGCTATTTGATTTTCGTGGCAAAAGCCAATTGACGAACTGGCTCGCGAAAGTTCCTGTAGAGCAAACGGATTTTATTGCGTTTGAGGAAGCTACAGTAGCGCATTACGAGAAGGCAATTGGAACAGAAATAGTACTCATACAAAATGAACAAGCATTCGCGCGCGTTGGTCAAAATATCGTTTTACTCGATCTGCCACTAAATGTTCAATTGTTAGAAGGACTCTTAAAAACGGTGAAACCAAACCGAATTTATGCGCATTTTTATACGCCAAGCTCTCAATATTTTAACGGAATGCCAACGCGTGAGCACTTTAGTTGGTATTATGGATTTTTAAAGAAACGTCCGACCTTTAACTTAAAACAGCATATTGTACAATTATCACAACATATTGGACTAAATATTGATGTAATTAAGTTTATGACAAAGGTGTTTTTTGAGCTGGGATTTGTTAAAATAGAGAATGGTTTGACGACTGTTGTCGAAAATGCACCAAAAAAGGGGTTATCTGAGGCACCGTCGTACAAAATGCGTTCAGAACAAATTGAATTAGAGCAGAAGCTTTTATATGCAACTTATATAGAGTTAAAACAATGGTTTGATGAACGAGTGAGTTCTTGAGGAGGACAAAGAAATGGATTTAAAGCAATACGTAACAACGGTTGAGAACTGGCCTAAAGAAGGAATCAGCTTCAAGGACATTACAACAATTATGGATAACGGCCCAGCCTACAAATATACGACTGATGAAATCGTGAAGTACGCACAAGAAGTTGGCGCTGAAATTATCGTAGGACCTGAAGCGCGCGGTTTCATTATTGGCTGCCCAGTTGCCTATGCTCTTGAAATTGGCTTCGCACCAGTACGTAAGCCAGGCAAACTTCCACGTGAAGTAATCTCAGCGGACTATGGTCTTGAATACGGTACAGACACATTAACAATGCACAAAGATGCAATCAAGCCAGGCCAAAAAGTATTAATCTGTGATGATTTACTTGCAACTGGTGGTACCGTTGAAGCGACAGTTCGCCTAATCGAGCAACTTGGTGGCGTAGTAGTTGGTGCCGCGTTCATCATCGAATTAATGGAGCTTAACGGACGCGGGAAAATCGGTGGCTACCCAATAAAAACTTTAATCCAATATTAATTTTTCTGGCCTCATTCTGCAAATAGTTACGAATGAGGCTTTTTCGTTCATATATTTTACATATTTCTCTTTTTTAGAAAACTAAATTTGCCCCTATCTTTACAATTTGTACATGTTTTTTATACAATTAAGGTTATATCTAATGTGAAAAAATTACTTAACAAGGTGGACAAACTATGGCGAAAGAACAAATATTGGCGCCCGAAGATGTTTTCGAGCTCGTCAAATCGTATATGAATGATGAACATGTTGCCTTTGTCGTAAAAGCGTATGAGGTAGCGAAAGAATCTCATAAAGAGCAGTTCCGAAGCTCTGGAGAACCCTATATTATTCACCCGGTTCAAGTAGCCGGTATTTTAGCTGAGTTGCAAATGGACCCTGAAACGGTCGCGGCAGGCTTCCTTCATGATGTCGTAGAAGATACGACTGTGACGCGTGAGGATTTAGTGCGCGAATTTAGTGAAGAAGTGGCGATGCTTGTCGATGGAGTAACGAAGCTCGGCAAAATTAAGTATATGTCAAAAGAAGAGCAACAGGCAGAGAATCACCGTAAAATGTTCGTAGCGATGGCACAAGACATCCGTGTAATTTTAATTAAGCTTGCGGACCGTCTTCATAATATGCGCACGCTGAAGCACTTACCTGCAGAAAAACAGCGGCGTATTTCGAACGAAACGCTTGAAATTTTTGCGCCTCTCGCACACCGATTAGGAATTTCAAAGGTGAAATGGGAGCTTGAGGATACGGCACTACGTTACTTAAATCCGCAGCAATATTACCGCATCGTCAGCTTAATGAAGAAAAAGCGTGACGAGCGTGAAGCGTATTTAGATAATGTCATGGACGAAATAATTTCACAGCTACATGAAGTAGAAATCGACGCGGATGTATATGGACGACCGAAGCATATTTATAGTATTTACCGTAAAATGGCGCTCCAAAAAAAGCAGTTCAACGAAATTTATGATCTGCTTGCTGTACGCATTTTAGTGGACAGCATTAAAGATTGCTATGCGGTAATCGGAATTGTCCATACGCTATGGAAGCCGATGCCGGGTCGATTTAAAGACTATATCGCAATGCCAAAGCAAAACTTATATCAATCGCTTCATACTACGGTTATTGGTCCATACGGAGATCCACTAGAAGTACAAATTCGTACGAAGGAAATGCACCAAATCGCAGAATTCGGGATCGCGGCACACTGGGCTTATAAAGAAGGCAAAACGATGGATTATAGCGAAAAAAATATCGATCAAAAGCTAACGTGGTTCCGCGAAATTTTAGAATTCCAAAACGAATCGTCGAATGCAGCGGAATTTATGGAGTCATTAAAATTCGATTTATTCTCAGATATGGTATACGTCTTCTCACCAAAAGGAGATGTCATCGAGCTTCCTGCAGGCTCCGTGCCAATTGACTTCGCCTACCGTGTCCACTCAGAAGTTGGTAATAAAACAATCGGTGCAAAAATTAACGGTAAGATGGTGACACTGGATACGCCACTTAAAACAGGCGATATTGTTGAAGTGTTAACCTCAAAACAATCATTTGGTCCAAGCCGTGACTGGATTAAAATCGCACAAAGCTCACAGGCCAAAAATAAAATAAAACAATTCTTTAAAAAGCATGTACGTGAAGATAGTGTCGTTAAGGGTAAGGAATTGGTCGAGAAGGAAATTAAAGCACAAGGATTCGAGCAAAAAGAAGTATTAACACATGAAAACTTCAAACGTGTCATTGAGAAGTTTAATTATACACACGAAGATGATCTATATGCAGCAGTTGGTGTAGGTGGCATTACCGCACAGCAAATCGTAAACCGCTTAGCTGAAAAGATGCGCAAGGAGCGCGAGCAAGAAGAAGCGCTCGAGAAAATCGTCAAGGAAATGAATAACCCAAATCATAAAAAGCCAACTGATTCAGGTGTTGTCGTGAAAGGCATTGATAATTTATTAATTCGTCTATCACGCTGCTGTACACCCGTGCCAGGCGATGAAATTGTTGGGTTCATTACAAAAGGCAGAGGCGTTTCTGTGCACCGCGGGGACTGTCCAAATATCCAAGATGGTGATAATGCAGAGCGCATAATCGAGGTTGAATGGGAGAATAGACCAACACCAGCGCGTAAGGAATACCCAGTAGATATCGAAATTTCGGCATTCGACCGCCCAGGTATATTAAATGATGTTATGCATGCGGTAAGTGAAGCGAAAACGAACATTTTAGCCGTGACGGGTCGTGCAGACCGAGATAAAATTGCCACGATTCATTTAACCATCTCGATATCAAATATTTCGGCATTGCATAAAGTCGTAGAGAAAATAAAGCAGCTGCCTGACATTTATTCGGTGCAACGCGTCATTAACTAATAGATTGAAGGGTTTTATGTGAGAGTAGTCATTCAACGATCAAAACAAGCGTCAGTAACAGTCGACGGAGCAGTTACAGGAGCGATTAACAAAGGCTATGTACTACTCGTGGGCATGACACATACAGATACATTAGAGGACGTAGCTTATGTAGCCAAAAAAATTGCGGATATTCGTCTTTGGGAAGATGACGAAGGCAAGATGAACCGCTCAATTCTCGATGCGGGTGGCGATATTTTATCCGTTTCACAGTTTACTTTGTATGCTGATACGAAAAAAGGTAGACGACCAAGCTTTATCGATGCGGCACGCCCAGAAGTGGCCAAGCCTTTATGGGATGCATTTAACGTAGCCCTTCGCGATCAAGGTTTACGTGTTGAAACAGGTATTTTCGGTGCGATGATGGACGTTGCATTAACGAATGATGGCCCTGTTACAATACTTGTCGAATCGAAAGAAAAATAAGGTGAAACCTCTATTAACGGGAAATTTACTAATCGTTATTGGGGGATAAAGGCACGAATTCTATTTCCCACTCATACAATACAGAACTATGTAAAAGGAGTGGGAGACCGGTGCAAGCAGGTAATGTGTCTAATCCTTATTTATTCGAAACGATTAAAGGATTAATCGGCCAGTCAATTGTCGTGCAAACGGGAAACAATATTACGCAAGGTATACTAACTGCTGTATTGCCAGATCATATTGTTGTAGAAATTTGTCGGACACCATTTTTTATACGAATGGATGAGATCGTTTGGATTACGTTAGCACGAACGAAAAACTAAATACTAGTGAATACGCATCTCTAAGTTGACATATGTTACATATGACAATTCAGGAGGTGTTTTTTTGTTTCAACGCGTAAATAAGCTGATAATAGAACTTCCAGAAGTCGAATATGGCGACGCAAATGCAGCAAGTGCCGTTCAGGAGTTGCTCGGGGGCAAATTTGGCGAGATGTCGACATTGAATAATTATATGTACCAATCATTTAACTTTCGAGGTAAAAAGAAGCTGAAGCCGTTTCATGATTTAGTCGCGAGTATTACAGCAGAAGAGTTTGGTCATGTAGAGCTTGTGGCGAATACGATTAACTTACTCAATAAAAGTTCTTCCTTCACCGCACCACCCGATTTAACGCCATTGCAAAACGGAAAAAATATGCGTAACACACAGGCATTTATTGCCTCTGCACAAACAGCGCTAGCCGTCGATTCAATGGGGAAACCTTGGACAGGAGAAAATGTTTTTTCGAGTGGAAATTTAGTACTCGATCTTTTGCATAATTTTTTCCTTGAATGCGGGGCACGCACTCATAAAATGCGAGTCTATGAAATGACCGCCCATCCAGTAGCGCGTGAAATGATCGGTTATTTATTAGTGCGCGGAGGTGTGCATATCATTGCTTACGCAAAAGCATTGGAAATAGCTACAGGTGTCGATGTGACGAGAATGCTACCAATTCCAAACCTAGATAACCGTGTCTTCGATCAAGCGCGCAAGTATGAAGAACTTGGCTATGGGAATGTATTATTTACATGGAATACAGTGGGGGATTATAAGGATATTGATAAAATTTGGAAAGGGGTGCATCCGGTATCCTGTGAGCCGCTTATCGTGCAGGAGGGTTCCCCGAAAGGATATGATATGCCGGATCTAGATGAGCTGCCAGAGGAATTTGCTCCAGGCATTGGACCAGAGGAATACCAAATGATTGCAAAGCGATTGATGGCAAAGATGTAACAATGACGTACTATTAAAAAAGCGTAAAGAAAGTTCAGAAAAAGAACTTTCCTTACGCTTTATTTCTGTTAAGGAAATTAAAAAATTTCGCTTTGTAGATAACATTTAAAAAAGTAAATGCAACGTCTAGGCGAAAGCGCCAGCCCCTCGAGTTCGCGGTATATTGTCCTCAGGCGAAGGCAAAGAGCGCCTTCACTTCGGAGTCTACAGCGGTTGTTAGGGCAAAGCAAGCACTTTTAATCTGTTAGTTGTGCATCAAAATAGTTCAATAAGCCTTGGTAAATACCAAGGGTAGCTTGCTCACGGTAATAATCCGTTGCGATTGTACGCTCTTCATTGGGATTACTTAAATAACCGAGTTCAATTAAAATCGCATTTTGACGATTTTCACGTAATACTAAATAGTTGCCAGCACGAACGCCGCGGTCACGAATTGACACCTTTGTAGCAAGGCCACTATGGACATATTCAGCTAGATTTTTCTGATAGCTATTTGTATAGTATGTTGTAAAGCCTGTAACTGAGGTATCCTCAATTGCGTCGTAGTGGATACTGACAAAGGCGTCTGCTACTGATTGATGTGCAATTGCGACACGCTTACGCAAATCTACATAAACATCGGACTCACGCGTTAATATAACATCGGCTCCAGCTGCGCGTAGCTTTGATTTAAGCAACTCGGCAGTTTTAGTAGTAATCTCTTTTTCTGCCGTACCACGGTTGCCGGTAGTGCCGTGATCATTCCCACCGTGGCCCGGATCAAGAACAATGGTAACCCCTTGTAAGGTCCCTTTTTTGCGCGGTTCAGTAGTAGTCGCTGTTATGATATCTTGTGAATTACTATTTGTAACGACCCAGTTTGCCACATAGGCTACTTGATTATTACCGAGGTCAATTTTATACCATTCACCTTCAGTTGCAAGGATGGTGAATGTTTCTCCTGCATTTACACGTGTTACAACATTTGAAGAGGTCGAGGCATTTTCGCGTAAATTCGTGCCGTTATAAATTATCGTTACGCTTTCTGTAGGTGGTGCTGATTCATCTGCGGTAGTACTAACAGTTTTCGCAGCAAATGTGCCGTAAAAGCTATACACCCAGCCTTTTTTCTTGTTCGTGTATTCAATTTGCACCCAGTTATTATTGCGACTCACAACTTTAAACTGCTGCCCCTTTTTACCGACACCAAGCTTTTTAGAAGTTAAGTCCGCTTTTTTACGAATATTTACTGCATTTACTGAAATCATAAATGTATTCGGATCATTTTCAATATCGAGCAAATTATTTTCTGGTTGTTCAGGAGGGACTTCTTCTGTATCTGTATCTGTATCTGTCTCTGTCTCTGTTTCTGTTGAAGTAAGGATGTTGTCATTAATCGTTACATAAATTGCTGAAACCCACCCTATAAAATCTCCATATTGAATTTGAATCCAGTCTTGCTGTTGCTTTATCAAAACCGCTTCAGTGCCAGATGAAAGCTGTGTCAAAACGGCTGCTGATAGTGAGGGCTCTGAACGGACATTTAAATGATCTACTTGAGAGATGATACTTTTTTGCGATTCTTCGACAACCTCCTGTGCAGAGGGTTGCGTTAGCCAAGAAGCCACCCACCCATCTAAATCCCCTACTTGTACATGAATCCAGTCTCCTTGCTGTTCAATAGATCTAAGCGCTTGTCCATCCTTTAATGTTTCAATTATAGGGTAGGATAGTCCTGGTCCTTCACGTAAATGTAAGATTTCAGCAGATACGACTAAATCCGCTTTTTTGCCATCATCTGCAAATACGTGCTCATTAAGAAATGAGGGCGTAGCTACTAAAAATATTAATACACAACTCATTAATAATTGAAGCGATACTTTTCGCATCGAATTCCTCCCTTCGTATTTGTTAAAAAATGAACAATTCTGTAAACGTAGGATATATACCCTCTTATTGTAAAAGCAATTATGTACTAAAATCCATAGTTTTTTTCAAAAGTGTTGACAACTGCATGTGACAACATTAACATAAGGATTAATCTAAAGACGTAATATCGCCATTGACCAAGCAAGTAGCTGCTACCAATGCTGACAAGAGAGGGAAAGACATAGGCTGAAATCTTTCCTACAGTAAGTAACATGCGAACAACACTTAAGAGGCTTTTCTTCGAACAACTTGTTGTTTAGTAGGGGAAAACGGAATCGGCCGTTATCCGAATACGAGAGGATGTAGCAATACATCAACTAGGGTGGAACCGCGGAAGACTTTTCAAGCTTTCGTCCCTTGCATTTATTATGCAGGGGACGAAAGCTTTTTTGTGTTTTACCATGGGAAAACAAAAAGCCTCCCGCGGATGTCACAGATTTCGTAATGTTGGATGCTAGCCTAAGAACGTCGTATTCATGCGACAACGGCTAACTGATCTGCATTCTGCAGGCTAAAAAATGCGCCATGGCGAATTCATTTGAAAACGCTGAACTAGTTAAAAGACAGCAATTCAACTTAGAGTTTACAGATCAACGGACAGGAAGGGGAGTTATTTATGAGCTTTAAAGTACCTAGAGGAACACAAGACATTTTACCAGGACAAACGGAAAAATGGCAGCAAGTAGAAGGGGTAATTCGTGATTTATGTCAGGTTTACCGCTATAAAGAAATTCGCACACCAATGTTCGAAGCAACAGAATTATTCCAACGTGGTGTTGGTGATACAACGGACATTGTGCAAAAAGAAATGTACACATTTGAAGACCGTGGTGGCCGTTCATTAACACTTCGACCAGAAGGAACTGCATCAGCAGTGCGCGCATACGTAGAGCACAAAATGTTTGGTCAAGCAGATCAACCTGTGAAGCTTTACTATACAGGTCCAATGTTCCGCTATGAGCGTCAACAAGCAGGACGATACCGACAATTCGTGCAATTCGGTGTTGAGGCAATCGGTTCAGCGAATCCAGCAATCGATGCAGAAGTTATCGCACTGGCGATGGACGTTTACGGTTCAGTTGGCTTAAAGGATTTAAAACTAGTGATCAACTCACTTGGAGACAAGGAAACACGTAACGCACACCGTACAGCGCTTATTAATCACTTTGAGCCAAGCATCAGTGAGTTTTGCTCGGATTGCCAAAATCGTCTAGCAAAAAACCCACTGCGAATTTTGGACTGTAAAAAAGACCATGAGCACCCATTAATGGCTACTGCTCCGGCACTGACAGATTATTTAACAGATGACTCAGCAGCATATTTTTCACAAGTGAAAAAATACTTAGACGCATTAGGTATTTCATATGTAGTCGATCCAAATTTAGTTCGTGGTCTTGACTATTACAACCACACAGCATTTGAAATTATGTCAACGGCTAGTGGCTTTGGCTCCATTACAACACTTTGCGGTGGTGGACGCTATAACGGGTTAGTTGAAGATATCGGCGGTCCAGATATGCCTGGTATTGGCTTTGCAATGTCGATCGAGCGCTTACTGCTTGCACTTGAAGCAGAGGGGATTGAGTTAGATGTTCAGGAAGGTCTTGATATGTATGTAGTGACGATGGGTGAAGAAGCGAAGTTAAAAGCTGTGGAACTTGTCAGCTCATTCCGTACTAAAGGCATTTCAGCGGACATGGATTATCTTGACCGTAAAATGAAGGCGCAAATGAAAGCAGCGGACCGTGCTAGTGCAAAATTCGTAATCGTATTAGGCGAAACGGAGCTAGCAGAAGGTGCAGTTAATGTGAAAGTTATGGAAACAGGAAATCAAGAAAAGATTGCCTTCCACGACTTAGTGAATTTCGTATTAGAACATAAATAAGTAAACTTTTGGAGGAAACAATCATGGCACAAAGAACGCATGCATGTGGGGAAGTAACTGCAGCACAACAAGGTGAAGAAATCGTATTAAAGGGTTGGGTACAAAAGCGTCGTGACTTAGGTGGACTAATTTTCGTTGATATGCGCGATCGTTCAGGTATCGTACAAGTAGTATTCGGCGACGAAGCACCAGAAGCACTTAAAGTAGCGGAAAAAATCCGTAATGAATATGTAATCGAAGTAACGGGGAAAGTAATTCTTCGCGAAGCAAACCAAGTAAATAAAAACATTAAAACAGGTGAAATTGAGGTTTTAGCTTCTTCATTAACTATTATTAACGAAGCGAAAAACCCGCCATTTGCGATTGACAACAAAGCGGAAATTGCAGAGGATATTCGTTTAAAATATCGTTACCTTGACCTACGTCGTCCAGTCATGTTCGATACATTCAAGATGCGTTCAGACGTTACACGTACAATTCGTAATTTCTTACAAAATGAAGGCTTCCTAGAAGTGGAAACACCAATTTTAACAAAATCAACTCCAGAAGGCGCACGTGACTATTTAGTACCTTCACGCGTACATGATGGTGAGTTTTATGCATTACCACAATCACCGCAACTATTTAAACAATTATTAATGGTTGGTGGCTTTGAGAAGTACTTCCAAATTGCTCGTTGCTTCCGTGACGAGGATTTACGTGCAGACCGTCAACCGGAATTTACGCAAGTAGATATTGAAACGTCATTTATGTCAATGGATGAGATTATTGCAATGAATGAGCGTTTAATTGAACAAGTAATGATTGACGTGAAAGGTGTAGAAGTAACGGCACCATTCCCACGGATGAGTTATAAAGAAGCAATGGATCGTTTCGGTTCAGACAAACCAGACGTACGTTTCGGCTTAGAATTAAAACAGCTTTCAGAAATCGTAAAAGACTCAGCATTCGGCGTATTTGCTAACGCGGTAAAAGCGGGCGGCGAAGTAAAAGCAATTAACGTAAAAGGTGCTGCAGCCAATTATTCACGTAAAGATATCGATGCACTTGGTGAATTTGCTGCAGTTTACGGAGCAAAAGGTCTAGCTTGGTTAAAAGTAACAGAAGAAGGCTTAAACGGACCAATCGCAAAATTCTTCGAAGGTGAAGCTGCACAAGCGATTATTAATGCAACAGAAGCAGAAGCTGGCGATTTACTATTATTCGTAGCAGATAAATCATCAGTTGTAGCTGATGCTTTAGGTGCATTACGTACGAAACTAGGTAAAGAACTTGGCTTAATCGATGAGTCTAAATTTGCTTTCCTTTGGATTGTCGACTGGCCTCTATTCGAATACGACGAAGCAGATGGTCGTTACTACGCAGCGCATCATCCATTCACGCGTCCATTCGATGAAGATCTTGAATTAATGAACACAAATCCACAAGCAGTACGTGCACAAGCATACGATATCGTATTAAACGGTTACGAGCTTGGCGGTGGGTCATTACGTATTTATGAGCCAGACTTACAAGCGAAAATGTTTGAGATTTTAGGTTTCTCTGAAGAAGAAGCAAGAGCACAATTTGGTTTCTTATTAGAAGCATTTGAGTACGGCGTTCCTCCACATGGTGGGTTAGCAATGGGGCTTGACCGTCTTGTTATGTTACTTGCAGGACGTACAAACTTACGTGATACAATTGCATTCCCGAAAACAGCTTCAGCAAGCTGCTTATTAACATCTGCACCATCGAGCGTTTCAGATGCACAATTAGGTGAACTTAGCCTGGCTGTTACAGCTGTGAAGGAAAAAAAATAGGATTAGCCAAGGTGTAGTTCTATTAGCATAAATAATTACATGAGTGATAAATCATAGTTTTTTGTGGTTTATCGCTCTTTTTTACATTTTTTTGTCTAATTTCTAGTAAATATTAAATATTTTAAATGATTTCAAGTTTTTTTAATTGAATATTCAGAATTACGATGATAAGATGAAATCAATACGAAACCTGAGATGTTTGTTACGCAAATGTTTCTTAACAGTTTTGACCGAACATTATATCGTTGGGAGCCACTCATTTCTTTTGCTGCAAACATGCCCCATTGGAGAGGGACGTTTAACGTAAAGATTAGGGCACCCCCCTGCTAGGATGCGGGTTCAAAACGGTGTTATTAACATAACGGCATATTCGGGGTTCGTCTAATTCCTTGTCTAAAGCTCTTCTGCACTTGCAGGAGAGTTTTTTACTGTGTATAATTCCGAGTAGAATCATATAGATTGAGGTGTTTAGAATATGTTGCATCAATTTTCACGTAATGAATTAGCAGTTGGAACAGAAGGGCTAGAAAAATTAAAAAATACAACGGTAGCTATTTTAGGTATCGGGGGTGTGGGATCATTTGCTGCAGAGGCTTGTGCGAGAAGTGGCGTTGGTCGAATTATTTTAGTAGACAAGGATAATGTAGACATTACAAATGTTAATCGCCAGCTTGTTGCGTATTTATCGACAGTTGGGAAATCCAAATCAGGTGTTATGAAGGAGCGTATTGCCGATATTAATCCTGAATGTGAAGTAATTGATATGCATATGTTTTATACAGAAGAAACATATGAGAGCTTTTTTAATCTAGGCATAGATTTTGTTATTGATGCTTCCGATACAGTCATTTATAAAATTCATCTAATGAAGGAATGCTTAAAAAGAGATATTCCGATTATTTCGAGTATGGGTGCTGCTAATAAAATGGACCCTACACGCTTCCAAATTGCGGATATTTCGAAAACGCATACGGATCCTTTAGCAAAAGTTATTCGCACAAAGCTACGCAAGGAAGGCATAAAAAAAGGGGTAACGGTTGTGTTTTCAGATGAATCACCAATCATCGTGCGCCCGGATGTTGTAGAAACAGTAGGAAATCCCAATGCAGCGATTCGTAAGGCGCAATTACCACCATCGTCAAATGCATTTGTACCTTCTGTTGCAGGTCTTATTGCTGCCAGTTGGGTCATTAATCAAATTGTTAAAGATGTGAAAATTACACGCGTACACGGGTAAAGAAAAAGGGTGTCGTAACAGTAGTAGGACTCTACTATACGGGCACCCTTTTTGGTGGATAAGAAAGTATAACTTTCCCATCCACATAAGTAAGGACATCAACTCGCCCTATTTTGGGCGAGTTGTGTCTTTCTAACTATTTGTCGATAATACTTAGCGCTTGGTCGTATGAGGAGATGACACGAAGATGAAATTAAATGAACTTGAATATAAAGGGCTTAATCTTTTCGATGAAATTAGTACAGTGGAAATTGCTTTACATGAGCAATCACGTACAATACACGTTTTTGACATACAACAAGTGGTAGAGCCAGAGTACAATTTTTCTAATAAAAATTATATGTTAAGTGAAGGATTTTACAAAATGGCAGTAGTATTGGAGGGGAAGCAATTTTTCGAAAAAAAACAGCAACAGACATTGCCACAGTGGATTGACTCGATTACATGGCATTTTTATAGCTCGAAAAAAACAATAAAAACATATAAAGATGCAACCATTTATGTGACACCTTTTGAGCAATTTTCATCGTGGACAGACACTGAATTGCTAGATAATGGATTTTACCCGAAGTATGCGCAACGCTTATAAAGCATATTTCTTATCAGGTGCATACTTTAGGTAAGTATAGAAAAAGTAATATTCCTTAGACAAATTACATAATTATCTATAAAATGATTAAATTTATGAAAATTAAACCCATTTTTTGATGAATTTTTCGTTTTGAAAGAACCCATCGTTATTTTTGTTATAGTTAAGGTACGTATTGTATATGCGCACGCAGGGGACGTAAAGGAGAATGATGATTATTTATGAACATTCAAGTAACGAATAAAATGTTAAACTTGGCGAGTCTTCAAAGTAAAATGGATGAAACGGTTTTCGATTATGTTGATACAACAAAAAATTGGCAAAAAGCGTATTCGATTCTCGACGATTTACTGCACCAAATGGTCAACTTTTTTAATCAATATGTGGAAAAAAATGCTGGTGAATTACCAAAAAGTAATCCGTACTGGGTACTATTTATGGATATTGCGTCGCGACTGGTTTATTTTAATGGGCTAACACATGCCCAGTTAATTGATTTGCAAGACGAAGGTGCAAAAAATCATATTGTTAATTTGTATAAAAAAAGTGCAACTTGTTTACCAAATGCTAAGCTCGAACAAAATGAACAATTTTTACAAGAGCTTACTGTAAGTCTACAAGAAATTGCCCCAGAAGAAGATCGTGCGACTATGAATGTTTCCCTCGGCTGTACTATGAAGGAATGTATGGAGTCGTTTTATTCATTATGTAAGACATATGAATAAAAACGACATGTTATGAATAGAATGCTAGATAAAGTTTCTAGTAAAAAGCTGTCCGAGCGAAAAGATTCGTTTCGCTCGGACAGCTTTTTTGTTGATAAGGAAATTATAAAATTTCGCCATGTGGATAACATTCAAAAAAAGTAAATGCTACGTCTAGGCTAAAGCGCCAGCCCCTCGAGGTCGCTTCGATCCCTCGGGCGAAGGCAAAGAGAGCGCCTTCACTTCGGGCTCTCCAGCGCTTGTCGGGGCTAAGCAGGCGCTTTAGCGCATTTGTTCTTGATTATAAAGTATAGAACGAATTTACAAAAAGCTAACAAATTAATGTAAGGAATAAAAAATTATTGAATTTTTTTATTTGACAACTAAAACATCGCATTTGGCATGGCGTACGACGTTTGATGAAACAGAGCCTAAAATAAAGCGTTGTGCAGCATTTAAGCCAGTTGCACCGATCACAATAAGTTCGGCTTTCTCAAAGTTTGTTAAAATCTGTTTTGGTGAGCCGAATTCAACATGAGTGAGAACGTGTGTAACACCGGATTCGATAGCTTTTTGTTTATAAATTTCTAGTTTTTGTGCGTATTCGTCATGGATTTTTACTGCATATTTTCGATCGAATGTTTCGACAGAAGCGTTTGAATATGTGTCCACAACACTTACTAAATGTAGTGTCGCATTTGTTGAATTAGCAATTTCAACTGCACGCTGATAAGCTTTTTTAGCTTGTTCAGAAAAATCAATGGCTACGATGATATGGTGATAAACAGTTGGCATAAAATTACCTCCTTAGTATAGTTCGATTATAGCAAATAACTTAAAATTCTGGATATAAAAACAACGAATTCTTGAACGTTTGGAAAAATTGGGATAATCCATTAGTAAATCTTTTTCGATTTCGTTGATTTCCACGGGCTATGGGCTCAAGGAATAAATAACTTCCCGTATACGGTAGATAACTCGCCCCAAGCTTCGTCGTCAATCTGAAATTGATTTTTGAAAAGATTGAAGGAAAAATAGAAGAAATAGAAAAAATCCGATACTTCCAGTTCAAAATCGAACAAGAAGTGCCGGATATTTATTTGGAGAAATTTACGTGAGGGTTTTTCAAACACGATTCGTTAAAATTGGCGAAATTGACCTACGACTTATTCAAAAAAAAAGTGAAACTGGCACTTATTTTTAGTTAAGTTGTATGTTCAAATCACCTACTTTCAATTTTCGCGAATAAAAAATATGCGATTATAAAAGTGGCTGTTAAATTTCATTGTTGAGTTTTATTTGTAGGTAAGAATGAATTAACTATTGGAGTCACGCGCCTTTTATGTGGCCCTAATGTATTTACCACTATTATTTCTTGAACGTTTTCAACTTCTCATAAATACTGGCCATTCGTTTTTCCTCACCGGCAATAACCGGTTTATAAAATTCTGTGCCAACAAGTGCATCCGGTAAATATTGCTGATCAACCCAGCCGCCAAATGTTCCGACAGGGGTATTATGAGGGTATTGATAACCACCATGACCAAGCGTGGCAGCACCAGCGTAATGCGTATCCTTTAAATGGTTTGGAATATCCCCTGTCTTACCTGCATGAATCGCAGCAATGGCAGCATCTAGCGCCTTGTAAGCTGAGTTTGATTTATCAGATAGGCACATTTCTACAACGGCCATAGCAAGTGGAATACGTGCTTCAGGGAGTCCAAGTTTGACTGCAGCCTCTGTTGCCGACTGAACATGTGCACCCACCGCGGGATTCGCAAGGCCCACATCCTCATACGCCATGACAAGGAGTCGCCTACAAACCGCAATTAAATCCCCACTTTCAAGTAAATGTGCTAAATAGTAGAGTGCTGCATTGACATCACTACCACGCACAGACTTTTGCAAGGCAGACAGCAAATTATAAAAATGCGAGCCGCCTTTATCTCCGTACACACCAATCCTTTTTGCAAGGGCGTCAATCGCATTATCATTTAAAATCGTTACCCCGTCCTGCTCATCCGACGCGTAATAAACGGATTCTAATAGCGTTAGCGCCTTTCTTGCGTCACCATTACAGGCATTAGCAATGCGCTCAAGCTGCTCGTTGGATGCTTGAATTTCGTAGCGACCAAGCCCACGCTCCTCATCAGCTAGAGCAGATGTTAAAAGCTGAACGACATCTTCAATTGTTAGGCGCTCAAGCTGCAAAATTTCGCCGCAGCGTGAACGAATGGCAGGATTGACATCGTGGAATGGATTTTCAGTAGTCGCTCCGATCAACACAATTGATCCGTTTTCAACATGCGGCAGTAGCGTATCCTGCTGTAATTTATTAAACCGGTGGATTTCATCTAAAAATAAAATAACCTTACCACTCATACGTGCATCCATCACGACTTGCTCGACTTCTTTTTTGCCAGCATGTGTCGCATTAAGCGCAAAGAATGGCAGCTTCGAGCTACCGGCAATCGCGTTAGCAATCGATGTTTTCCCAGTACCCGGTGGACCATATAATAGTATCGATGGCACATGACCTTTATCAATCATTTTAAAGAGTGGGGTAGAGGGACCGATAATCGCTCGTTGCCCGACAATTTCCTGTAAATTTCTTGGACGCATTTTATAAGCTAATGGTTCATTTTGCAATATGTCACCTTCCTTCAAACATACTTATAAAAAATATAATAGAGTATTTCCGAGTGGAATAAAAGGAGATGTGCTATAATTGAGCATATAAATGGACTAGCTAAATTGGGGTGTTATAATGAAAATTTCTACAAAAGGTCGTTATGGATTAACGATTATGATTGAATTAGCAAAGCATCATGGTGAGGGACCGATCCCACTACGCCAAATTGCAGCTGAAAAAGATTTATCAGAAGCGTATTTAGAGCAATTAGTATCGCCGCTTCGTAACGCGGGACTTGTAAAAAGTGTACGAGGTGCATACGGTGGCTATATGTTGGCTCATAAACCGACCGATATTTCAGCAGCTGATGTTATTCGCGTTTTAGAAGGACCAATCCAAATTGTAGAAGGCCTCGAAAATGAAGAAGCACCACAGCGCGAGTTATGGCTTCGCATTAAAAATGCTGTGAAAGATGTACTTGATACGACTTCTTTAGAAGATTTAGCAAAGTATACAGACAACACAGTTGACGACGGCTATATGTTTTATATTTAGTAGAGCAGAAAATATACCGACCTAATCTACAAAAAAAGGATAGCATATTACCCTATCCTCTGGGCGATATGCATCTTTTTAGTGGATAAGAAAGCATAACTTTCCCATCCACATAAGTATGAACATCAACTCGCCCTATTTTGGGCGAGTTGTGTCATTCTAAAATTGTATGAAGGCTATCTATTGAAGGTAGACCTTTTAAAGGAGTTTTAACGTTTTATGGAAACGATTTATCTTGACCATGCAGCAACATCGCCTGTCGCCAAGGAAGTAATTCGTGATATGACGAAGGCTATGGAAATCGTATACGGAAACGCATCTAGCATTCATGCAGCTGGTCGCGTGGCACGTAAGCATTTAGACGGAGCACGCACAACACTTGCAAGCAAATTAAATGTTAACCCAAGTGAAATTATTTTTACAAGTGGTGGAACAGAAGCAGATAATATGGCTATTTTCGGCACAGCGTATGGTCGTGCTAATGAGGGCAAACATATTATTACGACGCAAATTGAACATCATGCTGTTCTTCATGCTTGCGAAAAGCTACAAAAAGAAGGCTTTGAGATAACCTATTTACCTGTCGATCAAACGGGACGAGTGTGCATAGAAGATGTCCAGGCAGCACTACGAGAAGATACGATTTTAGTTACGGTAATGTTTGGTAATAATGAAGTGGGTACGATACAACCAATTGCTGAAATTGGGCAATTATTAAAAGACCATCAAGCAACCTTCCATACGGATGCAGTTCAAGCATTTGGCATGGAAAATATTAACCCTAAAAAGCTAGGTGTGGATTTATTAAGTGTGTCCGCACATAAAATAAACGGGCCAAAAGGTATTGGCTTTTTGTATGCGAAGTCTGGTGTTAAATTAGCTAGCTTGATGTACGGCGGCTCACAGGAAAAAAAGCGCCGCGCAGGAACGGAAAATATTCCAGCAGCAATTGGCTTTGCGACAGCAGCAACTACAGCAACTTCTCTACGTGAGGAAAATCGCGCTAAATATGTAAACTTTAAAGCGATCTTATGTGAGCAATTTAACTTGGCCGACATTTCTTATAAAGTAAATGGTAACGCAGAGCACGGCTTACCGCATGTATTCAATGTGACGTTCCCTGGAACAGATGTTGAATCATTTTTAATTAATTTAGATATGGCTGGTGTACTTGTTTCGAGTGGTTCTGCTTGTACAGCGGGTTCCATTGATCCGTCGCACGTACTTGTCGCGATGTTTGGCAAGGATGCAGACGAGCTTCGCAGTTCGATACGCTTTAGCTTTGGTCTAGAGCATACAGATGAGCTTATTCGTGAGGCAGGAAAGCGTACAGCAGCAATCGTCAAACGTCTTGTGAAATAAAATAAATGCTTCGCGCCTTTTACGCGAAAGAGTTTATAACGAAAAGGTGAATATAATGACAGAAACAAGAGATCCATCGCAAATCCGAGTGGTTGTCGGAATGTCAGGTGGCGTAGATTCATCAGTAGCAGCGCATCTGTTAAAAGAGCAAGGCTATGATGTAATCGGCATTTTTATGAAAAACTGGGATGATACTGATGAAAACGGTGTATGTACAGCAACAGAAGATTACGAAGATGTAATCGCGGTATGTAACCAAATCGGTATCCCTTACTATGCAGTAAACTTCGAAAAACAATACTGGGATAAAGTATTCTCATACTTCCTAGAAGAATATAAAGCAGGACGTACGCCAAATCCGGACGTTATGTGTAATAAAGAGATTAAATTCAAGGCGTTCCTCGAGCACGCGATGAACCTTGGAGCGGATTATCTTGCAACAGGTCACTATGCACGTGTAGAAGAGCGTGACGGTGAAGTACTAATGTTGCGTGGTATTGATAACAACAAGGACCAAACGTATTTCTTAAATCAGTTATCACAAGAACAACTGAAGCACGTCATGTTCCCAATCGGTAATATTGAAAAGAAAAAAGTGCGTGAAATTGCAGAGGCGGCTGGTCTTGCAACAGCGAAGAAAAAGGATTCTACAGGAATTTGCTTCATTGGTGAGCGTAACTTTAAAGAATTCTTAAGTCAGTACTTACCGGCACAACCCGGCACTATGGAAACGTTTGACGGTAAAGTAATGGGTAACCATGATGGCTTAATGTATTACACATTAGGGCAACGTCACGGTCTTGGTATCGGCGGCGATGGTGAGCCTTGGTTCGTACTTGGGAAAGATTTAGCACGTAATGTATTATACGTTGGACAAGGCTTCCACCATGAGAAACTATACTCTGAAGCTTTATCAGCAGTGAACATGGGCTTTACGTCAAGTGCACCTAAAACAGACAAATTTAGCTGTACAGCGAAATTCCGCTACCGCCAGGAGGATTCTCCAGTTGAGGTAGAAATGCGCGAAGACGGGACAGCACTTATTACATTTGCAGAACCAGTGCGTGCGATTACGCCAGGACAAGCGGTTGTTTTATATGACGGTGAGATTTGTTTAGGTGGCGGCACGATTGATGAAGTATTTAAAAATAATGAAAAATTAACGTATGTAGGATAAGAGAAAAGGCATTCGCGTCCGTTCACACCCGACAAGCGCTTCGGTGTAGCGGGAATGCCTAGACAATATAAAATAGGCGGCTTCGGTCGTCTATCTTTTTGAGGTGAACTAGATGAAGATAGATTTTAACGAAATTGGCATTAAAGCATTCCAAGAAAAACACTATGAGGACGCAGCACAAGCGTTTACACAAGCAATTGATGCAAACCCAGAAGATGCAGTAGGTTATATTAATTTTGGTACTTTACTTGCAGCGATGAATGATATAGAGCGTGCGGAGCGTTTCTTCCAAAAGGCGATTACAGTAGATGAAAAAGCAGCAACAGCTTATTACGGCTTAGCGAACTTGTACTATGAGGCGGAGCGCTATACAGAAGCAGCAAAACTATATCAAAAATCAATTGATTACGGCGTTGAGGGAGCAGATGCTTACTATATGCTAGGTAAATGCTTCGAGCGCGGGGAACAGTATAAACTGGCGCTTCCTTTTATGCAGCGCGCAGCTGAACTTGCACCAAATGATATTCAAATTCGTCTATCATACGGTATTTTATTATGTACCCTTGAAATGTTTGATTACGCACTAAAAGAACTGCAATTTGTAATTGATGAAGACTGGAATAATGCAGACGCGCATTACAATTTAGGTGTCTTATATGCGGTGTCAACGACGGATACGGAAAAAGCGATGTATCACTTAAAACAAGCGTATACATTACAGCCAGAGTTTGATCAAGCACGCTATATTTATGATATGATTAGTCAACGTTTAAACTAGTGGTCAGCGGTAGGAGATGTCAAAAGCCTACCGCTATTTTTTTAGCTACATTTAGGGAAATGGTGAATGAATTTGATTTGGAGTATTATTTACGAAGGTAGAGAAAGTCAAAAGGGAGGAGTTCAACATGGCAAAGTACGAGCAGAAAACAACTGAAACAGCTCAAAGCGTCATTGAATTTATTGAAGCGGTGGACAGTCCGAAAAAAAGAGCAGATGCCTTTAAACTGCTACAAATTTTTGAAGAAACTTCAGGTTACGAGCCAAAAATGTGGGGACCGAGCATTATTGGCTTTGGCTCTTATCATTATAAATATCCAACTGGTCACGAAGGATATGCCCCATTTGTCGGCTTTTCTCCAAGAAAAGCAAAAATTAGTCTTTATTTCGCAACAGGATTTACCGAACGGGATTCATTCTTACAACGGTTTGGAAAACATACATCAGGTAAAGCCTGTGTCTATATTAATAAGGTAGACGATATCAGCACGGAGGTTTTAAAGGAGCTTATTGAACAGTCTATTATTTTTTTGAAAAACCTATATCCTGAGCAGTAAGGTGATTTCGGGAATAATACTGGATATACTGCATAATTAGTTATTTAACATAGCCTTTTAGTAAAAAATAGCCCTCGAAACATTCCATTGTTTCGAGGGCTTAATCTTTTTATTGAAGGAGATCGTTGTAGATTAAACGATCATCTTGGAGCTTGATAATTTTAAGACGGTTTTCATTTTAATAAAAATACTTTTATATGTTTTAACTCCACTAACATTTTTATAAAAAATCACGCGGCTACCAGGGTTGTCTGTTTCAATATGAGCCGTATAAGCGATTAAATCAATATGGGCTGTTAGAGCACTGTATTCAGGTATATCATTTAGTAAGGTATTATCTTCATTTGTTGGGACATCTAATACACCATTTCCAGGTGAATTTGTTTCTGTCGGCAGTGTTTTTGGCTCTTCTGTGCATCCGGCAAGAAGTAATAGGCTAAAAACAGTAATAATTTTTTTCTTCAAAAAAGCTCCTTTAATCGTAGACTACCTCAAATAAAAAAATAATTGTTAAACCTATTTTATTTGCTCGGACAATGATAAAAAGTAGTCATATATTTTGTAACAATTGAATCCATAAATAAATACTATACTACAGTAGAATTCTTTCGTCCAAAAATAACAGCTAATACAAAGTGGGAGTGTGTGTATGGCAGCGATTACGGGAAAACAATATATTGAACGGATTGATCAGCTAAAAACTAATGTTTGGATAGATGGTGAGCAGGTAACAGGCAAAATTTCAGAACATCCAGCATTTAAAGGCGTTATGAAAAGTCAGGCTGCCTTGTATGATTTACAACATGAAATGGCAGTAAAAGATGACTTAACGTATCCCTCACCTCTGACAGGGGATAAAGTAGGACTGTCGTTTTTACAACCAAAGAAACAAGAGGATTTGACAAAAAGACGATTGATGGTCCAACAGTGGGCGAAATTAACGAATGGTTTAATGGGGAGAAGTCCAGATTATATGAACACCGTATTAACAGCCCTTGTTTGTTCTACGGATTACTTGAATGGGAAAGAGAATTGTTTTCCAGAGAATCTAAAGGCATTCTATGAAATGGCACGTGAGCAAGATTTATCTTTAACGCACACATTTATTAACCCTCAAGTAAATCGTTCTAAAGTATATTTTGAGGATACGGATGAACCCATTGCTGCAAAAATAATCGACCGAACGAAAGAAGGCATCCTTATAAAAGGTGCAAAGTTACTTGCAACACAAGGCGGGATGACGGATGAAATCATCGTCATATCTTCGGGATGGATGGTAAGTGAAGGGGATGCATACGCATTTGCCATACCGAGCAATAGTGAAGGGTTAAAGTTCATTTGTAGAGAATCTTTTGTTGGTGGAGAATCTGTGTTTAACTATCCTTTAAGCGCGCGATTTGAAGAAATGGATTGCATTGTGGTGTTCGATAATGTACTAGTGCCGTGGAATCGCATATTTTATTATGATAATTTGGAAGTCGCAAATAACTTTATGAATGTATGTGCGTTCAAATCATTTTCCTTGCATCAAGTTGCTTCAAGGCAAATTATTAAGACGGAATTCATTTTAGGACTGGTCGAGTCGATCGCCAATACGATTAATATTACCGAATATCAGCATGTTCAGGAAAAAATTTCCGAAATAATAATTGCGCTTGAAACGATGAAAGCTTTAGTACTCAAATCTGAGATCGAAGCAAAACTAGATGATTGGGGATATTTGCGCCCAGACCGTACAACGCTTCAAGTTGCTATCAATGTATTTCCGCGTATTTACCCAAGGTTTACTGACATTATTCAGCTTCTTGGTGCGAGCGGTTTAATGGCTATTCCAACTGAAAAAGCATTTAGCTCGACAATTCGAAACGATTTAGACCAATATTTACAGGCTAAAGCAGAGGATGCAGAAAATCGCGTGAAATTATTCCGTCTAGCTTGGGATTTAACTATGAGTTCATTTGGAACGCGCCAAACACTTTACGAGCGGTTTTTCTTCGGCGACCCAGTGAAAATTTCAAGTGAATTATACTTTACGTACGACAAAGAAATATTTGTCCAACGAGTGAAGGATCTATTAGACCAAAGCCCACCGACTTGAAATTGAGGGCACTGAAAAAGTCAATAAAGTAGTTTAGCCAGTTCTTGAACGAGACATCGTTTAAGAACTGGCTTTTTACTTCGATGTCGTTGATTTCCGTTGCGGCGAACGCTTTTCTGGGGGCGAGCCTTGAGCCGCTTCTGTGTAACAATGGAACAAAGGCTAAGTACGCCACGTCCTGTGGCAACGCCTTTGTGACCAACATCGTGTTGGCCTCAGTCCAGGGTCTCAAGCTGCTCGCTAATCCCCTAGAAGTCGTCGCCTCCACTCCAATCAACTTGTAACTGTTAAGAATGAATGCGTCATTCTCTCATCTAAAAAGAGTGATTTTTTTGTATTCTAAAAGGAACTAATTAATGTTAGTGTTTCCAAATTATTTCAAACCAAGAAAGACTCTACTTAAGCTCGTTTATGGCGATTTACAAAATGGTTGTGCCACAACGATATTTGCTGTCTATTTGAAACGAATATTGAAGCTACTAAATGAAAAAGTGTAAGGAATAGAGAAAGAAATAAAGTACTTCCTGTTCAAAATAGAACAAGAAGCGCCTTATTTTTACCTGAAGAAGATTCGTCATTATTAAGGCGTAAGTTTTTCAGTGCACTCCTAACAATTGGAGGTGTTTTTTGTTGTAAGAGAAATTATTGAATTTCGCCTTGTGGATAACAGTCAACTAAGTAAATGCAAAGTCTAGGCGAAATCGCTAGCCCCTTGAGGTCGCTATTTGTCCTCGGGCGAATGCAAAGAGCCGCTTCACTTCGGACTCTTCAGTACTTGTCGAGGTTAAGCGGGTGTTTTAGCGTTTTTGTGCTTAAATAGTTTTTAAAAGGGCCTTCTCACAGCGATATGAGGCAGCCCATATTTACGGAATTACTCCTTGCAGTATGCAACAACGTCTTCGTATGAAAGATCGCCTCCGAAAATATCGAGGGCGGAACCAATTGTTACGTGAAGTTTATTGTTTCCAATTGTCTCGAATAGCTTTAAGTCTTCGATAGAGCGAACGCCCCCAGCATAAGTTGTCGGAATAGACGTCCACTTCGCCAAGTCTGCTACTAAGCCCTCTTGCATACCACTGCGTTTTCCTTCAACATCGACCGCATGAATGAGTAGCTCGTCACAATAGTTTTCCATCATTTTAATCGAAGTTGCATTTACTTCAAAATCACTAAATTTCGTCCACTTATCCGTGACAACAAACCATTTACCATCACGCGCTCGACAGCTAAGATCAATGACGAGCTTATCTTTGCCAACCGCCGCAATCAGCTTTTGTAAATGCTCCATATCTAGCTTTCCGTCATGGAAAATATACGACGTCACAATGACATGGGATGCACCAGCATCAATATATATTTTAGCATTATCGGCAGTAATACCACCGCCTATTTGTAAACCGTTTGGATATGCGTTTAACGCGCGGATAGCCGCTTCTTCGTTACCGCTACCTAGCATAATGACATGCCCACCTGTTAACTTATCATTCGCAAACAGCTGAGCAAAATACGTTGAATCATGCTCAGATGTAAAGTTTTCGACAACCGCTTGATCTTTATGTCCGAGGGTACTCCCGACAATTTGCTTTACTTTTCCATCATGTAAATCAATACAAGGTCTAAATTCCACTGCTATTCACAAACCTTTCCTAAAAAATTCTTCTTCTATCATACCATTCTAAGTGCGCTAATTTATAGAAAAATCTGACTGGCAGAACAATTGCTTCATTTACAAAAGACAGCGTTTAGCTCCTATGGTAAAATGGGCATACAAAATAGAAAGGGGGCGCTACTTGGATGTCACAAAATCTTGATTTATTTGAAATGAATAAGCTATTTATCCTCGGCCGTCCCATCGTGTCAATTTTTCATAATGCGACGAATATGTACTCGATTCTTCGCGTAAAAATTCAAGAAACAAATCTGCAATATGAAGAAAAAGAAATGATCGTTGTCGGTTACTTCCCGCAGCTTACAGAGGACGAGCTCTATCGTTTTACGGGTGTCATGAAAAGTCATCCGAAATACGGCATCCAGTTTCAAGTGGAAACGTTTGAAAAAGAAGTGCCAGCGACAGAACAGGGCATTGTTCATTATTTATCAAGCGATCTATTCACTGGCATTGGACGGAAAACGGCAGAAACGATCGTAGAAAAGCTTGGCGTGAATGCACTAAAACGTATTTTAGAAGATCCAGAAGCGCTTAATGCGGTCCCGCGTTTATCAACAGAGAAAAAGCTCGCAATCCGTCAAACGATTGAAGAAAACCTTGGCCTTGAGCGTGTCATGATTCAGCTGAACGAATGGGGTTTTGGACCGCAGCTAGGCATGAAAATTTACCAAACATATCGTGAAGAAACCATTTCAATGTTAACCGAAAATCCATACCGCCTCATTGAAGAAGTGGATGGTGTCGGCTTTGGTCGTGCGGATGAACTCGGCTCTAAATTAGGGATTACAGGCAATCATCCAGACCGTATTAAGGCGGCAATTTTTCATGTGCTAACGAATGCCGCGCTATCAGAGGGACATGTTTATCTCGACGCAGAAATTGTACTTCCCATGGTAAAGGGGATACTTGAGCAAAGTCAGGGCGTGGAAATTCCATTTGATGCGATTTCACAAGCCTGTATTCAAATGCGCGAGGAGTCAAAAATTTGTGGCGAGGAAACCCGTCTGTACTTACCATCACTTTATTTCAGTGAAGTTGGTATTGCGTCAAAAATTCTTGATTTAAAAGAAAAGAATAAAAAAAGTGAAAGCTTTTCTCGTGATGAAATTCGCAAAGCAATTGGAGAGGTAGAAGAGCGCTATGACGTAACGTATGCACCGACCCAAGCACAGGCGATTGAAACGGCATTAAACTCTGCGGTCATGATTTTAACGGGCGGTCCGGGAACAGGTAAAACGACTGTTATTCGAGGGCTTGTTGAAGTATATGCCGAGCTTCACGGCTTGTCATTGAACCCGAAAGATTATGCGCAAAAGGAAGAACCGTTTCCTATTGTTTTAGCAGCGCCAACTGGACGTGCAGCGAAACGTTTAGCGGAGTCGACAGAACTGCCAGCGATGACAATTCACCGTCTGCTCGGTTTTACTGGTCAGCAAAAGGAAGAGGAAACAGAGCGTGAAGTAACAGGACGTCTCGTGATAATTGATGAGATGTCGATGGTGGATACATGGCTTGCCCACCAATTACTCAAGGCACTACATGAAGATGTACAAGTTGTATTCGTTGGAGATCAGGACCAGCTACCACCAGTAGGCCCCGGTCAGGTATTAAAGGATTTACTGTCATCAAATCAAATTCCAACAGTTGAATTAACAGATGTGTACCGACAAGCTGAAGGTTCAACAATTATTGACATAGCCCACCAAATTAAAAAGGGGATTGTACCGGAAACGTTAACGGCTAAAACAAGCGATCGCTCTTTTATTAATGCTTCTGCAAATCAGGTAACGAGCGTTGTTACACAGGTTGTGAAAAGTGCGGTAGCAAAAGGTCATGCAATCCGGGATATTCAAGTGCTCGCACCGATGTACAAAGGTCCAGCAGGCATTGATGCACTGAATAAACAAATTCAAGAGCTCGTAAACCCAAATGATGGCACCCGCAAGGAACTCGTTTTTGGTGATACCATTTACCGCATTGGTGATAAAGTATTACAGCTTGTGAATCAGCCAGAAAGCAATGTGTTTAACGGGGACATGGGCGAAGTGATTTCTATTATACGAGCGAAGGAAACAATTGAAAAACAAGATGTACTCATCGTCTCCTATGATGGGATTGAAGTAACGTATCAGCGCGGTGATTTAAATCAGCTTACGCTAGCCTATTGCTGCTCCATTCATAAATCGCAAGGGTCGGAGTTTCAAACAGTTATTATGCCAGTCGTGCGCGGCTATTCTAAAATGCTACGCCGCAATCTTTTGTACACTGGTATTACCCGTGCGAAAAGCTTCCTAATTTTATGCGGTGAACCAGATGTACTTGCAAATGGTTTGGCGAAGACGGATGATCTTGCCCGTCTTACTAGCCTAAAAGCCCGTTTAAATCCGATGGCAATTGACGAGGTAGAGGAAATAACTGTCACTATGGAACAAGTATCTGCCAAGCCTGTGCAGGTCGATAAAATCAAAAAACAGCCTGAACAAGTACAGGAGCAAATGGCGATTCTTAATATTTCTGAGTCACATAAAATTGCCGAAGCACTACCAATGAACTTAACAACAGAAACTGCCCCATACATTCATCCTCTGATTGGAATGGATGGGATTTCACCGTTTGACTTTTGTAAATCAGAATGACTTCCAACTATATAGAGGATTGAGCAAACCTAAATTAATTAGGTTTGCTTTTTTTTATACGCCAATATATTTACGGAGAAATTGAGCAAAATAATAGAAATGTGTGAAAAAACTATTATATAGGTTGTGTTATTACTCTGTGTTAATATAGTAAATATTTCGGATGTTTGATGTCGAGTGTCAATTTATGTAAGTTAAAATGAAAAGGTTTTCAAAAATAAAAAGAGGTGACATTGTGAGTATTATTTGGGGAATTGCAGGGATTGCAATCGTGTTAGGAATCGCTTTAGCTTTATCCAGTGATCGTAAAAAAATTAAATGGCGTACAATTGGTGTTGGTTTAGTAATTCAACTATTATTCGCTTTCATCGTATTAAAATGGGAATTAGGCCGTGAAATGTTATTGGCGCTTTCTAACGGAGTTCAAAAGTTAATTTCTTACGCTAATGAGGGAATTTCATTTGTTTTCGGTGGTTTAGCAGATATTGAGTCAGTTGGCTTCATTTTTGCAATAAACGTATTAACAATCATTATCTTTTTCTCTGCATTAATTTCTGCACTATATTATTTAGGTATTATGCAATTCGTCATTAAATTAATCGGTGGCACACTATCAAAATTATTAGGTACTAGTAAAGCGGAATCTGTTAACGCGGCAGCGAATATTTTCGTTGGGCAAACAGAAGCACCGTTAGTTATTCGTCCATTTTTAAATAAAATGACGAGATCAGAGCTTTTTGCTGTTATGACGGGTGGTTTAGCATCTGTATCAGGTTCAGTTTTAGTGGGTTACTCGTTACTAGGAGTTCCTCTAGAATACTTACTTGCAGCAAGCTTCATGGCTGCACCAGCAGGCTTAGTTTTAGCGAAGTTAATGATTCCTGAAACAGAAATCGTAGATGAATCGAACTTTGTATTAGAAAAAGACACAGAGTCTGCAAACGTTATTGATGCGGCTGCTAAAGGTGCGGCTGACGGTATGAAGCTTGCGGTAAACGTTGGTGCTATGTTACTTTCTTTCATCGCATTAATCGCACTTCTTAACGGTATTTTAGGTGGAATCGGTGGCTGGATTGGCTTTGATAACTTAACGATCGAAGGAATTTTAGGTTATGTATTCTCGCCACTTGCTTTTGCAATCGGTGTACCTTGGTCAGAGGCAGTACAAGCTGGTTCATTTATTGGTCAAAAGCTTGTATTAAATGAATTCGTTGCGTTCTCAAACTTTGCTCCGATGATCGATACACTATCTCCAAAAACTACTATTATCATTTCGTTCGCACTATGTGGTTTTGCGAACCTTAGCTCATTGGCAATTTTAATCGGTGGCTTAGGATCAATGGCCCCGGACCGTCGTTCAACAATTGCAAAATTAGCAATGAAATCCGTTGTAGCAGGGACCCTTGCTTCACTATTAAGCGCGTCAATTGCCGGTATGTTTTTATAATTGACAGAGCCTTCCTTCTTGTGGAAGGCTTTTTCTTTTGTGGATTTTTGGTTTTCTGTTAATATCCAATGAACATAGCTGTCATCCAAAATTATTCAAGGGGATTTCTTTTCTAAGCCATTGATAGTAGAGGAAGTTGCTGTAAAATACCTTGTGCCGCAATAAGACTAAAAAGTTAAAATAAAAGCTTAGTGCAAGTTTGTTCGCAATAAGCTTTATTTCTAATTGATTTCTAATGCTAGGTTCTGTAATTTTTCTTCATTTAAAATAAGATAGCCTTTAGTCGTTTTTTGAATGATCCCTGCCTCGGTAAATTCAGCGAGGACATAAAGTAGATGACGATAAGACACACCGAGATATTCACTAATCTCTGTGTGTTTTTCTTTATAAATGGCATTGTCAGAAGATATGAGCATAAATGAAGCTAAACGATTCTCTAATGGGTATGCTTGGTTTTGTGTATATTTTGCTGTAATACTAGTTGCCTTTTTACTTAAAAAGACGCAAAGCATCCTGAGAAAAACAGAATCGGACAATAATTTTTCTTTGCATTCCCGTATGGAAATGGCTAAACAAATCGTATTTGTAACCGTCTGAATGCCTTTGGAGTAATTTTCCTCGTTTAAAAGTTCAATTTCGCCCATAAAACAAGGAGACGTTAGGAAATCGATCAATGATACTTTGCCGTTTTTATGGGTCACGTATAGTTTGGCTTTTCCTTCCACCATATAATAGATATATTCAGGATACGAATGCTCATGAAAAATAAACTCCCCCTTTTCGAATCGGCAAACGTGAATATATGGTGTAATATCAAAGGAGAAAAAATGTTGAATGGGGTATCGCTCTAAATATGTATTCCGCAATTCGTTTTTTAAAATTTGCATTTTTTTCCTCCAATCAGAGAAGAATATGAGATATCTCACATTATTGTAAAACGCATCATGATATGATTCAACATAAGTTATTGGAGGTATGAATTTTATTATGAATAATCAGCGTTGGCTTTCACAAAATTTCTTCACATTCTTCTTTACTTGGGGCGTATTTCTACCGTATTGGACAGGGTGGCTCGTTCAAGCAAAAGGACTAACTGTGTCTGAGGCAAGTATGGTTATGGGGTTCGGTTTATTGGCACGTGCGGTATCTACAATGTTTGTTTTTCCGCTCGTTTCAAAATATGTAAGCAATAAAAAAGTAATCATTTTGTTCACAATTGCATCGCTAGTAGTAGCGCTTCTCTATATTCCACTGACTTCATTTTCATCGCTTTTAGTAATGACGCTTCTGTTTAGTGCAGCATATCCAGCATTATTACCGGCTGTCGAAAGTAGTGCGGCATCACTTATGCAAGAAGGGAATGTGCATTACGGAAAAGCACGTTCGCTCGGATCATTTGGTTTTGTCGTATCCGTATTAATTATTAGCATGTTAACAGCTAGCCTCGGTGAGCAGGCTATTTTATGGAGTATGATTATTGGGTTGATAGCAATGTTAATCATGCAATTCATGCCAGGGCCGGCAGTACTAGCTGTTGAACCAGTGCGTAGAGAAGCTCTTTCAATGAAGGGCTTATTAAAAATTAAAGGTTTTCCAGTCGTGTTGATTATTGTTATTTTATTACAAGGTGCGCATGCGGCTTATTATAATTACGGTTATATTTATTTGCAGGACTTACAAGTGAATCCATTTTACATTGGGATGATTATTAATGTCGCAGTTATTTTTGAAATACTTTATTTCTTAAAAGCAGATACATTTTTAGCGAGATGGCGACCATCCTCTCTATTAATGCTAGCAGCGATTGGTTCTACGCTACGATGGATTTTGATTTTTATGTTTCCGAATGTTTGGGTATTTATTTTATCGCAAGCACTACATGCATTATCGTTCGGAGTTGCGCATTTTGCCTTTATTCGCTATATTTCTAAGGCGCTACCCAAGGAACAAATTCCAAATGCTCAAGGTATATACTCAGCACTTGCGATGAGTTTAAGTGCGGCGGTTTTAACGTTAATTGGCGGAGCTTTATATGAAATTAAACCTGGACTTGCTTTTTTAGGGATGATCGTTTGTTCAATTCCTGCTATTTTCATTATTTTACTAACACGTAAACAATATAAATATTAATGATGTGTCTAAGCGATTGACACACATCCATGTTTTTATTTATAATGTGTAGTAGAATACAATGAAAACGATGATGGAAAAAGTACGTTTTATAGATGTGTTTTAGAAAGAGATTTCTCGGCTGAAAAAATCTCCTCATTTTGATTCGGAAAGCTACTCCAGAGTGCAGCTAATACCTGCCGTTCACTTACGTTACAAGTGCTTGAGATGTAAAAGTTTTATGCTTTTATAATTTAGGGTGGTACCGCGAGATAACAGTCTTCGTCCCTTTTGGGGATGAGGGCTTTTTTTGTTGTTAAAAAAGTACATCGGTTTACCCTCTTTTGGAGGCAAGGTGTGTCTTTCTAATTTTCCGGATATGCTATCGTCGTTTTAGAAAATTATGTAATTATAATATTAGGAGGAAATTTCACTATGAAAGCAGCAGATATTCGCCGTCTTTACTTAGAATTCTTTACAGAAAAAGGGCATCATCATGAGCCGTCAGCACCACTTGTACCAATAAATGATCCATCTTTACTTTGGATTAACTCAGGGGTTGCAACATTAAAACCTTATTTTGATGGTCGTATTATTCCAGACAACCCAAGAATTACAAACGCACAAAAATCTATTCGTACCAACGATATAGAAAACGTTGGTAAAACAGCACGTCACCATACATTTTTCGAGATGCTAGGAAACTTCTCAATCGGTGATTACTTCAAAAAAGAAGCAATTCACTATGCGTGGGAATTTCTTACAGATAAAAAGTGGATGGGCTTTGATCCGGAATTATTAACAATTACAATCCACCCAGAAGATCAAGAAGCGTACGATGTTTGGTATCAAGAAATTGGTATTCCTGAGGAACGTTTAATCCGCTTAGAGGGTAACTTCTGGGATATCGGTGAAGGACCATCTGGACCAAACTCAGAAATTTTCTATGACCGCGGCGTTGAATACGGTACAGATGAAACAGATCCAGAAATGTACCCAGGCGGTGAAAACGAACGTTACCTGGAAGTTTGGAACTTAGTATTTTCTCAATTCAATCACAACCCAGATGGCACATATACACCACTACCAAAGCAAAATATTGATACAGGGATGGGTCTTGAGCGTATCGTTTCTGTTGTGCAAAATGTACCAACAAATTTTGATACAGATTTATTCATGCCGATCATTGGAAAAATAGAAGAATTCTCTAACCGTAAATACAAACGTCCGAATGAAATCGACTTAAAAGAAATTTTCGGTTCAGAAGAAGACATTAACACACCATTTAAAGTAATTGCTGACCATATCCGGACAGTAGCATTTGCCATTGGTGATGGCGCATTACCGTCAAATGAAGGGCGCGGTTATGTTTTACGTCGTTTACTCCGTCGTGCTGTACGTTATGCAAAACAAATCGGTATCGAAAAACCATTTATGTTTGAATTAGTCCCGACTGTTGGGGCGATTATGCAAGACTTCTACCCAGAAGTGACTGAGAAAACAACTTTCATTCAACGTGTAATTAAAAATGAAGAAGTGCGATTCCACGAAACATTAGATGGTGGTCTTTCAATTTTTAATGAAGTGGTTGCCGCGCAAAAAGCAGCAGGCGAAACGTTTATTCCAGGTGCAGATGCATTCCGATTATATGACACGTTTGGCTTCCCGGTAGAACTTACTGAAGAATACGCGGCAGAAGTTGGCATGTCAGTTGATCACGCAGGTTTCGAGGCTTCAATGGAAGAACAACGTAATCGTGCACGTGCTGCGCGTCAAGACGTAGACTCAATGCAAGTACAAAATGAAGTATTAGCAAACCTCAAAGAAGAAAGTACTTTTGTAGGTTTTGATACTTTAACAGCTAATACAACAGTTGCTGCAATCGTTGTGGATGGTCAGGTAGCTAAAGTTGCATCAGAAGGACAAGAAGCATTAGTAGTTCTTTCTGAAACACCATTCTACGCTGAAATGGGTGGCCAAATTGCTGACCACGGTACCATTTCAAATGATAGTTTTACAGCATTCGTAAAAGATGTGCAAAAAGCGCCAAACGGTCAACCATTACATACAGTAATTGTTGAATCTGGTGAAATGCATGTTGGTGAAGCAGCACACGCAGCAGTTAACCGCGAGGAACGAAATTTAACTATAAAAAACCATACAGCTACACATATTATGCAACGTGCACTAAAAGACGTACTTGGCGACCATGTTAACCAAGCAGGTTCTTATGTAGGTCCGGATCGTCTGCGCTTTGACTTCTCTCATTTCGGTCAAGTTACGAAAGAAGAATTGCAACAAATTGAGTTGATCGTCAACGAAAAAATTTGGGATGATATCGAAGTGGTTATTCAAGAAATGGCAATTGACGAAGCAAGAGCAATGGGCGCAATGGCTCTTTTTGGTGAAAAATACGGAGATGTTGTACGTGTTGTAGCAGTAGGCGACTACTCAATCGAGCTATGTGGTGGTATCCACGTGAAACGCTCTTCAGAAATCGGCTTTTTCAAAATCGTTTCTGAAGGTGGTATCGGTGCTGGTACACGCCGTATTGAAGCAGTTACAGGTAAAGGTGCATACATGGCAGCAAAAGAAGAAGAAGCGGTTCTTGTTGAAGCAGCTACTCACTTCAAAGCAAATCCAAAAGATTTAGTAGCACGTGTAACAGGCTTACAAGCAGAGTACAAAGAACTTCAACGTGAAAACGAATCACTGTCACAAAAAATTGCGAACGCACAAGCTGGAGCAGTACTTGATTCAGCACAAAAAATTGGTGATGTAACAGTACTTTCAACACGTGTAGATGCAAAAGACAACAACCAACTTCGTCAAATGATGGACGACCTGAAAGAAAAAATGACGGGTGCAGTAGTAGTGCTTGGTGCAACTGACGGCGACAAAGTTATGCTTTGTGCAGGTGTGACAAAAGATTTAGTTGGCGGTAGCTTCCATGCGGGTAATATGGTGAAAATGGTAGCGGAAGCTTGCGGTGGTAAAGGCGGCGGTCGTCCAGATATGGCAATGGCTGGTGCGAAAGATGCGTCAAAACTTGAAGAAGCGTTACATTCTGTGTATGATTATGTTAAATCAATTTAATAGTATTCAGTTTCACACAATTCTCAGCGTAAAATATACTAAGGCGTATTTGATGTGATGACCTGAATCGGTTATAATAGAAAAAATGGAGATGGGGATTTTCTCCATCTCCTTATTTCTGAAAGCGAGGTGCTGGTCTTGAGTTCTTTCGATCAAACGATGAAATTTAGTTTTCCTGAAGAGTCAATGGAACAAGAAGTAAAGCAAGTGATGTTAAAGGTGTACGCTTCATTAGAAGAAAAAGGCTACAATCCAACTAATCAAATTGTAGGTTATTTATTATCTGGTGATCCGGCATACATCCCTCGCCACCAGGACGCGCGTAATTTAATTCGCAAGCTTGAACGGGATGAAATTCTCGAGGAGCTCGTAAAATTTTATATTAGGAAGAATACCGAGGCGGAAAAATGAGAATTATGGGTTTAGACGTTGGCACGAAAACGGTCGGCGTAGCAATTAGTGATGCGTTAGGTTGGACAGCTCAAGGAATCGAGACTGTAAAAATTAATGAAGAAGCAGGCGAATTTGGCATTGAACGTCTAAAAGAGCTTGTGAAGGAATATTCGGTAACAGAATTTGTTGTCGGCTTTCCGAAAAACATGAATAATACAGTAGGTCCGCGCGGAGAAGCTTCAGAAAACTATAAAAAGTTACTAGAAGAAACATTCGGCTTTCCGGTGAAACTTTGGGATGAACGCTTAACAACGATGGCTGCAGAACGCATGTTAATTGAAGCGGACGTAAGCCGTAAAAAGCGAAAGTTAGTCATTGATAAAATGGCAGCTGTCATGATCCTTCAAGGATATTTAGATAGCAAAAACTAATGGTTCTTCTAGAACCATTAGTTTTCTGCCCCGAAAGCAAAGCGACAGGGGCAAAAATTTGTTTTTTTCTGCCCGGAAAGCGAAGCGACAGGGGCAAAAACAAGTAATAACATATGATGAGACCTTTTGGAGTCAAAATATGTTTTATTAACTATTAATGAAGAGGTGACCAGAAATGGAACAAGAACAACAAAAACATATTACAATTGTAGACGAAAATGGTAACGAACAACTTTGCGAAATCCTACACACAGTGGATTCGGAAGAATTCGGTAAATCATATGTACTTTATTCTTTAGTAGGTGCTGAAGAAGACGAAGACGGCGCAGTAGAAATCTTCGCTTCATCTTACACACCAGCTGAAAATGGTGAAGATGGCGAATTAGAGCCAATTCAAACAGAAGCAGAGTGGGATTTTATCGAGAGCGTATTAAATGCAATTGAAGATGAGCTAGGCGAAGACGAAGAGTAATCTCTACAATAGAACAAACGAGGAACAGAGGCGGCCTTGGCCGACTCTGTTTTCTTTTTAGTGGATAAGAAAGGTTAACTTTCCCATCCACATAGTTAAGGACATCAACTCGCCCTATTTTGGGGTAGGGCACTGAAAAAGTTCGGTTTTTTATAGTATAAATCTTGTTTTTTTATTGAGATTTTTCCATGAAATAAGTGATTTTGTATTATGTTTTTCGTGATAAATCGACTTTTTCAGTTGTCTCATTTTGGTGCGCGATGTATCTTTCTAAATAGTACTTAGGCAACTGCAACATACCTACAACTACTTTTTATACAAGGAGGAACTAGAAATGGAAGAGCAATTATTTAAATTACAAACAGAGGATGGCGGCGAACAACTTTGCCGTGTTGTATTCACATTCGATTCAGAAGATCATTCATATGTATTATTCACTTTAGTTGGAGAAGACGGTGAAGGGAATGCTGATGTTTCAGCACTTCGTTATGAATTAGATGAAAACGGTGAGATGGCTGATTTCGCTGATTTAGAGTCAGACGAAGAATGGGCTATGGTTGAAGAGGTTATGAATACATTAATTGAAGAATTCGGCGAAGATCAAACAAAATTCATCACAATTACGGATGAAAATGGCGATGATATCGTTTGTGAAATTTTACACCGCTTCGAGCTTAAAGAATTTGGTAAATCATATTTATTCTACGGCTTTGCTGATGAAGATGGTGTACATCAAGAAATTTTTGCAGCGGGCTATACTGCAGATGAAAACGGTGCTGTAGAAGAGCTACTACCGATTGAAACAGACGCAGAATGGGCGAAAGTTGAAGAAATACTACAAACACTTCAACAAAGTAACTAGTTTTCAATATTTTGTTGTATGAGGCGAAAAAAAAGAAGTGCAAATGCACTTCTTTTTTTGGTAGGTAAGAAAGGAACACTTTCTTATCAACATAAATAAGGACATCATCTCGCCCTATATTGGGTGAGATGTGTCTTTTTAATTTGTCACGTTTTGTATTATCTTGTATCATATGAAAGAGAGTTAAGGGGGGACACCTGTGGAAAATGACAAAAAGAAGCAGGAAATGTTTAGTAAAATGAAAAGCAAAAAAAGCGAAGTGAAGGTTGTACGTCGCATCGTTGCAATCGTCGCGTTGGTTGTACTACTTATTATTGGAATTGGTGGCTATTTCGCATACAATTATGTAACATCGGCATTACAACCAATGAATTCGGAAGCAACAGCTGAAGTTGCAGTAGATATTCCAATGGGATCAGGCATTACAGCAATCGCGAGTATTTTAGAGGAAAAAGGTATTATTAAAGATGCGCGTATTTTTAAATATTATACAAAGTTTAAAAATGAGTCGCAGTTCCAAGCAGGAAATTATTCGATGACGCAGGCGATGACGCTAGATGAAATTATCGAAAGCTTAAAGACAGGGAAAGTTTATCGTGAACCGGTGTTTTCGATGACAATTCCAGAAGGCTTGACACTGGAACAAATTTCAAAAATTGTTGAGAAAAATGCAAACTATTCAGCAGATGAATTTATGGAAATGGTAACAAGTCCAACCTTTATAGAAGAGATGTTAGCTGAATATCCGGATTTACTATCTGAGGATATTTACGGTGAAGCAATTCGATATAATTTAGAAGGCTATTTGTACCCAGCAACCTATGCATTTTATGAGGAAAATCCAAGTCTAAAAGCAATTATTAAAGACATGCTATCAACTACAAATAATATTGTATTAGAATACAGCGCAGCTTTAGAGGAGAATGGGTTAACAGTTCATGAATTATTAACCTTTGCTTCACTATTAGAAGAAGAAGCAACTGCCCAAACAGACCGCGAAACGATAGCGAGTGTATTCTATAATCGGTTAGATATTGATATGCCATTACAAACCGATCCGACTGTGTTATATGCGCTTGGCTCACATAAGGACCGTGTATTGTATGAAGATTTAGAAATTGATAATCCGTATAACACATATCAAAATACTGGATTGCCTCCAGGACCAATTGCTGGAGCAGGAAAAGTATCCATTGAAGCTGCATTAAATCCGTCAAGTACGGAGTATTTATATTTCCTAGCTGACTCAAAAGGCATTAATCACTTTGCAAAGTCTTATGATGAGCACTTGGCTAATATAAAAAAATATTTACGAAAATAATGAATGAAAAAGGAATCGACTAAATTTACAGTTTCTTTGCCGAAAGTATGAATTTCATTGCAGAATTATGCAGGATTGAGTCGCGTAGTTTTCAATAATTATGCATCAACCTGTTAAGTTCGTTGATACGATTGAATTTTCAATGAATTGTGTTTGCGATAAATATTCATAAGTGGTCGATGAATCTAGTAAAGATTATTCGCATTCCTTTTATTTTCGTGCTATTATAAGTTGTAATTTTTTGTCCTTATATATTTATGAAGCTACGGGCGCAAACATCATCGTTTCGTCTTTTTAATTTGTAAAAGACGAAATATATGTCTAGAATAAAGCGCTACACCCACAAAGTCGCGGTCTGCCCATGGGCGATAGTCGAAAAGATACTATCACTTCGGACCTGCAAGCAGCTGAGGCTCGCACGTTGTCAGTCATATTCCCAATGCAACTGCCGCTACGATTTTAGGTGCAAAAAAAGGCCGTCTAGATATAGAAGCGGTGTTTTTGGTGATACGGGTGTAAGTGGGCATTTTAGCACTTTTCTTTGTGACCCGAGCTTTTCTTAAAGGGGTTCTATGAATGGAATTATCAGATGCTTATATCGACTCCTTCATTCCAGCCCGTAACGAACTGCTACTAGAAATGGAGCGTTTTGCGAAGGAAAATCATGTGCCAATTATGCAACTTGCAGGAATTGAGTCACTGAATCAATTACTTCGTATTCAAAAGCCTTCGAGAGTTTTAGAAATTGGGACGGCCATTGGTTATTCTGCTATGCGTATGGCGCAGGCCCTACCTGAATGTAGTATTGTGACGATTGAACGTGACACAGCCCGTGTGGCGCATGCAAAATCGTTTATCGCACGTTCCGAAGTAGCTAATCGAATTACGGTCATTGAAGGGGATGCGTTAGAGGTAGATGTTGAAAGTATTCAACCTACTTTTGATGCTGTTTTTATTGATGCGGCGAAAGGCCAATATCAAAAGTTTTTTGAAAAATATTCACCGCTTGTGCCATCAGGTGGTGTGTTGTATATCGATAATATGTATATGCACGGACTTTCGGATTTAGATATTAAAGAAGTGCCTAGAAGAAAAAGAACGATGATTCGCAACTTAAAACATTTTTCAGAGTGGATTATGCAACATCCAGATTATACAAGTGCATTTTTCCCGGTTGGAGATGGATTATTAATTTGTTTGAAGAGGTGACGAAAGGTGAAGAAACCTGAATTATTAGTAACACCGCAATCAGTGGAGCATGTGAAGGCTTTGCTTGAAGCAGGTGCAGACGCATTTGTAATCGGTGAACAAAAATTTGGCTTACGACTTGCTGGAGATTTTACAGTAGCTCAAGTTGAAGAAGCAACTGCGCTAATTCATGCAGCTGGAAAAAAAGTATATGTAGCAGTTAATGCGATATTCCATAATGATCGACTAGATGCTTTAGATGTGTATTTACAAGAAATGCAACGTATTGGCGTAGATGCGCTTGTTTTTGGCGACCCAGCTGTCGTTGTAGCTGTTCGTGAATTAGGCGTTACAATTCCATTACACTGGAGCCCAGAAACAATTGCAACAAACTGGTTCCAAGTTAATTATTGGGGCGAGCGCGGCTCAAAACGTTCCGTACTAGCACGTGAGCTTTCTTTAGATGAAGTAGTTGAAATTAAAGAAAACACAGAGTACGAAATCGAAGCTCAAGTCCATGGGATGACTTGCATGTTCCAATCAAAACGCTCACTTTTAGGAAACTACTTCTTATACCGTGACGAAGCGATGGAAATTGAAAACCGAAAAGAAAATAAAAATATGTTCCTACATGATAAAGAACGTAAAAATAAATATCCAATTTATGAAGATCTGAATGGTACACACATTTTCTCACCAAATGATATGTGTGTAATCGATGAACTAACGGAGCTTTTCGAAGCGGGAATAGATTCATTTAAAATCGACAGCGTTCTACAGACATTTGATTATGCTGTTACAGTAACAAACCTTTACCGCCAAGCAATTGATGCGTACTATGAGCAAGGTGAAGATGCTTACGAAGAAATTAAAGACGGCTTATTAGAGCAAATAGAAGCAATTCAACCAGAGCTACGACCATTGGATACAGGCTTCATCTTCAAGGAAACAGTCTACTAGAGAGGGGAGCGAAACAATGCTTCAATTAATTCAAAACGACAAAATTCGCGGAACAATAGATGGCAAAACAGTTATCGTGAAAAAACCTGAGCTTTTAGCACCAGCAGGAAGCTTAGAAAAATTAAAAGTTGCCGTTCACTACGGAGCTGACGCTGTATTTATAGGTGGTCAAGAATTCGGCCTACGCTCAAATGCAGGAAACTTCACAATTGAAGAAATGCATGAAGGCGTTGAGTTCGCTAAAAAATATGGCGCTGTCGTATACGTAACAACAAATATTTTTGCTCATAATGAAAATATGGACGGACTAGCCGATTACTTAAAAGCTATTGAGGGCGCAGGCGTTAGAGGAATTATCGTGGCGGATCCATTAATTATTGAGACTTGTAAAAAGGCAGCACCTAGCCTTGAAATTCACCTTTCTACGCAGCAGTCTTTATCAAATTGGAAAGCTGTGAAGTATTGGAAACAAGAAGGGTTAGAACGTGTTGTACTTGCACGTGAAGTAGGCGGCGAAGAAATGCAAAAAATGAAAGAGGAAGTGGACATTGAAATCGAAGCATTCGTGCACGGTGCAATGTGTATCGCTTACTCTGGTCGTTGTACGCTTTCCAACCATATGACAGCTCGTGACTCAAACCGTGGTGGGTGCTGCCAATCATGTCGTTGGGATTATGATTTATATGAAAATGTTGAAGGTGAAGAAAAAGCATTATTCATCGAAGGCGAAGCACCATTTGCAATGAGCCCGAAAGACTTAAAACTAATCGAATCAATCCCTCATATGATTGAGCTAGGCATTGACTCATTAAAAGTTGAAGGTCGTATGAAATCAATTCACTATATTGCAACAGTAATTTCTGTTTACCGAAAAGTAATTGATGCCTATTGCGCAGATCCCGAAAACTTCCAAATCAAAAAAGCGTGGTTAGAAGAACTTGCGCGCTGTGCAAACCGTGCAACAGCTTCTTCTTTCTTTGAAGGAGAGCCTAGTTACAAACAACAAATGTTTGGATTCCACTCTCACAAAATGAAGTGGGACTTTGCAGGTTTCGTCCTTGATTACGATGCAGAAACTCAAATGGTAACAATGGAGCAACGTAACTACTTTAAACCAGGCGACACAATCGAATTCTTCGGTCCAGACATCGAAACTTTTAAAATGGAAGTGGGCCCAATTTGGGATGAAGAGGGTACAGAGATCGATATAGCGCGTCATCCATTACAAATTTTAAAATTCAAGGTTGATCGTCCGTTGACAAAATTCAACATGATGCGAAAGGAGAATAAATAAATGGCAAAGCGTCCTGTAGTCATTGGGATCGCAGGTGGGTCATGTTCAGGTAAAACGAGTGTAACACGTGCCATTTATGATGTTTTCCGTGACCATTCCGTTGTTGTAATCGAACAAGATTATTACTATAAAGATCAATCGCATATGACATTTGAAGAACGTCTAAAAACAAATTATGATCACCCACTTGCATTTGATACCGATTTATTAATAGAGCATATAAACTCTTTGGTTAAATATGAAGCAATTGATAAGCCCGTTTATGATTATGTAGCACATACTCGTGCAACAGACGTGATTCATGTTGAGCCAAAGGATGTTATTATCGTAGAAGGTATTTTAGTGCTTGAGGATGAACGTCTGCGCAATCTAATGGATATTAAATTATTCGTTGATACTGACTCGGATTTACGTATTATTCGTCGAATTCAGCGTGATATTAAAGAGCGTGGCCGTACAGCAGATTCAGTCATCGATCAATACTTAGCAGCTGTTCGTCCAATGCATAATCTGTTCATTGAGCCAACGAAACGTTATGCTGATGTAATTATTCCAGAAGGCGGCGACAATGACGTAGCGATTGATCTAATGGTTACAAAAATTAAAACAATTCTTGAAACTGACTCTATTGTGTAATATGATGGATAAGTATTGACAATATTTTTCATTTTTAACTTCATTCAGCAGGCGTTCAAACGCCGGCTGAATGAAGTTAATCGTGCTTGCACGATTCAAAATCTGGACTCCAAATTCGCAGAGGCGAATTTGATTGACTGGTAAAACGATTTACATTGTCATTTGCATAGGTAGTAGAGAAAATTCGGCTAATAGTTTATTACGATGAAGTTTGTCCTTCTAACGGGGGACATTTTTTCATATCGTGAACTAGTGGTCGGGTTTTGTGCTATGTACCGATTTTTATTTTTACATTGGCTATGTTAAATAACATTGTTGTTTTTATGGAAATAAACATGAGTAGTGAAAACTTACTACAACCGTTTCTTGCAAAGCGGGTGGCAAACATGCGCATAGATACTGCATTTCCCCAATGACCATACCTGCTTTGGCATTCAGCACGGTTGGGTTAGCTAATAAAACGACAGTAGCGTTTAACAGCGCCTTTACATTAAGAAAACGATTGCATTTTGAACATTAAGGTGTATAGTAATGTTTTCAAGCAACATTAAGGAGTGAGCATTTTGTCAAATGAAAAACAATACCCTATGACATTAGCGGGTAAAACAAAGCTTGAAGAGGAGCTTGAACAATTAAAAACGGTTAAACGTAAAGAGGTTGTAGAGCGTATCAAAGTTGCTCGTAGCTTTGGCGATCTATCTGAGAACTCAGAGTATGACTCAGCAAAAGAAGAGCAAGGCTTTGTAGAAGGTCGTATTTCTACGATCGAATCAATGCTACGTAATTCATTAATCATTACTGAAGATGAAGGTGGCGGTACCGTTACACTTGGTAAAACTGTCACATTCGACGAGTTAATCAATGGCAAGCGTGCTAATTTTGAAGAATCATACACAATCGTAGGTTCAGCAGAAGCAGATCCGATTGAAGGACTTATTTCAAATGATTCTCCAATTGCTAAAGCGTTAATGGGACATACAGTAGATGACGTTGTAAAATTAACAACTCCAGGTGGAGATATGGAAGTCGTTATCTTAAACATTAAATAATATATAAAGGCGGTTAACAGAAAATGTTAACTGCTTTTTTATATGTTATTATATAGGCTTTCTTTTCTTTTCCTGCTAAAATTAAATCACATGAAAGTAAGGGTGATAAAACGATGGCGGAACAAAAGCGACAATTTTTAACGCGTAGAGAGCATTCGGAGCGTAAAGATCATAGTTCAAACAGTAGTAAGCTAGATCGGCTTTTAAATGTATTAATCGCAATTGTATCGATGCTCATTGTAATAAGCTTAGTAATTATTTTACGTACGCAGGATGATACTGTAAGTTCTGCTAAAGAGCAGAAGAACGATATGCAGCAACAGTCAGAACCATTAGCAGAAGAGCCTAAAAATTCTTCGCAGGAAGCTTCTGTAGAAAAGGAGTTAGCTGAGGACGATTCATCTGAAAAATCGGAGGGCGAATCCTCGGTAGGAGCACAAGAGGAAGAGGCAATTGTATCTCAATCGGATGATCCAGTCGTTAATGAAGTGCAGACGAATCCGAGTTGGCAATCGTATCCAACCAAGCAAAATGGTGTCCATACTTCCACATATCAAAAAGGGCATATTGATTATGAGGAAAAGCTAGGGGCGGCTTTTTCGGTGACTCAGCTTAGTCCGGAGGCAAGCATTGTATGGAATGTGAAAAATAACGGCAGTGCCGACACGGCGAGCGTAGTGGTATCCTCACTTGACAAGACGTTAAAATACCGAGTTAGTATCGAGTGGGTTGACGGAGCAGGATGGAAGCCAGTAAAGCTAGAAACGTTAAATACGCTTGAAGGTGCATTTTAACCAAAGTTTCCCTTGACGAAGGTGCATGCTTTGATTACTTTTAAAAGAGTGTTATTAAATTGGGGTCTTTACCAAAACATGTGCTTTACTTTAAAAGAAAGTGTACTACTTTATAAGCACATGGAACGGAAGGCGACCGCCTGGAGTGGAATGTGCTGTCAAGTACAGATTTTGGTGTAGAGCCTTAAATTGGAGGAAATAATGATGAAAATAGCAGTAATTGGCGCAATGGAAGAAGAAGTTGAACTTCTACGTAACGCGCTTAATAATACAGAAATAACAACGATTGCGAGTAGTGAATACACAACAGGTACGTATGCAGGAAAGGATGTTGTTTTATTAAAAAGTGGTATTGGTAAAGTAAATGCCGCGATGTCGACAACGATTTTATTGCAACAATTTAAACCGGATGTTGTCATTAATACAGGTTCAGCAGGTGGATTTGATGAGACGCTTGAAGTTGGTGCAATTGTCATTTCAGATGAGGTTCGTCACCATGATGTAGACGTGACAATTTTTGGATACGAAATTGGTCAAATGGCCGGCATGCCTGCTGCTTATAAATCAGACGAAAAACTTATGGACATTGCTAAACTAGCAGTAACAGAAGTAGGAGAGCACCAATACGGCATTGGTTTAATTTGTTCAGGCGATGCGTTTATGAATGATCCTGTAAGGGTGGCTAATGTACGTGAGCATTTTCCGACAATGAAAGCTGTAGAAATGGAAGCAGCAGCAGTTGCACAAGTATGCTACCAATTCAATACACCGTTTGTAGTCATTCGTGCGTTATCAGACATTGCAGGAAAAGAATCAAATATTAGCTTTGATGAATTTTTACCTGTAGCTGCAAAGCACTCAACAGAAATCGTCTTAAAAGCAATTACGAAATTGTAATTTCATAATCTATTCAAAAAAAAACGAAACAGGTGTTAAAAAAATCACAGTCATCCATACGGTAAAATGGTACGATAATTTTAATTGAAAATCGGCTATTTAATAAGGAGGCGTGTCTAATGGTATTTTTAATGGCAGTCGCTGTTGGTATTACAGCAGTTTTAGGATTAATTATTTTTGCTGAAACGAGTGAAACAGTGCATTAAGTGGATAAACTAAAGCGCATTTAAAAGGAATTTCCTCCTTTTAAATGCGCTTTTTTTAAACGATAAGAAAGTGTAACTTTTTGATAATGTCTAGGCATTCGCGCCGCACGCTCGAGGTCGCGGTCTGCCCTCTAGCGAAAGTGGTGGGGCATTTCCTTTCGCTTCGGGCTCGCAAGCAGCTTGCCCGCGTGCAAACGGGCGCGAATGCGCTTTTCCTATTCTTTCTGATTATGTTTGAATTGCTGGTAAAGCTTAATTAGTGCTCTTTTTTCAATACGGGAGACATAGCTTCTAGAAATGTTGAGAAGACTTGCTATTTCTTTTTGTGTTAATGGATCACGGTCATGTAGTCCGTAGCGATGTGAAATAATTTCAAGCTCACGTGGTTCTAAGGTGTTCAAGTAGGCATAAAGCTGTTTAAAGCTTTCCTGCTGTTCGATCTGGTCAATCGCGGATACTTCTTCCATCTGTAGGAGGTCACGTATTTGAAGTGATTGGCCATCTTTATCTACGCCGATTGGTTCAAAAAGAGAGACGTCCTTTTGCACTTTTTTTTGTGCCCGTAAATGCATTAAAATTTCATTTTCGATACAGCGCGCGGCATAAGTAGCTAGCCTCGTTTTTTTATCGGGCGTATAACTGCTCACAGCCTTCATTAAACCAATTGTACCAATGGAGATATAATCATCTAGCTGTTCATGGGATGGATGGAATTTTTTTACGACATGTGCCACTAGTCGCATATTCCGTTCGATTAAATCGAGCCGAGCCTGCTCATCACCCCCTATAAAGGCTTCAATGGCGAGTGCCTCCTCATCGCGTGAAAACGGCTTATAAAATGCCTGCCCCTTTAAATAGCCGAGTAGTGTTGGGAGTTCAAGCCAAAGCTGGAGAAGAGACGTAACAATCCCACTCAACGGCGACATCCTTTCATCTTTTCGACAGTATATGACGAAAACTGCGTGGAAATGAAAAAAAGAATAATGAGCAGGGCTCACTAAACTTTTAGAGTGGAAATTGAGTTTTTTTACAAGCACTATACTTTTTTTAGAGTAAATGTACTGACCATTAAGATGGCCAAAATGAAGAACAGGAACATATACACTACCGGTGATAGTACATGAGTAAGGAAAAATGAAAACGTGAGTAGCGTACCAGCAGCTGTAATCGGTAGGCCAACAAAATAGCCTGTCGACTCCATCACATTAAATCGCGCTAAGCGTAACGCCCCACATGCAATATAAAGCACGGTCATAAACATACCCGCAACACCGAAATCAACTAATACAAATTCATACATAAGTAATGCTGGTGCAACACCGAATGAAATAATATCACCCATTGAATCCAACTGTTTACCTAGCTCGGATTCCTGATTAAACTTACGTGCAACCTTACCGTCATAACGATCTAAAAAAGCAGCAATAAAAATAAAAAGGACAGCGTAGTTATATGATTCGTTTAGTGTCGCCATTATAGAAGCTCCACCAAAAGACATGTTACACATTGTGATTAAGTTGGCAGCGTGCGATTTCATTTTCTTCACAGTCGAATCGACCTTGTGGAGAAGAAACATTGGAAAACACTCCTTTGCACATTAAGATAAGTCTATTATACTTCGAAACAAGAAAAATTGGTATCTGTTTGAAAAAAGCAAGATTTTCTTTTCATCGTCGTATTTAAATTATATAATTTAGTTTTATTATTAGATGGAGGTGACTAGATGAAAGAAAAAGTATATCAAAGCTTAATTGAACTAACCAATGGCGAAACAAGTTCAAAGCTACTACAAGCAGTTGCGCAATCGACATTTAGTAAAAAGTTTATCCGTAGCTATAGTAAAGTATACGGAATTAATATAGAAGAGGTTTCAAATAAAATCGATAGTTTTTCTAGTTTGCATGATTTCTTTGTTCGTACACTGAAGCAAGAGGCGCGAACAATTGCACAAGGACACAATGTTTTTGCAAGTCCCGTGGATGGCAAGGTAGAAGCATATGGAGATATTGTGGACGGCATGACATTTTATGTTAAAAATAAACCGTATTCTTTACTAGATTTGCTTGGAAGTGAGGTGCAATCAGCCCGCTATCGAGATGGCAAGTTTATCGTGTTTTACTTGAGTCCAGCTGATTACCACCGCATTCATAGTCCAATTGACGCACATGTAGTCCGTCAATACATACTTGGTCAAAAATCATATCCGGTGAATCAGTGGGGGCTAGCATATGGTAAAAAGCCAATTAGCCAAAACTACCGTATGATTAGTGAAATCGAGTATGCAGAAAATACGCTTGCGGCATTCATTAAAGTAGGGGCGACATTTGTTAATTCTATAAAGCTGACGAATACAACGGAACAATGGAATAAGGGCGATGAGGTCGGCTATTTTTCATTCGGTTCCACGGTTGTCATGCTATTTGAGCCACAATCCGTCACATTTTCGAAAAATGTCAAGCAAGGCTGTGCAATCAGAATGGGAGAAGCATTCGCAACTATGTTATAATAGTGTAATAAAATTTGGTTTAAGGGGTCACGATTTTGTATAATTTTTTATTACCTAACGAATTTGTTAATAGTGTATTTGAAATTACACCTGAAAAATTACAAGCAAATGGCATTCGCGGCATTATTACCGATTTAGATAATACGTTAGTCGAATGGGATCGTGTAGATGCGACAGCAGAAATTGCTACGTGGATGCAGGAATTACAGGCAGCAGGTATTCGTATTATTATCGCGTCAAATAATAATGAAGATCGCGTTAAACGGTTTGCTGAACCACTGGGCATCCCGTATATTCACCGTGCCAAAAAACCATTAGGGGCAGCGTACTATGCTGGCTTAGTGCAACTTCGTCTAAAACGAAATGAGGTAGCAATGGTTGGCGATCAATTATTAACCGATGTACTCGGTGCGAAACGTCAAAAGCTTTATACATTTTTAGTTCGACCGGTTGCGGAATCGGACGGTTTTGTTACGCTTTTCAACCGATTTGTAGAACGACGTGTATTTAATGATTTAAAACGAAAAGGTATTAAAACTTGGGAGGAATAAGAAGGTGCTTCTTCTTATTCTTCCATAAGTAAGGACATCATCGCGTTTTATTTTAGACGAGATGTGTCTTACTAAGGAGGAACAGTAATGATAGAAATGCCAAATTGTATTGGCTGTGGTGCAGTTATTCAGACAGAAAATAAGGACGGGCTAGGATATGCTCCAGCCTCTTCACTAGAAAAAGAAACAATTATTTGCCAACGATGCTTCCGTTTGAAAAACTATAACGAAATTCAACCAGTAAGCTTAACTGACGACGACTTTTTACGTATTTTAAACGGCCTTGGCGAACAGGAAGGTCTTATCGTAAAAATCGTGGATATTTTTGATTTCAATGGTAGCTGGTTACCAGGACTTCACCGATTTGTCGGCAAAAACCCTGTATTACTTGTAGCAAATAAGGCAGACCTATTACCAAGGTCAGTAAAGTCAAACAAAGTAATCAATTGGCTAAAGCGCGAAGCAAAATCATTAGGTCTTCAACCAATAGATGTGATGCTTGTATCTGCGCATAAAGGTATGGGCATGGTAGAAGTAGTGGAAGCCATTGAAAAATATCGTCGTGGCAAAGACGTATTCGTTGTTGGTTGTACAAATGTTGGGAAATCAACATTCATAAACCGCATTATTAAACAAGCGACAGGTGAGGGAGAGATTATTACAACTTCTCACTTCCCAGGAACTACATTAGATATGATTGAAATTCCACTTGATGACGGCTCAGCATTATATGATACGCCAGGGATAATTAACCATCACCAAATGGCGCATCATATTGACGCAACTGAATTAAAATATATTATGCCGAAAAAAGAAATTAAACCAAAAGTATATCAACAAAATCCAGGACAAACATTGTTCATCGGGGCGCTTGCACGTTTTGATTTTATTCAAGGCGAGCGTTCAGCATTCACGGTGCACGTGGCAAATGATTTACCAATCCATCGCACAAAGCTTGAAAAGGCGGATGATTTATATAAAGAGCATAAGGGCGAGCTTTTAGCACCGCCAACTGCTGCGCATATAGATAAATTACCAGAACTAGTGCGTCACGAGTTTTCAATTAAAGAAGCGAAAACAGATGTCGTGTTCTCTGGACTTGGTTGGATTACAGTACAACATGCGAACGTTGTTGTAGCAGCATACGCGCCAAAGGGTGTACAAGTTTTTGTTCGAACTTCATTAATTTAACGATTAAAAAAGAATGTCCAGGCCTTCGCGCCGCACCCTTGAGGTCGCTTCGGTTCCTTCCCACGTGTGCAATCACACTCGTCAGGCTCCTCCAGCGCTTATCAGGTGCAAACTGGCGCGAACGCGCTTTTCTAGAGAGAGGTAGAGACGAGATGAAGAAATGGTTTGCTGTTATTGGTGATCCGATTGCACATTCGAAATCACCTGAAATGCATAATGCTTGGTATGAAGAAATGAACGCAGATGCGACCTATATTCCTGTCCACGTGAAGCCAGATGATTTACTGGCGGCGGTTCAGTCGTTTAAAACGCTCGGTGCAAGTGGCTGGAATATTACTATTCCGCATAAGGAAACGATCATTCCTTACTTAGATGAGTTAGATGACATGGCCAAGAAAATGGGCGCAGTGAATACGGTTGTTCGGACAGCAGAAGGCAAGCTAAAGGGCTATAATACAGACGGTGCTGGCTTTGTGCGTTCGCTTGAAGAATCAATTGGCACGAAGCATAAAAACAAACGTATTTTACTAATTGGTGCGGGTGGAGCTGCACGTGGTATTGCCTTTGCACTGCTGGCGGCTGGCTATCATGATTTAACGATTGCAAATCGTACTGTAGCCAATGCGCAGAAAATTATAGATGAGCTTGGCGATGGTGTGGCAATTTCACTTGAGCAGGCAGAAGCGACGCTTGATTTGTATGGGGTTTTCATCCAAATGACACCAGCAGGGCTGAAAAACGGGGAATTTACTCTCCCTTTTTCAATGGACAAGTTTCCAAAAGGAGCGATTGCGGCGGATATAGTGTATAATCCATTATTGACGCCTTTTTTACTGGCAGCACAGGACAAAGGTGCAGTGATCGTCAACGGACTGGGGATGTTCGTACACCAGGGCGCTATTGCGTATGAATACTGGCTTGGTGAATCCCCAAATACAAATTCAATGATTGCAAGGCTTACAGAGCAATTGCAGAAATAAATAAATCGCATAAGTCGATTTGTTTTAGGAGAGGAATAATTTTCATGTTAACAGGCAAACAAAAACGTTTTTTACGTGCCCAGGCACATCATTTAGATCCGATTTTCCAAGTAGGCAAAGGTGGCGTAAACGATGCGATGATTTCGCAATTACGCGATGTATTGGAAGCTCGTGAATTAATTAAAGTACGTATTTTAGATAACTGTGAAGACGACAAGCATGATGTGGCGCAAAGCTTAGCAGCTGGTACTCGTGCAGAATTAGTACAATTGATCGGCTTAACAGTTGTATTATATAAAGAATCACGCAACAGCAAAAAAATTGAGTTACCGAAAGTGGCGAAAAAGTAAGGTGACGTAATTTGAAGAAGGTCGGCATTTTAGGTGGTACATTTAATCCACCACATATTGGCCATTTAATTATGGCAAATGAAGTTTATTATGCGCTTGGTCTAGATGAAGTTCGTTTCATGCCAAATGCCAAAGCACCACATAAAGAGGCGGGGCATGCAGTCACAAATGCTCAGCGAATGCGCATGGTAGAGCTTATGACAGAACTGTATCCACAGTTTAAGGTGGAACATTTTGAGATGGACCGCGGCGGGATTTCGTATACGTATGATACGATTGTCGAAATGCTTAAGCGTGAGCCGGATGTCCAGTTCTACTTTATTATCGGTGGCGATATGATTGATTCGCTTCATACATGGTATTGCATTGAGGAACTGAGCAAGCTTGTCCAGTTTGTAGGTGTTAAAAGACCAGGTACGCAAGGCGAAACATCATACAATGTGATAATGGTAGAAGCACCTGAAATCAACCTATCTTCATCGTTTATTCGCAATCGCTTGCAAGCAGGTAGAACGTTACAATTTTTACTACATCCAGCTGTAGACGCTTATATTCGAAAGGAGGGTCTTTATGGAACGAGCGACATTACTCGCAGCGATTAAACCTCGCATGCCTGAAAAACGCTACATTCATTCGCTTGGTGTAATGGAGACAGCTATACAACTAGCTGAACGATACGGCGAAGACCCGAAAAAAGCAGAAATTGCTGCCATCATACATGATGTAGCAAAATATGCCGACGTCGAATGGATGCGAAAAATTGTGTTAGAAAACGGCTTAGATACTCGCTTAGTTGAGTGGAATGCCGAAATATTACACGGTCCGGTGGGTGCTTGGATTGCCCAAACTGAATTTGGTGTGCAGGATGAGGATATACTAAATGCTATACGTCATCATACAACCGGCCGTGCTGGAATGAGTAAATTAGAAAAGATCATTTATATCGCAGACATGATTGAGCCAAATCGTAAATTTCACGGCCTTGAGAAGCTACGAGTAAAAGCACAAAAAGACTTGGATCAGGCGATGAAAGCTTGCGTCCGTCATACAATTGCTTTTTTAGTGGATACTAAGCAGCGAGTTTATCCAGTATCAATCGACTGTTATAATGATCTCATGAGAGAGGAATAAATTTAATGAACGAAACATTATTACAAATAGCATATAAAGCAATCGACGATAAACGAGGTGAGGATATTGTTGTATTAAACATGCAAGGTATTTCACTTTTAGCAGATTATTTCATCATTACTGAATGCGGTTCTGAGCGTCAAGTACAAGCAGTTGCACGTGAATTAAAAGAAAAAGCAGAAGAAAACGGCTTTAACGTTCGCAAAATGGAAGGCTTTGATTCAGCTCGCTGGATTTTAGTTGATATGGGCGATGTTGTTGCACATGTATTCCATAAAGATGAGCGTGCTTATTATAACCTAGAGCGCCTATGGGGAGATGCTCCTCAGCTAGACGCACCAGAAGTGTAAGATGAATAGCTACGAACGTTTTGCGAAAGTGTACGATGAGTTAATGACAGATATTCCTTACGATGAATATGTTGAATGGATTCAAACGTATGCCCCGATAGCAGATAATAAAAATCTATTAGACATTGGCTGTGGCACAGGTACACTTGCGCTAATGCTTGATCAAGCAGGCTATGCTGTGTCAGGTGTTGACCTATCAGAGGATATGCTAGCAGTTGCGAGCGCGCGTATGGAAATGGCGAATGCCCAAATTCCGTTATTTGCAATGTCAATGGATGAGCTAGACGGCTTTAATGAGCTGGATGTAGCAATTATTCCAATTGATTCAATCAACTATGTAACCGACGAGTCAGCAGTGATTGAAACGTTAAAACGTGTATTTGCAAGTCTTCGCGCAGGCGGGCAGTTATTTTTCGATGTGCATTCATTATTTAAAATGGACGATATCTTTTTAACGAGCCCGTTCACATATGATGATGGTACGATTACGTATATTTGGCATACCGCGCCGGGTGACTATGAACACTCGGTATATCACCAAATGAGCTTCTTCGTGGCGACAGAAAACGGCTTATTTGAGCGTTTCGACGAGGAGCATTTTCAGCGAACATTCGATCCAGCACAATATGTGAAGTGGCTAAAGGAAATTGGCTTTTCTGAAGTTTTTGTAACAGCAGACTGGTCAATTGAAGCACCAGAAGATGAAAGCGAACGTGTATTTATTCGTGCAATTAAATAGTCAAATCGTAAGTTTAGCGTGATTTAGTAAGAACATCTTTTCATTAAGAGGCAAATTTTGTATAGTGGAGGTAGCTCCATATGATTTGCCTTCTGACTTGAAAGGGTGTTTTTTTATTTTGCAGCCATTTCTACAGAAGTATGGCAAGCGCGTGCTAATCCCCGGCATCGTTTGCATAATTGGAATTATTTATTTTTTCTTTCCTCAAAACAATTCAGCAAGTCCCACTATTAATTTGATTGAAACAATTCCTATTGAAGAAACGACACAACAACAGCAAATTGAAGTATTAACAGAAGAAACTGTTACACAGCCTATCATTGTCGATGTCAAAGGTGCTATCCATTACCCAGGTGTTTATGAACTAACAGAAGATGACAGAATTATAGATTTGATTGAGCTTGCAGGCGGTTATACCGAGAATGCCAATCCGCAGCTTATTAATCATGCGCAAAAATTGCAGGATGAAATGGTCATTTATATTCCGAGGCAAGGAGAAGAGCTGACGGAGGCAATGCAAACCCTTGTACAGGTTGCTAGCGTATCGCCTAGTGGTGCTATCGGTAGTACGAATGGATCGAGTAAGGTAAATATCAACAAGGCTGATGAGGCGGCCCTGGTGACGTTACCAGGTGTTGGTCCGGCAAAAGCACAGGCAATACTCACTTACCGTACTGAGGTTGGTAGCTTTCAAACAATAGAAGATTTAAAAAAGGTGTCCGGCATTGGCGAAAAATCATTTGAGCAACTTAAAGACTTAATCGATGTAAAATAACGTACAATTAGGAATATGTTGCATTGCCATAAGCGCAGACAAGGATTAAACTTAATGAAAGTGAACATTTTTGGAGGTTGTCATATGGAGCGTATTACATGGGATCAATTTTTCATGGCACAAAGCCATTTGCTAGCACTTAGAAGTACATGTGCAAGACTTGCCGTTGGTGCAACAATAGTAAGAGAAAAACGCATTATTGCAGGCGGCTATAACGGCTCGATTTCTGGCGATGAGCATTGCAATGAGCAAGGTTGCTATGTGATAGATAATCATTGTGTACGTACGGTACATGCTGAAACGAATGCATTATTGCAATGTGCAAAATACGGTACTCCTGCAAACGGAGCTGATTTATATGTAACGCATTTCCCGTGCTTGCCTTGCACGAAAACGATTATTCAAGCAGGGATAAAAAATGTGTACTATGCGAAAGATTATAAAAATAATCCGTATGCTATGGAGCTATTTGCAAAAGCGAATGTCAACGTTGTTCAAGTGCCGTTTAACGAAACGAAAATCGACTTCTTGAAGGATGAGAAGTATGCGCTTACTTTTGAGCTATTAGAAAAGTTGCGCGCACTAGGTGCAAAGCAGGAGGAATTGGCCCCTCTTGAGGAGAAGATGCATGCATTATTTGGTCAACTTATTCAAGCATAAATGGATTTTTTACGCCTTGTCGATTCTTATTAGCGCGGTTGCTGCTCATGAATCGGCGGGGCTTTTATTTTTGCTCATTTTATTAACTGCGTTTTGCTATTATAAAGGCTTTTGCTTAAGTCAAATTGTTGCCCTAGCGCTCGTTGGATTATTGTCCTTTTATTATTTTTCCTATGAGGTAGGTAAACTCCAGGAGCCACTACAGCTCCCAACAACATTAACATGGACCGATGAGTATAAAATTAGTGGTACGACGTTGCGCGGCTTTATGAAGGATGCCAAAGGGGCGAAAATTTATGCGACGTATACGTTAAAAAGTGAGAGTGAAAAGGAAAGCTTCCAAAGCACCGCACTTGGTGGTCATCGTTTTATTGTGCGGGGTGAATTGCAAGAGCCGGCAATGCCTGCCCATCGTTACGGGTTTTCTATGGCAGGCTATTTGATGAGCAAAGGTGCACGGGGGATTTTAGAAATTTCGAGTTTAACTTACGTAGGACAAGCAAATAATGCCCTTCAGCCACTGTATAAGCAACGTTTTAAGGTGAAACGACATATTGAACAATACTTTCCTAAAACGCTCGTAGCAGAAGCACAGGCGCTATTAATCGGATTGCAGGAAAATGTAGATGATGAATTAAACCGAGCGTATCAAAAACTAGGCATTACACATTTATTTGCGATTTCTGGCCTACACGTGGCACTAATTTCTTGGCTGTTTTTTCAAAGTATGCTCCGAGTAGGTGTGCGTCGGGAGCTAGCTTCAATAATTTTATTAGTGCTGTTGCCGATGTACGCGATTTTAGCCGGTGGTGCGCCGTCTGTTTGGCGCGCGGTTTCCGTCGTTGAGCTCATTATGCTGGCTCGCTATTTAAACTGGACAATCCCGATTGATGATGCAATGGCAATGAGTTTTATAGTGTTTGTATTACTAGAGCCAGGCGTGGTATTTCAAGTAGGATTTCAATTATCTTATTTGGCAACGCTTAGTATAATTTATTCGGGGCAGATTTTAACGCGCTATGCAAACTGGTGGATGCAGTCTTTTTTTATTACGTTTGTATGCCAAATCCTTGTATATCCACTTTTGCTTTATCATTTTTTTGAGATTAGTATTTCCTCGTTTATTGCCAATATTGTTTTTGTACCGTTATTTTCATTTGTCATTTTGCCGGTAAATATTGTACTCCTGATTGTAACGTGGATACCAGGCCCTTTTGCAGGCTTGTTTTTTGAACTGTATGAGCCTTGTCGTTTATGGCTAACAGACGGCATCTTGTTTTTACAGGCTTCCTCGTACCAAATGTGGAATCCGGGAAAACCGTCACTGTTGTGGATCATCATCATGTACGTAAGTGTTTTTACCGCGTTCTATTTTCTGGATTCGCGTGCTAGTTACAAGAAAGTTGCTGTGGTATTACTTGCGCCTGCGATTGCTTTTCATGTGCAGCCGTATTTGCAAAAGGATTTAAAGTTATCATTTGTGAATGTGGGGCAAGGAGATTGTATTGTCATTTCACTGCCACACCGAAAAGGAATCTATTTAATAGATGCAGGTGGATTACTACGTTTTGAGCAGGAGCAATGGAAGGCACGTACTAATTTATTTGAGGTAGGTCGGGAAATTGTCGTGCCGTATTTAAAGGGGCAAGGTATTCAGTCGGTGGATTCCTTTATTTTGACGCATGCTGATGCAGATCATGTTGAAGGTGCGGAAGAGGTACTTCGCGAAATTCGCGTGAAGGAAGTACATGTCACACCGAATTCATTGGCAAAGCCTGTCATGGACGATTTTTTAGATGAAATACAAAACTCAAGGACGATTATTCGGGAGCGCATGAGCGGACATAGCTGGGAGCAGGCAGGTGTGCAGTTTAGCTATTTATGGCCGTATGAAACAGAATACGAAGGCAATAATGATTCGCTCGTGTTACTTGTTCAAACAGGTCCATTTAAGGCGCTGCTAACAGGTGATTTAGAAAAAGAAGGGGAAGCGGAACTGGTGAAACAGGCAGCTGCAGAAATTTCGAATGTCGCGTTATTAAAAGCAGGGCATCACGGGAGTAAAACATCAAGTACAGAAGAATTTATTGCACTGACAAATCCTATGCTTACAATTTTTATGGCAGGAAAAAATAATCGCTATAAGCATCCACACGCAGAAGTAGTAGGTCGTTTTGATGATAAGGGATTAATGCATTTAACGACAGGAGAGGTTGGTACGGTTGAAGTGACGATTACGAACCGTGGCATGCAGGTGGAAACGTCGAATGAATGGTTTATAAAATAAGAAAAGGCTTTGTCAATGTCGACAAAGCCTTTTCTTATGCTTTAAAATTAGCGTGTTGCCACTTCTACGATCATAGCGATGATGAACATAGCAGCGAAGAAAGCGAATGATACGCCCATGCCAATTCCAGCGTCGATTGCATCGTTACGTTGAGATGCACGTCCTCGGCCTTCGAATGGATTTTCTGCAACGTAATTTGGATCTTGATGTGCCATATATATCCCTCCTACTCCAATATTATTATAAGTGAATGGGTTTTAAAAAGCTATATGGAATAGTACGATTTCCTAATGTAAGATTGCAAAAGATTGACTTAATTTATACACATTCGCAAGCCACAAAAAAATGTGTATACTAGAATTTACAGAAGATAGAGGGGGCTCCCACATGTTTACAAAAGTATGGAAAGATTTTAAGAATGGGAAATTTGCGCCTGTTTATTTACTAGTCGGGGAAGAATCCTATTTCATAGATGAAACAATTATGCGATTGAAAGAAGCACTTGGCGATGGTGACGAGGTTGAAGTGATGACCTTTGATTTAAATGAACAGCCGATTGATTATGTCATCGATGAGGCAGATACGATTCCATTTTTCTCTGACCGAAAATGTATTATCGCAAAAAATGCATCCTTTTTAAAGGCGACCGATAAAGGCAAGGAAAAAATAGATCATGATCTCAAACGTTTGGAAAATTGGTTGGGACACCCGTCAGATACAGCGATAACACTATTTATTGCACCGTATGAAAAGTTGGACGAGCGCAAAAAAGTGACAAAGCTGATGAAAGAAAAAAGTGTAATGCTTCTCGCAGAAACACCGCAAAATAATGATTTATATGTATGGATTCAGTCTGAGGTTGAAGCGTTTGGTAAAGTAATTGCTGATGATGCAGCGGTGAAATTAGTCGAAATGGTCGGCGCACATATGCTACAGCTACAACAGGAAATTGAGAAGCTGGCGTTATATCTTGGTGAGGATTATGAAATTACAGTGGAGCTTGTAGAGGATTTAGTTGCCAAAACATTGGAACATGATGCGTTTAAAATGCTCAATGCGTATTTAGCACATAATCAAGCAGAGGCGCTGAAAATTTATCATGATCTACTGCGTCAAAAAGAAGAACCGATTATGCTCGTAGGATTGCTGGCGTCGAATATTCGGACGATGAGTAATGTGTATTATTTACAGAAAAAGGGCTATCACCCACAGCAAATTGCCAAGCAGCTAAAAATTCATCCGTACCGTGTGAAAATGATTACGGAACAACGGAATCGCCCATCTGATGAGCGGTTGTTGCAGGCATTGTATAGCTTAGCGCAGGTAGATTTACAGTTAAAAACAACAGGCGGTAATCGTGAGCGCCACTTAGAATTATTTTTAATGAAAGCTTTATAAAAATTTTGATGCAAAACCGTCCTTGTGGGGCGGTTTTTTACGTTTGGCGGATAAGTAGGGGAAATTGGCGGATATCTGTATGAAATGCGCGGATATACTGTAGAATTTGGCGGATATCGAATTCAAACAAAACAAAACAAAACAAAACGAAAAAAGGCCAATCGTCCCATGGAACGATTGACCTTTAAGAGTCGGTATTAAGCTTTTTTAGCTAAACGAGACTTTTTACGAGAAGCCGCGTTTTTGTGGATAAGACCTTTAGAAGCAGCTTTATCTAAAGCTTTAGAAGCAGCAACAACTAATTCTTGAGCGTTTTCAGCACCAGTAGCTAGAGCTTGTTCAGCTTTTTTCACTGTAGTACGCATAGCTGATTTAGCTTGTACGTTAGCAGCGTTTGCTTTTTCAGCAACCTTAACACGTTTAATTGCAGATTTAATGTTTGGCATATCTTTCACCTCCTAAATTATAGGTACGAGATGAGTATCTTCTCACTTATTTCATGTGTCAATACAACAAAAATCATTCTACCAAAGGATGAGACTAATTGCAATACATAAATGCAAAGAATATTTACTTGACAGTTTGACCACACTTAAAATGAGGTGATGAAATGAAAAAGATCGAGTGGAATCGAACGGATTTAATTGATGAGGCAGAAGAAGTTGTCATTCATCAAACAAAACAGCAAAAGGAGAAATTGAAGGATTCGAGTGGAATTCTAATAGAAGAGTCACAGGAGAATCGAGTAAAAATAACAAAAGTAACGGTGGATGAAAAAGGTGAAAAGCAAATCGGTAAAAAAAAGGGAACTTATGTCACGCTATCCGTGCCGACATTGACACCAGATGACAAAGATGGCTTTTCACAGCTTGAAGCGGCACTCGAACATCATTTAGAGGAAATGCACCGAGATATCGTCTTTACAAAGGATCAAAAGGTGCTCGTTATAGGACTAGGAAATAAAACAATTACACCAGATGCAATCGGCCCATTTACCATTGATTCGATGCATAAGCTACAATCAGAGCTCGAGTCGCCGCAATTTGTTTTGTACGCGCCGGGTGTAACAGGACAAACGGGCTTTGAGACGAGTGATTTTATCGCTGCTCTTACCGATAAAATTAAGCCAGCCCTAGTTATTGTCATTGATGCGCTTGCAACGAGTGGGAGTGCGCGCCTTTGTCGGACAATTCAACTAACAAATACAGGTATCCATCCGGGTTCTGGTGTTGGAAATCAGCGTGCCGAAGTTTCAAAGGAAGCAATCGGCGTACCAGTTACGGCAATTGGTATACCGACTGTCGTGGAAGCACCGATTTTAATTGCAGATGCAATCGATGTTGTTTTTCGTTCGATTGCTGCTCAAATTGAAGAAAGGGGAAAGCCATCACGCAAATTATCTGTTAAGCCGTGGACGCCATCAACGGAGAGTGTGGATTTAGAATTAATTAAACCAATTTTCGGGGAATGGTCGACGTGGACTACTGAGGATCGTCGACAGTTATTTGAAGAAGTATTCTCTAGTCACCCTGAGCGTTTAATTGTTTCACCAAAGGAAGTAGATATTTGGCTAATTCAGTATGCACTCCTGTTAAGTAACTGCCTTTTCAAATGGATAAAAACTGCTGAAGATACGTTCTAATCGCACCCTCTCCTCCATAATGTAGTGGAGAGAGGGTGTGTCATACATGCATAAATTGAAACGATTATTAGGTTTACTCCTTTTTTTATTTATGTTACCAATTGCAATTGGGCAATTACCTTTTCCAAATAACAAAACTTCATTGGAAGAACAGCCGGAGCAAAAATTGGTAGCTTATGCAGCAGCACCGATGATCGAGACAGAGGAACCATATTTACCATCACCATTTCAAGTACTCCTGCTATTTACGCATTCGCATGAGACGTATAAACCAGTTGTCAAGTTAAAAAGTGGTGTGCAGGCTGTTTATGATGAGCAAACGAATATTTTTTCAATGCAGGAGCTAATCGGTCATTATTTACAACTAAATGGCTTACAATCTACTGTACTGGATTTAGATGTGATGACGGTGATGAAACAGCAAGGCGCTAATTTTTATCAAGCGTACGATGTGGTGCGTCCATATTTAGCGGAGGAACTGAATAAAAATCAGTATGATCTTGTATTAGATATTCACCGTGATTCAGCAAAGTCGGCTGTAACAACGATTGAAGCTGACGGACAAAAATTTGCCAAAATTGCGTTCGTGATCGGTGCAGAGCATGCGGGCTATGAAAGTAATTTTGCCTATGCGGAAATCCTAAGTGAACGCTTAAATACAATTGTGCCAGGAATTTCACGTGGTGTTATTAAAAAGCAAGGTGAAGATGTTGATGGTGTTTATAATCAAGATTTATCACCGGTTATGCTACTTGTGGAGTTAGGTGGAATTGATAATTCTGAAGAGCAGTTACAAAGGACAATGGCGGTGCTAGCACAGGCGATTGCAAAAACTTTTGTAACCGAACAATTGTAATACATTTGTGAGGGAGAAATTGTTTTACTGAAATAGAGAAAGACAAGTGAATAATTTACTACAACATTGCTAAAGTAGGCGTTCGACTGCTATAATTCAGATAGTTTAAATCCATTCAGCCAAATTCTTTCACCGATTACAGCGGTGGAATGCATTAATTTTTGGCTCTTTTATAGGGTAGCTGTTACCCGCTGAATGAATTTAATGCCTACGGTGGATGTCATAGATTTTGAAAGGAGTTAATTGTGCATGCACAATTCAAAATCTAGACGCAATTACGCCGAGGCGTAATTGATATAGGAGTGGACGAATACATGAACCGAGAAGAACGTTTAAAACGACAAGAGAACATTCGAAATTTCTCTATTATCGCACATATTGACCACGGGAAGTCGACGTTAGCTGACCGTATTTTAGAGAAAACAAAATCAATCACACAACGTGAAATGAAGGCGCAATTACTTGATTCTATGGATTTAGAGCGTGAGCGCGGCATTACAATTAAATTAAATGCTGTACAGTTGAAGTACACAGCAAAAAACGGTGAAGTATATACTTTCCACTTAATTGACACGCCAGGACACGTCGATTTCACGTATGAAGTTTCGCGTTCATTAGCTGCATGTGAAGGTGCTATTTTAGTAGTAGATGCGGCACAAGGTATTGAAGCACAAACGTTAGCAAACGTATACTTAGCGCTTGATAATGAATTAGAGATTTTACCTGTTATAAATAAAATCGATTTACCAGCAGCGGATCCAGAGCGTGTACGTCAAGAAGTTGAAGATGTAATTGGTCTTGATGCTTCTGAAGCAGTACTCGCTTCTGCAAAAGCTGGAATTGGAATTGAAGATATTTTAGAGCAAATCGTAGAAAAAGTACCGGCACCAACTGGAGACCCAGATGCGCCACTACAGGCACTAATATTTGACTCGGTTTATGATGCCTATAAAGGGGTTATTATTTCGATTCGAATTATGAATGGTACACTGAAGCAAGGCGATAAAATTCGAATGATGGCTACTGGTGCTGAGTTTGAAGTTATTGAAGTTGGTGTTCATACGCCGAAATCAGTACCACAAGCTGAATTAACCGTAGGAGATGTTGGGTACTTAACAGCTTCTATCAAAAATGTGGGTGATACACGTGTAGGTGATACAGTAACGTTCGCTAACCGTCCTGCAGAGGCACCACTTGAAGGATACCGTCGTTTAAATCCAATGGTATACTGTGGTCTTTACCCAATTGATACAGCAAGATATAACGATCTTCGTGATGCATTAGAAAAATTAGAGCTAAATGACTCTGCACTGCAATACGAGCCAGAAACATCTCAAGCGTTAGGTTTCGGTTTCCGTTGCGGATTTTTAGGTCTTCTTCATATGGAAATTATCCAGGAACGTATCGAGCGAGAGTTCAATATCGACCTAATTACAACAGCACCATCTGTAATTTATGATGTAAACATGACGGATGGCACAGTGCTGAAAGTCGATAATCCATCAATGATGCCAGATCCACAAAAAATCGACCGCATTGAAGAGCCTTATGTAAAAGCAACAATTATGGTACCAAATGATTATGTTGGTGCTGTAATGGAGCTTTGCCAATTAAAACGCGGAAATTTCATGGGCATGGAGTATATCGATACAACTCGAGTACAAATTACGTATGAAATGCCGTTATCAGAAATCGTTTATGATTTCTTTGATTATTTAAAATCAAATACAAAAGGTTATGCGTCATTTGATTACGAATTAATCGGCTACAAACCATCGAAGCTTGTAAAAATGGATATTTTATTGAATGCTGAGCAAGTAGATGCACTAAGCTTCATCGTTCACCGTGACTTCGCATATGAGCGTGGAAAAATAATCGTAGAAAAATTAAAAGAGCTGATCCCGCGTCAACAATTCGAAGTACCAATTCAAGCAGCGGTTGGTCAAAAAATTGTCGCCCGTTCAACAATCAAAGCAATGCGTAAAAATGTACTTGCAAAATGTTACGGTGGAGATATTTCACGTAAACGTAAACTTCTTGATAAACAAAAAGAAGGTAAAAAACGTATGAAGCAAGTCGGATCAGTAGAAGTACCACAAGAAGCGTTCATGGCTGTACTGAAAATGGATGATTCTAAATAATGATTTCCTAAAAGAGGTACGTCTTTGTAATGTAATTATTACAGGCGTCCTCTTTTTTTGGTCAAATTGAATAAAAAATCTTTCCGTTGCATAAAAATTCGTATCTTAGCATAGCGTTATATGCTACATAAAATGGTTTTTGGTAAAAAAAGGGTTGTTTTTTGTGTGGAATGCTAAAAATAAATTGATGTTTAAGAAAAAAATATTATGGTGCGATGTAATATTTTTGTGATATGTATACATAATTCAATAATTATAAGATTTTATTTTTACTATTTTTCATAAGTTTATAACAAAAACCATTATTGTTAGCTTAAATGGTGTAGCAAAAGAAGTTTATAATTATATGGTAAAAAATAGTATAAATACCTATTTTGAATATCTGAATAATAAAAATATTTTTAATATTGGTTCTTTTAATAATTTTATGATTGTAGTAAAATGGTGTTAATATTAACAAATGATGTTAGTAGCTATGAAGCTTCACATGCTTGTTATTTTTAGTGCCTAGCACGTTACGTAAAACTTCAATTGTGTTGGAGTTTTATCGCCCGTTTATGGCGAGTGAATCTAGGATTTAGATTTAGAGAAACAAATTTGTTCCCTAAATTTGAAACAAGTACTAAATAAGCAATACACGTAAAAGCATCTTGATAGATATGACAATCACTATAGCGAGCAAGTAATTACATCCTATGTGATGGAGCAAAAAATACTTCAGTTAGGGAGATGGATTTTATGAGTAAGCAAATTGAAATCAATGTGCCAGAGTGGTTTGTTCTTGACGAACTACATACACTTGATACGATTATTAGTCCAAATTCGGAAAATATCGGTATTTTAATGGCGGGTGAGAACTTTGATTTATCAAAAACATGCAGCCCAACTGTACGACTATATTTAATGCGTTTAATAGACGATAAATATGAAGTAATAAAAGAGCTGGATGCATTTCCGTTTAATTCAACGGTTGAGGCAAAACGTTTCTCGGCGAAGTTACCAGAGCTCAATGCTATCGATCTTGTCATGATGTTGAATAAAGAAGAACCAGTATTTTCAATATAAAATGTTGCCGTACTCTCATACGCAGAGTACGGTTTTTTAGTGGTTAAGAAAGTATAACTTTCTTAACCACATAAGTAAGGACATCAACTCGCCCTATTTTGGGCGAGTTGTGTCTTTCTAATTTCTTAAATAGCAGAAAATTGTTTTTTACGAAAGAAACGCTACAATAAGGGAAGTAATAGACGTAGAAGCGTTTAAATTATTTAAAGGAAGTGGTTTTAATGGCTAGAGGTGTATACATTCACATTCCTTTTTGTCATCAAATTTGTAATTACTGTGATTTTAATAAAGTGTATTTTAAAAATCAGCCAGTTGATGAATATATTGAGGCACTTGGTAGAGAAATCGAACTAACGGTTGCTCTGATGCCAGAAGCATTTGCTAATATTGAAACAATATTTTTAGGTGGGGGCACACCAACCTCCTTGTCTCCACAACAAATTACAACATTACTTGCGCATATTGCGAAACATATTCCAATGTCAAACTTAAAAGAGTTTAGCTCAGAAGCAAACCCTGATGAGCTTACAGTTGAAAAGTTACAGGCACTTTATAATGGCGGGGTAAACCGTCTAAGTATGGGCGTCCAGTCATTTGATCAGGGGCTGCTACAAAAAATCGGCCGAACACACTCAAATGAGCATGTGTATGAAACAATCGAAAATGCGAAACGTGTCGGCTTCGAAAACATTAGTGTCGATTTGATGTACGGCTTGCCTGGACAAACGATGGAGCAATGGAAGGATACTTTAGATAAGGCACTAGCACTAGGCTTGCCACATTACTCAGCGTATTCATTAATCGTTGAGCCAAAAACAATTTTCTACATCCAATATGCAAAGGGGAAGCTACATTTGCCAACAGAGGATTTAGAGGCAGATATGTATGCCGTATTAATGGACACGATGGCGGCTCACGGTAAGGGGCAATACGAAATAAGTAATTTTGCGCATGAAGGGTACGCTTCAACACATAATAAAATTTATTGGGATAATGATGAATACGCGGGTTTTGGCGCTGGTGCACACGGTTATTTACAAGGTGTACGTTACTCTAACCATGGTCCAATTAAAAAATATATTGATGCGATTATGAGTGGTGAACGTCCGCTCATTTTTACACATGAAGTAACGGACCAGGAAAAATTAGAAGAGCAAATGTTTTTAGGCTTACGAAAAACAGCGGGTGTGACGCATGTAGAGTTTGAAATAAAGTTTGGTCAAACGATGCATGAAAAATACGGAGAAATTATAAAAACGTTACAAAAGGCCAAGCTAATTTCAGTAGATGACGTCGGAATTCGCCTTACACGAAAAGGTCGATTTGTCGGAAATGAAGTTTTTCAACATTTTTTATTAGAAGATTGAGCGATTCCATTGACATAAAATTAGAGATTTGCTAATTTAATAATAGTATTAGCACTCCTTCTTACCGAGTGCTAACAGAGGTGATAACGATGTTAACAAATCGGCAGTTACAAATTTTACAAGTAATAGTAGATGATTTTGTGTCGTCTGCTCAACCAGTAGGGTCGCGTCAAATTTCGAAAAAAGAAGAAATTACCTTTAGTTCTGCTACTATTCGTAATGAAATGGCTGATTTAGAGGAACTAGGCTTTATAGAAAAAACGCATACATCTTCTGGTCGTGTACCGTCCGAAAAAGGTTATCGTTTTTATGTAGATCATTTATTACAGCCTCAAACTATAACATCAAATGAAGTCAAGCAAATCCATTCCATTTTCCAAAAACAAATTGTGGAGACTGAGCAAATTATTCGTGAATCTGCGAATATTTTATCGGAGCTGACGACGTACACGACAATTTTACTTGGACCCGATGTACAAAAACACCGGGTGAAAAGGTTTCAAATTGTTCCACTTACGGAGCATACCGCAGTGGCAATAATCGTGACGGACAATGGACATGTTGAAAATCGACTATTAACATTGCCACCAGGTTTTAGCCCTTCTGACATTGAAAAAATGGTAAATATTTTAAATGACCGGCTAACAGGTGTTTCCTTGCATGAGTTTCATTTGAAGCTTGAAAGTGAAGCGCTCGCCTTACTGAGGCAACATGTTAGTACGGCTGAATCAGTTATTCAATCATTATTAACTGTTGCAACGAATCAATCAGAAGGTAAAATATACTACGGTGGTAAAACAAATATGTTCAACCAACCCGAGTTCCACGATTTAAATAAAGTCCGAATGCTGATGGATTTGATGGACAAGGAGAGCCAATTGCAATCGATTTTCCAACCAGACAGTTCAGGGATTCAAATTCGAATTGGTTCGGAAAATAACCATTTAGCAATGGAAAATTGTAGCGTTATTACGGCATCTTTTTTAGTCTGTGACGAGCAGCATGGATCAATTGCAATAATTGGTCCAACGCGCATGGATTACCAACGAGTTGTTACAATTCTTGATGTGATGCGCAGGGGCTTAACACACGCCTTTATGAAGGGTCGCAATGATTCACTATGAGGAGGATTACTAGTGTCTGAAGTGAAAGAAAACAAAGAAGTAGTGGAAGAAGTAACAGCAACTGTAGAAGAAGTTGAAACAGCAACAGAGCAAGTAGAAGTTGTTGTTGATGAAAACGAAGCAAAAATCGGGGAGCTTGAAGCAAAGCTAGCGGACGAGGAAGCTCGTTACTTACGCTTACGTGCAGATTATGATAATTTAGCACGTCGTAGCAAGCTGGACCGCGAAGCTGCGGAAAAGTACCGCGCACAAAGCCTATTAACGGAGCTATTACCTGTGCTTGATAATTTAGACCGAGCACTTCAAGTTGAAGTGGCGTCTGAAGAAGCGGCTTCGTTATATAAAGGGGTTGAAATGGTTTTCAAGCAACTCCTTGAAGCAACAAATCGTGAAGGCCTTGAGGTGATCCCTGCAGAGGGCATGTCCTTTGATCCAAATATTCACCAAGCTGTTATGCAAGAACAGGATAGTGAAAAAGAAGCGGGCACTGTATTACGCGAGCTTCAAAAGGGTTATAAATTAAAAGACCGCGTATTACGTCCAGCAATGGTTTCTGTAAACGAATAATAAAATGGTTATTTACACTTTATGTGTTTAAATATTAGGAGGCAAAATAAGATGAGCAAAATTATCGGTATTGACTTAGGTACAACAAACTCATGTGTATCAGTATTAGAAGGCGGCGAACCAAAAGTAATTCCAAATCCGGAAGGTAACCGTACATCTCCATCAGTAGTAGCTTTCAAAAATGGTGAAAAACAAGTTGGGGAAGTAGCAAAACGTCAAGCAGTAACAAACCCAAACACAATTATGTCTATCAAATCTAAAATGGGCACTTCTGAAAAAGTAACTGTAGATGATAAAGAATATACACCACAAGAAATTTCAGCAATGATCCTACAATACTTAAAAGGCTATGCTGAAGACTACCTTGGCGAAAAAGTAACAAAAGCGGTAATTACAGTACCAGCTTACTTTAACGATGCACAGCGTCAAGCGACAAAAGACGCTGGTAAAATCGCTGGTCTTGAAGTAGAGCGTATTATCAACGAACCAACTGCAGCAGCATTAGCTTATGGTTTAGATCAACAAGACGTTGACCAAAAAATCTTAGTATTCGACCTTGGTGGCGGTACGTTCGACGTATCTATCCTTGAATTAGCTGACGGCGTATTCGAAGTACTAGCAACTGCTGGTGACAATAAGCTTGGTGGCGATGACTTCGACGATAAAATCATCGAATATTTAGTGGCTGAATTCAAAAAAGAAAACGGCATCGACTTATCAAAAGACAAAATGGCTATGCAACGTCTAAAAGATGCAGCTGAAAAAGCGAAAAAAGATTTATCAGGTATTACGACTACTCAAATTTCACTGCCATTCATCACAGCAGGAGCTGATGGTCCACTTCACTTAGAAGTATCATTAACTCGTGCAAAATTTGACGATTTAACTCGTGACTTAGTAGAGCGTACGATCACTCCAACACGTCAAGCGTTATCAGATGCGGGCCTTTCAGCTTCTGAATTAGATAAAGTAATTTTAGTTGGTGGTTCTACTCGTATTCCTGCAGTAGTAGAAGCGATTAAACAAGCAACAGGTCACGAACCACATAAAGGTGTAAATCCTGACGAAGTAGTAGCAATGGGTGCTGCTGTACAAGGTGGCGTACTTTCTGGAGATGTTCAAGGCGTATTATTACTTGACGTAACTCCATTATCACTTGGGATCGAAACAATGGGTGGCGTTATGACGAAATTAATCGATCGTAACACAACGATCCCAACATCTAAATCTCAAGTGTTCTCAACTGCAGCTGACAACCAACCTGCAGTAGACATTCACGTATTACAAGGTGAGCGTTCTATGGCAGCTGACAACAAAACGTTAGGTCGCTTCCAATTATCAGATATCCCACCAGCACCACGTGGTATTCCACAAATCGAAGTAACTTTCGATATCGATGCAAATGGTATCGTATCTGTTAAGGCGAAAGACCTTGGTACACAAAAAGAACAAACAATCGTAATCCAATCTGCTTCTGGATTAACTGATGAAGAAGTAGAACGTATGGTTAAAGATGCTGAAGCGAACGCTGAAGCGGATGCTAAACGTAAAGAAGAAGCGGATCTTCGCAACGAAGCAGACCAACTTGTATTCCAAGTAGACAAGACAATCACAGACTTAGGTGAGCAAATTACTGAAGACGAAAAGAAATCAGTAGAAGCCGCTCGTGACGAGTTAAAAGCAGCTCTAGAAGCTGGTGAATTAGAAGGAATTAAAGCTTCTAAAGAAAAATTAGAAGGTGTTCTTCAACCACTTGTAATGAAAGTATACGAACAAGCGGCAGCTGCTGCTCAAGCTGGTGGTGCTGAAGGTGCTGACTTCGATGGTGCAGGTGCAAAAAAAGACGACGGTATCGTAGACGCAGATTTCGAAGAAGTTAAGGACACTAAATAATCTACTACCATTTTTTACAAAAATAGCATTAAGGAAGACAACCTAAGTTTGCCGCGTTCTGCGGCAACTGTTGTCTGACCGACATCCTGTCGGACCAAAGTCAAAGACCGGATAGACGGCTTTGACTTTTTCACTGTATAGACGAAAAAAATAATTTTGTATAAAAGCTAGGCATACATCATTTTTTTATCATGTTACAATAGACGTTATGTAGAAAGAGCGGAGAGTGAACAATGAGTAAGCGCGATTATTATGAGGTACTTGGCATTTCAAAAAGTGCAAGTAAAGATGAAATTAAAAAAGCGTACCGTAAATTATCAAAACAATTCCACCCAGATTTAAATAAAGAAGATGGTGCTGATGAAAAGTTTAAAGAAGTTGCGGAAGCTTATGAAGTATTGAGCGACGACCAAAAGCGTGCGCGCTATGATCAATTCGGTCACGAAGATCCAAATGCTGGCTTTGGTGGAGGAGGCTTCAACGGTGGTGGTTTTGGCGGCTTCGAAGATATTTTCAGCTCGTTCTTTGGTGGCAGTGGACGCCGTCAAGATCCAAATGCACCTCGTAAAGGGGACGACCTACAATTCCGCATGAACATTAGTTTTGAAGAAGCCGTTTTCGGAAAAGAAACAGAGATTGAAATTCCGAAAGACGAGAAATGCGACACATGTAATGGTTCTGGTGCAAAACCAGGAACAAACCCACAAACATGTTCGCAATGTAACGGTGCAGGACAAATTAACCAGGCTGTGGATACACCGTTTGGACGTATGACGAATAAGCGATCTTGTCCTAGCTGTCGTGGCGCAGGCAAAATTATCGTTGAAAAATGTACACCTTGTCGCGGTGCAGGAACTGTTCAAAAACGTAAGAAAATCAAAGTTAACATCCCAGCTGGTGTTGATGATGGGCAACAATTACGCGTATCAGGTCAAGGGGAGCCAGGTATCAACGGCGGCCCAGCAGGTGACCTATACATAGTATTTAATGTTCGCAAGCACGAGTATTTCGAACGTGACGGCGACGATATTATGTATGAGCTAAAATTAACCTTCCCACAAGCAGCACTAGGGGACGAAATTGAAGTACCGACAGTGCACGGAAAAGTGAAATTAAAAATTCCGGCGGGTACACAATCAGGCGCACAATTCCGTCTAAAAGATAAAGGTGTAAAAAACGTACACGGCTACGGTATGGGGCACCAATATGTAATCGTAAACGTTGCAACTCCAACGAAGCTTACTGAAAAACAAAAGCACTTACTACGTGAATTTGCAGAAATTAGTGGTGATATTCCTGAAGAACAAGGAAGCTCACTATTAGATAAAATTAAGAAAAAATTAAAAGGTGAATAGTAAGGGAGCGGAATGCAAGTGAAATGGACGGAATTATCGATTTTAACAACACACGAAGCCGTTGATGCTGTAACAAACATTTTACATGAAGCTGGTGCGAGCGGCGTTGTAATTGAAGATTCAAAGGAATTGGATAAAGAAAGAGTCGATCGCTTTGGTGAAATTTACGCATTAAATCCAGCTGATTTCCCTAAAAAAGGCGTCAATGTAAAAGCATATTTATCGGCAACAAGCTTTTTGGCTGAAACTGTTGAAGAAATCAGACTTGCAATTGCTAATCTAGTCAATTTCGATATTAATATTGGCGACAATGTCCTGTCGGTATGTGAAGTAAATGAAGAAGACTGGGCAACGGCTTGGAAACAGTACTATCACCCAGTAAAAATCTCAGAGCGCTTTACAATTGTTCCAACATGGGAAGACTACACACCAGTTAGCACAGATGAGTTAATTATTGAATTAGATCCAGGTATGGCATTCGGTACGGGTACACATCCAACGACGGTTATGTGTCTTCAAGCGCTTGAAAAAGTAGTCGAACAAGGCAATACAGTAATCGATGTAGGTACAGGTTCCGGAGTATTATCAATTGGTGCTGCAATGCTAGGCGCAAAGAGTGTTCACGCACTTGACTTAGACGAAGTCGCGGTAAATTCTGCGCGTGAAAATGTTGCATTAAATAAAGTTGCTGACAAAGTCGAAGTATTCCACGGTAACTTACTGGATACAGTAAAGGAACCGGCAGATGTAGTCGTAGCAAATATTTTAGCTGAAATTATTATGACCTTTACTGACGATGCATTTTCAATCGTAAAACCCGGCGGACTGTACGTAACATCTGGTATTATCGGTGCGAAAAAAGAAGATGTGAAAACGTCATTAGAAGCTTCAGGTTTTATCATTGAAGAAGTATTAATGATGGAAGACTGGGTAGCGATTATTGCACGTCGCCCACTAGCGTAATGAAATGAAAAATTCAACAGCTGCTATCAAGTAGCTGTTGTTTTTCTTAGTGGATAATAAAGGACATCAACTCGCCCTATTTAGGGCGAGTTGTGTCTTTCTAATAAGGAGGTACTTTTTTTATGCAACGTTATTTTGTACAGGAGCCTTTTAATGAGGTTGGAGAAACGGTCATTACAGGTGACAATGCACGTCATATGAGTAAAGTTATGCGTATGGCAGTAGGGGATAAAATCATCGCCGTACATATTGATACAGCGTATATTTGTGAAATACTAGACATTGACCAGAATGTAACAGTTCGTCAAACTGGCGAAACGATTCCGTCACCAGAAATGCCGATTAATGTCGATATTGCTTGTGGTTTGCCGAAGGGTGATAAGCTTGACTTAATTACACAAAAGGGCACCGAGCTTGGCATGCATGCACTTATCCCGTTTTCAGCTGAACGCTCTATTGTAAAATGGGATGATAAAAAAGGTGAAAAGAAAACAGAGCGTCTGCAAAAAATTGCCCAGGAAGCAGCGGAGCAATCTCACCGTACACATGTACCGGCGATTTTGCATCCAATTGCATTCAAAAAACTTTTAGAAATTATTCCAAATTATGATGCGGTATTTATTGCAGACGAGGAAGATGCGAAGCAAGAGGTGCGCACAAGGTTTGCGGATAAGCTAAAAAAAGTGTATGATATGAAATCGGAATCTATTTTATTAATCTTTGGACCTGAAGGCGGAATTTCGCGCAAGGAATCAGCAGCATTAATTGATGCCGGCGCGCAAACTATGTCACTCGGACCACGTATTTTACGTGCAGAAACAGCGCCACTTTATGCGCTCTCTGCCATTTCTTATGAATTTGAATGAAAGAGGTGTACAAGCCTTGTCAATTGTGGCTTTTCACACATTAGGCTGTAAAGTAAATCATTACGAAACAGAAGCAATCTGGCAGCTATTTAAAGAGCAAGGATATGACCGTACGGACTTTGAACATCAAGCGGACGTTTATGTCGTAAATACATGTACCGTAACAAATACCGGCGATAAAAAATCTCGTCAAGTAATCCGTCGCGCCATTCGACAAAATCCAGATGCGGTTATTTGCGTAACAGGCTGTTATGCACAAACATCACCAGCAGAAATTATGGCGATTCCTGGTGTCGATATCGTTGTAGGTACGCAAGACCGCGAAAAAATGCTCGGTTATATCGACGAATTCCGCGAAGAGCGTCAACCTATTAACGCAGTTCGTAACATTATGAAAAACCGTGTGTATGAGGAATTAGACGTTCCTGCGTTTACCGACCGTACACGTGCATCACTAAAAATTCAAGAAGGCTGTAATAACTTCTGTACTTTCTGTATTATTCCTTGGGCGCGAGGACTCATGCGCTCACGTGATCCACAGGAAGTAGTGAAGCAAGCACAGCAACTTGTTGATGCAGGCTATCTTGAAATCGTCCTAACAGGTATCCACACAGGTGGTTACGGGGAAGACTTAAAAGATTATAACTTGGCACAATTACTACGTGATCTTGAATCACAAGTAACAGGTCTTAAACGTTTACGTATTTCTTCAATCGAGGCTTCTCAGTTATCTGATGAAGTAATTGATGTAATTCGTGAATCAAATATCGTCGTAAATCACTTACACATTCCGATTCAATCGGGGTCGGATACTGTATTAAAACGTATGCGTCGTAAATACACAATGGACTTCTTCTCTGATCGTATTAAAAAACTTTCGGAAGCCCTACCTGACTTAGCCGTTACATCGGACGTTATCGTTGGATTCCCTGGTGAAACAGAGGAAGAGTTCATGGAAACATATAACTTCATTCGTGATCACAAGTTTTCGGAGCTACACGTATTCCCGTACTCAAAACGTACTGGCACACCAGCAGCACGCATGGACGATCAAATTGATGAAGACATTAAAAACGACCGTGTCCACCGCCTAATCGCATTAAATGACCAATTAGCAAAAGAGTACGCGTCACGTTTTGAAAACGAAGTACTTGAAGTCATTCCAGAAGAACGTTTCAATGAAGGCGGCACCGAAAACCTTTATGTTGGTTACTCAACGAACTACCTAAAAATATTATTTGAAGGTAGTGAAGATATGGTAGGCAAGCTTGTGAAAGTAAAAATTACAAAAGCGGGCTATCCATACAATGAAGGTCAATTTGTTCGTATATTAGAAGAACAAGTAAAATAATAAACATGTTAATAGAGAGCTGAGCTGAAAGTGGACAATTTCACTTTCAGCTCAGCTTTTTTGATTTGAAATAGTTACTCGTTCATATTGTGTTATATAAAAATGATATTAAGGAGAAGATGGTAGAGTTAAGTATTGTAAAAGATACACAAAAATATTAGTTATCTAGTCGTAAGAAAATTGGTGCCAACGTACAATATAGAGATGCATAGAAAAAAACCATATTTGTCGACCGTTTTTAGCCAACTAAGAATGAATGAAATGATAGTTTTTAGTAGAAATTAACGGAATAGAAGGTGATGAGATGAAGTATGTAAAAAGAATTTTCTTGCCCGTGTTACTAGTGGCAATGATAGGATGTGCGAATGAGGAGATTGCCGTTAGTCATATTTTTGGTGAAACGGGAGTTGGTCCTGTCATTGAGATAGAAATTCCTAGTGAAGTAGCGGATCATTACGGGGCGCTAAATTTGGAATTGAAAGCGGGGGATTTTGAAAAAGTTGATAACACAGATGGCTCGATTACGATCATCATGCAGCAACAAAGCGCAGAGGAAATTTCACAACATGCTGTCGCCATGTTCAATGAGTTCGAAAAAGCTGTTTCTGATGAGAACGCGGAGGCTATAGTGACGAACGTACAATTTAATAACCATTTCTCGGAATTCATTTTTAATGTAAGAAGTAAAGAGATGTTATATGACGAAAACTTTGTACTAACGGAAGAGATTTTATTGAAAAATGCATTAGCCTATCAGATTGTCAATAAGATGGAGCCAACTGTAAAAATACAATATTTTGATACGGCAAATAATGAGTTTATTGCTGAAAAAATAGTTCCTTAAAAAGATTATTAGCGAAAATTAAAAGAATTGTCTGGCACTTCATGAGTGACTAATTTAATGATATGATAAAGACGTACGGACAACCTATATAAATTCCAAAAGGGAGCTATGAACATGACGCAACATTATAATGCAATGATTGACCACACTTTATTAAAAGCAGACGCTACACGCGAACAAATTGCTACAATCTGTGAAGAAGCAAAAAAGTACGTTTTTGCATCGGTTTGTGTAAACCCGACTTGGGTAAAGTACAGTGCAGAACTATTAGGTGGAACTGAAGTAAAAGTATGTACAGTTATTGGTTTCCCATTAGGTGCTTCTACATCAGCGGTAAAAGCTTTTGAAACAAAAGATGCAATCGCGAATGGCGCGGGTGAAATCGATATGGTTATTAACATCGGTGCACTTAAAAACGGTGAGTTTGACTTAGTTCAGGAAGACATTAAAGCAGTTGTAGATGCTGCAAATGGTACTTTAGTAAAAGTAATTATTGAAACGTGCCTGTTAACAGAAGAAGAAAAAGTGAAAGCTTGCGAACTTTCTGTTGAAGCAGGTGCTGATTTTGTAAAAACTTCAACTGGATTTTCTACTGGTGGCGCAACGGCGGAAGATATCGCGTTAATGCGTCAAACAGTTGGTCCAGATTTGGGTGTAAAAGCATCTGGTGGGGTTCGTAGCTTAGAAGATATGCAAAAAATGATTGCCAATGGTGCAACTCGAATTGGTGCTTCATCAGGTGTTGCCATTATGAATGGATTAATTTCAGAATCAAACTATTAATTTCGTATAGTTTCTATTGACTGTATCGTAACATTACGATATAATTCTTTAGTACACATTAACAGTGAGTTAATGCTATGTATTGACGTGTGTTCGGAGGGAGGGAAAGAGAGATGTCAAAAACTGTCGTTCGCAAAAACGAATCGCTTGAAGATGCTCTTCGCCGCTTCAAACGTACTGTATCAAAAAGTGGTACAATTCAAGAAGTTAGAAAGCGCGAGTTCTACGAAAAACCTAGCGTTAAACGTAAAAAGAAATCAGAAGCTGCACGTAAACGTAAGTGGTAATTTAATTTCCCATTAAAAATCCCTACGTTCATAACACGCAATTTTATGATTCATTGAGCAGAAAACAATCATATACCCCTAAACTTGCGAAGGTGAGTTTAGGGGTATTTTGCTGAGAAAAGAAAACGGTATAAAAGCTCGTTAATATTCGATCAGCAAAACTTTATAGGTTGTCACGAGAGCATAGTTCCAGTCGTACGACAAAAATGAAACATGGGTATCCTTATTAATGGATACCCATGTTTTGCTTTAGAAACGGAAATTTTCTTCATCAAAAATCAAATTTCAAAAAATATACTGTCTGTGGAGAAGCAAGTGAAGCGATACAGGAGCACTGACAAACAATGAAATCCCGCTAAACTTGCGAAGGGGAATTTAGGGGGCAAAGGTACGAAAAAATTTCACTCAAAAATAAAATATTGTGTAAAAGAGGAAATGTCTAAATAGAGGAGAGCTTTTAAAATTTTTTTAGCCGAGTTGTGTCTTTCGAAAAATAAATTCTATTGTTATTTTTCGTACTTTGGCTCATTTGGCGAAATTGATCTACAACTTATTTGAAGTTAAGCGACACTGGCACTTATTTACCGTTAAGTTGTATGTTCTATTTGTTAATTTGAATTTTTGATGAAAAATTCAGACGTTAATTTAAAGCAAAGCCAACTTTTAAATAGCCATTCACTTTATGAGGGAATTTAACAGGAGGGGCAACTAAACCACATTTAGTTTAAGCATAGTGTACAATAAAATTAATTGGCAAATTTTTAATGAAATTTGAAACTTTTGCAGGTGTGAGTCGTATAAAGAACTATAAGCTTGAAAAAGATGAGAAAGGGGTGACAAGATGAAAAAGGCAAAAGGAATTAGTTGGATTTTCATTCTCGTTCTATCTTTCACATTAGTTCTTCCGACAATGACCGCATTTGCGAGTGATAAGGTGTACCATGTACCGATTGAAGCGGAGGTAGAAAAAGGGTTAAAGGCATTTTTAGAGCGTGCGTTTAAAGAAGCGACCGAAAATAATGCAGAAGCCATTGTGTTGGAAATACATACACCAGGTGGTTTTGTAGATGCTGCAACGGATATTGGGAAGCTGATTGATGAAGCTCCTATAAAAGTAATCGCATTTATTAATTCGAAAGCGCATTCAGCAGGTGCATTTATTGCGCTGCATGCCGATGAAATTTATATGGTACCTAATGGAACAATTGGCGCAGCGGCGGTAATCGACTCAGCAGGTAATGCGGCAGATGAAAAGGCAAATAGCGCTTGGCTAGCACAAATGAGGGCAGCGGCAGAAACGTCTGGTCGTGATCCGAAATATGCTCTAGCCATGGCGAATAAACGAATTGATATACCGGAACTAGCACCAGTAGGCGAACTTTTAACGCTTTCGGCAGATGAGGCGTTAGAAGTAGGATATTCAGAAGGGACTGCGAGCTCACTGGAAGATGTGTTAGTATTAGCAGATTTAAAGGGTAGTGAAGTCATTGGCATGGAACCTACACTTTCGGAGCAAGTAGCACGAATAATAACCAATCCGGTTGTCGTTCCTATTTTGTTATCACTTGCAAGCCTTGGTTTAGTGCTTGAGTTATATTCACCAGGCTTTGGTGTACCGGGTCTTGTTGGCTTATCTTCTTTAGGGCTGTTTTTCTTCGGCCATACAATTGCAGGTTTTGCTGGCTACGAAACAATTATATTATTTGTTATTGGGCTAGTATTAGTTGTGGCAGAGTTTTTCGTTCCTGGTGCGATTGTCGGCCTAATTGGTGGAGCACTTATTATTATTAGCTTATTATTTTCTGGTGCGAGCCTCGTTCATATGGCGTACTCAATTTTAATTGCAATGTTTATTGCAGTAATAGGAATGGTGATTATTATGAAGTTCTTCGGAAAAAAACTGCATGTCTTTAATAAGCTTGTCTTGAGGGATGCGACAACAACAGAAGAGGGCTATGTGTCCAATCAAAATCGCATCGAGCTTATTGGTAAAGTCGGTACTTCATTAACTCCATTGCGACCTTCAGGTGTTATTGAAGTCGATCAAGAACGAATCGATGCAGTTTCTGAAGGAAGCTATGTTGATGCTGGCAAGAAAGTAGAGATTATTAAAGTTGAAGGCTCGCGTATTGTTGCGCGAGAACTAAAAGAGAGAGTGGAGGAATAACAATGGTTATTGATGCAGCAGCGATTACGCTTATTATTGTCATTGTAGTAGCGTTCGTCATATTATCTGTATTTTTCACATTTGTTCCAGTTGCGCTATGGATTAGTGCACTTGCAGCAGGTGTTCGCGTAAGTATTTTCACATTAATTGGGATGCGCTTACGTCGTGTTATCCCGTCACGTATCGTTAATCCATTAATTAAAGCTCATAAAGCAGGTATTGACGTGACAATTAACCAGTTAGAGTCTCACTATTTAGCGGGTGGTAATGTAGACCGCGTAGTCAATGCATTAATCGCAGCGCACCGTGCAAACATTGAATTAACATTTGAACGTGCAGCAGCAATTGACCTTGCTGGACGTGACGTATTAGAAGCAGTTCAAATGTCGGTAAACCCAAAAGTGATCGAAACGCCATTTATCGCTGGTGTTGCGATGAACGGTATTGAAGTAAAAGCAAAGGCACGTATTACAGTGCGCGCAAACTTAGACCGTTTAGTCGGTGGTGCTGGAGAAGAAACAATTGTTGCCCGTGTTGGTGAAGGGATTGTAAGTACTTTGGGTTCTTCTGAGTCACACTCGAAAGTATTAGAAAATCCAGACTTAATTTCACAAACGGTTCTAGCAAAAGGGTTAGACTCCGGTACAGCATTTGAAATTCTATCGATTGATATCGCGGACGTTGATATCGGTAAAAACATCGGGGCCGAGCTTCAAATGGAGCAAGCACAGGCAGATAAAAACATCGCCCAAGCAAAAGCAGAGGAACGTCGTGCAATGGCCGTAGCGAATGAACAAGAGATGGTCGCGAAAGTCCAAGAAATGAAGGCAAAAGTAGTAGAAGCAGAAGCAGAAGTTCCAATGGCAATGGCGGAAGCATTACGTTCAGGCAACTTTGGAATTATGGACTATATGAACTATAAAAATATTCAAGCGGATACATCAATGCGTGAATCGATTTCAAAAGTATCAACAGATAAGCCGGATTCAACGTCGAAGTGAGTGCGCGGCAGCCTGTAGAAAGGAGTATTTGTACGTATGAGTAGTTTATTATTTCCAATCATCATTTTTGCTATTAGTTTGCTACTAAGTAATGGTAAAAAAAATAAACAAAAAAACGACAAGCAAATGCCTCCATTTAGTAAGCAACAAATGCCAAAACCGCTTTACCCTCCTGTTCAAACGACGGAGCGAAATCGACCGGCTAAGTCACTTGAGGAGTTCACGAATGAAATTTTTGGGCAACTTACTCAAAAAAGCCAACCGATTCCTGAGCTTGTAACGGAACCAGTACTCGAACAAAAAGTTGCAGAACCTGTGTCACGTGCCAATAATAAACGTGCACCGATGCGTACAGAAGTGACTGAGAAGCAAGAACGTCCACTTGTACAAAAGATAAAGGAACAGGAAACGAATGATCCGTTTTATGTAGTGCCTACTTCAAAAAAACAATTAATGCAAGCAATCATCATGTCTGAAGTTTTAGGTCCGCCGAAAGCAAAACAACGGTAACTGCTATTAAACAGGCAATAATAAATGAACCGCACCCTAGCCGCGAAACATCGGACTAAGGTGTGGTTTTTTAGTTGTGAAGGAAATTATAAAATTTCGCCATGTGGATAACATTTAAATAAGTAAATGAATCGTCTAGGCTAAAGCGCCAGCCCCTCGAGGTCGCGGTCTGTCCTCATGCGAAGAAGGCAAAGAGCGCCTTCGCATTTTTGTTCGTGGTTAGTTCATCTTGCTTAAGTTGTGTAAAAAGAGTGGGTGTGGTATATAATTTATATAATGGGAAAATATAGAATAAATCCGCACCAACGACAAAAAGATGGTAGGTATTAACAAGGCAATGTAGCCAGTGCACAACGTTATAGCAAGTATAAAAGTGGAATTTTGGCTGAAAAAAATTAATGACTAAGCGTAGCGAGGAAAGCGGCACATCGAACGCCCCCTAGAAGGCATCCAGCCAAAACATAAATCAACCCCAAGTTATGGTGTTGAACCACAAAAAAGTAGCTGAATAACCTTATGTTTGGGTAATGTAACGTAAGAATCGATTCATTGGAGGTGCAGGCGAATGAAAAGGCTAATACTACCGGTCATTCTACTTAGCGCGTTACTAGGAGGCTGTGGTAAAGGTGTAGAAGCGGATATTGGAAATAACCTTTTATATAGTCATAGTGAACCGCTCATGCACGAAATGGAAGGCGTGTTACTTGAAATGTCGTACGAGGTGAGTGAGTTACAAAACTTATCTGAAATTGAGAAGAAAAATGAAATAAAAAAAGGCTCGGTTAACGTTGCAGGCTATTTAACGTTACGAAACGGCACTGAAAGTACTATTTATTACACACCAAGCTTTTTTGCAGAAACTTCTACCGGTCAGCGCTTTGGAAATATTGCTGAGCAATTAGTGAAATCCGATGGAAAAGCGCAGTTTACGCTTGAGAAGGGTGAAGAATTGCAATTTCGTATTGCTTTTAACCTGTCTAAATCTGTTTATAAGTTAGTGGATACGCTTGAGGTAACTGTACCAGTAGCATTCAAGGAACCAAATAGTGTGAGCTCAGGTGATGCGCTCGGCGATACCACGATATGGGAACTTCCGATAAAAGAGTAAATGTGAATGTTTAAATTTGATACATGTCCTCTTTTGCCGCGGCATATATTACGGCAAAAGGGGGTTTTTTTATTGAAGAAATTATTCCAAACCGAGCAAATGCTACAGTTAAACCGCTTTGAAGTGATGAAATATAGTGGTGATTACACAATACAATCCATTACAGAGCAGCAGTGTACTTGTATAATTAAGCCCTTTTCCGTTCATATTACAGGGAAGGAATTAGCCGTTAAGTACTTACAAGAGGACGGCTTTATTATTTTATGTGAAGAGCTCCAAAGCTTCACAATTGAGCGGTTGGTGTTATGAAAAAGTGGAACCGACGACTAATTTTTATTACAGTGCAACGAACAACAGGTGTAGGTGAATTTTTCCAATATTTACATGGTGCACGCGTAAATATGTACCAGTTTACAGTAAAGGAAAAAACAATACAATTTGCATTGGAACGCCGTCATCTCACCCATGTAAGAAAGGGGCGCCGCCGTTTTCGCTTAAAGCTTCAAATTAGATATGCAAACCCGTCACGCATTTTACAAAAGGATGCCACAACATTGTTCGGTGTGATGCTGTTAATCCTTATGCCACTCGTACTCATGCAATTTATTTGGCGCATCGACGTGGAGGCACCAACAATTGAACTAGCAGATAGCGTACAGCAGTTTTTACAGGAGGAGCTAACATTACATGCACCTATGCACAAAAGCCGATTGCTAAATGACTATTTAATGCGTCAAGAGATCATGCAAAATTACAGAGAATTTTCATGGGTACATATAACAAAGCAAGGAAGCAAAATAATTATTTCGCCGCAGTTGGCACCGATTAATGAATCGAAAGAAAACCTATCAAAGCCACATCATCTCATAGCGTCTAATAGTGGCGTCATTACGCATTTTCAGCTACAAAGTGGAGAGCGTAAAGTATTTCCAAATATGACTGTTTATAAAGGCGATACGCTCGTGTCAGGGATATTAGAAAGGGGGGAGGAACGCTTCGTCGTCGGAGCCGTGGGGGAGGTATATGCGGATTACTGGCTTGAATCTACTTTTACAATTCCGCGTAATGTCGAGTACCAGACGCTAATTGAGCACGGGTGGGAGCTCAAATGGGATTGGCAACGTATTGCTGAGGCGATCGAGGGACAGTCTGTAAAGCCGTTAGCATTGCTGGTAGATAGAGTACCTTATCAGAAGTTCGCAAGTGTTACAGAGGTACTAGAAGAGGAGCAGATCGAATCATTCGTTTTACCGTTACTTCATGAAAAGATGTTGCAGTCTTTACCGTTAAAATCAGTCATAAAAAAAGAAAATCTTTTGCACGTGACGATTGATGATGATACAGTAAAGGGGAAAGTCCTATTTTTGGTAAATGAAAACATTGCGACACCCTACCCTATTTATCAAGGAGAATGATTATGTCAGAAAAACTAGTAGAGCTACAAATTGATAATCCGAATGAAGCAGTTATGTTACTTGGCATCTCAGATGGGAATATTACGCTCATTGAAGAGACATTCAAAGTGCAAATTATTACTCGAGGCGAAGTGATTCAAATTGCTGGCGAGGATGAACAGCAAAAAAGGAATGCATCACTTGTTTTAGAAGCTTTACTAAAAGTAATTCGAAAAAATATTAATATTGACCAACGTGACGTGACGACGGCAATTGAAATGGTGGGCAAGGGCACTATTGAGTATTTTGCTGAGCTATACGATGAAGAAATCGCACGTAATTCTAAGGGCAAGACCATTCGTGCAAAAACTATTGGTCAGCGCGAATACATAAAGGCGATTCGTCATAAGGATTTAATTTTCGGTATCGGTCCAGCAGGTACGGGGAAAACGTATTTAGCGGTAGTGATGGCAACTCAGGCACTTAAAAATGGACATGTGAAGCGTATTATCTTATCACGTCCTGCTGTAGAAGCTGGGGAGTCACTAGGATTTTTACCAGGGGACTTGAAAGAGAAGGTAGATCCGTATTTACGCCCTTTATATGATGCGCTACATGATATTTACGGTACTGAGCAAACCCAGCGCCTAATTGAGCGAGGTACAATTGAAATTGCACCGCTTGCATATATGCGTGGCCGTACATTAGATGATGCCTTCGTAATTTTAGACGAGGCACAAAATACTACACATCAGCAAATGAAAATGTTTCTAACGCGACTTGGTTTCGGTTCGAAAATGGTCATTACAGGGGATAAAACACAAATTGACTTACCAAAAAACAGAGAATCAGGCTTAATTATCGCCGAGCGCACATTAAAATATGTAAAAGATATACACTTCCAAATCCTTGAACAGGGCGATGTTGTAAGACATCCACTTGTAGCAAGAGTAATTCAAGCGTACGCCGAGCAAGAATTATAAAACGACAAGCAAAATCCTTCATAGGGTTTTGCTTTTTTAGTGGTAAGGGAATTATAAAACTTCGCCATGTGGATAACTTTCAAATAAGTAAATGCTACGTCTAGGCTAAAGCGCCAGCCCCTCAAGGTCGCGGTCTGCCCTCTAGCGAAAGTGGTGGATCGTTTACTTTCGCTTCGGGCTAGCAAGCAGCTTGTCGGGGCTAAGCAGGCGCTTTAGCGCTTTAGTTCGTGGTAAGGGAATTATACCTTTCTTAAACGCTCGCCCTATTTTTGGCTAGATGTATGTTTCTATTATTGAATAAAAAAACATCTGTTGTTTTCATGAAATAATATTAATAAATTGGTAGAATAAACATATATAGAGTTGGGGGTGCATAATGGATAAGCAACTGAAAAAAATAGTTGATTTAATTGGTTTTAGATCTTTTTTAATTTCTGTCCTTCTCCTTACCGCGTTTTTACAGTTTTTCTTAATGCTTGGAAACGTTTTAGGTGTTACATATGATATTCAGTTAACTGAGCTTGCCCCGGAAACGATTCGGTCCGTCAAAACGGTTGAGGATACCGTCAAAACTGAGCAAGAGCGTACCGTAGCAGGAAATGCAGTTGAGCCCGTTTATGTTTTTCATGATGAAATCGCTGGTCATCGTGAGACATTTGTAACTACGATATTTGACATTGCTATTGATGTGAAAACCGAACTCTCACAAATGGAAAAACCATATTCACGTGAAGAACGGATAAGTCTATTACGAAATAAACTAAAAGATATTATTGAAAATCAAGAATCGTTAACAATTACGGATACGCAGCTAGAGTCTTTATTAACAGCGAGCGAAGTGAATTTGCAAAATGCTCGAGATATATTAACTAATTTAGTAGAAGGAAGTTTAAAAAAGCCGATTCGTAAAGAAAATTTAACTGCGTTTCGCAATGAGTTTGAAAGTAAAATACGTCAGCAAATTAGCATTGATGAATCCGTGTTAAACGTGGTAATTACAATTGGTCGAGCTGCTATTGTAGAGACAGAACTGCTAGATGAAGAAAAAAAAGCAGCGCTAGTTCAGCAGGCACGTGAAGCAATAGAGCCAACACGTATTTTACAAGGGCAAATTATCATACAGGAAGGCGAAGTCATTAACCGCGAAGTATATCGCCAATTAGAGTTGCTTGGCATGATCGATAATCAAACTTCTATGAAGCCAATTATTGGATTAATAATATTAGTACTATTGCAAATGTCCTTTATATATATTTTATTCGACCATTCAAAAGCGGAGCTAACAAAAAAACGCAATGCACTTCTTGTGACAGTAATTGTATATTCATTATCTATTGTTATGATGAAGTTAATGAGTCTTGTAGCAGAAAATTTTGACGTCATGATAGGATTTGTTTATCCGTCAGCACTGGCGACTATGCTTGTCCGCTTACTCGCAAATGAAAAGGCAGCGAGCGTAGTAACGGTTATGACTGCAGCAGCTGCAGGTGTTATGTTTCATGAAGGCTATGCGGCTGTTTTACAAATGGATATTGCGCTGTATATTATTTTCGGAGGCTTTGCATCATTATTCTTTATGCGCAGTTTGGAAAAGCGTGCGCATTTATTGCAGGCTTGCGGTGTCATTATGGTTGTAAATTTATTATTTATCGCCTTTTATTTACTAATGTCACAGTCTGGATATGGCTTTATGGAGATTGGCTTCTATACTTCAGCAGGGATTGTGTCTGGGATTTTATCTGGCGCGCTAACGATGGGGTTACTGCCGTTTTTCGAATCTGCATTTGGATTGTTGTCGACAATGCGTTTAATCGAATTATCGAACCCGAATCATCCATTACTGAAGAAAATTTTAATGGAAACACCAGGTACATATCATCATAGTGTTATGGTAGCGAATTTGGCAGAGGCGGCATGCGAGGCAATCGGTGCAGACGGACTACTCGCACGCGTGGGCTGTTATTATCATGATGTTGGAAAAACAAGGCGCGCGTTATTTTTTATTGAAAATCAAATGTCAGGAATTAATCCACATGATAGCATGTCCCCTGAAAATAGTGCAGAAATTATAATTGCGCATACGACGGACGGTGCGGAACTTCTAAAGAAACATAAAATGCCGCAAGAGATTATCGATATAGCGCTACAGCATCACGGAACAAGCCTACTGAAATTCTTCTTGTTTAAAGCAAAGGAAGAAGGGAAACAGCTAGATGAGATGGTATTCCGTTACCCAGGGCCAAAACCACAAACGAAGGAAGCTGCTATTATTAGTATTGCGGATAGTGTAGAGGCAGCGGTGCGTTCTATGAAGCAACCAAGCGCAGAAAAAATTCAAAAATTAATTCAATCAATTATTCAAGACCGTGTGCAAGACAATCAGTTTGACGAATGTGACGTTTCGATTAAAGAGTTAAAAACGATTGAACGAGTGTTATGTGAAACGTTAAATGGGATTTTCCATTCACGCATTGAGTATCCAAAAGAAGCGTAGGAGGGGAACAATATGTTAAATATTGATTTTTTAGATGAAACAAACGAAGTAAAAGAGGCGCATATTGCACTTGTTGAAAAACTATTACAACATGCTGCAGAAGTAGAAAATATCGAGGACGGCTCAGAGGTGTCGATTTCATTTGTTACAAATGAGGCGATTCATGAAATTAACCGCGAATACCGCGATAAAGATCAACCGACAGATGTAATATCTTTCGCGCTAGAGGAATTAGGCGATGGGGAAGTGCAAATTATTGGGGAAGGGATTCCGCGTATTTTAGGCGATATTATTATTTCGACAGATCGCACGAAAGAACAAGCGCAGGAATATGGTCATTCATTTGAACGTGAGCTTGGCTTCCTAGCGGTGCATGGCTTCTTGCATTTACTTGGCTATGATCATATGACAGAACAAGATGAAAAGGAAATGTTCGGCAAACAAGACGAAATTTTGGCGTCTTACGGTTTAGGTCGTGACACCAATGAACGTCCGTAAATTTTTTCATTCATTTGGTTATGCCGCCCAAGGGATTATGACCGCAACGAAGGAACAAAATATGCGTTTTCACTTGCTATGTGGGGCTTTTGTGCTCATTGCCGGCTTATGGACCGGTTTATCTACAACAGAATGGCTCATTCTTGTACTAGTAACAGCACTTGTCGTGGCTACAGAGTTAATCAACACCGCAATCGAACGAGTAGTAGACCTTGCCTCGCCGGAATTGCATCCGCTCGCTAAAGATGCAAAAGACGTTGCAGCGGGGGCTGTACTTGTAATTGCCTGTGCGTCTGTTATAATCGGAGTACTGATTTTTATTCCGAAGTGGTTTTAATTAGTAAAGTTTTTCAAGGAAATGGGGGGTTAATGATGATGGACATGAATTCATTATTAAAACAATCAAAAATTGCACGTGAAAAAGCGTATGTACCCTATTCAAAGTTTCCTGTAGGCGCAGCACTGTTAGCAACAGACGGAACAGTTTACCACGGGTGTAACATTGAAAATGCAGGGTATAGTATGACTAACTGTGCAGAACGTACCGCATTTTTTAAAGCAGTTTCAGAAGGAGTGCGTGATTTTGCAGCGATTGCTATCGTTGCTGACACAGAACGCCCTTGCTCACCATGTGGGGCTTGCCGTCAAGTCATGTCAGAATTTTGCAAGCCAGATATGCCAGTATACTTAACGAACCTTAAAGGGGACGTACAACAAACAACAGTGGGCGAACTTTTACCAGGCGCTTTCACACCGGAGGATTTAGACTATGCAGCAAGCAAATAATAATGGCTTTAAATCGGGCTTTGTCTCGATTATTGGCCGCCCAAACGTTGGGAAATCAACGTTTTTAAACCGTGTGATCGGACAAAAGATTGCGATTATGTCAGATAAGCCACAAACAACACGTAATAAAGTACAAGGCGTATTAACGCAAGAAAACTCACAAACGATTTTCATTGATACACCAGGCATTCATAAGCCGAAGCACAAATTAGGCGAATTCATGTTAAAAACATCTCGCAATGCGTTAAAAGAAGTGGATGTCATTATGTTCATGGTGAACGCAGAGCAAAAAATCGGTAAAGGTGACGAATTTATTTTAGAATTACTAGAAGGTAATCAAACACCAGTATTCCTAGTTATTAATAAAATTGACCAAGTACACCCGGATGAATTAATCAAAATTATTGAATCATATAAAGATAAGTATGATTTTGCTGAAATTATTCCAATCTCGGCTCTACAAGGGAATAATGTGGAAAACTTACTGACAACAATTGAAAAATATTTACCAGAAGGCCCACAATACTACCCAGCAGACCAAGTAACGGATCACCCAGAACGTTTCATCATCTCTGAATTAATTCGTGAAAAAGTACTGCATTTAACACGTGAGGAGATTCCACACTCAATCGCAGTTGTTATTGACCGCATTAAGCCACACGAAGAAAAAGAACATATGATACATGTTCAGGCAACAATTATGGTGGAGCGCGATTCACAAAAAGGGATCGTTATTGGCAAACGCGGTGCACTTCTTAAAGAAGTTGGAACGCTTGCACGTAAAGATATCGAAATGCTACTTGGCTCAAAAGTATATTTAGAGCTTTGGGTAAAAGTACAAAAAGACTGGCGTAACAAGTCGACACAACTACGTGACTTCGGTTTCCGTGACGACGAATATTAATACTTTAGGATAGTGCGGCATGCCGTTGCTATCCTTTTTTTGTGGATAATAACGGATGACTCTCCCATCGACAAGGCGAAGGGAGAGAACGCCTTCACTTCGGACTCTCGACGCACAAGGACGTGCTAATGCCGACAATGCCGCATGGACGCGGCGTTGTTTTCGGCCAGCGCATGTCAGGGAGGCTAGGTAGGTAATTTAGCGCTTTTGCTCAACCCTGTGATAAACGATTTGACAAATACAATAAATATAAATGTAAGACAGCTACTGCCTCTATACGTCTTTTTTCATGTATAATAAATAGATAATAGTCATTTAAAGGATGTGCGAGTCTTTGCTTCATAAATGGGAAGGCATTGTTTTAAAAGCCCGTGCTTACGGGGAATCAAATAAAATTGTGACGCTCATGACACGCGAGGCTGGAAAAGTAGCCTGTATGGCGAGAGGCGCGAAAAAACCAACAAGTCGTCTTGCTGGGGTAACACAACCATTTATGCACGGCTCATATTTAGTACAGCGCACGTCCGGCATGGGCACGATGCAACAGGGTGAGCATTTTAACGCAATGCGTCATGTGCAAACGGATATCGTTGCAACGGCGTATGCGAGCTATATTGTTGAATTAACAGATCGTTTAGTCGAAGAAGGCACCCCTGAACCATTCGTATTTGATGTACTACTTCAGGCGTTGAATGCAATTGATGAAGGATATGATCCAGAAGCGGTCGCTTTATTTGTTGACTGGAAGCTACTACCTTACGCGGGTGTGCAGCCTATTCTTCATGCATGTGCAGGCTGTGGTGCAGTGGACGGAGAATTTGCTTTTTCTTTTAGTCAGGGAGGCTTTTTATGTCACCGCTGCTTCCATTTAGATCCGTACATTATTCGTCTGACACCAACGCAGGTGAAGCTCATCCGCATGTTTTACACAGTCCCGATTGATCAAATAGGCAAGCTTGAGCTCAAGCTGCAAACGAAACAATTCATTAAAAGAATTGTCACGACGATTTACGAGGAGCAAACAGGCATTCGTTTGAAATCAAGATCGTTTATTGAGCAGTTGGAGCGAACACCAGAATTACAGCCACGCAAGGTGGAAGAAAAAGAACAATAAACGACTATTTCAAGTTAAACGGGTTCAGGTTTAGGTATGAACCATATCAAATGAATCGTTACTAGCTTGTTAAATCACATTGATTTTCGTTGTCTTATACTAAAGCGAAGCATTTAGCATTAAAAAATGGTCAACAGTTACACTTAATTAAAGTGAAAAAGCAGAAGAGTCTGAGCTAGAACCAGTAGCTGAAGAAATATACTATTTGAGAAAAGAAAGCATGTGTATCAATGGCACAGATTAACGAGTGGATTGAAGCTGGGCATGTATTTGCAGGCTTTATTAGTTTTCTGATTATGATGGCTCTTTCCTTTGTACCAGCGTTTCCGATTCCTTTAATTGCAGGGACAATCGCGACCACTTTTGATTTTTGGCCAGCCTTGGCAATTAGTTGGGGAGGTACAGTAGTTGGGGCGAGTCTAATGTTCCTCTTTGTACGTCATTTTTTTCAGAGCTGGGCGCTAAGAAAAATAGAACGTTGGGCGAAAGTTGAAGGTTTTTTGAATTTACTTCAACAAAATGGTTTTTTAGCGGTTTTAATCGCACGTATAATTCCTGTACTTCCATCCGCAGCGATTAATATGTTTGGAGGTATTGCGGGAATCTCGTTTTCATCATTTTTTGTAGCGACAGTTTTAGGGAAGTTTCCAACAATGTTAGCATATACACTAGCAGGTCATAACATTGCTAATGATAGATGGCTAACGGTTATATGGGTGTCTTTATTTAGCGGTGTATTATTTTTAATCGGTGTACAGCTAAAAAAGAAATGGTCTTAGCCTCAAGGAATTGAATAGACAGGATGAAAGATGTCTAATTTACGACATCTTTTTATTTTATGTTTTTATTTTTCCAAATAAAAACAATTCATACATAAACTTATATTATACTTAAAAAGTGAATGGATTGGATTTTACTCCATATGGAAACGGGAACAAATTAATTTTCAGTATTTAGGTAGAGTATGATTGGTATTCGATCTTTTTATCTTGGTGGATAAGAAAGTATCACGTTCCCATCCACATAAAAAAGGGCATCAACTCACCCTGTTTTGTAAGAGTTGTGTCCTTCTAGGTGATTCTCTAATCCGTTAGTTCAGCATGAAACAAATTTCTATTGGGTGAAATATATGAAGCATACAATTTCACAACCTAAAACAAGTAGAAAAATAGGAGAACTTATATATGTGTGGATTTATCGGTTATATACATGGAAAGAAAGATTGGAAACATGAAGAAGTGATTCAACAAATGATGAATACGATTATTCACCGTGGCCCAGATAGTGGCGGTGTACATACAGATCACCATATTACCTTGGGATTTCGTCGTTTAAGTATTATCGATTTAAATGAGCATGCAAATCAACCACTTTATAGCGAGGATGGTCAAATTGTACTTGTATTCAATGGTGAAATTTATAACTATCAAACACTAAAAGCCGATTTAATTGCTAAAGGACATCAGTTCAAGACGGAATCCGATAGTGAGGTGCTTATTTATGGCTATGTGGAATACGGCTTTGAATTTGTTCAAAAACTGAAAGGCATGTTTGCTTTCTGTATTTGGGATCAACAAAAGGATCTTGTATTTATTGCCCGCGATGGGTTTGGCATTAAGCCACTGTATTACACAGATCATACAACGGACGGTAGCTTTTTATTCGGCTCTGAAATTAAGTCATTTTTACCTTACCCGGCCTTTATGAAAGAGTTAAATAAAGATGCGCTACGTCCATATTTAACATTTCAATATTCAGCAATGAATGAAACGTTTTTCAAGGGTGTTTATAAATTACCACCGGCGCACTATATGGTCATTCAAAACGGCGAAAGAAAGATCACGAAGTATTGGGATAAGAAATACCATGCAACAGAAGCGTCAATGGAGCACTATGTCCAAGAGATTCAACAAGTGTTGGAAGAGTCCGTAGCAGCACATAAAATTAGTGATGTAAAAGTGGGAGCTTTCTTGTCTGGTGGAATTGATTCGAGTTACATTACGTCTCTCTTAAGACCAACTAAATCATTCTCTGTTGGTTTTGAGGAACATGAGGCGATGTTTAATGAAACGCATTTAGCCAAGGATTTATCAGATCAACTTGGTGTACAAAATGAACGAAAATATTTAACAGCAGAGCAGTGTTTTGAGGCATTGTCGGATATTCAATGGCATATGGATGAACCTCAATCAAATCCATCTTCAGTACCGTTATATTTTTTATCTGAGCTAGCGAGTAAAGATGTAACGGTTGTGTTATCGGGTGAAGGTGCTGATGAGATTTTTGGTGGCTACGAATGGTACCAACCATCATCTAAAATGAAAACTTATGAGCAATTACCAAGCAGCTTACGTCAAGGTATCCGTAAGCAAGCCGAAAAACTGCCAAAAAACAAGTACACGCAGTTTTTAGTAAAGGGCGGTCAGACGGTAGAAGAACGATTTATTGGGGAGGCAGTCGTCTGGGATGAACAAGACGCCCTGCAAGTATTAACATCAGAATATCAAGCAGGACCATCTGTTAAGACCATTACAAAAGCGATCTATGATGAGGTACCTGGTGAAGATGATGTGACAAAAATGCAATATCTAGATTTACATTTGTGGTTGCCAGGAGATATTTTATTAAAAGCTGACAAAATGAGTATGGCTCACTCCATTGAGTTACGTGTTCCTTTCTTAGATAAAGATGTCATGGAAGTGGCTAAAAATATTCCTTCACAATATAGGGTGAATGAGCACAATACGAAGCATGTATTGCGTGAAGCTGCACACAAAGAGTTACCAGCGGAATGGGCGCAACGTCCAAAACTAGGTTTCCCTGTACCAATTCGTCATTGGCTACGTGAAGAAAACTATTATTTGCAAGTAAAGGAAATGTTCCAAGCAGATTTTGCAGCAGAGTTCTTTGACTGTAAAAAATTAATCGGCTATTTAGAAGAACATTATGATAAAAAAGCCAATCATGCACGTTATATTTGGACGGTATATGTTTTCCTAGTCTGGTATAAACGGTTTTTTATTGATTATAAGTAGCGAGTGCACAGGAGAATGAATTCATTGAACAGAGTGAAGTCACTTGGGATTTTAATGAGCGTTTGCTTATGTTTGTTGGGAGCTTGTCAACAAGAAATTATGCACGTCACTTCAGGTGAATTAAAGATTCTCACTGTAGAATTTTCAAGCGGCGCGCCGTTAACGAATACAAGCGTGACGTTATTCGATGCTGAGACAAAAGAAGTATTAAGTGAGCAATCCGCTTCTATTGAAGGGGAGTTCATTTTTCATGACTTAATTGTAGGAAAAGAATATACCGTACATGTGCAGACCGAAAACGCTATGCAAGAAACGCTCGCAAATGTGACTGTGAAAGATTTCATCTATCAAAAAGAAAGACCCGTTTTTGTTATTCAAACACATGCGGTTAATCAGCACAATAATTTAGCAGTGCCGGTCGTTTTACAAAACCCTGAGTTGCCACATGGTTGTGAAATTACTTCTTTGACAGCTGTATTGAACTATTACGGTGTGGAAGTATCCAAAACTGAAATGGCAGATGACTATTTACCGAAGCAAGCATTTAAATGGAAAGATGGAGTTAGGTATGGACCTGATCCACAAATGGCCTTTGCTGGAGACCCTCGTGACCGCGTAAATGGAACGTATGTCTTAGCGAATCCACTTGTGGACGCAGCACTTGCTATTATTACAAAAAAGCAAGTAAATTTGAACGTAAGCAATTTAAGTGGTTATTCACCTGAAGCTATTTTGAATACGTTAGAACAAGGAATACCGGTTGTTCTATGGGTAACATTAGATTTAAGTGTGCCAATAGCTGGGGATGGCTGGTATATCACAGAAACAAATGAATACCACCAAATGTTTAAGAATTTACATGCAGTTGTACTTGTGGGAAGAAAAGACGATTCTCTTATTCTCATGAATCCACTTCATGGGATTCAAGAGCATAACCAGGCACAAGTGTTTAAAAGCTATCAACAATTAGGGGCACATGCTGTTGCGATACACCAATAAATAGATATACAAAAAAGGGGTTATCCAAAAGTAAAAAATAAAAAATGATTGTCAAATTTTATAAGTGGATAAGAAAGAATCACGTTCCCATCCACATAAAAAAGGACTTCAACTCACCGCATTTTGGGGAGTTGTGTCTTTCTAATAAAATTCTGCAAGGTTGATTTCCGCTGCGGCGGACGCTTACCACAGGCATGGCTGCAGTCTCCTCGGGCCAACACGATGTTGGTCACGAAGGCGTTACCACAGGACGTGGCGTTCTTAGCCTTCGTTCCTAAATGCCTCCTACGAGACCTTCAGCTCATGCTATCTCCGTTTAATTCAAAATCTGACTTATTAGACAGCTGCTTTTTTAAGTTTGTAATTTACCGTCTTTTAACATAAAAGAGGAACTATTAATCTCGATTTGTGGTTATTTTTTATGTTATCCCTCAAGTATTGCTAAAACAGGAAAAATGTCTTCTTTTAATGCATGCCAAAATTTTTCTTCTAGTTGTGGAGGAAACTCGAGTTGTTTTTTTTGCTGGAGTTCCTCATAAATTAATGTAATGAGACCATCTTTCATTTTTAAACGATGATTAAATAAATTACGCTCCTCAATAACGCTTAAATGAATATACGAATCTATTAAAATCTGGAGCTGATTAAAGTGCTTTAAGCTAAAATCATACGCCTGTTTATGAAATGCGCCGATTGCTGTATGCACATTAGCACGTTTACGGTGGAGCTGTGAATTTGTTCGGTACTGCTCCAACTGGACGTTTGCTGTATAGAGTAGATGATGTCTTCCGTTCAGTTCCGGTAATTCCTGCTTCAATAAGGTTAGTACGATTGTATAAAGCTGCTCATATAAATCCTTTGTCTCAACGTCTTTGCTCTCCTGCTTCGTCAATGAAAAAAACATATCTCCCACCTCAATCAAAGTTCATTTTAGTTAAATTATATAATATTTGGAATAAAAATGGGGTTCATCACCGAAAGTAGGGTAAGAAAATTTATATCCCAGTTTCCAAGCAAAGTCGCAGAAAGAAATGAGTGTCATTATGGTAGCCAAAACCGCCTGTAAGCCGAAGTTTTGGTAATAGTAATGTGCCTTATCGTATTTTTACCCTATGTGAAATATTTGTTAAGGAATTAAAGAAAAAATAAGCACTGCATCATTACTATACAGTGCTTTCTATTTGTTTACGTTCTATACGTTTTACAAGGGTAATACTTATTTCATATAAAATAATCATTGGAATTAATACGAGTAGCTGACTGATGAAATCGGGAGGTGTTATGAGCGCAGAGCCTAAACCCATCGCGATGTAAGACCAACCGCGTACTTTTTTCATGGATTCGGCCGTTAATATACCTAAGGATGATAAAAAAAGTGCAACAATCGGCAATTCAAATAATAACCCAAGTGGTACCGTTGTCATGATTAAAAAATGCATGTATTCACTTGCAGATACCATGACATTAAAATTCGCTGCACCAAGGCCCACTAAAAACGAATAGCTGAGCGGATTGACGACAAAATAACCGAATGCTATGCCTAGTAAAAATAGTAAAAACATAACTGGCGCATAAAGCCCAAGAAAGCGACTTTCTTCCTCCTTTAAGCCAGGCTTTACGAAACTCCAAAGAAAGTGAACGAAAAAGGGCAAGGACAATCCGAGGGCTAAAGTTGATGAAATCGTCATATAGAATTTTACAACCTCGAGCGGTCCTAAAATCACAAGTGAATGTCCACGTGTGACATATGGAAACCAAATATTAATAGTAGAGAATACGATTATAAAAAATAGTACAAAGACGACTAGAGCTTTTATAATCTGTTTACGTAGCTCCGTAAGATGCCCAAATAGTGATTCGCCAGGAATAAGTGGCTCGTTCTTTACGGTTTCCTCAAGCACAATGTCCGATGTACTGGAATCATATGATGATTCAATAGAAGCCTCCATCGGTGCGGGAGGCTCGTTTTTTATTTTATCAATGGGACTTAAATATTTTTTTTTTTCATATGGGTCCATAGGAAAGCCCCCTACGAAACATCTGATTTTTTTTCTATTTTCTTTGTTGGTACATCATCATCGTCGTCAATTAAGCCTTTAGTGGATTTTTTAAACTCTGCAAAGGTTTTACCCACTGCGCCACCGATTTCAGGTAATTTCTTCGGGCCAAAAACGATTAACACAATGACCAAAATAATGATTAATCCAGGAACACCAATTGCACCAAGTCCTCCCATAGGTCATGCCTCCTTTTTATACATATTTAGGCAGTCTTGCAGCAAGCTTAAGGTAACGGATGCACCGTACTTAAACTAAAGATCCACCTGATTTACTATATTTAATGATGCCTTCTGCACAGCGATAGGCTAGCGCTCCTAAAGTACCTGTTGGATTATAACCACTATTATGAGGGAAGTTTCCGGCACTAACAGCGAAAAGATTTTCTACGTCCCAATGCTGTAGGTAGTTATTCACAACGCCATCCTCTGGCGTTAAACTCATGACTGTTCCACCTGTATTATGCGTCGTTTGGTAAGGGACGATGTTGTAGTCTTTAATCTCTCCACTTGGGACGACGGTTTTTGCACCCATTTCTTTCATAATATCGGCCGCACGCGCAGAAATGAATTTATGAAGCGCACGATCTTGATCCGTAAAGTTGTACGTTAGCTGCACTAATGGTAAACCATAAGCGTCCTTGTATACGGAATCAAGTGACAAATAGTTTTCTTTATATGGCATGGAAGCACCTTGCGCACCAACACCAAATGAACGTGTATAGTAATGAATCGATTGTTTTTTAAACTCTGGTCCCCATGTTGGTGTATCGGGTAGTGTTGGGTTCGAGCCGATTGGACGTGTACCTGTTTGCGTAAGTGCAATATTTCCACCATGTATGAAATTCAATTCACTATGATCGAAGTTATCACCATTAAAGTCGTCTATGGTCATACCAAGTGAACCTGCACCCATAAATGTGTTGTATTGTTCATCAAAGAATCCAGCCGCACCTGGTAAAATCTGATAGCAATAGTTTCGTCCAAGTGTTCCTTTACCTGTTGCTGGATCGTATTGCTGTCCAATATTGGAAACCATTAACAGTTTGGCGTTGTTAAAGACATAGCTTGTCAACACAATAACATTCGCAGGTTGTATGAATTCTTCACCGGATATCGTATCTAAATATTTGACACCTGTTACTTTGTTGCCCTGCTTTAAAATTTCAACAACATTGGAATTGAAGCGGAGGTCAAATTTACCTGTTTTTAAAGCGGTAGGTACAACTGTAATTTCTGCTGATGTTTTTGCGCCATATTCACAACCGAAACGCTCGCAGAATCCGCAATATTGACAGGCGTTAATTGTTTCACCATCAGGATTTTGATAGGCTTCTGATAAGTTTGCAGAAGGAACCATGTAAGGCGATAATTTTAAATTTTTTGCTGCTTTTTCAAATTGCACAAGCATCGGTGTCTTTTTCATTGGAGGTGTTGGAAATGGATTGGTACGTTTTCCACTAAACGGATTTTTATCTTCACCTGAAATACCTGTCGTTTTTTCGAATTTATCGAAATAGGGCTCTAGCTGATCGTATGTTAAGCCCCAATCCTGCAATAAATAATCGGGGCCTAATTTATTGGCACCATAACGTTCGTCTGTCATTGTTTTAATCTTGAAATCATACGGTAAAAAGCGATAAGTCTGACCGTTCCAGTGTGTTCCAGACCCTCCAAGTCCCTCTCCTAATAAAAAGGAACCGAGCTGACGCATCGGTAAAGCTTTCATTTTGCGGTCATTACGGAAGGATATAGTCTCCTTTGAAAGGTTTTGCATCAAGTCATAGCGAATGGCATAACGATACTCGTCATGGACATTCAGGAAATCCTCCGTCCCGCGTTTTTGTCCACGCTCTAAACCTACAACTTTTAAGCCAGCTTTTGTACACTCCGCAGCAATAATACCGCCAGTCCAACCTACACCAACTGTTACAACGTCTACACTTGGTAATGTTGTTGCCATCTATAAAAACCCCCTTGAAATTAGTGATTGCCTAAAGAATTAGGCTCGATTTTTTTGAACTTCGCATCTTCAATTTGTGTAATATAGGCCATCTGGTGCCCAGGGAAGCCTTTCATACGCCAACCTTCCATGTTCCGATTACCACCGTACATTGGGTCGGAGTAGGCACCCTCTAATGTAGCTGCTCGTAATAATGTAAAGAAGAACGATGATGTGACACCGGTCATCTTAACCTCATCTTTCTGGAAGGCAGTTAAAATCTCATCCATTTGAGCACCTTCTAAATCGTTAAAACCCTTCTTGAATCGGCTTTGCGCCTCGGCTTCTATTTTCTGAATGCCTTGCTTGAAAATTTCTGCCCGTGTTAAGCGACTTTGATAGCCTTGGGTTGGCGCCCCTTCAGCAAACGGACCTTGCATATATTCTTTTGAATTACTTCCGTATTGCCCAGCTAGTTGGTGGTCGATAAAATATGGTACATCTAAGCCAATAGCTCCTGGCCCTAAATCGTCCTCAGGGAAAATTCGCTCTGTGGCATTCGATAAAATACTGAAATCACGATTATTCATGAAAAACATCTTTGCTTTTGGTGAACCGGTAGCCTCATTAGTTACACCATTTTGTGCATGATCTAAAGTAGAAGTACCTATATTGCCGTTTAGGTTGTACCCTACAAGCCCTCCTATTAATCCACCACCGACGAGTGTACCTGCTGCAATACCTGTAGTTTTTAAGAAGTTACGGCGTGATATATTATTATTATTATTATTATTATTATTATTATCCGAACTCATATAAATCCTCCTCTCCAAAATGTATGGATATTGTTCTATATTTAATAATTCGCAAAAAAAGTAAATTATAATCAATTTGGAAAAGTAAAATTTTATTGGTAGTAATTTGTAGTTTTTAAACTGGTCGTTAGATAATAAATAAATATATATATATATATATTTGTTAGTCAGATTGGGTTCATCCCGAAAAGCCGGGCATGACAAAATTAACGCCCCGTTTAAAAGTGAAGTTACAGGAAGAAATGAGAGTCGTTTCGGTAACCAAAACCGCGTATTTTAACGAGTTAAATTTTATTATTTGTGCCTATTTGAAAAAATCAACAATTACTAAGTTTTGCATGTGTTAAAAATTATGAAGGTATAATTAATCGCTTTCAGAAAATATTAAGAACACGATGTCCTTGATGATTGGTAGGTGACGATTTGACACGTAAAAGTATTGTTATTTTAATTGTATTATTCATCTGCATTTCGATAAGTTATGTTACCTTTACTACTGCCGCTGACAAGGGGAGACGTTATTATGAAGAAACCGGACAAGTGCTTTGGGAGATTAAAACAGAGGAAAAAAAGATTGCCCTAACATTTGATGATGGGCCACATCCAGAATACACTGCGCAAATTTTAGATTTACTTGCCAAATACGATGCAAAAGCAACGTTTTTTGTAGTTGGTGCAAACGCAGAAAAGAATCCTGATGTTGTTTTACGGGAATATAACGAAGGACATGAACTAGCAAATCACACTTTTACACATCCATTGAAAATAACTGTGCCAGAGCTAGAAAAACAATTAAAACAGACAAATGATATTATCTACAGCATTACAGGATTTTATCCGGTGCTGTTTCGACCGGTTGGTGGGCAATATACAGATGATATGATCGACCTTGTTGCGAATAAGGGCTATAAAGTAGTCATGTGGTCTTGGCATCAGGACACGGAAGATTGGACAAATCCAGGGGTAAAAAAAATTGTCAAAAAAGTAATGCAAGGGACGAAACCCGGGAATATCATTTTATTTCACGATGGCGGAGGGAATCGTAAGCAAACTGTAGAAGCACTCAAAGAAATCTTACCGGAACTGCAAAAACAAAACTATAAATTTGTCACCATCTCAGAGCTCTTACGTGTTGCAAATGTTAAAGTGAGTAATTAGGATAGATGAATATAAAGAATTAACGAAATAAAAAAGGCTATGCGGGAGTTCTATATAACTTCCGCATAGCCTTTCTTATTATTTAAGTACTTTTAAGCGATCTTCTGTTGCTGAAAAATCGAGATGACCATAGCTTGCTTTTATAATTTCTTCGCTGTCATCCTTTAAACTTTTCTATGCTTCGTCAAATGATTCGACTGTTGGTGTTTCTACTGCGTTTAATACCGTTGGAACGTGTATTAATGCTTGTTGTACGATTTCTACTACATGCTAGAATGGTTACCTCGTCTTATTAATAGAGTAGCGAAATTGACCTGCTTCAAAATAGGTAACCACCTATATATCTACTAGTGTAGTATCCAACATATTCATCTGATTCTTTTTAGTTTGTGAAATGCAATTTATTTCCATGAAAACTCGCGAAAAAGCGCCGCCCAATTGTTGGGTAGCGCTAATGTTATTAATAAAATTGTAAATGCTTTTCGATATAGGCTTTTACATCAGCAATCCGCATGCATAGAAAAAGGGACAGTCCGCTAAGTGCGGCACTGTCCCAATCTTTTCCTTAAAATTGTAAATGCTTTTCAATATAGGCTTTAACTTCTGAAATAGGCATGCGGATTTGTTCCATTGAGTCGCGGTGACGTACTGTTACTTGGCCGTCTTCTTTTGAGTCGAAGTCGAACGTTATACAGAATGGTGTACCGATTTCATCTTGACGACGGTAGCGTTTACCGATTGATTGTGACTCATCATAATCAACTGGGAATGCTTTACGTAAATCAGCCCATACGTCAGTTGCTTCTTCAGCTAACTTTTTAGATAAAGGAAGAACTGCTGCTTTGAATGGAGCTAGAGCTGGGTGGAAACGTAATACGGTACGTTTGTCATCGCAATCTAAAGCTTCTTCATCATAAGCGTCACATAAGAATGCAAGCGTTACGCGGTCAGCACCTAGAGACGGCTCGATGCAGTAAGGTACATAGCGTTCGTTTGTAATTGGATCGATATAAGTGAAATCTTCACCTGAATGCTCCATATGTTGTTTTAAGTCAAAGTCTGTACGGTCAGCAACGCCCCATAATTCGCCCCATCCGAATGGGAAGCGGAATTCGATATCTGTTGTTGCATTTGAATAATGTGATAATTCGTCTTCTTCGTGGTCACGTAGGCGCATAGAATCTTCTTTCATGTCTAAATTTAATAACCAGTCTTTACAGAAGTTTTTCCAGTAAGCGTGCCACTCAAGGTCAGTACCTGGTTTACAGAAGAATTCAAGCTCCATTTGTTCGAATTCGCGTGTGCGGAATGTGAAGTTACCTGGAGTGATTTCGTTACGGAATGACTTACCGATTTGTGCGATACCAAATGGCGTACGTTTACGCATTGAACGTTGAACATTTTTAAAGTTAACAAAAATCCCTTGTGCTGTTTCTGGACGAAGGAAAATTTCGTTTGTTGAAGATTCTGTTACACCTTGGAATGTTTTAAACATTAAGTTGAATTGACGGATGTCAGTGAAGTCTACTTTACCGCAGTCTGGGCATGTTACTTCTAATTCTTCCATTTTTGCTTTCATTTGGTCGAATGACATACCATCAACAATAATTTCTTTGCCTGTTTTTTCAAGGGAAGCGTCTTCGATTAATTTGTCTGCACGATGACGAGCTTTACAAGATTTACAGTCGATCATTGGGTCGTTGAAGTTACCAACGTGACCAGATGCAACCCAAGCACGTGGATTCATTAAAATAGCAGCGTCAAGACCAACATTGTGCTCTGATTCTTGAACGAATTTTTGCCACCAAGCTTTTTTTACGTTGTTTTTCAGTTCGACCCCTAGTGGACCGTAATCCCAAGTATTTGCTAAGCCGCCATAAATTTCAGAGCCTGGGAAAACGAAGCCACGTTGTTTAGCTAAGCTAACGATTGTTTCCATTGTTTTTTTTGTCATATAAATGACCTCCTTCAATAATAGTGTTGCCACAGCAAGTACGAGAGCTAAATTTCTGACTAGTGAAACAAAAATAGCACCCGTCGCTGGGCATATTTGCCCAGGGACGAGTGCTAATACCCGCGGTTCCACCCTGTTTGTTAATAAGTAAACGTAATATTTGTAATCACTATTTACTCATAAACCACTTTTTTAAAAGATAGCTCCCGGATGCCGTTTCTCTTTTCTGTTGTAGGCTTTCACCATCTCCTACTCGCTCGTGTCGAAAAGATACTTATTGTCCGTTCATTGCTTATTTGACTTTACTATGCGTCAAAAATTAACCTGTGTCAATACTTTAGCATGCAGTTCTTTTCTTAGCAATATATAACAGAATAGTATATAATAATTAAGTAATCAGTATAACACTATTTGAAGCGGGTGAGTCCAATAGAACTCAATAAACGTCAAGACGCTATTTTACAAATCGTCAAAGAGAATGGACCTATTACAGGAGAGCAAATTGCAGAGCGACTTGGTTTGACTCGCGCAACGCTTAGACCAGACTTAGCAATTTTAACAATGGCGGGCTTTTTAGACGCAAGACCACGTGTAGGCTATTTTTACGCTGGTAAGAAATCAGCAGTATCAATAACAGAGTCTATGATGAATTTAAAAGTAAAAGATTTTCAGGCAGTACCAGTTGTCGTTTCTGAAAATATGACGGTATATGATGCCATTTGTCATATGTTTTTAGAGGATGTGGGTACTTTATTTGTTGTGGACAAAAATGCCTATTTACAAGGAGTTCTTTCTCGTAAAGATCTTCTTAGATCAAGTATTGGGACGCAAGATTTAAATAAAATTCCTGTACATATTATTATGACGAGAATGCCGAATATTGCGTATTGTTTAAAAACAGATTCGCTTATTTTAGCTGCAAAAAAGCTAATTGATCGTCAAATTGATTCCATGCCAGTTGTGAATGAAACGGAGCACGGACTTGAAATTGTTGGACGTTTAACAAAAACAAATATTACGCGTGCGTTTATTTCTCTAGCAGATACGCATGATTTGTAAGGTGAGTATAACATGAAAAGACTATTGATTTTTGTTGTTTCGGATTCTGTAGGTGAAACAGGTGAAAATGCAGTGAAGGCTGTTGTAAGCCAGTTTAGACCAAATTTCGAAAAAGTAAGCATTCGTAGATTTCCTCATATTGAGACAATTGATCAAATCGAAAAAATTGTACATATTGCTAAAAAGCAAAAGGCGGCTATTGTATTTACTCTTGTTGAAAAGGAAATGCGTAAAGCGCTGTACAGTATAGCGGTCGAAAATAATGTTCCAGCAATAGATTTACTTGGTCCAATGATGGAACTCATTGAACGTTCAGTGGACGAGCGACCTTTGGAGCAGCCAGGACTTGTGCATCAGCTAGATGACTACTACTTTAAAAAAATAGAGGCCATTGAATTTGCAGTGAAATATGATGATGGCAGAGATCCGCGTGGGCTTTTACTTGCAGATGTTGTACTTCTCGGTGTTTCACGTACGTCAAAAACGCCTTTATCACAATATCTAGCTCATAAACGTTTAAAAGTGGCAAATGTCCCGCTCGTACCAGAAGTAGAACCACCTAAAGAGTTAGAATTAGTTGATCCGAAAAAATGTTTTGGTTTAGTTATTTCTCCAGAAAAGTTAAATAATATTCGTAAGGAACGTTTAATTGCACTTGGTTTAACGGAGGATGCAGTGTATGCACAGCATTCTCGCATTGAACAAGAAATTGAACATTTCTATAAAGTTGTGAATAAAGTCGGATGTACGGTAATTGATGTGACAAATAAAGCGGTAGAAGAAACAGCAAATAAAATAATAGATATTCTTGAACGAAACAAATAAATAATTTAAATAAAGCCACCTCTAGGTAAAGAGGAGGTTTTTTTAACGCGAATTATTTAAAAAACATGGATATATTACTCGTTTTGTTTTATAATAATAAAATTGTGGTAAAAATATTATTTAAGAGAGATAAGTAAGAAACAACCTACTTTTTTTGTCGTAAAATAGAGGATTTTTCGAATTCATCTCGAATCTTGTTAGATAGCAACTTATAGATGGTGATGAAATGACTGGGAAAATACCTGAACATTTGATTGAGCAGATTCGTTCGCAGTCTGATATAGTCGATGTAATTAGCGATTATATGCAGTTAACGAAGAGAGGGCGCAACTGGTTTGGATTATGTCCATTTCACGGTGAACAAACACCCTCTTTTTCAGTGTCTCAAGATAAACAGATTTTTCACTGCTTTGGCTGCGGAGCAGGAGGTAATGCGATTACGTTCATTATGGACATGGAAAATATCGCGTTTCCAGATGCGGTAGTGAAACTTGGAGAGCGCGTAGGCGTTTCGATAGATGTGCAGGTACAAACTGGACAACAAGCTACCAAGCCTTTTTCAAAGAAAGAGGAATCGATGCGCGAGGCCCATGCCTTTGCTGTCGAATTTTATCATCATTTGTTGGTCAATACGGAAGACGGGGAACCTGCATTAAATTATTTGCTAGAAAGAGGATTTACCCGTGAACTAATCGAAACAAATCGTATAGGATGGGCGTTACCTTCTTGGGACACCCTATCTGTACTATTGGAACGAAAAGGGTTTCCGCTAGACGAAATGGCTGAAAGTGGCCTCATTATTCAAAAAGAAAGCGATCAAACGTATTTTGACCGATTCCGGAGCAGAATTATATTCCCGATTCGCGATGAAAACGGCAAGGTCATTGCTTTTTCTGGACGTATATTAACTACAGGTGCCGATGAAGCAAAGTATTTAAATAGTCCGGAGTCACCGATTTTTCATAAAAGTCAGGTGCTATACAATTTGGACAAGGCAAGAGCCGCGATTCGAAAAAGTCGCCAAGTTGTATTAATGGAAGGTTTTGTCGATGTGCTTGCCGCAAATCGAGCAGGCGTTTTTAATGTAGTAGCAACAATGGGTACGTCTTTAACACCCCAGCATATACAAAAGCTCAAGCGCTTAGTGGAGCAAATTACGATTTGCTATGATGGTGATAATGCTGGTTTTGAGGCTGCAAAGAGGGCCGCTCAAATGTTGCATGAAGAAAAGCTGAAAGTTGAGGTAGCAGTTTTACCCGATAAGCTTGACCCGGATGACTACATTCGACAATACGGAGCAGAGGCATTTACGGATCAAATATTAGAAAAACCTCATGCTTACATTGCTTTCATGATGATGCACGCTAAGAAAGGTAAAAATTTTCAATTTGAAAATGATACATTGCAGTATATCCAAGAGGTGCTTGAGCATCTTACGGGTAAATCTTCGCCAACCGAACGCGATTTATATATTCGACAGCTTGCGAGTGAAACGGATATTTCGCAAGAGGCCATTTATGCACAGTTTCGTAAATTAGGGGCAGATGAAGTGAAGCATCAGAAGCGCGTACAGCAAAAAATGCGACCGCAGCTTGAAATGGTGCAACATAGGAAGCCACTAACCGCGACTGACCGTGCAGAACGTTTATTATTGTCACACATGTTACACAATGTACATGTTGTGGATAAAGTATTAAATAGTGAGGATCCCCATCCATTTATCCGAGATGAATACGCTGCAGTATTTGTACGTTTAATCGGTTTTTATGAGGAATTTCCCACAGCTGATTATCAGCGCTTTGCCGAAGTTTTAAATGATGCAGAATTGCGCAAAATAGTAATGGAGGCGGCCCTTGTAGAACGTGATCCAGAACATGCTGAAGCCGAAATTGCAGATTGTTTAAAGCAAATACAAAAACACCGTTTAAAAGTAGAAATAGATAGATTAAGTCATGATCAAAAAGAAGCGGAAAAGATGCACGAACATAGACGAGCACTTGAAATTGCCCAACAGATAATTCATTTAAGAAGATCGTTAACGGGAATTTAACGCGATTTGGTTGTTAGAAGGAGGAAGGTTTATGGCGGACAAGTCAGAACGTTCGAAAGAAACATTAGTAAATGGGCTTTCAATAGAAGAGGTTAAAAAGTTACTTCAAGAAAAGGCTAAACAAGACGGCGAAATTTCAATGAAGGAAATTTCGGATCGATTATCTAAATTCGATGTTGAGAATGAAGAAATTTTCAACTTTGCCGAATTATTAGATGCCGATGATAATATTACAGTTGATGGGAAAGAAGAATTTGAGGAGGATGCACTTTCTAAGCAAGAAGCCAGCGAAGAAGCATTCGATTTAAATGATTTAAGTGTTCCCCCTGGCGTTAAAATTAACGATCCAGTACGCATGTATTTAAAAGAAATCGGCCGTGTAGATTTATTATCTGCTGAAGAAGAAATTCGTTTAGCAGAACGTATTGAGCAAGGTGACGAAGAAGCGCGTAAACGTTTAGCAGAAGCGAACTTACGTCTTGTAGTATCAATTGCAAAACGTTATGTTGGTCGTGGTATGTTATTCCTTGATTTAATTCAAGAAGGGAATATGGGTCTTATTAAGGCGGTTGAAAAGTTCGACCATCGCAAAGGATTCAAATTCTCAACTTATGCAACGTGGTGGATCCGTCAAGCGATTACACGCGCGATTGCTGACCAAGCGCGTACAATCCGTATCCCTGTGCATATGGTTGAAACAATAAATAAACTGATTCGTGTACAACGTCAATTACTTCAAGACTTAGGTCGCGAGCCTTCTCCAGAGGAAATCGGGGAAGAAATGGACTTAACGCCTGAAAAAGTACGAGAAATTTTAAAAATTGCACAAGAGCCAGTATCTCTTGAAACACCAATCGGGGAAGAGGACGATTCCCACTTAGGAGACTTCATAGAAGACTCAGAAGCACAATCCCCATCTGATCACGCGGCATACGAGTTATTAAAAGAACAATTAGAAGATGTGTTGGACACATTAACAGACCGTGAAGAAAATGTATTACGTCTACGTTTCGGTTTAGATGATGGCCGTACACGTACCTTAGAAGAAGTAGGGAAGGTATTTGGCGTTACACGTGAGCGTATTCGCCAAATCGAAGCAAAAGCTCTACGCAAGCTACGTCATCCATCACGCTCTAAACGTTTAAAAGACTTTTTAGAATAGTATTTACGAGCACTTCGGTTAGCCGGAGTGCTCTTTTTCTATAGGCTCTGTTAAATTTCATTGTTGAATTTTATGAAAAAAGGGTTAGTAGCTAAAAACTTTGTGCAACCTTGCCTTGTATAGCAGGTGGGGTTGGTAAAAATGGTTCTATACTAAATGTTGGGGTATTACTACAATTTGAGGGTAAAAAAAGACACGTAACACCCAAATGTCTTATACTTTAGTTGCTGAACAAAAGATAAGATGGGGGTTACGTGTACATGCATTCTAACATAAGTTTACCAGGATTTGAAGACGCGATTATTTTAAAGACAGAGGTGCGTGGAGGGCAGTATCTGATTCATTTTGAAATGCCCATAACGACGCAGGTTTGTCCAAACTGTGGAGAAGATACACGCCGTGTGCACGATTATCGTTGGACTAAGGTAAAACATTTAAAAATGGCAGAACGAATGACGACTTTATTTTATCGTAAACGCCGTTATGCTTGTACGTGCGGGAAGCGTTTTGCGGAGAAGAATCAAGTTGTTTCGCCCTATCAACGCTATTCTAATGAGTGGAATCAAATGGCTCAAATCCGTTCAGTGAAAGCCAAAACCTTCACTGAGATTGCGCACCAATATGGGGCATCGGTTAGTACCATCATTCGCAGATTTGATCGGATTGTTCCTGGAAAAATTAAGGGAGAAACAGCCTTGCCAAAGGTGATTGCCATTGATGAATTCAAAGGCAATGCAGGTGGGGAAAAGTTTCAACTAATTATTGCCGATGCAGTGACAAAAGAACCTATTGATATTTTACCGGACCGGAAAAAAGAAACCATTAAAGCCTATTTGCGTGAGCATGGGGCAAATGTTGAAATGGTCGTTATGGATATGAGTCATTCATTTAAAGCAGCAGTTCAAGAAGCGCTGGATAACCCAATTATCATTGCGGATCGCTTTCACTTTGTTCGCTATATTTATTGGGCAATCGATCGTGTTCGAGTACGTATTCAGAAGGAATGGAATGATTACGATCGTAAGAAAGTAAAGAAGAAGCGTCATGTATTTTTTAAGAAACCTAAGGATGTAACTGAGAAAGACCAGTGGTATTTAAAACGCTATTTCAGCTTTTCAGCAGAATTAAAATTGGCTTATCAGTTAAAGGAACAGTTTCGAGAATGGTTTGAACTGGCGAAAGAGAATGGTGCAGAGAAACTAAAGGAAACGAAGGAATTCCTTCTGAAGTTTTATGAAGCGGTAGAAGAAGCTGATATTCCGGAGTTTCAACGCAGTGTGAAAACCCTTCAAAATTGGCAAACAGAAATCCTCAACTCTTTTACATTTAACTATTCAAATGGCTTCGTAGAAGGTTTAAATAATTTAACAAAAGTAATTAAACGCAATGCTTTTGGCTACCGTCGATTTGATCGATTACGCGCCAAAATTTTATTAACACATCAATACAAAACAGTCGGCAATGAAATAGGATAAGGGTGGAGAATTGTATCCCCACCCCAACTATTGACAAAGAACCGTAAAAATACGGCATCCATGCAGCATAACCGACGTTGTGTTGACCTTTGGCGAGACTATACGCTTGTTGAAAAATCAATAGTAGCGTTCAACAAAGCTTTTCTTTAAAATAGGTCTATTATGTGTGAATGATGTTACTTTTTACGGATGCGAGAACAACTCCGATTCACTTACAATAGTTGTATATACATAATTAAACAATTTTGGAGAAATGCTTATGTCAAATCAAAAAAAGCAAATCATTGTTAATGAAATTGCATTTTGGAAGAAAAATAAACTATTGCCGGAACATTATTGTGACTTTTTGTTGACGCTTTACACAGAAGGAAATCAAGATCAAGAAGAAATGAAGGGCAATGCCACACAGGCTGTTAAAGCACAGGAAAATCGTAAAAGTAAGGGACGAGCTTTAATATTTCCACTTGTCGCAATTATTTTATTAGCGCTACTATTTACAGTGAAAGTTGTGTGGCTCGTTGCAGTTATCGTAGGTGTAGCGGCCTTTATTTGTTTAATGACTGCGTTTTATTTTGCGAAAAAAAATAACGTATTGGCACCTGTATTACAATTGACGTCTGCCTTATTGTTTTTAGGGTTAAGTGTAAAAGTAAGTGCCTCCTATTTCGAGAATAATGATATGGTGCTATACGGTTTACTCGCATTAAACTGTGCTATGTGGTTATTATCTGGTTTAAAGATGAAGCTAGTCTATTTCACGTTTTCAGGGGGGCTTGGCTTAGTTGTAATGGCGGGTTTTTGGTTTATTTTTGGTAAAGCATGACGGTCTTTCCTTTCGAGGAAGGGCTTTTTTTTATTTTGGTGAATAAGAAAGTATAGCTTTCTCATCCACATAAGTAAGGACATCAACTGATCCTATTTTGGGTGAGTTGTGTCTTTCTAATATAAAAAAATATCAGCATAATAAATCCCTTGAATAATAAATTTTACAAACCTTGAAATAATTTTGTGGTATTAAAATATTCTACAATATGTTTGGTTTATTCTGTTAAAAGAATGGAATTTCTATTAAAATAGGATTATAGCTAGCATTTTACCGAAAGGGTGAACGTGATGCATTTCGATTTAACGGACGAACAGAAGATGATTCAACAGACACTAAAGGAGTTTGCTGATGAGGTAGTTGCCCCTGGTGCGATTGAACGTGATAAAACGAAGGAATTCCCCCTGAAAGTATTTAAACAATTGTCTGAAATGGGCATGATGGGACTACCATTTCCAGAAGTATACGGGGGGGCAGGTGCTGATACTATCAGTTTTGCCATTGTTACAGAGGAGCTGAGCCGCGTATGTGCATCGACAGGAATTACGTATTCTGCACATATTTCACTAGGCGGCGCGCCGCTAAATTTATTCGGTACAGAGGAGCAAAAGCAAAAATATTTGGTGCCTATTTGTAAAGGCGAGTCATTTGGTGCATTTGGTTTAACGGAGCCGAATGCAGGTTCTGATGCGGGAGGTACCGAAACGAGTGCTAAGCTTGCAAATGGACAGTTTACAATTAACGGTTCAAAAGTGTTTATTACAAATGCTAGCTATGCTAAGCATTTAGCATTGACAGCGATTACGAATATTGAAAAAGGGAAAAAAGAAATAAGTGCGGTCATCGTTCCAACTGATACGCAAGGTTTTACCATTAAAGCGGATTATGACAAAATGGGCCTTAATGCTTCAAATACGACTGAACTCATTCTAGATAATGTCGTCGTACCAGAGGGAAATCTACTAGGTGTGCGCGGTAATGGCTTTAAGCAGTTTTTAACGACACTGGATGGTGGGCGTATAGGAATTGCTGCGATGGCTGTAGGGATTGCGCAAGGAGCCTTTAATAAAGCGGTAAAATATTCAAAACAGCGTAGGCAGTTTGGTAAAGCGCTTGCTGAATTTCAGGCTACGCAGTTTAAATTAGCTGATATGGCAGTAAAGATCGAGCTGGCACGCACATTTGTTTATAAGGCGGCATGGCTAAAAGATCAAGGTCGATCGTTTGGCAAGGAAGCGGCCATTGCCAAATACTTTGCTTCGGAAATGGCGATGGAGGTCTGTGATGAGGCAATTCAAATACACGGGGGATATGGCTATATGAAGGAATACGAGGTGGAGCGCTTCCTACGCGATGCAAAATTACTTGAAATTGGGGAAGGAACGTCCGAAGTCCAAAAAATGGTTATTGCAAGACATATTTTGCAACAATAACAGATAAATGTCTATTTTGTTACAATCATCGTAAAAGTTCGTGTTTAGGGCTTTTCGTTTTGAATAGAATGCAGTACAATAATGATTGTTGACTAGATTCTATTATTTATAGAAGTAGAATTATAAATGAGGGAGGGTACACAGATGAAAAACAATCCAATTATTCCTTACATCTTAATTATGGCATTCGGTATCGGACTTATTTTCTTTATGTCATTAGAAGGTGCAACCAAGGAAGAAGCAGCAGAAGGCGGAGAAACTACTGAAACAGCAGAAGGTGGCGCGGACTTAGTAGCATCTTGCATTAGCTGTCACGGCGGCGAATTAGAGGGTGGTATGGGTCCTAAATTAGTAGGTCAAGATCCAGCACATATCACTGACGTTCTAGTAAACGGCTTAGAAGGCTCTAACTTTATGACTCCAGGTATGAAATCTGAAGCTGAAGCTCAAGCAATTGCTGATTACATTTCTTCATTAAAATAATATTTTTTGTAAATCCTTAGTTGTTTAGGCGACTAAGGATTTATTTTTTTATATAATAGAAGAGGAATGCTGAAATTTAGCGAAAATGTTTAAGTGAGGTAATAAATTATGAATGCACAAAAGCTTTCAAAAAGACTAGAATCGGTAGCGTTCTTTGTTCCAACAGGAGCAGTACTTGCAGATATTGGTAGTGATCATGCGTATTTACCGTGTTATTTAATTCATAAAGGCATCGCTGCACGTGCAGTAGCTGGCGAGGTTGTAAAGGGTCCTTATGAATCGGCGGTGCGTCAAGTGCGTACAGAAGAACTAACTGAAAAAATTATCGTTCGTATGGCAGATGGGTTAGCTGCTATAGAGGAGTCGGATCGTGTTGATACGGTAACGATTGCTGGTATGGGTGGTCCATTAATTGTGTCGATTTTAGAAAAGCATCCAGGGGCCTTGAAATCTGTGACACGCTTAATCCTTCAACCAAATATTCATGCGAAAGTCATTCGTGAATGGGCGTTAAAAAATGGTTGGGCTTTACAAGATGAAGTGATTTTAGAAGAAGATGAGAAAGTGTATGAAGTATTAGTACTACAACGAGGTGCAATGGCATTAACAGAAGCCGAAATTCTATTAGGGAAGCAGTTGCTTGCGAATCGTACGAATATTTTTGTACAAAAATGGAGCCGTGAAGTGGCAAATTGGCAGCGTGTACTAACATCAATTGAAAAAGCAGATGCAACAGCTGAAATTGAAGCAAAACGTGCAGAATTAAATCATCTCATTTCGCTCGTACAGGAGGCGCTTGCATGAAGAAAGTAAATGGCAATGAAATCATTCAATTGTTTGAATCATGGTCGCCAAAAAAACTTGCATGTATGCCAAATGATCCGATTGGACTAGCGATTGGTACATTAAATAAAGAAGTAACTAAGGTCCTTGTCACGCTAGATGTAACTGATGCTGTTGTAGAGGAGGCGATTGCGGAGGGATGTGAGCTAATTATTGCACATCACCCCCCGATCTTCTTCAAACTGGCGAATTTACGAACGGACAACCCACAAGGCAAATTGTATGAAAAGCTTATTAAAAATGATATCGCTGTTTATGCGGCACATACAAATCTGGATGTTGCACAAGGTGGTGTGAACGATTTATTAGCAGACGCACTAGGATTGCAGCAACGTCAAATTTTAGAGCATACGTATAGTGAGCAATTAATGAAGCTCGCTGTGTTTGTACCAGTGGAGTATGCGACAACTGTGCGTACGGCACTTGCTACAGCCGGTGCAGGCCAAATTGGTCAATATGATACATGTAGCTTTAGCGTATTAGGTGAAGGGCGCTTCCGAGCACTTGAAGGCGCGAATCCGTTCGTTGGTGAAATTGGTGAGGTACAACAGGAGACAGAACAAAAAATTGAAGTCGTGTTTCCAACTTGGATGAAAAATAAAGTATTGAAGGCAATGTTAAACGTACATCCATATGAGGAGCCAGCGTATGATTTATTTGTCATGGCGCTTGAAACGAACGAACAGGGCTTAGGACGCATTGGAAAGCTTGCTGAGCCAATGACATTAAAGCAGTTCGCGGAGTTCGTTAAAGTGCAGCTAGACGTGCCTTGTGTGCGTGTAGTAGGTCCTGTTGAAGGGCTTGTATCAAAGGTAGCGGTTGTTGGTGGTGATGGTAATAAATATATCCGTACTGCAAAACGTGCCGGTGCAGATGTATTTGTTACAGGTGATATCGGCTTCCACATGGCGCAAGATGCAGAGGTTCAAGGACTGAGCATTGTAGATCCAGGTCATCATGTAGAAAAAGTGATGATCAAAGGTGTTGTTGAGAAAATGGCAACGCTTTGTTCAGAGAAAAAATTGCCAGTAGAATTTATTCAATCCCAAATTCATACAGAGCCGTTTACATTCATTTAAGGGGAATTTGAAATGGAACAAAATGAACAACGAAATAATGCCCGAGCGTGGCTTGTTATTGGTGGAATTATTGCCATTATCGGACTAGGTTTCACCATAGCTATGTCAGTTATTTATAATAAACAAATTGATTTGCTGGTTACAAATTGTGAGAGTGAGGGCGGCCAGGCAATCGTCGAAAAAGGTGGCTTTATCGTCACGACATCGTATCAATTTAATTGTGAAAAATAAGGCTAAAAGGGAACCTAAACTATTTTAAAATAGTTTAGGTTCCCTTTTTAATTAGTAAGGCATAATTTTTTCGACAGGCTTAGGTTCTTTAATTTTGGGTAAAATTTTATCAAGCGTTACTGTACGAACAATTTCATGTGTAGCAGGATCGTTTTGGTCAAATTTTTCTAAGAATGCAATAACTTCCTTCACAATCGGTGTTGGTGTTGATGCACCAGCTGTAACAGCAACGGTTTCTACACCTTCCAACCATTCTAATTTAAGGTCTGAAATATCGGCCACACGATAAGACGGTGTGCCAGCGATTTCAACCGAAACTTGCGTTAGGCGATTCGAATTATTTGATTTTGGGTCCCCGACAACGATCAATAAATCCGAAACGCCAGCCTGCTCGGCAACCGCTTCCTGACGTACTTGAGTAGCCAAACAAATTTCCTTATGCACTTCAATATGCGGGAATTTCTCTTTTAAACTATCCATCAAAAATGAAACATCCCATTGACTCATTGTTGTTTGATTTGTTACTAAAATCTTTTTATTTTCAAACTTCAGATTGTCAATATCTGTTATTGATTGCACTAAGTGAACATGGTCGGGTGCAACACCGATTGCTCCCTCGGGCTCTGGATGTCCCTTTTTACCAATATAGATAATATCGTAGCCTTCTGCCGTTTTTTCCCTAATTAAATCATGTGTAACTGTTACATCAGGACATGTAGCATCAATTGATACAAGTCCTTTACGCTTAGCAATTTCACGAATTTCAGGTGATACGCCGTGCGCTGTAAAAATAACCGTTCCTTGTTCCACTTGTTCGATAATATCTTTACGATTTTCTCCGTCAAGAGTAATGATGCCTTCTTGTTCAAATGCATCTGTTACATGTTTATTGTGCACAATCATACCTAGTATGTAGATTGGTCGAGGTAATGTTTTATCCATTGCTGCATTGCGTGCGATGACCATAGCGTCAACAACACCATAACAATAGCCACGTGGATTGATTTTAAGTACTTTCAACTGTATGAACTCCTTTCGTGCTTCCGTATATTTATTATAACGGAGGGACACGTTTAATACAAAAGTTCATGCTGTATTTTTATTATTTTTAAAAATCAAAAGGCGGCTGGTAAATTCTTGGTACAGATGGACGAGGTGTTAATGGGACTTGGCTCTGTGGCTGTGGTTGTGCAGGTCCTGTTGCTTGCGGCGCGGTTGATTCTAATTCAAAATCTGAATCTGCTGGTGTATCTTTAAAGCCTTTGTAAATTTTCCATAAGGCAGGCAAATTTTTAAACATTGGGGCTGCCTGTTGAAAATATGGCGTAAATTTTTGCGCATTATTAAATAGTGAATTGGCATTGGCTAGAAAGCTGTCGATTCTTGGCATCGCACCAGTAGCCGCTTGCAATGGGATTTGCGGTTGCACTGGAATTTGCGGTTGCATAGGAAAAGGCGCTTGCATTGGAATAGGAGGTCTCATCGCAAAAGGCGAAAAACCCGCATAGGGCATTTGGAACGCATTCATCGTATACGTTGGTGGATAAAAATACGGAGGTCGCATCATATTCTCCTTTCTTTATAACAATTACTATTTGACGCTAGGGGGGATTAAAGCTATCATATGCAAATGGTCTACTAAATGTACGAATTATGGTACACTAGGATAGATGTAAGGAGGTACGAAAAATGTCGAAATATACTGATTATAATTTAAAGCCATTTTTGCAGGACGCCATTGCAAAACTTGGATTTACAGAACCGACACCCATTCAAAAAGAAATGATTCCACTCGTATTAAAAGGGAAGAGTGCAATCGGACAAGCGCATACTGGTACAGGGAAAACACATAGTTTCTTATTGCCAATCGTGCAACGTATTAATGAAGAAAAACAAGAAGTTCAAGCGGTGATCACATCTCCAACTCGTGAGCTAGCGCAACAAATTTTTGATGCGCTAAACCAATTAACTGAAGGAACGGACATTCAGTCAAAATTATTTATTGGTGGAACAGACAAACAACGTCAAATCGATAAATTAAAAACTCAGCCACAGATCGTGGTAGGAACACCAGGACGTATTCGTGACCTAGTAAAAGAAAATGCATTACTTGTACACACGGCACCTATTTTAGTTGTCGATGAGGCAGATTTAGCATTTGATATGGGCTTCATTGAGGAAATTGATGGCTTTGCTTCACATATGCCAGAAAACCTAGAAATGTACGTGTTCTCAGCTACAATTCCTGAGAACTTAAAACCATTTCTAAAAAAATATATGGACGCACCTGTGCACATCCATATGAACGACAAAAAGCCAGTAGCAGAAGGCATTGACTTTGTTCTAGTGCCGATTCGTTCAAAAGCACGTAATACACGTTTACTGGAAGTAATGAAAGGGATTAATCCATTCTTAGCGGTGATCTTCTGTAATACACGTAAAAATGCGGAATCAGTAGCTAACTTCCTAGCGGAGCAAGGTATTCGCGTTGGTCAAATTCACGGAGATTTAAGTCCACGTGACCGTAAAAAAATGATGAAGCAAGTTCGTGATCTTGAATTTCAATACATCGTAGCAACTGATCTTGCTGCGCGTGGTATTGATATTCAAGGAATTTCACATGTAATTAACTACGAACTTCCAGAGGATCTAGAATTCTTCATCCACCGTGTAGGTCGTACAGCGCGTGCAGGTACAAAAGGAACAGCGATTACGCTTTTCCAACCAGAGGACGAGGATGCAATTGCGCGTATTGAAAAAATGGGTATTCCATTTGCTCAAAAAGACGTGAAAAATGGTGAATGGACAGATCTTAAAGACCGTCACCAACGTAAAAATCGTGTGAAACAAGAAAATGAAATTGATGTCAAAGCCAAAGCATTAGTACGTAAGCCGAAGAAAGTTAAACCAGGCTACAAGCGTAATATGAAATGGGAAATGGAAAAAGTCAAAAAACGCGAGCGTCGTATTAAAGCACGCCGTAATAATGACTAGGGGGATTCTTTTATGTTGCTAGGTTCTCACGTGTCGATGAGCGGTAAGCATATGCTTCTTGGTGCAAGCGAAGAAGCACTTTCTTACGGTGCCAACACATTTATGATTTACACAGGTGCACCGCAAAATACGCGCCGTAAATCAATTGCAGAGCTAAACATAATGAAAGGTCTTCTGCATATGCAAGAAAACGGCATGAGCAATATTGTTGTCCATGCTCCCTATATTATTAATCTCGGCAATACAACCAAACCAGAGACGTTCCGGCTAGGCGTTGATTTCCTTCAAGAGGAAATCAAACGTACGGCTGCACTTGAAGCGACACAAATCGTCCTACATCCAGGTGCCCATGTTGGCGCAGGGGCAGATGTTGGAATCGCTAAAATCGTCGAAGGCTTAAACGAAGTATTGTCTCTGGAACTTTCAGTGCAAATCGCTCTTGAAACAATGGCTGGCAAAGGAACAGAAATTGGCCGAAGCTTTGATGAAATCGCTCGAATTATTGACGGTGTCACAAATAACGAACGCCTATCTGTTTGTTTTGACACATGCCATACGCATGATGCAGGCTATGATATTGTAAATGACTTTGATGGTGTATTAAACGAGTTCGACAAAATTGTCGGCATTGACCGCATTAAAGTATTGCATATTAATGACTCTAAAAATGTGCGCGGTGCTGGTAAAGACCGACACGAAAACATCGGCTTTGGTGAAATTGGCTTTGATGCACTAAAATATATTGTGCATCATGAACAGTTAATGCACGTTCCCAAAATATTGGAAACACCTTTTGTTGGTCCAGATGCGAAAAACAAAAAGGCACCTTATAAATATGAAATCGACATGCTGCGCTCAGGTGAATTTAAGCCAGAGTTAATCGATGCTATGCGCGACTAATCGTAAAAAAGTACCGAGAGATGGACTCTTGGTACTTTTTTTGATTATAATTTATTTAATATTGCAATAGTTTATTTCATAATAATAATAAACAGAGAAAAGAGGGATTTTATTGGGGAAGAAAATAATTATGCTATTCCTAATGTTTATGCTAGCATTTTCAACGATGATTATGCCAATAGAAGCGGTAGCCTCAAGCATTATGGATAAGGCGGTTACAAAAAATCTAGGGTCTTCTAGTGTGACGGTTTCATTACGTTCTTTACAAACAGGCAAAGTATTATATGAGCAAGGCGGTAATACTGCGATGAAACCAGCTTCCACATTAAAATTATTAACAGGTAGTGCGGCACTAGCAAAACTAGGGGAAGAATACCGTTTTAAAACGGAATTTTACATTGATGGAACAGTTGAGGATACGGTTTTAAATGGTGATATATACATAAAAGGGAGTGGAGACCCGACGCTTCAAAAGGATGATTTTCTACAGTTTTCTAAAGTGTTAAAACATGAAGGGATTCGCACAATTAACGGCCATATATACGGGGATGATAGTGCATTCTCGGGTTCGACATTAACACCGGGTATTGTAGCAAAAGAAGAAACGTATTACTTTGCGGCACGGACTTCGGCTTTAACGATGTCACCGAATAGTGATTATGACGCAAGTACACTTATTATTACGGCCATGTCAACAAAAGTAGGGAAAACAGTAAGCTACGAAGCAATTCCAAATTTAAGCGGGATGAAAGTCATTAATCAAGCGAAAACCGTAGCTAAAGGATTAAAAAACACGATCTCAATTAAACGTAAGTACAACTCAAATGAAATCGTCATTTCAGGTAATTTACCTTTAGGAAGTTCAACAAAGGAATGGGTAACCTTCCAAAACCCGACGATCAATACATTACATTCAGCCAAGTTTATTTTAGAAGGAGCTGGATTGAAATTCCGTTCCAATTCTACTGTGAGTCAGAAAGAAGTACCGAAACAAGCAAATAAAATTTATACGAAAAACTCGTTAACATTAAAAGCGCTTTATCCAACATTTATTAAATTAAGCAATAACAGCATTGCAGATATTTTAGTGAAGGCAATGGGGCGCGAAGTATATGGTGTTGGCGATACAGCGACAGGATTAAAGGTAGTGAGTGATTATGGTACATCAATCGGCCTAGCAATGAACAAGTGGTCGATAGAGGATGGTTCTGGAATGTCTCACCAAAATCGGGTATCAGCGAATAATCAAACATTATTATTAGTAAATATGCGAAACGAAGAAATTTATCCGGTATTTTCTAAAGGGCTTCCAGTTGGTGGAATAAAGGATCGTTTAGTTGGAGGCAGCTTACGCAATCGTTTTACAGCGACGGCATTACGGGGGCGAGTTGTGGCAAAAACGGGCTCGATTACGAATGTTTATACATTAGCAGGTTATGTAACAGCGAAAAGCGGTCGCACCTTTGCATTCTCGATAATGGCAGATAATAAAAATCCAACAATTATTAAGTCAATGGACCGCGTCGTCGAATCGATTATTACGAATTATTAATGAGAAAACAGCAAATTCATGCCTAGAGTTTACTGTTTTATAGTAGAAGCGCCGGCATATTGCTCCGGCGCTTTTCTTTTTTTAAGTGATATAATCTATTATAGAAGTAGTCGTTGTAATCGTTTAAGGCGGTCTTCACCGATAATTCCGTTTGCACGAACAAATACGTCTTCTGGTATGCCAGTAAATAGCCAAGTAACGGAGGCATTCTGAAATAATTTTCGCAGTTTCTTGATTTCCTTTAGCGAAAAACTAAGTCCTTCTCCCTGGGCAAATTTTTGTAATTCCTCATCTGACATCGTCTGTAAATTTTCTAACCATTCTAATTTATTCAAATTCGCATCCTTTCAAGTTGATTTCCTTTACAAAGCATTTAAAGTAAACTATACTAACAAATTGTAAATCGTAATGATTTTGAATTGGAAAGAAGAGAAACGAATGAAAAAAACTTTAATTGAACTGAAAAATGTGTCGTTTCAATATGACTATACGCAAGTGTTGAAAAATATCTCATTCCGTGTGGAAGAGGGAGACTTTCTTGCTTTACTTGGCCCGAATGGTTCGGGCAAATCCACATTACTAAAATTAATTTTAGGGTTATTAAAGCCGATGTCAGGTGAAATTCACCTTTTTGAAGAAAATGCGAATATGTTTAAAAACCGTGAATTGATTGGCTATGTGTCGCAAAAATCGAATGCTTTTAACTCCGGCTTCCCAGCAACTGTGGAGGAAGTTGTGAAAAGCGGCCTCACGAAAAAAGTCGGGCTATTTAAACTTATGCCAAAAGACGCCAATGAACGAGTGCATATAGCCTTGCAATCTGTGGGCATGGCGCAATTTGCGAAGCGCAATATTGGTCAGCTATCAGGTGGTCAGCAACAGCGTGTGTTTATTGCACGTGCGCTTGTGGCAGAACCAAAGCTGCTCATATTAGATGAGCCGACTGTTGGGATTGACCATGAAAATGTGCAGGCGTTTTATGATATGCTAGCGCATTTAAATGCGGAACATAATATGACGATGATTATAGTAACACATGATGTAGACACGGTATCAAATCGCATTAGCCATGTTGCTTGTTTAAATCAAACGATTCATTTCCACGGCTATAAAAATGACTTTGACTCGATTTCGCAAAATGAGTTAGATGCTTGGTATGGTCACGCCGTAAGAAAGATTCACTAAAGAGGAGAAGGCAAACATGATTGAAGCAATACTAAACTATGAATTTTTACAAAACGCCTTTTTCTCAGGGCTTATTATTGGAGTGATCGCACCGCTGTTAGGTGTATTTATCGTTGTACGAAGACTGTCGCTTATTGCGGATGCACTATCACATGTGACACTTGCTGGAATTGCCGGGAGTCTGTATTTAAGTCAGTCCGTAACAGCACTTGCGCTACTAAATCCGATATATTTAGGAATTATTGCATCTGTGAGTGGCTCCATTTTAATTGAACGCTTGCGCCGTCTTTATAAGCATTATGAGGAGCTTGCGATTCCAATTATTATGTCGGGCGGAATTGGCCTTAGTGCGATTTTTATTTCGCTTGCGAGTGGTTTTAGTACAGATCTAATGAGTTATCTATTTGGTTCGGTGTCAGCTGTGTCACGCCAAGATTTATGGGTCGTTGTTGCCATTGCTGTTGTCGTAATCATATTTTTATTCTTCTTCTTTAAGGAATTATTTGTGCTATCATTTGATGAAGAATATGCGAAGGCGAGCGGACTTCCAGCAAAATGGATCCATTTATTATTTATGGTTGTTGTTGCACTTGTGATTGCAGCAAGTATGCGGATTGTAGGAATTTTACTTGTGTCTAGTTTAATGACATTACCAGTAGCGGCTGCAATGCGCATTGCGAATGGTTTTAAAGAAGCGATTATTTATGCCATTTTATTCGGAGAGCTATCAGTATTGGTTGGCTTAGTTAGTGCGTTTTATTTAAATTTAGCACCAGGCGGAACAATCGTTGTCACGTCAATTCTCATATTATTAATTGTTATTGTAGCGAAACAAGTGTTGCTTAAATTATCAGCGAAAAAGGAAGGGGAACAAGTACTGTGAATTCAACGCGCGCGTGGGAAATATTAAAGGATAACGGCTATAAAAAAACAGATAAACGAGAGCTCATTTTAGACATGTTTTCGAATACTGAAAAATATTTGACTGCACGTGACTTACTAACAGTATTGAAAAAAGACTTTCCTGGTATGAGCTTTGACACAATTTACCGTAACCTTTCCACATTTGTTGATTTGGGGATTTTAGAAGAAACAGAATTAAATGGTGAGCGTAATTTCCGCATGCATTGTGAATCAGATCACCATCATCATCACTTTATTTGCAGTGATTGTGGGAATGTCAAAGAATTATCCATTTGTCCCATGGAAATGCTAGGCGAGAAATTACCTGGCTACGAAGTTGAGGCACATAAATTCGAAATTTATGGTAAGTGCCCGAATTGTATCTAATTATGAATATGGTATTATAGCTTTCATGTAATAAATAGTATAAAATAAAGCTGAATTTTAAATTTTTTAGGATTTATCTATAAATTCACAAAATACTATGATACATTGTTATTCAAGTGAATAAGTTTGCAGGGGAAAGATGCATTATGCATAAATGGGAATTCGGTGAAAATCCGAAGCTATGTCCGTAACTGTAAGCGCTGATGAACATGAACATATTGCCACTATCAAATGGATGGGAAGGCGTTCATAAGTAAAGTGAAGCGCAAGCCAGGAGACCAATCTTTTTCTGAACGTAACAACGCTCTTCGGAATTAAAGAGAATGTACGGCGATTTAGTAGAGTTTTTTTGACAATCTATTTAGTATGCCATCCATTCTTGGGTGGCTTTTTTTGTGGTTAAGAAAGCCCCATTTTCATGGCCACCTAATAAAAGAATCATCCCGCTTTACTTTTGGATGAGAAGTATCTTTGTAATTTTCCGAAGGCTTTTATTATTCATGGAATTCATTAGGAGGAGCGCTATTTATGAAGAAAGACATCCGATACTCTTGCTATCCGTTTATGCGTGAAAAAATTAGCTTAGTAGATTTTGAAATTCGCACAGATTCACTAACAACACGTATTGGGGCCGTATTACCAACGCTTCTTGATGATGAAACAGCTCAAGTTGTACTGGACGATTTACGTATCATTCATCCAATGGCCTATGATGTTAATGGGTCCGTACGCGGTAAGCTAGCTGTAACAGAGGAGGACTTAAGCTGGTTAAGCGCACGTTATGATTTTTATGTTAGCCATGTGGAAGGCACGATTCAGCAGTTCTTATTACCACAAGGAGTTGAAAGCGCGGCTCGTCTTCATATTTGTCGAAGCGAAGCGAAGAAATCTTACCGCGCCTTACATAAAGTAAGCTTGGAACGTGAAGTACCTGAAATTTTATTTGATTACTTAGGCTTACTAGCAAATGTATTTTTTGTTATGGCAGTGTACATGAACAAGCAGCATGATCACGCAGAAATTCCATTTGAAAGTAAATCGTACCCAACGAAAAAACGAAAAGAGGAACAATAATGAAATTTAAACTGAAATGGTTAGCGCCACTTGCAGCAACACTACTTTTAGTAGCATGCTCAGACGATAAAGAAACGTTAGAACTATCTCCTAAAGAAGGAAAAACGGAAGATGTGGTTGAAGAAGCAGGTCCTTATAAAGTAGTAGATGATCGTGGTGTGGAAGTAACATTTGACGAAGTACCAGAAACAATTGTCTCGCTACAACCTAGTAGTACAGAAATTTTATTCTCACTAGGTGTAGGGGATAAAATCATTGGTGCTACAGAATACGATACTTACCCAGCTGAAGCATTAGAAATCGAGCGTGTGTCTACATCTGTAACAATTGATGCTGAACGTGTTGTAGAATTAAATCCAGACGTAGTAATCGCTTATTCGAATGCTGATGAGGCTCAAATTACCCAGCTTGAAGATGCGGGCTTAAAAGTATTTATGATTCAATCTGCAGCTTCATTTGAGGATGTTTATTCAGATGTTGTGCAATTATCTGAAGTAATGGGCGTTGAAGAAACAGGCGAAAAAGTCATTGCAGATGTTCAAGCACAAATTGCAGCTGTTCAGGAAAAAACAAATACATTAGAAACAAAGAAAAAAGTATATTATGAAGTATCTCCAGCTCCAGACATTTGGACAGCAGGTAGCGAAACATTCCAGCACGAGATTTTAACAGCGGCTGGTGTAGACAACGTATTTGTTGATCAAACAGGTTGGTTAAGTGTTACGGAAGAAGACGTAATAACACGTAGCCCAGAAACAATTCTAACACCCGCTACGTATTTAGACGACGCTGTAGGTGAAATTTTATCACGTGCAGGTTGGGATACAATTCAAGCAGTAACTAATAAAGAAGTTTACTTAGTAGATGGTGATGTGTTATCCCGTCCTGCAACACGTATTGGTGAAGCAGTAGAACTTGTTGCACAAACGGTATATCCAGATTTATTTAAATAACACGAAAAGAGCAAGCTCGGGCCATGAGTTTGCTCTTTTAGTCATTAAAGGTGGTGACGTGAAATGGGAAAGCTAACCTTTATTACTGGAGGGGTACGAAGCGGAAAAAGTGCCTTTGCCGAACGCCTCGTTGAACAGTTAGGGTACCGAAAAGAGTGTATTTATATTGCTACCGGTGTAGCATTTGATCAGGAAATGCAAAAACGGATTGAACGCCATCAACAAGATCGTAATCAAGGACCGCTCAAGTGGCAAACAATCGAAATGCAGACGGAGTTTCCAAAAGTTGTAGAGACATACGCACGTAAAGAAATCGTGCTTTTCGAATGCGTAACGACTTGGTTATCCAACATACTTTACTATACAGAGCAAGCATCTGACCGTCATCGCGCTATCGCAGCGTATATAAACGGCTTTAAGGAGCAACTTACTACTTGGAAGACAAATGGAGTAAATGTCGTTATCGTTTCAAATGAGGTGTTAGACGAACCGCCTTCAGGGTACGAGGAAGTCAATTTATATCGCCAAACTTTAGGGCAATTGCACCAGTGGATTGTTTATAATAGTGATGAGGCGTATGAAGTACAGTTTCAACTCGTACAACAATGGAAGTAAGGTGAAATAAGATTGAAAAATAGTTTAACTGGATTTGTTTTAGCAATCCAATTTTTTACGGCGATTCCCGTTCAGAAGCAGGTTGCTATGAATGCGAGAAGTGTAACATGGATGTATGGTTGGTTGCCTTTTATCGGTTTACTAATGGGAACCGTTCTTGCGTGTTTGGTACTGCTTTTCACAACGGTTGCACCGGTTTCTACGCTATTTTTAGTAATACTACTCGTCGTGGCTACAATAGCATTTACAGGTGGCATTCACTTAGATGGCTGGGTTGATTTAAGTGATGCATATTTTTCGTATGGGGATAAGGAAAAGCGTCTAGAAATTTTAGATGATCCTCGCACGGGTGCATTCGGTGCTATCAGTTTAATGTGTTTACTATTGTTAAAGATAGGCGTCATCTATGAAGCGTTACAGCATGGAAGTACTGCCCTTCTTCCGTATTTCATTTGTATACCTATGCTCGCTCGTATGGCGATTTTACTGTACTTTTTAACAATGAAGCCATCAAAGGAAAAAGGCTTAGCTGCGTATTTTAAGAAGACTGTAGAGCCTGTTTTATTAAAATGGTTGGTGGCTGTTTATGTAATGGGTTTACTAGCAGCTGTTATTTGGTTGCAACTGACAGGATTAGCAGTGTTATTCGTGATAATTGCGATAATTGTAGTAATTTATCGTCACTGGACGACGAAAAATTTTGGTGGCATGAGCGGGGATCTGCTCGGTGCTTTATGTGAAGGGACGGAGCTTGTGTTATGGATGACCGCGTTATTCTTCATTTAATTCGCCACGAAAAAACAGCGGCAAATATAGCCCGTAAATACATTGGCTGGACAGATGAACCAATCGTGACAGAGCAAGTACATATGAATATTCCAGTAGCAACAACTGTCGTTTACGGAAGTGATTTAATGCGTTGTGAGCAAACGGCAGCACTGTATTTTCCATCTGCTAAGTTTAAAGCACATGCGGATTTACGTGAAACGCATTTCGGTGATTTTGAAATGAAGACGTATGAAGAATTAAAAGATAATTTGTCGTATCGTGCATGGATTGATTGCCCAGGAAATAATCCACCTCTAAACGGTGAAAGCTTAGCTGCGTTTCAAGCACGCGTATTAAATGCAGTCAAGGACATTGTGGTTGCTGCTGGACAGTATACATTCGTTGTACACGGAGGGGTTATTCGGATATTACTTGCACAATTTGCGCCAGATGTAACCAATTTTCAGCAAGTAATGGCGAATCACCGAACACTCTATACTTTAGAATGGTCAAACATTAAGGACTTTCAAGGAGGTGCGCGATGCAAGTTATACTCGGAGGCGCTTTTAACGGAAAAAGACAATACGTCAAAACACAATTAAAAGCTATTGCTTCGCATCGGATTTTTACATTTGAAGGAGAACTCCCCGCTGATAAAGCATTTACAAAAGAGCAATTTATCATTATTGGGAGCTTTGAAAAAATAATCGAAACTAGGCTTCACATAGATGAAGACATTGTTGCGGAAAAACTAAGTGCAAAGCTTGTACAGCTTGACCAAGAGACAACTGTTATTTGCATTTGCACCGATATGAGCCGCGGAGTTGTACCACTTGATCAAAAACAAAGACAGCTGCGTGATACATGTGGCAGGCTATATCAAAAATTATGCGAAGAAAGCGAGCAGGTTGTACGTGTTTGGTACGGCATTCCGCAGCTATTAAAAGGAGAATAAACATGGATAAAGTAAAATTACGTTTAATGGTGTTAACGGCACTAGTAGCAGCAATTTGTGTGATTGGTAGTTTCATTAAAGTGCCAGGATTTATTACAACAGCGGCACTTGATTCTGCACCAGCTTTTTTAAGTGTGTTATTTTTACCACCACTGTATTCTGGCTTTGCAGGAGCGATTGGTCATCTTGCAACGGGACTTAGCGCAGGGATGCCCCTAGGTGTATTTCATGCATTAATCGCAGCGGAAATGTTTATTATTGTCTATGTATTTAATGTATTACACCGTAAAAACTTTAAACTATTGAAATGGATATTTTTAATTATCGCGAACGGTATTATTTCACCATTCCCGTTTTATTTCTTAGTATCCCCGGAGTTTTATATTGGATCAGTGCCTTCACTACTCGTAGCAACAGTGATTAATGTAGTACTTGTCATGGTTGTGATGCCAATTTTAAAACCAATCGTACAAAAACAAGGATTACAATCATGAGAAATGCAGTAGCTATTGATGAAATGATTGTCACAATTGATAATGCCGGCTGTATTGGTGAAAAGGAAGCTGACCTTGTGCAGGTACCAAATGAAGTAAATGCTTATTTTACAGCGCGTGTGGCCGTACTTGAGCAGTGGTGCGCAGGAGCTAAGCCAGCGCAACTTCTGCTTGCCAATTTTTCGGGCAATGATGCATGGGACGGTTATTTGCGCGGCTTTCAGCAAGTTTTTGATGAAATAAGTGAGCCGTTGCCACCAGTAACAGGTTCTAGTGAATCCAATTTTGAGTCGCTGCAATCGGGTTTATCGTTAACGATTATTGGGCGTCCGACGTTTCATGTAACAAAAATAGATTGCCAATTTTTCCTAGTAGGTATGCCACTCGTTGGAGATGCGGTTATAGCGAACGCGCAAAAGGTGGCTAAGCTAGGAGAAATTCATACGGCACTGCAAGCGAATATCGTTACAGCAGTGTGGCCAACTGGTTCAAAAGGAATTGGTGCAGAAATTGAGCGCTTTATCGGAGCAGGCTATACATGTGACATTGATTTACAATGCTCAGCAGGGCCATCCACGGCAGTACTTGTCGCAGTGCGCGAAGAGTTTGTGGAAAAATTTAATAAGTTAATAACAGCCCCGGTGAAGAAAATTTACCGTGCGTGAAATTTATGAAAAATCATTTTTACAGCATAGTTTCAGCGCATATCCCCGTTTTTAAAATGGCACAAAAAATATAGTGCTTGAAGTGACATTAATACGTGTGATACAATGACATGAGTTTCTAACGATACAATATATAGTGTTTTGTTTATTAAGGTTCTACTATATGTAGATTAAAAGGGAAATCAGTGAGATGCTGATGCTGTCCCCGCAACTGTAACGCTGACGAATATTCAATAGCCACTGTACGAAGGTACGGGAAGGTGAATGATGAGGATGAAGCGAAGCCAGGAGACCTGCCTTGTAAACAATTTGCGCATTTCTTCGGGGGCTAGGAAATGGAAGCGAGAGCTCTCTTTTCAGTGTGCTTCTCTTTCCATTTCTTATATAAGCGAATCCTGTTAAATGCAGGATTCGCTTTTTTGTGGATAAAAAATGAAAATTTATGTTATTCACAAACGAAAGAACATCATCTCTTTTTATATTTGGGGGAGATGTGTCTTTTTTAAAATGCAAAAAGGATGTGTCAGGATGATTGAGGTAAAAGATGAGCAGCAAGTAGTAGAAAATTTAATCAAAGAATTCGGTGAGGAACAGCTCGAACAATTTATTCGTTTTTCAGCAAAATGGCGACGTAAAAATGAACAAGCGACATATGCACAATGGACAGATGCGTGCATTTTAGAAACGATTAGTTATATTGACGAACAGGAGCCATACTGGACGTTTGTTGCCGAGCGCCTGCTACTTGAAAAAATATATGAAGCGCAGAAGCAAAAATTTAATATAGAACAGCCGTATGCCGATTTCAGTGGTTGGATTGAGGTGCTTGTTGAAAAAGGTTTACTAAACGAGTTACTCATTCAACAATATTCAAAAGCCGAGCGCCAATTACTAGGCACAATCATTCAGCCTGAGCGCGACCAATACTTCACATACATTGGCCTACGTACATTAATGGACCGCTATGTTGTGCGTGATTTTGACGGTACAAATGCGGAGCTCCCGCAACAGCGCTGGCTAATTATTGCGATGACACTCATGATGCATGAAACGGATAGTCGCCTGCAAAAAGTAGAAGAGGCGTACTGGGCATTAAGTAATTTATATATGACAGTAGCAACACCGACATTATCCAATGCGGGGAAAACACATGGCCAATTATCAAGTTGCTTTATCGATACTGTGGATGATAGTTTACAAAGCATTTATGACACGAATACAGATGTGGCGACATTGTCTAAATATGGTGGCGGAATTGGTGTTTATATGGGCAAAGTGCGAAGTCGTGGTTCATCAATTCGTGGCTATAAAGGCGCATCAAGCGGCGTTCTTCCTTGGATTAAACAATTAAATAATACCGCAGTTTCAGTTGATCAGCTTGGACAGCGACAAGGTGCGATCGCAGTTTATTTAGACGTTTGGCATAAAGATATTTTAACGTTTTTAGATTTGCGACTTAATAATGGTGACGAGCGTATGCGCGCACATGATATTTTCACTGGTGTATGTTTGCCCGATATTTTTATGGAGGCAGTGGAAGCACGCTCAAATTGGTATTTATTTGACCCACATGAAGTGCGTACATTGATGGGCTATTCTCTAGAAGATATTTATGATGAGCAACGTGGTGAAGGAAGCTTCCGTACTCGTTACGCGGAATGTGTTGCACATCCATTGCTTTCAAAAGAAACAATCCCGGCGATTGAAATCATGAAGCGCATTATGCGTAGTCAGCTTGAAACTGGCGTACCGTTTATGTTTTACCGTGATGAGGTGAACCGTAAAAATCCGAATAAGCATGCGGGAATGATTTACTCGAGTAATTTGTGTACAGAAATTTTTCAAAATATGTCACCTACACAGTTTGAGTCGGTAACTTTAGAGGATGATGTCATTGTGACACGCCGTAAGCCAGGTGACTTTGTTGTATGTAATTTAAGTTCGGTCAACCTTGGTCGTGCAGTGCCAGCAGGTGTCCTTGAGCGCTTGATTCCGATTCAAGTACGTATGCTTGATAATGTTATTGAACTAAATACGATCCCAGTCGTGCAGGCAGATCGCACAAATAAACGTTACCGTGGCATCGGCCTTGGGACATTCGGCTGGCATCATTTACTGGCACTTAAGGAAATTGCTTGGGAAAGTGATAAGGCAGTTGATTTTGCAGATAAGCTTTACGAGGAAATTGCGTATTTAACAATTCGTGCGTCGAATGCACTCGCTCAAGAAAAAGGCGCTTATCCACTATTCAAAGGCTCAGACTGGCAAACGGGTGCGTATTTTACAGAACGCGGCTTAACGGATGAAAAATGGCGTGAGCTTGCACAGCTAGTCGCAGCAGGCGGACTCCGTAACGGTTATTTAATGGCGATTGCACCGAACTCTTCAACGTCAATTTTAGCGGGCTCGACAGCAACCATTGATCCTATTTTCCAAAAGAGCTACTCCGAGGAGAAGAAGGACTATAAAATCCCCGTAACTGTGCCAGATTTAAATGCTAAAACAACTTGGTATTACAAGTCTGCTTACTTTATCGACCAAGCATGGACCATTAAACAAAATGCAGCGCGAGCGAAGCATATTGACCAAGGCATTTCACTCAATATTTATGTACAAAATACGGTTAAAGCAAAAGAGCTACTGCAATTACATTTAGATGCATGGGGAAGCGGCATTAAAACGACGTATTATGTACGTTCAACATCGGACGAAATGCTTGAATGCGAGTCTTGCTCAAGCTAAGGGGGAATTACTGTGGAAGTAACGAAACGTAAATTAATGGATAAAGAGGCACCAAACCGTTCGACAGCAATTGTGAACGGGCGCTCTTCAAATATTTTAAACTGGGATGATGTGCGTTTTAGTTGGGCCTATCCGAAATACAAAAAAATGCTCGGTAATTTCTGGACGCCATTTGAAATTAATATGAGTACAGATGTGAAGCAGTTTCCAACGCTAAATGTAGATGAACAAGATTCGTTTCTAAAAATTATTGGACTTCTGGCATTACTTGATAGTATTCAAACTGATTTTGCCGGTAAAGTTGCGGACTATTTAACCGATTCTAGCCTAAATGCGCTTATGATTATTTTAGCGCAGCAGGAAGTAATCCATAATCATTCCTACTCGTATATATTATCGAGCTTGGTGACGAAGGATATGCAGGATAAAACATTTGATTTTTGGCGTACGGAGCCTGTGTTACAGGAACGTAATGATTTTGTCTTTAAAGGTTATGCGGCATTTTCAGAGGAAGCAAATGTTCAAAATATGCTTCGTGCCATCGTTTATGATGTTATTTTAGAAGGGCTGTTTTTCTATTCTGGCTTTGCGTACTTTTACCATCTTGCACGCAAGCAAAAAATGGTTGCGACAAGTACGATGATCAATTATATTAACCGCGACGAGCAGCTACATGTAGACTTATTCGTGAAAATTTACAAAGAGCTAGTAGAAGAATATCCGCAGTACAATACACCTGAGTGGGAAGCTGAAGTACAAGCCATTTTTCGTGAGGCAGCAGCGCTTGAAGTTGGCTGGGCTCGAGAAGTCATTGGCGATAAAATTGATGGGCTAGATGTAGAAGATGTCGAGGACTATATTTACTTTTATGCGAATGTCCGCTGTCATCAGCTTGGTTATGAGCGCCCATTTGAAGGCTACCGCAAAAACCCGTTAAAATGGATTAAAGCTTATGAGGAAGTGGATCTTGGCAAAACCGATTTCTTCGAGCAACGTTCACGTCAATATACAAAAATTAATATTGAAGATAATGGATTTGATGACCTATAAATTTTGATGGAAAATGAAAAATTACAAATATTTAAAATAATAACATGGTATGATTAGAGTGTGAAAAATGACAATAAGGGGCTATGATCATGACTACATACCAAATTACAACTGAATTAACGACAAATAAAAAACAAAAAATGACTGTGGATCAGCTAGGCTTTGGGCAAATCTTTACAGACCATATGTTTGTAATGGACTACACAGCAGGGCAAGGATGGCATGATGCTCGTATTATTCCGTATCAACCACTATCACTTGACCCATCTGCCATGGTTTTTCACTACGGGCAAACGGTATTTGAAGGTTTAAAGGCATTTGTAACGGCGGAAAACGAAGTGTTATTATTCCGCCCAGATCGCAACTTTAAACGTTTAAATGCATCAAATGATCGTTTATGCATTCCGACAATTGATGAGGAGCTTGCATTAGAGGCATTAAAGCAACTCGTAATAGTAGACCGTGAATGGATTCCAAATGCACCAGGCACATCGCTATATATTCGACCATTTATTATTGCAACGGAGCCTTATTTAGGTGTATCACCTTCGAAAAAATATCAATTTATTATTATAATGTCACCAGTAGGCTCATACTACAAAGAAGGAATTAATCCCGTAAAAATTCTAGTAGAGCAGCATTATGTACGCGCGGTTGTAGGGGGAACGGGTGAAGCAAAAACAGGCGGGAACTATGCAAGCAGTTTAAAAGGTCAGGAACTAGCAAGTAAAGAGGGCTATTCTCAAACGTTATGGTTAGACGGCAAAGAAAATCGTTATGTGGAAGAAGTAGGAAGCATGAACATCTTCTTCAAAATTAACGGAAAAGTTATTACTCCTGCACTTAATGGTAGTATTTTATCTGGGATTACACGTGATTCAATGATCCAGGTGTTAAAATCAAAAAACATTCCGGTAGAAGAGCGACAAATTGCGTTTGAAGAAGTATTAGAAGCTGCGAAAGCTGGTACTTTAGAAGAAGCATTCGGTACAGGTACAGCTGCTGTTATTTCTCCAATCGGCGAATTCAAATGGCAGGACGAAAAAATCATCGTGAACAATGGTGAAATCGGTGAAGTTACACAAACGCTTTACGAAACATTAACAGGTATCCAAAACGGCACAATTGAAGATGCATTCGGTTGGACAATTAAGCTATAAATTGAAAAGGGATGGACGATAGGTGGAAACTTATCGTCCATCCCAATTTTTTTAGTGATTAAGGAAGTATACCTTCCACAACCATATAATAAGGGACATCATCTTTATAGTTAGTTGTGTCTTACTATTGCTTGATTAGCTCTTTTGCTTCTGAAGTTAAAACAGGGGCTTTCACTGATTTTTCTTTCCCTACATACGTTTCAATTAAATCCTTCATATCAATGCCGGACGATTCTTTTAATGTTTCCTGCAGTGTCGACATTAAATTTGTTGCGTAGGACGTCACTTTATTGGCTCCACCACCAACACCGCTTCCTGTATCTACTACCGTAATTTTATCGATGTTCGCTAATGGGCTCGCAATTTGTTTCGCATATTCTGGCATCATACGTACAACCATATCAAGAATAGCTGCCTGGCCATATTGCTCGAACGCTTCCGCAATTTTTTGTTTTGCTTCGGCTTCAGCAAGACCACGTAAGCGAATGATGTCTGCTTCTGTTGTACCTTGTGCACGCTCGGCGTCAGCTTTTGCTAAACCATCTAAGCGAACACGCTCTGCTTCTGCTTGTGCATGTGTTTCAATACGATATTTTTCGGCATCCGCCTCTGCAAATTGCTTCATTTTTTCCGCACTGGCACGTTGCTCAACAGCGTAACGCTCGGCATCAGCCTTCTTCTTCACTTCTGAATCATATTGCTTCTCGCGGCGCAAAATTTCACGTTCTTCTAACTCAATTTGTTTTTGACGTTCAATAATTTGAATTTGCATTTCTTGCTCGGTTACTTCCTGCTTCGCACGGGCTGTTTCGAGTTCATATGCTTGGTCAGCGCGGGCTTTTGCAATATCTTGCTCACGGCGGAACTCGGCTACTTTTAATGCATTTTCTTTTTCAGCTTCAGCGATTTCAGTCGCACGTTCAAGCTCTGCCTTTTGTGCCTCTTGAGCTGCTTGCGCACGTTAATACGAGTTTCTTTATCTGCTTCAGCTGTTGCAATGTCTGCGTCGCGCTTCACCTGCGCAATACGCGGCTTCCCGAGTGAATCTAAGTAGCCGTTTTTGTCACGTACATCTTTAATTGTAAAGGACACAATAACTAGGCCCATCTTTGCTAAATCCTGTGAGGCAACACGTTGTACTTCCTGCGAGAATTTATCCCGATTTTTATAAATTTCTTCTACGGTCATGGAGCCTAAAATGGAGCGTAAGTGACCTTCTAATACTTCACGCGCCTCACTTTCGCGTTCATGCTTTTCTTTCCCTAAAAACTGTTCCGCAGCTGTCGCAATTTCAGAAATCGAGCCGCCGATTTTAATAATCGCTGTGCCATCTGCCATAACGGGAACTCCTTGCTCTGTATACACTTCAGGCGTTGTCACATCTAATTTGCTCGATAAAAGACTAAGCGGCTTCGCTTGCTGGAATACAGGGAATACAAATGCACCACCACCGCGAATAATTTTAATGCGGTTGCCGGCATCATCTGTATGTACATTTTTTGATCCTAAATAGCTTCCTGTAACGATTAATGCCTCATCTGGTCCAGCTGTGCGGTATTTAGCAATATACACCGCCACAATTGCCACAATTAAAAAGGCCACAATTCCAATGGCAATAAGTGCTCCTAACATAATCCATCTTCCTTAGTTTAAGTATTCAGGCCAGGTCTGTTCATAAATTGCTACAAAAGCAGTCCCTTCTTTTACTTCAATAATCAAAACTTCCGTGCCATAAGGAATTTCTACTTCGTGAAAGCTTGCTGCCCGCTTCGCGATAATCCCGTTTACTGATTCAATAATGATTTCTCCAAAGCCACCCAGAGGTACCGGTACAATAACCTTTGCTGTTTGACCTTCAAGTGATGCGTCTGTGTAGGCGAGTGAAACCTCTGCCGAACGAAGTGGAATGAGTAAGAAAAAGTACAGTAATGCCGTTAAGATACTAGAACAAAAAAGGGCTGCAATAAAAACGAGGAGACTTGACCAAGCTGTAAATTTTTCAAATAAGTAGCCGCTTGCTGCAGTAATCGTGATGAATGCTAAAATAACAGCTGGGTCGAAAAAGGGAATACCCTCACTAACACCATCCGTTAGATCTCCAAAGAATAAATAAAGAAGAGTACAGCTTCCGATAATGACAAGAATGGTCATATAAATCATCGTTATTGAAAATCCGAATAACATGCTTACACCCCCTTCGTTGAGGATTACTACTACTTACGAATGACTGCATAAAAAGATTCGTGATTTAAGGATAAATTGTAAAATAAAGGATTTATTTTTCGTATTAGCAAAGCATTGAACAATTTCGTAGCAGACTATTGTAATACTAATCAACAGAGTGTTCAGTGATTGAAGAAGGAAAGAGTTTAAAAAAGGGGCTAGTATTTATGGCGGGCACTGAAAAAACCCGAAACATTATTTTTTCATAATAATTTTATGCTTCTTCTTTATTTTTTCAGAAAGCGAGTGCCAGAGCACCAATCATCTTTCACTATTTAGCAAATACTTATTAGAATTTTCAGTAGAAATTAACTTTTTCAGTGCCTTCGTATTTATGTATTTAGCGATGGTAAAAAGACTTTCTCCGTTTCATTCAAAATCTGACTTATTTGACAGCCCAATGTATTTTGTTGATAGATTAGCTATTTTTAATTACATGCCAATTTTTAATGTCTGTTAGTTGAATAGGGCTATTTTTTTTAAAATAACGCATCATTAGTTCAGGAATATCGATACGTATTTCACGAATCGCCTGCTTTTTCATCATATGAAAGCCGTGTGCACCTGTAGCCCGGTAGCTATTTACGACCACTTCAAATGTTGCTTCATTAAGAATTTGTTCACCTTTGTATAACAGCTTGGTCACACGCTTTCCAACAGCTTTTGAAATATTAAGTTCATACTCGATACCGCCCCAAAAATCATACACATAAGGTTGAGGCTCCGGATAATACACCATCGTACTAAGGGCAATTTCTCTGTCTTTATCAATTGCAAAAACTGTAGCGCATTGCTCTAGTGCTTCTCGAATTTCTGCTCCACTAAGCTTTATAACTTGTAAATAGTTCGCTCGCGGATAATTTTTTAGTATGTCGCGGATAGTTACGTTACCAGAGAAACCACCACAATCATGATAAAACAGTTCAGTGACGGATAGCTGAGCGTTACTTGCTTCGAGTTGTACATTGTGTAAAAACTGTAAATATGGATGATCCGCAAGACGTATTTCCATGAAATCATGAAACGACATGTCTCCATTTACATATCCGACTTTCAAATCCAACCAAGCATCGACTTCAGAAAAAGTCACCCCAGCTGCTTCTTCATCAACAAAAACGAGGCTCGGTTCATGGGAAATACAACCGTTTTCAATTGTTACGTCAATTTGTGCAAGGCAGTGAGCATGTGAGCCAGGTTGTATAACTGGAACAGTACCTACTTTTGTGGCAAATTGTAAATGCTGATGACCAGTAATGAAAATATCGATGCCGTCAATTTCCTGAAGCATCGCATAGCCTTGATTTTCACCCATATTTTCATCATAGGGGATTCCTGTATCCACATCGCGTTCAAATCCACCGTGGTAACAAAGAATGACTAAATTAGGTTGCTCCTGCTCACGTACATAATGGACCCAGTGTTTTGCAGCTTCTAGTGCATCTGTGAAGGTTAAATTTTGTGTGAGATTTTCTTCATCCCAAACAGGTACATGATGCGTGACAATGCCGACAACAGCAACACGTATATTTTCTATTTCTTTAATATAGTAAGCCTTTGAAAAGTCCCCAATATTCCCAGCAATCCAAGGGAAATTACACGCCAAACGCATCTTTTCAATCTCGCTCAGCGTATAATTGAATTCATGGTTACCAAAAACAGCAACATCATATTTTAGCTCGTTGGCCATTTGAAGCAATGGATGAGGGGACTTCTTTACCCGTTCATAAAAATAACTTAAATGGCTCCCTTGTAGAAAATCTCCGTTATCAATAAGGAGGGCAGGCTGTTTGCTGCAAATCATATGTGCTAGCTTTGAAAATCGCTCCGCCTGCCCGTGAACATCACTTGTTGCTAGTATTGTAAATTTCATGTTGATCCCTCGTTTAATATGTATGTATTAATAGTATAATATAAAAAAACGTTGCTAGAAGGGGAGAACCGTCGTAGCAACGTCAAATAGTACAAGGTTTGTTTTTATTGTTGTCATAGCATGTAGCAAGTTCAAGCAATGCTAATAATTGTAATCATTCACGATTGTTTTGGCTATAGATGTGGAAATACAGTGTTGTCAACGTAAGCTTTTAAAAAAACAGAAAATCAAAAACGGGTCTTTACCAAAACATGTGCTTTACTTTAAAAGAAAGCGTACTACTTTATAAGCACATGGAACGGAAAGCGTCCGCCTAGAGTGCAATGTGCCGTCGAGTACAGATTTTGGTTTAGAGCCTTAAAAACAGAAGATTTATTAGTAGCACATTTGTCACCATTGTGATTTAATTATCATAGATGATAATCGTTCTCGTTATTGTCGACTAAATTACATACCTTAAAGGAGATGCTTAACATGATCACAGTTACGAACCGTATCCACGTAAAAAAAGGCATGGGCATGAAAATGGCTCCAGCTTTCGTTCAACCAGGTCCACTACAACAATTTGAAGGTTTCCATAAAGTAGAGGTAACCGTATCAACTCAATTTGAAGAATATGACGAAATGAACGTAGTTATGTACTGGGATTCATTAGAAGTGTTTGAAGTTTGGCGTGCAAGCGATGCCTTTAAAGCAGCTCACAAGCGTCCATCTGAAGGTTCAGGTGAGCCAGATCCAAACTCACCAGTAATTAAATCCCAAATTATTATTTCTGAAGTTGCAGGTTCAATTTCTAAATAAATTTAAAGGACAAAGTCAGTTTACTGGCTTTGACCTTTCTAGATAGTGAAGCATAGGTAGAGAGGTAAACCTCATCATTACTTATGCTTTTTTAATTCTGTTAATTCTGTCATCAGTTGTGTAAGATACATAGGATTTCATGAAATTGTAGTGTATACTTTTATGAAATTACATAGAGGGAGTTCAACAGATGACAGACATGGAAACATATTTTTATAATGGTCAATTTCATGCTTGCTACAAATTAGCAACACAACTTAAAGAAGATATGCAGCAAGGTGAAGTTGCATGTCGATTTATCGAATTATTCTCGCAATATCAATACGAAAAGATTCCTACGTATACAACTTGTGAACACAAGCAAAGTGAAGAACGTGAAGACGAAACATATGCTGAGTTAGATGAAGTAGAAACCATTCGTGCAATTAAAGGAGAAGCCGAGTTCGGAGAAGCAATTAAGCAACTCGAAATAGATGCAATTGAGGGGTCTAATGAACGCAAGGCACAGTCTCTTTTTGTTCAGGGACAGTTATTTTTACTGGCACATCATTATGATGAGAGTATTCATTGTTTCATGCAAGCTGTAATATACAATCCTAATCATGGGCTTTATTACGGCTATGCTGCACAAACAATGCACCGTTTCAGTTGGTCACCATTTGAAGTGATGGGGTACTTAGAGCGTGCAATTGAATTAAACCCACAAAATGCTCGTTGGCACTGGAATAAAGGGCTTGTGCTAACGCAGCTCTATAAAGATTTACAGCAGGAGGCATTTTTAGAAAATGCTCTTATTGCGCTTGAACAAGCATTAACGAGCTGCCGACCAGTGCAAAAATCACTGAAAGGTGCAATAGAAAATACGATTGAAAATATGCGCGACTATGTATTTAATTAAAGAATGGTACAGAAGCAACTTGCTTCTGTACCATTTCACATTTAGGTTTTCGGTTTTCGAATAAGTAAAACCGCAACAATCGCTATGAAAATGACCGCTGCAACTAAATAGGCAGCTGTGACGATGCGGATATCACTATTTGAACGAGCTATCCCAATAAGGGCCCATACAAACACTAGTGCAAAAAAAATATCATTCGATACATACAGTACAGTAATCGCCAATATACCGGCAAGAATAATTAAGCCAATTGTGCCTGTTACTTCATCAATTCCGAGGCTAATATTATAGTACTGTAGTGTGTAAGTAATATTTGCAATGGTTGCGACGGAAATCCATCCTAAATAAAATGAGAACGGTAGTCGACCACCAAATGTAAAATCATCAATACTATAGCTTTGGTACAATAGTATTAATGTAGCCAACAAACCAAGCATCACAATGACTGACAACCCGAAATATTCATAATGCCAAGTTAATAGCCAACAAATATTTAATAGACAGCTTGTAATAAATAAAATTGCAATGTCATCTGAGGTTGCCTCTTTAGTATTGCGTCTTAAGAATTGGATAATCAGCCAAATTGCTAGCAGGAAATAAATAAGGCCCCAAATCGAAAATACATACCCAGCCGGTGTAAATAACACAACTTGTTTAGCGGAAATTTCTTGTGTCGTTTGGCCATTAATTGGCAATGTATTTGACAATATGTTCACGGTCACCATTGCAATATAAGCAATGACCATCAGCACCACATTTCTCATTTTGACTCCTCCTGTTCCTATTTATAATTGTAGTCGAGCTAGTAAAATAGTTAACTTTACATTTTAGGATTTATAGATTGTATGGAACTATAGAGCCTTAATAATGTACAACGCTTAAAAAAAAATTGCTTTCGTTCGGATCTCTCGTGCCTTAAATGAAAATGAATGGTACGATAGAAAGGGCAAAAGACAGAAGATTTTAAGGAAGTGAAACGTATGATAAATGAGCAACTGCAAAAAAATATTACAAAATATATTGAGCAACAATTTTTTCATTTAACAGCAAAAGCGGATGTCAAGCAACTGGAACAAACGATACAAAAAAATATTACGATGAAAAAAGAATCGTCCACTTCTCAAGAAGATTTTTATGACCGCTTAATGCTCAACATTACATATTATGTGGAAAACAAGGCGGCATGGACAAAAGTTTTTACTGATACGTATGGAACAGGCTCCGTACCGAAAATTTCGTATATTGAAAACGAATTGATAGCACAGCAAATGCGGATTCGGCAATTTGTGTCGGAAAAAATGGACGATTATAAAAAAGTGTTTCATAGCCAGTACAAGGCATTAAAAGTAACGGAAGATGCTGTTATCTATGATTATGCTTATGCATCGGTAGAACATTCGTTGCGCTTCGATTTTTTAACGTATGTTACGTTGCAAAAAGAAGCGACACTGTTAGCTGAGGGCGATGTGAGAGCAACTTTAAAAATGATTGATGGCTATATTGCATATTATGCAGATCAGTTCGTTAATAAAATGGAACTTGTTTAGAGAGGAGAGATCATATGAATTCACCATATATATTTCAACGTACAGCACCGCAAGTAACAGGAGAGAAGCAACCAGCAATTTTTTTATTACACGGCTTAGCAAGCAATGAACAGGATTTAGTACAATTAGTTGGGGATTTTAAAGCACAATGTCATATTTTCAGCTTACAAGGGCCAATTCAGCATAAGCCGGGCTATGCATTTTATACATTTGAAGAAGAGGGTAAGCCGCAACGCGACGTTTTTGATAAAGTCGTAAAATTTACAGAGGCATTTATTTTAGAGGCGATACATGAATTTAATCTAGACGCTGAAAAAATTTATGTCGTCGGTTTTAACCAAGGTGCTGTTATCGCGCAAACTCTTGCACTAATAATGGGCAATGCCATTCGCGGGACAGCTGCACTGAGCGGTTATATTCCAGAGTTTGTTGCTACTGAGTACAGTAAAAAATCAATGGACAACTCGAAAATTTTTATTTCACATGGGGAATATGATTATGTGTACCCGTTCGCATGGGGGGAAGCTAGTGCTACATTTTTCGCAGATTATGGAACAGATGTGACGTTTAAAACATATGCGGATGGTCATGGGGTAACACCGGAAAATCTTCGAGATTTAGTCGCATTTATCGCGCAGGACTTGGTTACGACTTTAAACTAATATGAAAAATAAAAGCTGGCGCTAAATCGTCAGCTCTTTTTTTAGTAGATAAGTAAGGACAGCATCTCGCCCTAGTTTGGACGAGATGTGTCTTTCTAACGTTTATAGTTTTAGATCTAACAGTGTTGTAGCTTCCTCAAGTGGCATTGGCTTATAAAAATAGAAGCCTTGTCCAGTATGGCAGCCCATTGCTTTAAGCATCATAAACTGCTCAAGTGTTTCAATACCTTCTGCTACAGCACACATATGTAAATTAGAGGCTAATTGAACGATTGTTTGAACGACAGCATGCATACCGGGATCATCCATTGCATTGACAAAGCTTCGATCAATTTTAATTTCAGAAAAGGGCAACTGTGGTAAATAGCTCAGCGATGAGAAGCCTACCCCGAAATCATCAATCGAACTATTAATACCCGCACTTTTTAAAGTCGATAATATATCCTTCGCTTTAGAAAAATCAACGAGCTCTATGCTTTCAGTTACTTCAAGTTTAATATATTGTGTTGGCACATTATATTTGGACAATAACGCTAAAAAATCATTAATAAACGATTCGTAATAAAAATGGTCAGGTGATATATTTACTGCAATCGGTACTATTTTTAAACCTTTTATTAGGCGCTGTTGCTGCCAACTTAGCACCTTTTTGATGACCAGTGTATCAATTTCTCTAATTTTCCCAGATTGTTCAGCCGCTGAAATAAAAATAGCAGGAGAGACAGCGCCTAAAACATGTGAGTTCCAACGAGACAATGCCTCGAATCCTTCAATTTCAGATGTTTCAAAATTGATTTTAGGCTGTAAATAGATCGTAAATTCATTATGCTGAAGCCCATAAGATAACTGATTCAATATATCCATTTCTTGCTGCAGTTTAGCATCACTTTCTTCTTCAAAAAATACTACCTTCGTCCCGCTTGTCGCACGAGATTTTGTTAGTGCTATATCTGCCTGACGAATACAATCTTCTGCAGACAGGTCCGCGCTAAAAAAGCCAATCCCTAATTTAAGTGTAATATACAACTCTTTTCCATTAATAAAGTACGGAATAATCGTTAATTGGCGTACCCGGAAATCATATGTATCCAGTTCTGTTAGCTTATATTTACTCGCGACAATAATGGCTGAATTAGTGAATCGTGCAATAAATTCCTCATGGTTACCAGAATGCTGATTTAGGCGCTCCACAATTTGGCTAAGTAACTCATCACCAGCTTTGCGACCATATAATTCAACAATATTAGAATATTCCCCAGGTTGAATTAATATAATTAAACCTTCATGACCCTCAACAATCCATTTTGATAATTCATTGTTAAAATAATGCTGATTAGGAATATTCGTTCCTACATCATAATAGGCTAATCGCGATAATTGCTGCTTTTGCTCAGCGTACTTAACCGACAAGGAAATAAGTGGAATTAGACGATTGAGGAAATCAATGTCTGTACGTTTTAGCTCCGTCTTTTCATTGAAGTACAAGGTGAAGGAACCGAGCACTTTCTGTTGTTGATTTAGTATTGGCTTAGCCCAGCATGTTACTATATGGGAATTCAGTTCAGAGTCATGAAATCCTTCACATCGCCAATCATTAAGTACATCCTCTGCAACAATAAATTCCTTTAAGTCAATTGCCGTTCCACTACAATCTGCTAGTAGCTCCATTTCAACCGTTTGCAATTGTTCTACTATCGAGTGAGGTAAGGAGCCAGTTGCGACCGCTTTTATCGACCCGTCAGGCTGAACTAGATGAATTGCACAATAGGCGTCACGAATATAATGTTTTTCTATTTGATCAGTAATGACATTTAAAATTGTTTCTAACTCATCGTCTCTGTCAAGCTCGATATACACTTCTCTTTCTAGCTTAGAGAGCATTTTGTTGAGCATTAATTCTGTAACGTCTTCACATGTTAGAAAAATAAATTGAACCGTATCCCCTGCATCGCGAAACGGATGTAACGTCATGAAATTCCAATAAGCTGTTCCGTCACATGCGTATTGTAAAATAGTAAACTGATTTGATATTGCTTGTTGAAGATGATAATTTAGTTCGGTCTCTATCTCAGAATCGGTTTTAATTCCATTTAGTACTGATAAGCTTTTACCAATTAATTGTTGTTCTGTATAACCACATAGATTAGTAAAAGCTGCATTGTAGTAAACGATCGGTAAACATGCTTCGGAAGGGTCAATAATAACGACACCCGTACTATACTGTTCACCTACATTTTTTAACCATGAAAATAACTGTTCCTTTGATAGGGGCATTGTATGATTGATTAACAGAAAAATTCCCCCTAAATGTAAGATTTTCTATAAAAGTATATCAAACTTCCTGCTGGTAACACACGAAATATTCTAAAAAATACAAATATATTTCGACTTTTGGTGTAAATCATTAAATATACGATGTAATTCGTAACTGTTTTTAAGTGGATAAGAAAATATAACTTTCTCCTCCACATAAGAAAGGACATTAACTCGCTCTATTTTGGGCGAGTTTTGTCTTTCGAATAAATGGGATATATTTAGTTAACGATAGTCTGCCATTTTTTTAATATAATTTGTTCCTCGAATGAGCTATAAAGGCGATAGTTATCTTCATCTAATATACGAAAATGTTGACTTAAAATATTTTGTTGTAAGCGATAGCCGTTCCCTATCTTGACATCACGCCACCAGATATAGCCTCCGAGTGTTTTCTCCTTTGGTCTACTAATGACATCGTGAGCCGTTAATTCAATGACTTCTAATGGATCACCGCCAAATGCATTTTGCAAAATGGAACTTTCACGGAACAAAGCGCAAACCGCTACAGAAGTTGTCCAACCAGCGGAAATGCGTCCTTTTTCGATTTGCACAAGAGTTTTTTTAGAAATTCCGATTACTTCTGCCATTTTATCCTGTGTGTAGTCATTTTCAGTCCGAATAAGCTTCAACTTTTCAGATACAATATCAATTGCAAAATCTCGGTCCATTTTACCTCACCTTTTCGTGTAAATTTACTCTAATTGTATAAGTTCCACTTTAAATGAAAAAGCAATAAAATGCGAGAATAAAGCTGACGTCACACTATTTGAGTTAACCATAAAAAAGGCGTTGAATAAGTATAGAAGTATACTTACTCAACAGCCTCTTTAACTTGTTTCGTTGTGGTTGTCACTATTGTTTCTTTATTGATTGTACTTTATTTAAACCACCTACCGTTACTTGTGTAGCACTTTTTAGTTCTTAAAAACTACAGTGTTATGTAACATAGCCTCCAAAAAGCTTTAATTGGAATTCTATTAAACTATTCATACATTTTCGTATCCGAGATGACTTTAAAATAAATACCTTTATGGCTATCACTAATATCATGACGAATGCTATCTAAATCTAAGATTGTCTCTTTGCCAACATATGTAGCTAATTTTTCTAACAATTCAGTAAACGCATTCGTAAACAATTCACGCATATGATCAAAATCATTATTACGGAAGCTGCTATTAATATCAAAAGCCTCCACCGAGCTCAGTTGCTTAGAAGCACCAGCAAAGCGATCATCATATACCGTGTAATTTTCATCGGTAATAATAATAATATGTAATACTTCGTTCGTTGACGTGCGCAGTTCAATGTTTGTTTTATGCTTTTTAACATCTGAGATCTCATGAATCCCGTACGTATGTTTCATACAAAATAGTGACATAGTAATTCCTCCCTGTTGATAAATGTTTGCTTGTTTCAATTATTTAATAAGTATAAAATTAATGTGGTAGAAATTTCAAATTATTTGTCGTAAATGGGAACAAAATAATAATGCATTGATTGTGCATAGACGTTGTTTATAATGGAGTTAGAATTATTATTATTTTTTGTATAGAATTGGGGGAAGTAAAATGACAATAGAATTACTTGAAAAATTACAATTGCTTGAACAACGAATTGAAAAATTAGAATTTCATAAATCTTTACTGCAGCAATTAACGCGAAGCTATGAGGAAAATAGTTTATTTGATGAAATTATTTCACATGATTTATCTAGAAATCAATTTCAAAATCTGCTAGATATTACAAAAAAATATGTGCATCAATTAGAAATAGGGCAACCTGTTTTACACCATGAATTTTTAGAAGAATTCAAGGAAGCATTAGGGCATGAGGTAAGAGTGTTTAGCTACGACCAATTTGCGAAAGCATGGCTAAAGGGGATTGACGGTAGCTTCGGCATGTCTAAGCGACTAGCAGACCATTTTAACTATTAGGCTTTATTAAATTTCATTATGGATATTTTGAGTGAGATAATATGAATGCAAAATCATTACTATCGCTCCTTACATAGCGGCTGGCTGGCAAAAACACCGCCTCCATGCGGTATTGCCACCATGACCAACGTCGTGTTGAATGATTGTATGCTTGCTTAAAAATCTACTTTAGCATTCAAACAATTCCAATAATTAAATTAGAGCCCTAATTACTACTCCTAAAGGTTTAAATACACATCATATAAAGCATGTAAAGCCGTTGTTCCTATATCTTGAACAACTGTTTCATCGTTCAGGTGCATCGAAATTACCGCATCCTCTTCACTCAATTTTCCGTTAGGGAATGTTAAAAATACTGTGATTTCTCCATGTTCAAGTAGTTGCTTTTTTATGTCTTCATCAAATTTATAGGCACTGAATAGTCCATTATTTTTCCATGTACCCGTCACTGTTAACGTGTCAACTTCATCTATTTTTTCATAATGCCACTGAACGTCACGTAAAATGGTTTTATATAAGTCATTAATTGTGAATGTTTGGTTGTTGAATTGAATTTCGGTCGTTCGAATGGAGTGTACATCCATTGACAATGCTGATGCTGCCTCATCTGCCTTTGAATTAATACCATATGCTGCGTCCTTTAACTCCTCAAACGTTTCCCCGCAGCCTGTCAAAATAATTGTTACTAACATGAGCATTAAAAATGCCTGTATATGCCGCATTACTCTACCTCCAATTATTCTACTTAGTCATTATTCATCTTACTAAAATGTACAACCTCAAACATGCTGTTTTACAAATTGAATGTGAAAATTTTGTCACAATATGTGGAGTCACTAAAAAAATAGTATATTACTAAAGGCTCTATACCAAAATCTGTACTAGTCAGCACATTCCACTCCAGGCGGACGCTTTCCGCGGGCGTGGCTTGAGCCTCCTCCTCCGCTTCGCTACGTGCGGGGTCTCAAGGCTCACGCTTTCCCGCAGGAGTCGCCGCCTTCTGTTCTATGTGCTAATAAAGTAGTACACTTTCTTTTAAAGTAAAGCATATGATCTGGTAAAAACCCTTACTAAAATATTATTAATAATCCTAAACAGTGTAATAAAGGGGATTTTACGTGGATATTGTATAGTCTACAGCATTACAAGTTGCAACGGAAAGCACTCGCCGACATCGTTAACAATTTTATGCGGAGGGACTGGTAAGATGAAAATTGATGATGAAATGTTAGACAAATTGGGTGTTTATTTTGTCTATCATCAAGTGTATGATCGATATGGCATTACGTTCGAAAGTTTTGTAGATCGTTGGTCAAGAGGGATTTTAGATATTTAATGGTATTGAAGCAGTTGGACAGCAAGATGATGATTCGTATGCCCATGACGCCATTGAACTTTAATAGAAAAGGACTGTTTGAAAGTGAATTTACACTTTCAAACAGTCCTTCAATTTTTAGTAGATAAGAAAGGACAGCATCTCGCCCTATATTGGGCGAGATGTGTCTTTCTAATAGGACTAATAGTTTTTACGAATCCAGTCATTTGCCTCAATCCAGTTATTAACGCGTATGACATTAGTTGGGGCAGGCATTTGGTTATACGGCGTGTCAAACAATATAACTGGAATACTTAATTCTTCAGCTATCATCACCGCATTATCATGTTTATCCTCAAAAAACACTTCTACTGCATGTTTTTTTGCCACACTAATTTTGTCATGACTGCCGATTAACTCAATATGGTCAAATGGCAACGAATGCTTCTTAAACCAATTTTGCGTAACATCAAATACGTTTTCACCACGTGCTGAAATATAAAACAGCTCATAGGAATTTTGCCAATCTACTAAGATTTTTTTTGCATCTTGAGCAAGTTCACTTACTTCATACATCATAGGTTCATTCGCTTTAAACCACTGATTAAATTCATTGCGGTCTACAGGGTGAGGGAAACCGCTTAAAAAGTCATATTCTGTAATATCCGCAATTGTTATATTGACATTGTATTGATTATTTATATGAGGAATTAAAGTCGCCGGGCAAGTGACTGTCCCGTCAATATCAATCCCAAAGCGCGGCTTTAATTTTTTCGTCATAGGTAATTCTCCTTATTTCGATGCGTTTGCTGCTTCCTCTGCGGCAATCTTTTCTTCCATTTCGGCAGCAAGCTTGTCAATTTCTTTTTTCAGTTCCTCTACCATTGTCGCCTCAGGTACTTTACGAACTGTTTTCCCCTTCATGAATAGCAAACCTTCACCACGTGCACCGGCAATGCCGATATCCGCCTCACGTGCCTCACCAGGGCCATTTACAGCACAGCCTAGTACAGCTACTTTTAAAGGTACTTTAAGTGTAGAAATATATTCTTCTACTTCGTTAGCAATTGAAATTAAGTCAATTTCAATACGGCCACAAGTTGGGCAAGAAATAAGTGTTGCCATATTTGATGCTAAGCCGAATGATTTAAGTAATTCACGTGCTACTTTAATTTCTTCGACTGGGTCAGCCGAAAGTGAAATACGTAATGTATTACCGATGCCTTTAGAAAGAATCGCACCAAGACCAGCTGCAGATTTCACAGTACCTGCAAATAATGTACCTGACTCTGTAATCCCTAAATGAAGCGGGTAGTCAAATGCTTTTGATGCTTTCTCATACGCTTCAATTGCTAAGTTAACATCAGAAGCCTTCATTGACACGATAATGTCGTGGAAATCAAGGTCTTCTAAAATTTTTATATGATGAAGAGCAGACTCAACCATACCGTCAGCAGTAGGGTAGCCGTACTTTTCAAGAATATGACGTTCTAATGATCCAGCGTTTACACCGATACGAATTGGAATATTTTTAGCCTTGGCAGCATTTACAACGGCTTCTACCTTTTCGCGGCGTCCGATATTACCAGGGTTAATACGTACTTTATCAATACCATTTTCAATAGCTTTTAATGCTAGTTTATAGTCAAAGTGAATATCAGCAACTAATGGAATATTAATACGTTTTTTAATTTCTGCGATAGCATCTGCTGCGCGCTCATCTGGAACGGCCACACGTACTAATTGACAGCCCGCTTCCTCTAAACGTAGAATCTCTGCTACTGTTGCTTCTACGTCATGTGTTTTAGTAGTACACATACTTTGAATAAATAATTCGTTACTACCACCAATTGTTAAGTTACCTACACGTACAGGACGTGTTTTTGAACGGTGAATAATCTCACTCATGAAAATTCTCTCCTTTTCGGGCTCTTATCATGGACTAAGAAATTTATTTTTTAGTCCATGTTTAGTCAAATGCGCTCTCCCCATTTCGGCAGTGCCGCATGATCGCGACGATTTTGCCGAAATGGGGAGAAGCGAGCGTATTTGGCTATTCTTATGTAAGCCGTCACTGAGACTTATTTTATCAGTGTAGGAAAGTAAGAACAAGGATGAAACATTAACAATTCATTTCGAACAGATTTCGCTCGTTCTCGCATGAATTGGAAGCAGAATGAGTTCTCCTGCGACAAGGGATTGTAGCTGTAGATGTGGATTTAGTTCGTAAAATCTGGCAAGACGCTCAGGAAATGGCATTGCTATTGGGGAAGGGGTAGCTGCGAATAGACTATAAATTGTGTCACCCTCTGTTACGCGAACCGAAATAGACTGGTAACTCTCCTGCTCCACACAGGGTACGGTATCTTGATAAAACGACGTAAGCGGGACAGTCCCTTGCTGTAAATCAAATTTGATAACTATACCAATCAAAATAAGTACGGCAGCAGTTACTAGAAAGCGCAAAAAAATCCCCCCTTTTTTCACTATATGAAAAGAGAAGGGAATCATTCACCGTTTTAGTAAAGGATATTTTGTTAGTGCAACAATTACGATCATCATTGTAATAAAAATACTCACAATTGTAATAAATTTACTAGATACAGGGAAAATAGCAAATACAATGGATAATAAAGTTGCCCATGTAATGGCAAAGGCAGTAGTACGCCAAATTTGACGATACTCACCGCGACGATTCATCGGCTTTAGTAAAAATGAACAAGCAAAAGCATAAAAGCTAATTTTAGCGAACATAATGAGTGAATTCATAACGAATAACAACACTGCGGCAATTGGATACACAAGCCATTTTAAGTCGGTAGCATATTGTTCAATCTCTTCATAATTAAATACTTCCTGTGCACCTGTTGTGATAAATTGACCAAGCGAAAATGCCGTCACGAGTAGGATCAGTAAGAAAACATACTGAATAACCTTGCCGATCGACATAATGCGGTAAGCGGCAAGCTTTTTTGGATGGATTAAACTATCAACTAATAATTGCATGTGAGAAATTTTCATATGTAATGCTCCTTTAGTGGTTAATTAAATATAACTTTTTCAACCACATAATAAAGGACATCATCTCATTTTAAGGCGAGATGTGTCTTTCTAAGCAGTATTTTAACATGAACTTGGATGCTAGAGAAATGAACGTTTTTTTGAATTTGAAACTTTTAAGAAACGTTTCCGTATAACTAAGTAGTTTTGAAAGGAAGTGACACGTTGGATAGTATAGCTTGGATTGTCATTATTGCATTGTTTATCATCGCATTTATTGGTCTTATTTATCCGATCATTCCGTCCGTGCTATTTATACTAGGCGGCTTTATTGCGTATGGCCTTTTTTATAGTTTTAGTGAGCTACCATGGTGGTTCTGGTTAATTGAACTATTATTTGTTGTATTATTATTTGCTGCAGATACTATAGCAAACTTAGTTGGCGTGAAGAAGTTCGGCGGTTCAAAGGCGGGCATGTGGGGTAGTACAATTGGATTATTAGTGGGTCCGTTCGTCATTCCGATTTTTGGGATTTTAGTCGGCCCATTTCTAGGTGCAGTTATCGGAGAATTAATAATTACTCGAACGTCTATACAGCAGGCGATTAAAATCGGTATTGGCTCTGTTATCGGGTTTTTAACATCCGTTGTCACAAAGGGAATTATTCAAGTAGTAATGCTCGTGATTTTTGTATTTGCTATTTAATTGAAGGCATATTAGTTGATAGCGGAAAATGTTTGGCGTACACTGATATTGGGAAAGATTACAAGTGAGTTTAATGCTCAGCTTAGTTAGAGAAATCTAAGACTTCCGTCAAAAGACTGAAATATCCTTTAATGGATTTTTTTCATTGAATGAAAGCTAGTATTTTGATAACCTAGTATTGTAATCAACATTAAATTAGTTCCAGGGAGGAAATTTACAATGGCTTATGAATTACCACAATTAACTTATGCTTATGACGCATTAGCACCACATATCGATGCAACAACAATGGAGATTCACCACTCTAAACACCACAATACGTATGTAACAAATTTAAACGCTGCAATCGCAGGTACTGAATTCGAAGGCAAAGACATCAACGAGTTAATCGCTGCTATCGACGCTTTACCAGCTGACAAACAAACAGCTGTACGCAACAATGGTGGCGGTCACGCTAACCACTCATTATTCTGGGAAGTAATCGCTCCAGGCGGTTCTAACACTCCAGTTGGCGAAGTAGCAGCAGCTATCGAAGCTAAATTCGGTTCTTTCGAAGCTTTCAAAGAAGCTTTCGCTGCAGCGGCAACTACTCGCTTCGGTTCAGGTTGGGCTTGGTTAATCATTGACGGTGACGGCGTAGCAATTACTTCAACTCCAAACCAAGACTCTCCTGTTATGGAAGGCAAAACGCCTATCCTAGGCTTAGATGTTTGGGAGCACGCATACTACTTAAACTACCAAAACCGTCGTCCAGACTATATCGGCGCTTTCTGGAACGTAGTGAACTGGGACGTAGTAGAAGCTAAATTCCAAGACGCAAAATAATTTAAATATAAATAAAGCGGTGCTACAGTGGGACAACCACTTAGCACCGCTTTTTAGTTTAGTTGAAATCCAAGGACGGCTGCACTAATTCCAATAATAAATGACAGTGCAACATAAACTAATGCCACAGTTCTTTTTTTATCGTGCCACAGCTTTACAATCTCATAACAAAAAGTCGAAAATGTTGTAAAGGCGCCTAAAAATCCAATTGCACATAATAAGACAACGGATTCCAACGGGTTTAAGCTAAAGCAAATCCCTAATAAAAATGACCCGACAACATTGATGAACAATGTTCCCACAGGAAAGGTGCTGCTCGTGCAATTTGTTATCCAGCCACCTACTAGGAAACGAGCAATCGCACCGAAGAAGCCTCCAATCGCTACATATATCATACCTGCTCACCTTTTCCGCACCAAAAGCCGAAAAAGCTAAGAGCAATGCCACCAATTAAAGATATCCCTACATAACAAACAGCGGTAAAATATGCTTCGTTCTCAATAAGTATAAACGTTTCGAAGCTAAAGGTTGAAAATGTTGTAAAGGCTCCTAAAAAGCCTGTTGTCATGGCGAGTTTTAAGTGTGCATTTTTCACAAGAGAAGATTTTGTTACTATTAAGGCAAGTAAGAAGCTGCCAAGTAGATTGACGATTAATGTAGCAATCGGAAATCCGCCGTTAAATGGTATAACTTCGCTCACAACATAACGTAGCATTGCTCCGAGTGCGCCGCCAATCCCGACGGCGAAAATATTCAAATGACTCACCCCAATCCATAATAATAAATACTATTTTCCGCTAACTTTATAAAAAATGAAACCTTTATTAATAATTGCCGTCTAAAAAGTGAAGTTCATAGCAGATGAGTCTTTTTTCAAAGCCTACAGAGTGCTATACTAAAAGGTATTGATTTAATTATATGAAACAATTAGTTTTTGTAAGAAAGGGGAGTTTCGAATGCGAAAAGTATCACCACAAAATCGTGCATCTAATGTAAAATCGAAGCAACGATCAAGTTTAACATTTCGAATGAATGTCCTTTTCTTCACTATTTTTGTGCTATTTTCATTGTTAATTTTCCGTTTAGGTTATTTACAAATTGTTAAAGGTGAAGATTATGTACGTGCACTTGAGCGAACTGAAGAGGTTCGTGTGAATACGAGTGTGCCGCGAGGACGAATTTTTGACAGATATGGTCGTGTACTAGTAGATAATCAACCAGAAAATGCGATTACATATACGAAAATGCAAGCGACGAAAACGGAAGACATGCTAATAATTGCAGAGCAGCTAGCACAGTTAATTGATCAACCAACAAAACGAGTGACACATCGTGATAAGCTCGATTTCTGGATTATGAAAAATAAAGAAGCTGCTTACGATAAAGTAACAGAAGATGAAATGAAAGAATTTCGTGCAACAGATGAGGAAATGGAAGAAAGCACGGTCAATGCAGAGCTGGATCGCCGAGTGCGTGAGCGCATTACAGAAGAAGAGCTGGCGCAGTTAACAGATTTTGATATTGAAGTACTAGCAATCTATCGTGAGATGACATCCGGTTATAATTTATCTCCACAAATAATAAAAAGTGAGAATGTAACGGATGAGGAATTTGCCCGTGTATCCGAACGCCTAGCTGATTTAGCAGGGGTTAACACGACGACCGATTGGAAGCGTGTACGTTTATCACCACTCGCGATTTTAGGTCGTACTACCGTGCCGAGTAAAGGGGTACCGAAGGCAAAGCTAAACTATTATTTAGCGCGAGACTATTCACGTAATGATCGCGTCGGCGAAAGTTATTTTGAAGCGCAGTATGAGGAAATTTTACAAGGTGAAAAATCCGTTGTTAAAAACTTAACAAATAAACAAGGTCAAGTTGTTGAGACGCTCACAACTTATGACGGGGAGCCAGGCAAAGACTTAGTTTCCACTATTGATATTGAGCTGCAAAAAGAAGCAGAGCGAATAGTCGAGGAGAAACTGCTTGAACTAAAATCAATGGGGAGTTCAAGTCTACTAGACCGTGCTTTTTATGTCATGATGAATCCAAATACTGGTGAATTATTATCTGTAGTTGGTAAGAAGATTGAATATGATGAGGAGACCGGCAAGCGTTATATTGTAGATTATTCTTACGGAACATTTACGACTGCTTATGAAGCTGGATCTACAGTTAAGGCAGCAACCTTATTAACAGGCTACTCAGCAGGGGCAATTACTCCAGGTCAATCATTTGTCGATGAGCCCGTTAAACTTGCGGGTACAGTGCCAAAAAGTTCTATTTTTAACCGTTCTGGCCGTATTCAATTGAATGATTTAACAGCACTAGAACGATCATCTAACGTCTATATGTTTAAAACTGCGATGGCGATTGCAGGCCAAACGTATTACTATAATATGCCATTTAAAATTAAGGACGATACATTACAAATTATGCGTAATGGTTACGCACAATTTGGTTTAGGGGTGCCAACCGGAATCGATTTACCTGGTGAAGCTACCGGATACCAGGGGATTCTTGATAATAATGGTAAAATCCTCAATTTAGCAATTGGACAGTTTGATACGTATTCAACGATGCAGTTAGCACAATATATTTCTACAATTGCAAACGGTGGTTACCGCATTCAGCCCCGTATGCTGAAAGAAATTCGTAACCCTTCTACAGACGGGGAAACAATAGGTTCACTCGTACAAGAGGTGACACCAACGATTTTAAATCGTATTTCAAATTCAACAGAGGAAATTGACCATGTGAAAGAAGGGCTTCGCCGTGTTTACTTTGGTTCACAAGGTTCTGCAGGTTCTGCATTTAGAAATGCACCATATACCGGAGCTGGTAAAACGGGTACTGCCCAAGTAGTTTACTACGGACCACAGAAGGATAAATACGGTACAAATACTTTAAACCTCGTACACGTAGGATTTGCACCATTTGAAAATCCAGAAGTAGCGTACGCGGTAATGATTCCATGGGCAACAACGAACTTTGAACAGTATAGATCGCAAGCGAACCATATTGCACGTGAAATTCTGGACGTTTATTTCGATTTACAAAAGAAATATGCTGATGAAGGTGTGTCAACAAGTTCAGTACAACAAACGATGATTTCTCCTACGACAGAGAAAAAACTGAATGAGGACGAAGCTGTAGAAACAATTAATGAATAATTGATCTAAAATCCCGTAGTGTTGGCTACGGGATTTTTTTTAGAGAAAGGAATTTTTTAGAATGAGAAAAAAATTATTTCACGGGGTTATTTTCTTAGGTGCAATTAGCAATGCGCTTGCCTTGTCCATGACGGATGCCTCAAGCGTGATCATTATTTCAACGACGATATTGTATGTGGTACTGTTTGAGCTCGTTATTTTGTTTCTGGAGCCGAGGCTAGTGCTAGCGGTGCGGAAACGTAATGTAAAGAAGTATCCATTTATGAGAGATTTACTAGAGGCAAAGCGTGCAACGATTAAGTTGGAAAATGGTGAAACGCTTTATAATGCGGCATTTACTAGGTACATACATAGTAAAGATGCGAAAACAATCGTGCTGGATGTGACAACACCTAAAACGAAAAAGCAGGCGGCAATCGTGACAAGTCATCAAGTGATGCTTGCTAACATTTTAGAAGTAAAGAAAGTTCAATAGCTTACAAGACGATGCAGGGGTTCTCCTTGCATCGTTTTTTGTTCTTGTTAAGAAAATAAAAAATTTTCGCCATGTGGACAACTTTTAAAAAAAGTAAATGCAACGTCTAGGCTAAAGCGCCAGCCCCTCGAGGTCGCTTCGATCCCTCGGGCGAAGGCAAAGGGAGCGCCTTCACTTCGGACTCGCAAGCAACTTGTCGGGCTAAGCAGGCGCTTTAGCGCTTTTGTTCTTTACAATTTTGAACAATGGTTTACAGACCCTTTACAATTGGTTTATATGTTCTCAACAAACTATCTCTATAGTAGGGAATGTAAGAAAACTTAATTCGAATTTGACGGAGGAATAACAATGAAAAAGTGGCAGTACTTATCTATGACAGCAGTACTAGGATCGGCATTATTTTTAGGTGCATGTGGTAACTCAGATGACGAAGCAACAACATCAACTGACAACAACGAACAAGCTGAAGCTGGCACAGCGCAATTAACTGGTGATGTAGTCGGCGATGGTTCATCAACAGTAGCGCCAATTACAGAAGCATTAGTTGAAGAATATGCAGCTGTACAAAAGGATGTTCGAGTATCTGTTGGCGTATCTGGTACAGGTGGCGGCTTTGAAAAATTCATTAACGGCGAAACAGACTTCTCAAATGCATCTCGTCCAATTAAAGATGACGAGAAAGCGCAACTAGAAGCAGCTGGCATTGACTATACAGAATTTGAACTTGCATACGACGGTTTATCAGTAGTCGTTCACCCAGAAAATACATGGGCAAAAAACTTAACTGTAGACCAATTAAAACAAATTTGGGTTGAAAATGGTACAACAAAAAAATGGTCTGATATTGATCCATCTTGGCCAGCCGAAGAAATCGTATTCTACTCACCAGGCGCTGACTCAGGTACTTTTGATTACTTTGATGAAGTAATTTTAGACGGAGAAGACTTAGTAAAAACTGCAACATTATCAGAAGATGATAACGTATTAGTACAAGGGGTTACGGCAGATGTAAATGCAATTGCGTTCTTCGGTTATGCATACTACCTTGAAAATGCAGACAAATTGCAAGTTGTTACTGTAGATGGTGTAGAACCTACAAACGAAACAATTGAATCAGGTGAATATTCACCACTATCACGTCCACTATTCGTTTATGTGAAAAACACAGCACTTGCTGAAAATGAAGCAGTATATGACTTTATTAAATTTTCACTAGAAAATAGCGGCGATATGGCAGAAGCAGTAGGGTATGTTAGCTTACCAGAAGAAAAGTACTCAGCCGGTTTAACAACATTAGAAGGCTTAAAATAATCAAGGGAAATAAGTGTGGGATAGAGTTGTCCCACACATTTTCTTAGCGGATAGGAAAGTAGAATTTTAGGATATCCGCATAAGAAAAGAAATCATATCGTCCTATTTCGGGGCGATATGTGTCTTTCTAATAGATATAGAAAGGAGTTTTCATAATGACTTCTAAAATACAACCACAACAAACCATTCAAGAGATGATAACGAAGTCTCGTAATCGCAAAGGAAAGAAAGTAGTTGAAAAGCTTATACCGCTAGGGTTGTTTTTAGCGGCAGCGATTTCGGTACTAACGACTTTTGGGATTGTGTTTACACTTATTTTTGAAACGTTTGAATTTTTCCAACGTGTCTCATTAACAGATTATTTATTCGGTACAGAATGGTTACCTTTCTCCGGGAACGAACCGTTATACGGCATTTTACCACTCATTATAGGAACATTTAAAGTTACGTTTATTGCTATTATAGTTTCCGTTCCATTTGGGCTTGGTGCCGCTGTGTACTTAAGTGAATATGCGTCAGAAAAAGTACGTCGAACAGTAAAGCCTATTCTTGAAGTTTTAGCTGGTGTACCGACGATTGTTTATGGATTCTTTGCTTTAACATTCGTTACGCCACTGCTTCAACAAATTGTTCCTGGTTTAAAAATATTTAATGCGCTCAGCCCTGGGATTGTTGTCGGGATTATGATTTTACCTATGATCGCGTCGATGTCTGAGGACGCAATGGGCTCGGTACCAAGATCCATTCGTGAAGGCGCGCTTGCATTAGGAGCTACAAAATTGGAAGTCTCTATTAAAGTAGTACTACCAGCCGCTTTATCAGGCATTATCGCATCCGTCGTATTAGCAATTTCCCGGGCAATTGGTGAAACGATGATCGTATCGCTTGCTGGTGGGTCAACACCTCGCTTTGAATTCGGAGTTACGGACTCCATTCAAACGATGACAGCGTATATTGTTCAAGTAACAACAGGTGATGCTGGTTATGGTACAACAATTTACTACTCAATTTATGCAGTTGGATTTACCTTATTTATGTTTACATTAGCGATGAACTTACTCGCGCAATATATTTCAAAACGCTTCCGAGAGGAGTACTAGCATGAGATATTTACAAGATGATTTAGTAATGAAGCGTATGCAAAAACGACTTGTGTTCAATAAAATATGGAAGGCGATTTTTATTGCCGCAACGAGTTTTGCACTCATTTCATTAGCCATTTTGCTATACCGTATTTTTTCACAGGGTATAGGATATTTAAATTTGGACTTCCTCACAAATTTCGCATCACGCATACCTCAAAATGCCGGGATTAAAGCGGCACTTATCGGATCACTTTGGCTAATGGTAGTAGTTGCGCCAGTATCCATTATATTAGGTGTGAGCACAGCGATTTATTTAGAGGAATATGCGAAAAAGAATAAAATTAATGATTTTATTCGTATGAATATTTCAAACTTAGCTGGTGTACCTTCAATTGTATTCGGGTTACTCGGGTTAACAATTTTCGTACGTATGCTTGGTATGGGGAAAAGTGTTCTGGCAGCTGGTTTAACGATGAGTTTACTGATTTTACCGGTTATTATCGTGGCAGCGCAGGAGGCCATTCGCGCAGTACCGAAAGAGCAACGTGAAGCATCTTACGGCATGGGGGCAACAAAGTGGCAAACCATCGTACGTGTCGTGCTACCTGCAGCGATTCCAGGAATATTAACTGGGAGTATTTTAGCGTTATCCCGGGCAATTGGTGAAACTGCACCGCTAGTCGTGATCGGGATTCCGGTTATCCTACAGTTTTTACCAGAGAGTTTCATGAGCTCATTTACAGCATTACCAATGCAAATCTTTGACTGGGCAAAACGTCCACAAGAAGCATTCCAATATGTTGCATCAGCTGGCATTATCATCTTGATGGTTGTGCTCGTATTTATGAACTCGATTGCAATTTTCATTCGAAATAAATTCCAAAAACGTTATTAAAGGGGTGGCATCATGGTTCAAATCGCGCAGCCAATTAAACAGACTTCAGAGGCTACTATATTAACGCAGCTTACAGAAAAGACAACTGTGTTTGAAACGAAAAACTTTGATCTTTGGTACGGGGAGCACCACGCACTAAAGGACATTAATTTAGATATTAAAGAAAACGAAGTAACGGCAATTATCGGTCCTTCTGGCTGTGGTAAATCAACGTATATTAAAGCATTAAATCGAATGGTCGAGCTTGTGCCGATCGTTCGTACAAACGGAAAAATCAATTACCGCAATCGCAATATTTTTGGTAGCGGCTATGAAGTAGAAGAGCTTCGTACTAAGGTAGGGATGGTGTTCCAAAAACCAAACCCATTCCCAAAATCAATATACGATAATATTGCATATGGACCACGTATTCACGGTATTAAAAACAAAAAAGTACTAGATGAAATCGTTGAAAAATCACTGCGTGGTGCAGCAATTTGGGATGAAGTAAAGGACCGCTTAAACCAAAATGCATATGGCTTATCAGGTGGACAGCAACAACGTATTTGTATTGCACGCTGCCTTGCAATTGAACCAGATGTTATTTTAATGGATGAGCCAACTTCAGCACTTGACCCAATCTCAACATTGAAGGTAGAAGAGCTTGTACAAGAATTAAAAGAATCCTACTCAATTGTCATTGTGACACATAATATGCAGCAGGCAGCTCGTATTTCAGATAAAACAGCATTCTTCCTTAATGGAGAAGTCATTGAGTTTGACCATACGGATACAATTTTCTCTACACCTACGGATCAACGTACGGAAGATTATATTTCAGGAAGATTCGGATAAGGGGGATGAAAATGGTACGCGAGCGATTTGAACATGATTTAATGAGTGTCCAGCAGAATTTAATGGAGCTATGTGATAAAAGTATTTATGCACTCGAGCTAGCTTTTAAGGCATTCATGGAAAAAGATATAGATTTAGCGCTAGAGGTCATTGAAACGGATCTCTACATTAACCGTTTAGAAGAGTCGATTAATGACCGAGTAATTTTACTGATTGCCAAGCAGCAACCTGTGGCAACAGACTTGCGCCGTCTAATGGTCGTCATTAAAGCGGCAGCAGATATGGAGCGGGTTGGGGACTATGCGGTAAATATTGCAAAGGAAACGATTCGTATTGGGCGCGAGCCGTTTATTACAAGTGTCGAGCCAATTGAAGATATGTGTATAAAAACAACTTCCATGCTACGCCAAATTGTCGAGGCCTTTATCGAGGAAAATACCGTGAAGGCAAAGGAAATTGCTGATTTAGATGATCAGGTAGACGCACTTTACGGCAGTACGGTTAGTAACCTTATGCAACTAACTGTTACACACGGAAATGTTGCACAAATTACGTATTTATCATTTATTTGTCGCTATATTGAGCGCTGTGCCGATCACGCAACGAATATAGCCGAGCATCTTTTTTATTTAGTAAAGGGCCAGCATTATGAGTTGAATAACTAAATAAAATGTTGATGACCATGTGAGCGGGTGCTTATATGGTTTTTTTTATTGATCTATGTTAACAGTACCAAGAAAATTAGCAACTACTATTGTAGATAACTGGAAGATGTATTAAGGTTTACATAATAGAGAAATGAAAGTGAGGAGGAAAACATATGACATTGACTATTGGTTGTTTACACGCCCATTCTTTAAATATTCCTTATATCGAACAAGCGTTTAAAGATATTGATGTGACACTTTCTCATGTTGTGGATACGGAGCTTATTCAATTATTAAGAACAAATGTAGCTAACGAGCAATTATCGAAGCAAGTAATCCAACAATTACATGAAATCGAGTGCACTGGGGTTGAGTTCATCTTAGTGACGTGCACAAATTATATTACGCTACTAGAAGATCAGGTGCTCAATTTAAAGGTGCCTGTATTAAAAATAGATACACCGTTTTTTGAACAGGTGAGCCAGTCAACAAAGCCGATTAAACTTCTGTTTACAAATCAAGCGACAGTTAAAGACACTATGAAGAGATTTGCTTCGTACAATTCACTGGATTCAGAACAAGAAATCGAAGTAGTTGTCATTCCGGAAACCTTTGACCTGTTTTTAGCAGGCAAATCGATTGAGCATGATCAAAGGATTATTGAATATCTTGTAGGACAGGATTTATATGGGTATACGGTAGCCGTAGCGCAATTGTCGATGTCGGGTGCCGCGAAAATGTACAGCAACATCACGGGTGAAGAAGTAATAAATCTTTTAGATACTTTAAGAGAATACCTTGTAGAAAAGTTGAATTTGCAAATAGTAAAGTGACGCTAAAAAGGCAGGACCCTGAAAAAGTCTATAAAGTAGTTTAGTCAGTTCTTGAACGAGTCATCGTTCAAGAACTGGCTTTTTTCTTCGATGTCGTTGATTTCCGTTGCGGCGAACGCTTTTCTGGGGGCGAGCCTTGAGCCGCTTCCGGGGAATAAAGGAACAAAGGCTAAGTACGCCACGTCCTGTGGCAACGCCTTTGTGACCAACATCGTGTTGTCCTCAGTCCAGGGTCTCAAGCTGCTCGCTAATCCCCTAGAAGTCGTCGCCTCCACTCCAATCAACTGGTAACGGCTAAGAATCAATTTATCATTCTCTCATCTAAAAAGAGTGATTTTATTGTCTACTAAAAGGAACGAATTACAGGTGGTGCTCCCGATGATTTCAAATCATGTAACCTTTAACCTAAGTCCATACATGGCGATTTACGATATGGTTGTGCCACAACGATATTCGCTGTGAATCTGAAAGGAATATTGAAGCTACTAACTGAAAAAGATTCGTCATAATAAAAAAGTAAGTTTTTCAATGCCCACTATCCTAGCGCAGTTCGTTTTTTAGTTTTACATTGCCCTATCATTCTTAAATGATTTCGGCTATTTACAATGCTAAAATTGTGCAATAAGCTACGACAAACGAAGGCACGCACACAACAATTGGCATTAACTTTATAGACGTTTAGCAATTCCGTTTTGCCGAACTACTCGAACAAGTATTATGGCAGGAAAATATTCATGTAAGTATGGTGCGCCTACCTGATTATTCCGTTTCCACACAAGGTACACATTATAACATTTGGGCAAACGAGTCTAAAAAGGCTATACAAATCATCCCAAATGATGCACGTTACGCAAAAGTACTTGCTGCTCTAGCACAAAAGCTCGGCGCTATTCTAGATGAAGCGCAGTGAATTGCCAAAAACCGGCTAATAGCAGTACAATATAGGAAGAAAAACGCAACCGCGTCAAAAGAAATGAGGTCTCACCATGTTAAAAACAATCGTATTCGACCAATTAAAGCAAGCGATGAAAAATAAAGATGCACTCGCTAAAGGTGTATTAACACTTATTAAGTCTGCGCTTGACCAAGCGGAAAAGGAAAAAGGTGAAGTTCTATCAACAGAAGAAGAAATCGCCATCATTAACCGTGAAATTAAACAAACGAACCAATCCTTAGAAGGCGCACAAAAAGCAGCACGCCAAGATTTAATCGAAAAAGAACAAACGAAACTAACGCTGTTAAAAACTTTCCTTCCTGAACAGCTGTCAGAAGAAGAAATTATTATTGCACTAAAAGAAGCAGGAATCGCACCGGGTATGAATATGGGCGACGCAATGAAAATTGCAAAACCATTACTAGCAGGTAAAGCAGATGGTTCTACCATTTCGAAAGCGGTAAAAGCTGTTATTGCATAAAAATTGAATTATGTGTTAGAAGTCACTCTAAATGTGGAGTGACTTTTTTAGTGCATAAAACAGTATAAATTACCCCCCACATAAGTAAGGGCATCACCTCGCTCCAATTTTGGGGGAAGTGTGCCTTTCTAAATACACTAATATTAGTGCAAAATTGTTGACTGGTATTTCTAGGCATGTTATTATTATCTCGAATTAAAGATGTTTTGGTTCGAGATAAAAAGCGGTGATGAAAATTTTTTACCTTAATATCTCGGTTTCGAGATTATTTAAATTAAACTATTTACTCGCAAAGAGGAGAATGGAAATGAGCTTTTTCAAAAAATTATTTGGCACACAACAAGAGGAGGAAAAAGAAATGACAAAATTAAATATTGGTATTATTTTAGGTTCCACACGTGAAGGACGTGTAAGCCCGCAAGTTGGCGCTTGGGTAAAAGAATTAGCGGACAAACGCGGCGACGCAAACTATACAATTATCGACATCGCGGATTACAAATTACCGCTTTTAGGTGAAGCTGGCGGCGACGTGTCAGGCGCAGCAGCATGGTCAAAAGCAATAGCTGAACAAGACGGATTTGTATTCATCGTTCAAGAATACAATCACTCAATTACTGGTGCACTTAAAAATGCATTAGACTACTTACGCGAGGAATGGAACAACAAAGCAGCAGGTATCGTATCTTACGGTTCAGTAGGCGGCGCTCGTGCAGCAGAGCATTTACGCGGGATTATGGGCGAGTTATTAATCGCTGACGTTCGTGTACATCCAGCATTATCATTATTTACTGACTTTGAAAACGGTACAGACTTCAAACCAGCCGCAGTTCAAGCGGATTCAGTTAACCAAATGTTAGATCAAGTAATCCCTTGGTCAAAAGCATTATTCACAATTCGTTAATTGTAAATGAAACAAAAGCAATCTGTGTAGGTGTGTATTCACTTGCACAGGTTGCCCTTTATAAAAAATGGGCCAATAAATTAATCGATTTGAAGTATTTGCCGAGTTTTTATAAATGAACTTATTTGGAAGGGAAGATGACGTATGGAATTTACAAAACTAATTGATAAGCGTCGTTCTGCTAGTAACTTTTTAAAAGAAGTGAAAATAACAGAAGCCGATCTTAAACCGATTTTTGATGATATTAAAATGACACCATCAGCATTTAATCTACAGCATACAGAATATATTGTTGTGCTTGAGGAAGGCATGAAAGAAAAAATCCGAGAGGCGGCTTACGGTCAATATAAAGTTCATTCTGCTTCAGGCGTTATTATAGTCACGGCAGACCGCTATGCGTATATGCAAACAGAGCGCTTAAATAAGGGCATGCTTGATTTAGCTATTTTGAATGCGACAGAGCTTGAGCAAATGGTACAGGAAAACACGCAGTTTTATGAAAGTCGCGGGGAGCAGTTTATGAAGGAAGATGCGATTCGTAATGCATCGCTATCTTCGATGATGTTTATGCTCGCAGCTAAAAATCGAGGGTTAGATACGTGCCCAATGATTGGCTTTGACCAGGAGCAAGTTCGAGAACTATTAAATATCCCAGCAACGTATGAAGTAGTTTTGATGATTGCGATTGGGAAAGAAAAAGAGAGTAGCAAAAGTTTACGCGGCTACCGTAAGCCTGTTAATGAATTTGTGAAATTTATATAAGTTTTGGAGGAGAGAGTAATGACAAAACATACAACAGGTATTCACCACATTACAGCAATTGTTGAGCATCCACAGAAAAATAATAATTTTTAGTGGATAAGAACGTATACCTTTCCCATCCGCATAAGTAAGGACATCAACTCGCCCTATTTTGGGCGAGTTGTGTCTTTCGAATGCAGGGATACTTGGTCTACGTTTAGTAAAATAAGGCGTTAATTTCGATGATTCTGGCAAATATCAGCACTTAAAAATGTCGCTCATTTGGATTCAAGTATACTCACTAGATTAACTATGAAGAAAGCCACTCTGAACGCAGAGTGGCTTTCTTCTATTTCGTATAGGTAGAAATTTGCGCCAGTTACACTTCGAAAAGTTTACTTAAGTTCGCCATTTCAATTGCAGATATAGCACTATCATAGCCTTTGTTTCCGGCTTTTGTACCAGCGCGTTCGATTGCTTGCTCGATATTTTCCGTAGTAACAATGCCGAAGATTGCTGGGATGCCAGTTTGTAGAGCGATTTGAGCAATACCTTTTGCCGCTTCGTTACATACATAGTCATAATGTGTTGTAGCACCACGAATGACTGTTCCTAGACCAATTACTGCATCATATTGTTTTGTTAAGATCATTTTCTTCATTAAGAAGGGAACTTCAAAAGCACCTGGTACCCATGCGATATCGATATTATTTTCTTCAACACCGTGTCGTTTTAATCCGTCAAGTGCACCATCTAGTAGTTTTGCGTTAATAAAATCATTAAAACGTCCTACAACAATCCCTATTTTTAGTTCTGTGCCAATTAGTTGTGCTTCAAATACTTGTCCCATTTTTATCTTCCTCCTACTGTTTTTAATTGCTGCTGCTCTATATATTTTGAGAGCGCTTCAATCGTAATCAATTTCATAGCCCATTTTTTACTTAATAGTATTAGGTCTGGCACGCGCGCCATTTGACCGTTTTCCTTTAATATTTCGCAAATAACGCCAGCTTCACTAGCTCCGCAAAGTTTTGCTAAATCAATCGCTGCCTCTGTATGACCTCGACGCTCAAGCACTCCACCGTCCTTTGCAATTAGTGGGAAAACATGTCCAGGTCTTCGAAAGTCGGCTGCGGTAGCATTTTCCTCAACCAATTTTTGAATCGTCAAGGAACGCTCAAATGCACTAATACCAGTTTGCGTTTCAATATGATCAATGCTTACGGTGAAGGCAGTTTGATGAAAGTCTGTATTATTATGGACCATGGGAGCTAGCTGAAGATGGTTAGCTAGTCTTAGTGAAATGGGTGTACATATGAGCCCCTTACCATGTGTAGCCATAAAGTTAATGATTTCAGGTGTTGCCAAATCTGCAAGGGCAACAAGATCGCCTTCGTTTTCGCGGTTCTCATCATCAACTACAATGATCATTTCACCATTTTGTAATGCGATAATAGCTTCTTCAATTGGATGAAACATCGTACTCCTCCTTTAAAATCCGTGTTGGCGTAAAAAATCTGCTGATAGCTGATTTTCTTGCTGCATAAAATGCCCAATATATTTGCCCACAATATCAGTTTCGATATTTACATCCGAATTTGCTGCCTTGTTAGCGAAAATTGTTTCCTTATAAGTATGCGGGATGAGTGATACAGTAATTCCATCACTACGCACATCGAAAATGGTTAAGCTCGTGCCATCAATCGTGACAGAGCCTTTTTTAATACAACCTCGTATAAGCTCTTTTGGTAAACGAAGATCCAAATAGACAGCATTACTAAGTGGACGCTTTTTAATAATTGTGCCGATCCCGTCAACATGTCCTGATACAATGTGTCCACCAAAGCGACCGTTCATTGGCATCGCCCGTTCTAGATTGACGAGTTGCCCACTCTTTAACTGCTTTAACGTCGTTGTGTAAAATGTTTCGGGCATAACATCTGCAACAAACGATAGTTTTGTAAAAGATGTTACAGTTAAACAAACGCCGTTTACCGCGATACTATCTCCGAGTGTGACATCACCTACTACTGTTGTGGCTTCGATTTGTAGTTGCATACTGCTCGTTGATTGCTTGACCTGTACAATTTTCCCAACTTCCTCAATAATGCCTGTAAACATAATTTTCACCACCTATCCATATTTTTTTAGTAAGGCTTATATAAGCAACTAAAAAAACTTCTAATAATCATTAGAAGTTTGCGTGTATTATGTTTTTTTGCATATTGAAATAAGCCTTTTGAAGCCAATTCAAAAAAACAACAATGTACGCCTTCTTCCATCCAGACTGTAACTGTCGGCTTTGGAATTCCACCAAATCATGCTAACGCTCGCGGGCTTTACCGCCGATTGGGATTTTCACCCGACCCCGAAGGACTTATTCAATTTAGAAAGACATAATTCGCCCAAAATAGGGTAAGTTGATGTCCTGACTCATGTGTGGGGGAAAGTTATACTTTCTTATCCACATAAAAAACCCCGTAAATTTTACGGGGTTTAGGCATCATTAAATAAGCTAGCAAAAGTGCTAACGTAAATGAATGTCTTCTTTCATCCAGACTATAACTGTCGGCTTTGGAATTTCACCAAATCATGCTAACGCTCGCGGGCTTTACCGCCGATTGGGACTTTCACCCGACCCCGAAGACTATTAGAAAGACACACCTCGCCCAATATGCGAAGAGATGATGTCCTTACTTGTGTAGATAAGTAAGTTATACTTTCTTATCTAGTAAAAAATCCCACCAATGAATGGGGGGACATGAGAAAATAAGCAATCGACAAAACGATTACTGTTGTTCCTTCTCACATCCAGACTGTAACTGTCGGCTTTGGAATTCCACCAAATCATGCTAACGCTCGCGGGCTTTACCGCCGATTGGGATTTTCACCCGACCCCGAAGGATTTTAAATTGTATAGTTAGTGTAGCATAATAAAAAGATAATTAGCAATAAAGTAGTGGGTAAAAATTATTGAAAAGTATTGAATGGGGTATATAATTATTTCTTTTTAATAAGAAAAAGAGATTACAGCTGTTTTTACTATAATTTAAAATAAAATTCCCAAAATATAAAATGCATATGCTAAAATAACGATGTATAAACATAAGGGAGGCTATTTTTATGGCAAAAAAAACAGTAGGGTATACAATTGCACCGGATCGTTTAGAAGAAGCGTTAAATGTACGCGACCGCATGATTATCGAACTATTAATTAAAGTTCTTGATGAACAACTAGTAATCGAGCGTCCAGTATTACGTGAGCGTTTAGGAAACCTAGTAGAACTTTCTGATAACGACGCAGAATTAAAAGAAACGTTACATGCTTTAGTTAGCAAACTATAAAATGATAGAAAGAGTCGGATGAAATCAGTTTTGATTTTCATACGGCTCTTTTTTAGTGGAAAAGGAAGTAGAACTTTCTCATCCTAAATCCGTCCAATTTTTTGCGAGTTGTGTCTTTCTAATAGTTTAATAATAAATCGCAAAAACTAAAAAAGGCGAATTCAGCATACAACTTAACTGTAAATAAGTGCCAATGTCGCTTGATTTCGAATATGTTGTAGGTCCATATCGCCAATTGAAGTAAATGAAGGTTTTTTTAAGCTCGATTGAAATTAATCAGGAAAAATAAGGAAGCAAAATAATTTTACCCTTGTTGAGAAATCAACAGTAGTATTTAACAATGCCTTTAATAATTATTTATTTTTTCAAGCAGTGCATTGCAGCTCGTGCTTCGTCCCACGGTACCGAATAGCCTTTACCTTTCGCACAAAAAATACTGGACGAAGAATATTCAGGGTCAGCATTTTTATCGTAAGCAAGCATATCAATTACTTGTTCGGTGTTATGGCAACGATCATAGCCATCAAACTGCAAGCTTAGCGCACCTTTACCATTCGTGTAAGAAGCAAATACTGTACTATAGTTCATAAATGTTGAAACCGGTGCGCGGCCAGTAAGGATAACTTGATCTTCCGTCATAATTGGAGGGTCAAATATCCCGCTTGCCTGCTGAATATCAGTCATCATCCTGCCAATATAATTATTGGACGCTTTCATTTTAAAACGGTAGTACGGCTCAAGTAACACATTTTGTGCTTGTTCTAACCCTTGTCTCAGAGCGCGGAAAGTAGCTTCACGGAAATCGCCGCCTTCTGTATGCGTATTATGTGCGGCACCAGTTAGAAGCGTAAAATGAATATCTGTTACTGGATAGCCAGTTAATATACCATGGTGTTCGCGCTCAAATAAATGCTTTTCAATAAGGCGCATCTGACCTACTGTTAAATCATCAGTGTGACATGCATTGCTAAATTTCATGCCACTCCCACGTATTGTTGGCTCCAACTTCAAATGTACTTCTGCATAATGCTTGAGGGGTTCAAAATGGCCGTAGCCGGTAACCACAGATTCAATCGTTTCCATAAATAATATTTTCGGGTCTTCAAAAGTAATGTGCATGGCAAACCGCTCACGTACAACTTCTACTAAAACCTCGAGTTGAATAACCCCCATCACATGAACATGAATATCATGAAACTGTTCACTCCAAACGATACGTAAAGATGGTTCCTCCGCTTCAAGCATGCGAAATGCACGAAGTACGTCTTTTATATGCTCATTGCCGTGATATTCGACTTTTGCTTGCAATGTTGGAACGAGTTCAAATGGTTGTGTCACTGTGCTCTTACCTAAAACATCTCCAATGTTCGCGCTGGGTAGGCCTTTTACAGCTAAGATTTCTCCTGCCTGCCCTTGTTGTACTGTTTCAAATCGGCTGCCGTTATAGAGGCGGATTTCTGTCACTTTTTCAATCGTCTCACCAAATGTAAATTCATCACGCACATTTAATAGGCCTTGTGTTGCTTTTATAAACGTAATCCGTTGATGTTGTTCATCGTGGCGAATTTTAAATACATGTCCGCTGAAGGGAGGAATGGTCTCGTAGTCGGTGTATGTAAAAAGTGCGAGTTGCTCGAAAAACTCCATTATGCCAATGTCTTTAAGCGCAGAACCACTCATACAAATGAACGCCTGCTCCTGTTTAATAAAATTACGCAAAGACTCCATGCATAGGACAGCATCAAGCGTACCTGCCATATAGCGTTCTAATAATTCTTCATCACGCTCGGCTAGCCATTCCATCACAGATTCAGGAACAGAATGCTCCGTTACATTTTCTTCTATTAATAAGGCATCAGTAGAGAATTCTTTATGAAGATGGTTCATCACGCCATGTACATCGGCACCTTCTCGATCTGTTTTATTTATGAAGAAAAAAGTTGGTATATGGTACTCGCGTAGTAACCTCCACACTGTTTCTGTATGACCTTCAATACCGTCCACTGCACTAATAATAATAATCGCATAGTCCATTACGCGAATGGCACGCTCCATTTCAGGCGAGAAATCGACGTGTCCGGGTGTATCGATGAGCGTGTATGTATCATCGCCAAATTGAATACGTCCTTGCTCAGCAAAAATCGTAATGCCGCGCGTTCGTTCAATACTGTGATTATCTAAAAATGCGTCCTGGTGATCAACGCGTCCTCGTTCTTTAATGCTTTTCGTATGATAAAGGAGCTGCTCTGAAAAGGTGGTTTTTCCCGCATCCACATGAGCAAGCACGCCAATTGTTTTAAACATAACTGTCCTCATTTCTTTCATTCGTGATACTTATTGTAGCAAATTACAAGTATATTATTTTACAACTTGAAAAGAAAATTGTTATTTCCAAGATTAACAGTATGAGCAAATGCTTTCTTACTTTGACCGTGAGTACCAAATGGAAGACGATAGATTAACACTCGTAAACTAAAGAAAAGCCCTGAAAAGTGAACTGTATATCACTTTTTAGGGCTTTTTTCTTGAAAAGTTTATGTGCGATTGACAGAGAATACACTAATTGCAACGAGAATAATGCCAAACGACATAGTAATGTTTAAAGATTCCCCTAAAAAAAGTACGCTTATTAAAACAGCGATAATTGGAACTAAAAATGTAGAAGTAGCCACTTTACTCGCTTCACCCTCTCGAATGAGCTTGTAATAAATTAAGTAAGATAATGGTAACCCTACCGTAACGCCAAATGAAATTCCGATGATGACAGGTAAGTTCCATTCAACATTTGTTATTGTTTCAGTCATAAAGCTTGCCCCTAATAACAAGGATCCACCAATTAATAATTGCATGGAGACAATCCAGTAGGGGTTTGCATCGCCAGCAAAACCTTTAATGACAATCACACCAGCTGCCCAAAAAAAGGCGGTTGCGAGTGCAAGTGAGATGCCGACCCAATTAAATGACTGCTCAAGGTTACTAATACTGACTATTGCCACACCCGTAAACCCAATAATTAAACTGAAAAATTTTATGGGCGTCATCTTTTCCTTTAAAAAAAGCCACGATAAAACCCCTACGAGTACAGGTTGTAAGTAAACGAGTACTGAAAACATTCCTCCTGGTAAATAGTTTAATCCTTTTGTTTGAAGGCCTATGAACAATGCGGTATTGAGTATAGCTGACACAACATACAACAACCAATTCTTTTTGAAATGAAGTTCGTGGCGAATCTTCCATAATAAAGCGGAAAGTAATAGCCCCCCACCAAGTGCCCGAATTCCCGCAAAATACAGAGGTGGAATATACGGCACAGATTGTTTATAAATAGGCCAACTAGCACCCCAAATGAGAATGAGTACAGTAATGAGTAGTAGTGAATTTTTTGACTGAGACATTATGTAAATCGCTTCTTCCTTTTTTTCCCCTAGTATAGCATAGCGAGGCATTCAGAAAGAATTTCAATTCAGAAGTTTCCCATTTAAAACAGACTAATTTGAATTGGATTTGATAAAGAGTAACAATGCATGTAAATGGATTTAGGAGGGACTTTACCCAGGCAAAAGGTAAAAACCATATTTCCAAGGAATTGAAGAGAGAAACTTTAACAAATAGGCAAGGACATCTCATAACGGATAATCAAAATTTACGAACAAGCGGGCAAACCTAAAAAGGGCGAGGGCTCGATTCAAGCGAATGAGGTAGTAGATGATATAGGAACAGAGGCAGATCTATATTGATGAAATAAAAGTGTATCTTCCTATCTAATAAAGATTAAAACCCTAAACGACTGTTTAGGGTTTTTAGAGGGTTGAAACAAAAGCATGTCTTGTTTCACCACATTAGAAAGGATTGCATTTAGACCGAAATGTTTCTTTCTAATAGGGAAGTAGCAATCATTTGCTTAAAGTGTTCCATTAAACGGACATCAGTTGTTAGTTCAGGGTGAAATGAGCAACCTAGTAAATGACCTTCCTGTGCACACACAATTTCACCATTTATTTTTGCAAGAACCTTTACACCCTCACTAACGGCCTCAATTTTCGGCGCGCGGATAAATACGGCAGGGAAATCAGCGGCAACATTTTCTATTGGCAAACTAGCTTCGAAGCTATCCACTTGGCGACCAAATGAATTGCGGGAAACGGAAATATTCATGGCACCAATATGGGCGTCATCCTGCCCCTCAATTTGTTTTGCCAGTAAAATAAGACCAGCACAAGTTCCGAAAACAGGTTTCACCGCAGCAAATTTTTGAAGTGGCTCAAGTAAATCAAGGAAATCAATCAGCTTACGCATTGCTGTGCTTTCTCCGCCAGGTAATAATAAGCCGTCAATTTCAGCTAATTCTTCCGCATGTTTAATAATAACGGGTTGTGCATCCACTGCTTTAATAGCCGCCGCATGTTCAGCAACCGCGCCCTGCAAGGCAAGAACACCAATTTTCATTACCAGCCACGCTCCTGCATACGTGCGCTAGGTGCCAATGTTGAAATTTCAATTCCTTTCATTGGTGTGCCAAGCTCTTTTGAAACGGCTGCGATTAATTCGTAATCTTGGTAATGCGTTGTTGCTTGAACAATCGCACGGGCGAATTTTTCAGGGTTTTCTGCTTTAAAAATACCCGACCCAACGAATACACCGTCAGCGCCAAGTTCCATCATCAGTGCAGCATCGGCTGGTGTTGCGATCCCACCTGCTGCAAAATTAACTACTGGTAAACCACCGTGACGTTTAATTTCTAAAAGTAATTCGAATGGAGCACCTAAGTTTTTCGCTTCTGTCATTAATTCATCTTCGCTCATCGCAACAACTGCACGTACTTGTGCATTAACTTTTCGCATGTGACGAACGGCTTCTACAATATTACCTGTACCTGGTTCACCTTTTGTACGAAGCATTGCTGCCCCTTCTCCGATACGACGCGTAGCTTCCCCTAAATTTCGGCAACCGCAAACGAATGGCACTTTATAAGCGCTTTTTAGTAAGTGGAATTCTTCGTCCGCTGGTGTTAATACTTCACTTTCATCAATATAATCCACACCCATTGATTCTAATACTCGTGCTTCTACGATATGTCCGATACGCGCTTTTGCCATAACTGGAATTGACACAGCATTCATAACATCCTCGACTATGCGAAGATCAGCCATACGTGCAACACCGCCCGCTGCACGTATGTCAGATGGCACACGTTCAAGCGCCATAACTGCCACTGCACCAGCTGCCTCAGCAATTTTTGCTTGCTCTACATTTACCACGTCCATAATGACGCCACCTTTTTGCATTTGAGCCATGCCACGTTTTACTAAATTTGTACCTGTTTGAATGTTCATACTATTCCTCCTCTTTGTCTTTGAGGATTAGTATACGATGATATTTGGCATGATTAAAATAGTCAGAAATTAAAAAAATGGTAAGGTCAGTTTTGGCGGAGCTTTAGAAACTATGAGTTATTAAAGAAAGAGTAAGTACACATCCTTTCACAAATATATTAAAAAGTAGAAAAATTCTCGGCCATTCAAATATTATTACTGCTTTTTTGTGAAAAATTTCGTTATACTAACGTATATTATTTTGACATAAGGTGAGGGGATTTTCATTGGCAAATGATTCGAAGGGTATTTTAAGTGATGAAATTCTTCGGTTTTTATATAGTAGTTCTGCATTTCAACAACTAAATGAAAAACAACAACTAGATTTTTTTACAAGAGTTTCAGTGTGACGAGCGATTTGAAGAAGTAATAGAAGTTGCGATATCGCTACAGGATATAATTTTAGAGGTGGAGGCGACAATGCCAAAATTTCAAAATAAGGACTTTTCATTGCCGATAAATGAGCATAAAAAAATTGTGAAGGAAAGAACAAAAGTAGAGGATAATGTATATTTTGTGCCGTTTGTAGATCATGTAAAGCATTATTCACCGTTCATTATTTGTATGCAACAATCCGACACAATGGCGGAGTTTGAATCGTTTTGCAAAGGGTTAATCATACCGTTATTTAATGATTGCACACGTCAAAAGCGGGATTTAGTCATTATCCCTTTTGGAGATAAAGTAGGAGAACCAATCGTATTTGAACGGGGTGTTATGGATACTAAACTTTTAAAAAAATTATACATGAGGCAGAAGAAGGCGATGCTACGCTTGTGCCAGCCCTACAAAAAGCGGTTTCGTTATTGGTAGAAGTTGAAGTGAAGCTAAATCCGGAATTATTTATTATAACAGATAATAAATTTACGGATTTTAATGACATGCTAGAAGGTGAGTTTGCGGAGCAGTTTGCTGAAATGGATGCCGAAGTGTCCGTTATTGCCATGAAAGAAATTGATTTCGAAGTTCAACCAATTCCATTTGCGGATAAAGTTTTTTTGCAAATGAATAAATAAAACAGACTGAATTCCTTGAGTAGGAATCCGTCTGTTTGTTAGGTAGACGAGAAATCCATTTAATACAATAATGTGATATAAAGGTGGCAATTCACACCCATAAATACCATCAAATGAAAAACCTCTCTAAAATAGTTTGAATAATAAGAAAATATGTAATAAAATAGTGGTACAAAAGAAAAGCAATGATGAAAAAGAGTAGCAAAGTATAGCGCTATAGAGAACTAGCGGTTGGTGGAAGCTAGTGCGAATGTGCTTTGTGAATGGACTTTCTAGCTGCGAGGAGGAAATGCTTCGCCGTCTGTCTCACGTTACGAGAATTTGAGTGGACTAATACTAATATTTATTAGTCAATGAAGGTGGCACCACGGCTCTCCGTCCTTTAATAGCGGAGGGCCTTTTTTTTGTGGATAAGAAAGTATAACTTTCCAATCCGCATCATACAGGACATGATGACGTTGTATTGTTGGACGAAAGATGTCTTTTAAATGTGCATAATAGCAGAGATGAGAGAGGGTTAGAGTATGACAGTTGAGACGAGAGATTTTTTAGTAAAAGAATTGCAGGGCGATATGCTGACGCCGATTTCGATTTATTCATCACTTCAAGGTGATAAAAAAGTGTTGTTTGAATCAAACGCCAAGTACAACGAAAGTGGGCGCTATTCATTTATCGCAGCCAGTCCGATTGCTGAATTAAAGGGCAATCAATTTGACACGTATTACAGCGATGAAAACGGGGAAGAGCATGAGCTAAAAGTACCTGTGCTAGAAAAATTAAAAGAGGTACTGCCAATGCGCAACAGCGAGTATCCATTTGCCTTCTTCGGCGGTGCAATTGGTTATTTTGGGTATGAAACTGCTTACCATTTCGAAACAATTGGAGAAATTGTCAATGATGCCTACAATATGCCAGATGTACATGTATTTTTCTATGATACATTTGTCATCATTGATCATTTACTTCAGAAAGTAACGATTGCGGCGATTGATTTATTCCAATCAGGCCGCACACAGAAGCAGATGGAACAAGCGATTGTGAAGTTTGAACAAGAAATTACGCGGGGAGTTGTTCATGAAGAGCTTGAGGCGACCGATATTGCATTCCAACCAACAATTGCGAAGGAACATTTTATTAATATGGTTGAGACGGCGCAGGAGCATATTCGTAACGGGGATATTTTCCAAGTAGTATTATCCCAAACATTTGAATCAAAATTCACTGGTAATCCGTTTGCACTATACAGAAAATTACGCACAACGAATCCATCACCATATATGTTTTATGTCGATTTCGGTGACTATAAAATTTTAGGAACATCACCTGAAAGCTTAGTAAAAGTACAAAACGGTGTTGTAACAACGAATCCAATTGCCGGCACAAAGCCACGCGGGAAAACAGAAGCGGAAGATAGTGCGCTTGCTGAAGGCTTACTAAATGACCAAAAAGAAATTGCCGAACATAAAATGTTAGTAGATTTAGGACGCAATGATGTTGGCCGCATCGCAAAAATTGGCTCGGTTCAGGTCAGTAAATACATGGAAATCGAACGTTATAAATACGTAATGCACATCGTATCGGAAGTCATTGGTGAACTGCGCGCTGATGCCCATGTTGTGGACGTATTAGCATCAAGCTTACCAGCAGGAACGGTATCAGGTGCACCAAAAATTCGGGCGATGCAAATTATTAATCGCCTAGAACAGAAGAAGCGCGGAGTCTATGCAGGGGCGATCGGTTATATTTCAACTACTGGCAATATGGATTTAGCACTTGCCATTCGTACGATGATTGTGAAAGATGAGAAGGCATACGTGCAAGCAGGTGCCGGAATTGTTTATGATTCAGTACCGGAATCCGAGTATGAGGAAACTTTAAATAAAGCGCGCGCATTGCTGGAGGTAAAACGATGATTTTACTAATCGATAATTATGATTCATTCACATACAATTTGTATCATCAAATCGCGATGTTAGGAAAAGAAGTGCAAGTTGTCCGCAATGATGCTGTGACAATTCAAGACATTCGTGAGCTCAACCCTGAAGCCATCGTTATTTCACCAGGTCCAGGTAATCCTTCAGAAGCGGGCATTACAGTAGAAGCGATTCGTGCGCTTCATACAGAATATCCGATTTTAGGTATTTGCCTTGGTCATCAGTCGATTGGTGAGGCGTTTGGTGGAGAGGTCGTCCGCGCGAATAATATTATGCATGGCAAAACGAGCGTGCTGGAGTATTCGGCAACGGGCCTTTTTGAGCAACTACAAGGCGAAGTAGAAGTGATGCGTTATCACTCACTAATTATTGACCCAGCAACGCTGCACTCTGATTTTGAAGTTGTTGCAACATCAAGTGATGACGGTGAAATTATGGCGATCCAACACAAAAAGTACCCGATATTTGGTTTGCAATTCCACCCTGAATCAATCGGCACAGAAACGGGCTCCAAAATGGTCGAAGCTTTTTTGAATCATATATAACGGAGGAACAAATGCTACCAAAAGATAAATTTGACATACAAGCGATTGAGCATTTTAAAACAGCACCTCCTTCACAAGTAGTTCCTTTGTTGCCAGAGCTGTTAACGTGGATTCAGGATATGAATTGGCCTGTAGCAGAGCCTACAATTGAACTATTAATGACGTATCCAACCGAAATTACTCCCCTTGTAGAAGATGTGCTACTAGGAGATGATGACATGTGGAAATACTGGTGCTTACAACGAATTGTGCCGAACTTGCCGTTTTACTCGAAAATGGTACTCGCAAATGCGGTCGAGCAAATCGCACAAAGCGTCAATCCACGTGATGCGGATTTAGTTAAGCTTGCTAAGAGCGTACTACTAAGCTTTGAGTCGTGAAAGCTAAATAATGTTTGAAGAGGAGCCGGCATATTTATTGTGTCGGTTCTTATTTATGCAAAATTTACAGAGGATGAACATTACTTGTGGTAAAATTTAGTGGGAGGGATGAACATGAATGAACGCTTTAACAAGGGGCTCGAAACGATTAAAAACTATGTAACTGATGAAGAGGTTACAAAGATGGTCGAGCATGATGCGCTTGCAGATATCGCACCGGATTTACGCAAAATGATTATTGAGTTTGCGTACGGTGAAGTGTATTCACGTGAAGGATTGGATGCAAAAAGTCGTGCGCTTGTCGTCATTACAACAGTCGTGACACAAGGTGCTGCACCACAAACAAAAACGCATATTACACGGGGACTTCATGCGGGTTTGACGCCGAAAGAAATTGTTGAGGCATTATTACAACTTGTACCGTATATTGGTTTTCCACGTGTCCAAAATGCATTAGTCATCGCACAGCAAGTGTTCCAGGAACGTGAACTAACAGTGTGAAGAAAATAGTAGCTTGCAGGGCATATGCGCTAGCTGTGAGGTATAAGCGTATTCAATAAAAAGTAACGTAGGAATCAGAAGGCAAACGTTAAATAAACTTCTAATAAATATAATGAAAGAACTGGGTTGCCACAAAGGTAATCCAGTTTTTTTAAATATACTGATTAACTCTCCTATATATGCTTGGATACAATAAATATACCTAAAAAAACAAAAATTTTATATAGGCTTAATATTGCTAAGTTATCATTTGTTGGCATATTAAATAAAACCCACACTTGAAAGGAGAGGCTAAAATGACTTTAAAAATCGCACAAATTAATGATACGATTGCTTTTACATTTATGGAACAATTAGTTGAAGGTACCGTGTTAAAGATTTATCAAAACTCTGTACTTGTTGAAATTAAGCCTATATTTTACGAAATGTACAAGGGTGAGCTTTTAAATGAGCGTACAGTTGTAAATCACCGCCGATACAAGTGCCTTAGTAATTAATAATGCTCAAATAAAATAGCCTCCTAATAATTAATGTTTACGTAATTGTTAGGAGGGGAAATTAATTATAAATAATTTTCAATATCCTTTTCGAATTTCATCGGATTATCTGTTGGTGCGTAGCGTTTAATTACGTTTCCTTCGCGGTCCACTAAAAACTTCGTAAAATTCCATTTCACGCTTTTACCTAGAATGCCCTTCGTTTCTTCAGATAGCAGTTGGAATAGCGGATGGGCTTCAGACCCATTTACCTTCACTACATCATGCATCGGGAAAGTTACGCCGTAGCTAAGCCGGCAAGCCTCAGCTGCTTCAGCGCCCGTACTTAATTCCTGTTTGAACTGGTTGGAAGGGAAACCGAGTACGACAAGACCTTGCTCTACGTATTTTTTATTCAGCGTTTCTAAAGCATCAAATTGTCCCACTAATCCACATTTTGTCGCTGTGTTAACAATAAGCATCGGGTGTCCCTTATAACGTTCAAGCTTATAACTTTCCCCGTTCGCCGCAGTTACTTCAATCTCATAAATATTCATAATTGCTCCCCCTTATTCATGATTCCTAAAAATTCGTTTAATTCATGTACTTTTTGTTTTAACTCTGGACCATGCTGTGCTAAATAATCAAAACAAAACATTGTGTTAATAATTTTCTCTTCAATAGTACGCTCTTCCTGTTTTGCTTTTTCTGTTAAAGATAAAATGGCTGCGCGTCGATCAGTGGGCGAGGGCTTTTTTGTAAGCCAGCCTTTTTCAAGGAGCTTTTGTAAAATAGGGTTCAATGTTCCAATACCAAGCCCTAGCTTTTCACCTATGGATGAGCTTGTTTGCTCGTCCTGATCCCATAATACAAGGAGCACTAAGTACTGGGGATAGGTCAGCTGAAATGGTTGCAACACTTTTGTGTAAAGCTTTGTAAATTGGTTCGCTGCTCGGTACACCTCGAAGCATAACTGGTTATCTAATTTTGCCTTATCCAATGAATCACCCCTTAAAAACATCGTACACGATATAAAATCAGAAGTAAAACAATAAGGTTCCAATATTTTGGGGAATCTAGTCCGTTGAAAAAATGTCGATATTATGTCGAATATTGTCGCTGATGTTCTCGTATATGACAGTTGTCACTGTGTTAGTAGTGCTATTATCTATACAGTGTTCTTAAAATAGAAAAATCACATCAAGGGGAGTCAAAATGGGAAAGAAAATTGCATGGGTGACAGATACAGCTGCATTATTAAAAGAAGAGTTTATTAATGACCATAATATACATGTATTAGCATTAAATATTGTATTTGAAGAAGGCGCTTTTCGTGAAACGGTGGATATGACACAAAATGAGTTTTACGATAAATTGCGCGTAGCAAAAGTGCATCCGAAAACATCACAACCGAACTTCGGTGAGCACGTAGCATTATATGAAAAGCTAAAGTCGGAAGGATATGATTGTGCGATAGCTGTGCATACATCTGTTCAACTGTCTGGTACATTCAATAGTGCATTTATGGCGTCAGAGCAAGCGGGTTTCAAATGTTATCCAATTGATTCGAAAATCGGGTCGTTTCCAATGGGTAAAATGCTTGAAAAAGGAATAGAAATGGTAGCAGGCGGAAGTGAGCCAGAGGAAATTGTTGCTGAACTTGAGGATATGACGACGCGTTCAGAATTATCATTTATTCCGTCGAATTTAACGCAGCTGCATAAAAGTGGACGTGTTTCCGGAACCGCAGCTTTTTTAAGTAACTTATTAAATATTAAACTTGTTATTGCATTTGATAACGGCTTTTGTAAAATGATTGAAAAGGTACGAGCGGATAAGCGTGCCCGCAATTACGTGGTAAATTTATTAAATAAGGCACGTGAAGCATCAAATGTTTCAGAAGTAGCTGTTATTCACTGTAATAATGAAGAGGGCGCAATTGCATGGAAGAACGACTTGGAAAAGCAGTACATAGATACAAAATTTATCGTACTGCCATTATCAGCATGCGTAGGTGTACACGCAGGCGAAGGAACAGTAGGCCTTAGCTGGGTACGACAATAAACGAGTAGCTTTCGGGACGAACCCGGAAGCTTTTTTAGTGGTTTATAAAGTTTAAATTTCTTAAATATGCGCTTCCGTTTGACTGGTCACTGTACGATTCAACCAGCTAAGTGTCATGGCTAATGCGAACGATAATAGAAGTGAGCAGCTAATGAACGCGATAATTCCGTTCCAGCCCCAGTGAATCCAGAAGAAGCCGCCAGATGTTCCTCCAATGCTTGAACCAAAATAATAAGAAAATAAATAAAGAGAAGAAGCTTGTGCTTTATCTTGTATGGCGCGCTTACTCACCCAACCACTCGCGATGGAATGCGCACCGAAGAACCCAAATGTAAAGACTGTAATACCGAAGAGCTTCATCCAAAGGCTAACCGGTAACGTACTTAGTGCCCCTAACAGCATAATCGCAATCCCCGCATAGAGTACCTGTTGACGACCAAAGCGATCAGACAAACTACCGAACCACGCCGAGCTAAATGTTCCTACTAAATAGACGATGAAAATCCATCCAACAATCGTCGTGCTTAAATTATACGGCGGGGCAATAAGTTTGAAGCTAATATAGTTATACAGTGTGACAAACCCACCCATTAACGTAAAGCCAATGCCAAATAAGCATAGTAAACCGGGGTCCTTAAGATGTTGGAACAGTGACGTAGTTAAGGCTTTAAATTGTAGCGGACGCGGCTTGAAATGCCTTGAATCAGGTAATGCCCATACAAAATACGCGCTCACGGCTAAACTGAGTAACCCAATAAAAATCATACCAATTTGCCAGTTAAATAAATCTGTCATCGTCCCCATAATGACACGCCCAGCTAAACCTCCGACAGAGTTGCCACTAATATAGAGCCCCATTGCTACTCCAAGACTAGTAGGCTCCATTTCTTCTCCTAAATAGGCCATTGCTATGGCAGGTACACCAGCGAATACAAAGCCTTGCACAATTCGAAGTAATAGTAACACTTCAAAGGTTGGCGAAAAAGCGAGTGCAATCGTTAGCACGGATGCTGCAAAAATAGATGCCGTCATTAACCGTTTACGCCCCCAAGCCTCCGACAAAGAGCCAAATAAAATTAAGCTGACTGATAACATAATTGTCGTTAGGGAAAGTGATAAACTCGCCATTGCTGGTGAGACATTAAATTCCTGTGAAAATTGTGGTAGTAGTGGCTGCGTTATATATAGGTTTGCAAATGTAATGAAACCAGCTGCAAATAAAGCTAAATTGGCGAGCTTAAATGGCTTTGTTCCTTTTTGAATATAGGTCATATTGTCTACCTCTTTATCGTTCGAATTTTGACATTTTTTTGAACTTTTATGTTTCCTTCATTATAATAAGAAAAGAACTATAATGATAATTCATTGTTTTTATGTCACTTATAAAAAAAAGTTATAAGAAAGGACGTTGAGTATGGAACTAATGCCATTAATATATTTTAAATTAGTTGCCAAACTAGAAAATATGTCACGCGCAGCTGAACAACTACATATTACGCAGCCTGCACTAAGTAAATCCATCTCTCAGCTCGAGGCAAGTCTTGGTGTACCGCTTTTTGATCGTAATGGGCGTTCGATTCGGCTCAATCGATACGGTAAATTTTTTTTAGAGCGAACTGAGCTAATTTTACGAGAATATGATCGTGCCCGAGAGGATTTAACGAATTTAATAGCACCTGGTCAAGGAGAGGTGTCGATTGGTTTTATGCATACACTAGGCTTGCAGGTTATACCGGCACTGTTGACGGATGTGCGCAATGTGTATCCGCAAATGAAGTTTCAGCTAACGCAAAGTAATTCGGGCGTGTTGCTTCATAAACTTGAAGCTGGGGATCTTGATTTATGTTTAATTTCTTCAGTGGAGTTGGGTCATCATGTACATTGGGAAAAGCTTTGGGATGAGGAATTATTTTTAATCGTGCCATATGAACATCCATTAGTCGGTGAGCAAAGCGTGAAGCTTGAGCAATTTGCCGCCGAGCCATTTATTTCGATTAAAAAGGGCAACTCCTTGCGCAAATCGGTGGATGAGCTTTACCGTCAGGAGGGTTTTGTACTAAATGTAGCGTTTGAGGGGGAGGAGATTCATACGGTTGCCGGGCTTGTAGAAAGTGGGCTTGGCGTGTCACTAATTCCTCATATAAAGGGACTTGAACAGTACCGACTACATGTAATTCCAGTCGCTGCGGAAAATTGCAAGCGGGAGATTGGAATTGCCTATATGGAAAATCGTTTTATAAGTGCCGTCACCGAACAGTTTAGCACCTATGTAAAGCAATATTTTAAGGAAAACTAAAAGTGAGCCGGCTATTATAAGCTGACTCACTTTCAATTAATTTAATTTTTTTCCGGTAATCGTTTTAGCAATTTCCTCTAATGTCATATCGGAACGCAAATCGAACGCGCCCTTTTGTACTGAGCGGGAGTATTCAGGCTTCGACAAATATAATTCCACTTGACGACCATTTTCGACAATGCCTAAATCTTCAACCTGCTCCCCAATATCATAAAGGGACATGCCATCGTATACATAGATTGTTGCTTCTCTAACGTCAGTAGTATCATCGGAAGAAACGGTTTTGGTGGGCTGTGCATCTGAAACCTGGGGCTCAGCTTCTGTTGTAGTATTTTCTTCTTCAAATGATTGTTCAATAGGATTTCCTTTTTCAAGAGAGTTTAGCTGATCTTCTAGTTCGCGAATTTGCTTTTTATAGGAAGAAACAGATTGCTCATCATTATTTGTTAGAAAAGGTACGTCAAATTTTTCCCCTACTGTCAAAACTGCGCCTGCTAAAAATAGTCCGATGCCGAATGAACGAAGTGATGTTCTCATTAGCGGCCTCCAGAAGCAAGGATGGATTGAATTTGTCCTGCTGATAATGTTGAACGCTTACTAATCTCTTCAATTGATAAGCCTTGTTTATTGAGTGCAATTACTTGGCTTACTAAAATGCTATTAATTGGTTTGGTAGCTGACGGTTGTAGCGGGACAGCTTGTGGTGCTTGTCCTGCACGAACTTGAGCTGCTACTTGCTGAAAAGCATCCATTGATTGCTGCTGTTTTATCTGTACGGATTTTGGTGAGGAAACTTGAAAGTTTGGTTCAAGCATTAACTCTTCTTCCACTATCTTTAATCGGCGCTTTAATGAATTCGCTTCTTGGTAAATATTAATGGAAAGATCCTCAAGATCATTTTCGACTTTCTTTGCTTTATCTTTGAAGAACAATGACACCGCGATAAAGAAAATACCGACAATCATTAAAATAGATTCTAAATCCATCGTTTTGCCCCCTGAATTTATGTAATTTCATATTTATTTTAACATAGGACAACTTAATATTAAATGACGCTAGATTTTTTTTCAGATTGTGTTATAATGGGTTAGTCGTATAAATCATGCTCAATTTTAAATTAGAATTCTTGAATTAGAGTGGGAGGGTTAATGATGCGCGTAAATATTACTTTAGCTTGCACAGATTGCGGCGAACGTAACTATATTTCAAAAAAGAACAAGCGTAACAATCCAGAGCGTCTTGAACTTAAAAAATATTGCTCTCGTGAGAAGAAATACACTACTCACCGTGAAACAAAGTAATTGCTCATTGCCAAAGCCACTTGTGGTTTTGGCTTTTTACTTTTAGTGGAAAGGGAAGTAGTCCTTTCTTATCCGCATAATAAAGGACATCAACTCGCTTTACCTTCGGGTGAGATGTGTCTTTCTAATGAAGGTAGGGGATAATTGTGGAAAAAAAAGAGATGCGCCAAAATATGCGCCAATTTTTGCTAAGTTTAACGTATGAACAATATAAAGCACGCTCATTAGCAATTGCGAAGCAACTTTTTCAAGAACCTTCAATTATTGAAGGAAAAACGATTGCTGTTACGATGTCAAATCGTCCGGAAGTGGATACAATTGCGATTATCGAGGAATTATGGAGACTTGGAAAACGAGTAGCTGTGCCGAAATGTAAGCCAGCGACGAAAGAAATGGCATTTTATGAAATTGACGGGTTCTTTCAAACAGAACGTGCCTATATGGACATACTTGAGCCAAGAACCGATATCGCGGCATTAGTACCAAAAGAGGATCTTGATGTCATCATCGTGCCAGGAATCGTTTTTGATCATCGTGGATATCGAATTGGTTATGGTGGGGGCTATTATGACCGCTATTTGCAGGGGTTTTCAGGAACACTCATCTCACTAGCCTTCAACGAGCAAATAACAGAATGTGTACCGAATGAATGCTACGATTTACCGGTACATACGATATTAACGGAAGAAATTCGCATCGATTGTAAGTCGAATCGAAAGGAGCTATCATCGTGAAATCAATGTTAGATATTATTAACTTATTAAAAAAATATGGAACGTACATTTATACATTAGATCGTTTAGGTGATTTAGCGTTAATGGAAGATGAAATTAAAGAATTATACAAAGCGAATGTGTTAGATATTCGTGACTACCAAATGGCATTATTATTACTACGTCAAGAAGCGACAAAGCTTCAAGCAGGAATAAATTAAAAGATTGTAGTATAATCTGTCTTATCATTTTTGTGCAACAAAGTAATTATATGGGAAATTTAACGTGGGAACTTTCTTGGTTTTAAAGAGGAAACTGGGTTGCAATGAATTAAAATACCCTTTGTGAACAGTGGATATATTCACTGTTTTCGCGTTTAGTGAAACTTTTTTGTTCGTCAAACGTACTATTAAGGGGAAACGGATTTCATGAAATTTGCGAATTTTTATTTGCCAACTAATTACTATTGCTTTAACAAACAAAAAGGATTACTATATACTTTGTTTCATTGCAATTATTATTGTTGAATAAAATTTTAAACTTATAGAGAAGTAGGAGAGGATGTTAGGAATGAAGTCATTAAAATGGCCTAAACATTCGATATTAGCGGTTGCCATACTTGCGACATGGATTAAAACTGTCATTGTATATGAAACAAGCTTTGATATGAAGCTTGAAAACGCGATGCAAATATTTATTTTGATTATTAATCCATTGAGCTTTATATTATTTATTTACGGATTATCTTTATTTTTCAAATCAGCAAAGGCGAGAAATCGCTATATTGTTACTATTAGTATAATTTTAGCAGTTGTGCTCTATGGAAACGTTGCATTTTATCGTTTCTATAATGATTTTATTACGCTACCAGTATTGTTTCAAACGAGCAATTTTGGTGAGCTAGGAACATCAGCAGCAGCGATCATTAGTATATGGGACATTTTATACTTTGTTGATGTGATTGCCTTATTAGTAGTAATCAAATTAGTACCGAAAACTAAACAAGAATTAGTTGTCCGTAAAGATGCACGAAAAGCGTATTTCGTATTAGCAGCCGCTGTATTGTTTTTAAATTTAGGATTAGCAGAAACAGAGCGTCCACAGTTATTAACACGAAGCTTTGACCGAGAATTACTCGTGAAAAATATTGGAACTTACAACTATCATTTATATGATATTTATATCCAATCAAAATCCTCTGCACAACGCGCACTTGCTGATGGCAGTGAGCTTGTCGAGGTAAATAACTATGTACGTGCCAACCAAGCGGAACCGAACGTTGAAATGTTTGGTAAATATGCTGGCCGTAACTTAATTGTTGTTTCACTTGAATCATTACAAAACTTTGTCATTAACAATGAAATGAACGGTCAAGAAGTATCGCCATTTTTAAATTCGTTAACAAAAGATAAAGATACGTATTATTTCAATAATTTCTATCACCAAACAGGGTTAGGGAAAACGTCGGATTCTGAGTTTATTTTTGAAAACTCATTATTTGGTTTAGGTCGAGGTGCTGTATTCTTTACGCATGGTGGAAATACGTATAATACACTTGCGGAACGCTTAGGCGAAAATGATTATTTCACAAACGTAATGCACTCAAATAATAAATCGTTCTGGAATCGAGATATGATTTATCAATCATTTGATATTGATAAATTTTATGATATTGATTCATATGAAGTTACAGATGAAAATTCAGTAAACTGGGGCTTGAAAGATATTCCGTTCTTCGAGCAATCAACAGACCTAATGAAAGAGATGCCACAGCCGTTCTATAGCCGTATGATTACGTTAACGAACCATTATCCTTTCTACTTAGAAGACGAGGATATTATGATTGATGAGTATACATCAAGTTCTGGAACATTAAACCGTTATTTCCAAACAGTACGCTATATGGACGAGTCAATTAAAGAATTCTTTGATGATTTAAAAGAAAAAGGGTTATATGACAATTCAATTATCGTGATGTACGGAGATCACTACGGTATTTCTGAAAACCATAATAAAGCGATGGCTATGTATTTAGGTAAGGAAGAAATTACGCCGTATGACAGTGCATTACTGCAATCAGTGCCATTATTCGTTCATATTCCTGGGTCAAATGATGGTCAAGTAATGGAAGAAGTTTCAGGACAAATGGATTTACGTCCGACAATTCTTCACTTACTAGGTATTGATACATCAAAAGACATGCAGCTAGGTGCTGATTTATTCTCTGAAGAGCATGAGGATTTCGTCATCTTCCGTGACGGCAGATTCGTAACAGATAAATATGTGTATGCAAATGAAGTATGTTATGACCGTGAAACAGGTGAAGAAATTGACGTGGCAAGCTGTCAGCCATATATTGACCGATCCACAGTTGAGCTAGATAATTCCGATGCAATTATCAATGGCGATTTACTTCGTTTCTATGATTCTGAAACAGGGAATTTGATTGAAGGCTCTGTAGAATAAATAAAAGGCGTCTCCTATAAAGGAGGCGCCTTTCTAAATGGGTAAATAAAAAAGAAGCACTGCCATGTTGGCAATGCTTCTTTTTCTTGCTATTAGTGGTGAGTCGGTGGGTAACCAGCGTTTAATACTGTCATAACAACGAACCATCCGAAGATAGCTGCTGCGCCAAAGTTAAAAACAATACTAAGAATGTTTTTTTCTTTGATTGCTTGGAAAGTACCAACTACTGCAAAAATAGCTATTAAACCGAAAATAACCATTAATAAGTTCATTAAAAGACACTCCTTTCGACATCAGAAAATGAATGTCGCAAACAATATTCCTTCTCTATTGTAAAGCTTTACCTCTCTTTTGTCGAGAAGAAAAATGATGTTTAGTCGAATTCTATCGTCAGCTTTTACGGAAAAATGTATAATGGAAGTGAGGTGATGGAAGTTGTTAAATGTACGAGCATATAGTTTAGGACCAATACAAACAAATTGCTATATTGTCAGCAATAAAAATAAAGACTGTTTAATTTTTGATCCAGGTGAGGAAGCAGGACGTATTATTAAAGAAATTCGTAGTAAAGGGCTTAAGCCGCTTGCAATTTTCTTAACGCATGCACATTTTGATCACATCGGTGCGGTAGATGCGGTAAGAGAAACGTTTGAATTACCACTTTATATTCACGAGAAGGAAGTATCTTGGCTATCGGATCCGTATAAAAATGGTTCTGGAAAATATGCAGAGTTACCAAATTACGCGGTGAAGGAGCCTGAAGAAGCACATATTATTCGCAAAGAGCAAGTAATTGAACTAGGTGATTTCAAATTTAGTGCAGTATTTACACCGGGTCATTCACCGGGTAGTATTTCATTTATTTTTGAAGAGGACGGCTTTGCGATTGTCGGGGATACATTATTTGAGCGTAGCATTGGACGTACAGATTTACCGGGTGGTTCTGAAAAGCTATTGCTACAATCGATTCATGACAAACTTCTTAGTTTGCCAGAGGACACAATTATTTATCCAGGTCATGGTAGTTATACAACACCAGCAACTGAAATGGACACGAATCCGTTTTTAAATGGATTTTAAAATAAAGCGAATGGGCATCCCCATTCGCTTTATTTGTAGATAAGAAAGTATAACTTTCTTATCTACATAAGTAAGGACAGCATCTCGCCCTAATTTTAGCGAGATGTGTCTTTCTAATGTTTATCTACAAAAAAACACCGACTAACCTTAGTTAGTCGGTGTTGGCATAAATTAATGTCCTGCACCAGGTGTGTGCACGAATGTTGTAAAATACGTAAATCCTGCGAAAAATACAGTTAAATACGCGCCAAAAATGTACATGTACATGCGTTCTGAAAGGTTTAAGAAACCTAATAATAGAAATAAACCTGTATTACCTACGAATAATAGCGAAACCTCGTTCATACCACCAAGGTAGAACATAACGGCGAAGATACCTGTCCAGAAAGCCAAAACTTTATACATATTACCCATGAAGAATTCCCCTCCTTTTGCCAACGGATACAATAACTCTCGTCTATTATAAATGATTTAACTGTATAATGTAAACCTGAACTTATAGAATAGTTGTGACAAACAAGTAGAAATTTTTATGAATTTGAATTATCTATGTCAATTTCATACTTGCAGAAGTCACAATGATGCACCATGCTCTCTACCTGAACGAATTCATTTGTTTGGAAAAGTGCGTCCATTTGACCTTTTAAGTAAGATTCGTGTAAGGCACAAGCGATTTCTCCATACTGAGTTATCTGAGAACTGAATGGGCAATTATAAATGGTAAATAGTATTTTTTTATTTTCCCCCTCATCAATAATTTGAGGCACATAACCAATTAGTGTGGAACTTTCGGTTAAAACTTCAACTTTTTCTTCTAAAGTAAGAACTTTGCCTTTTGATTTTGATAATAAAAACGATTTCATCATCGTCAGTCCGTCCTCATAACTTATATGTTGTCCATGTTCGATTGCTGTATCGCCTATTTGCGCTATTAATTGCAAAGTCCAATTAAGTAACAGTGGCTCCTGCCGCTTTGGGAAAGTTAATGTGACACCTTCATCTGTTGTTTTATAAACACGACCAGGACGGCCACCTTTTCCAGTTTTCAAGTAGTCTGCGCTGATGATGCCAATCTCAGAAAGCTTTGTTAAATGTAGGCGCGCTACATTTGGATGAATGCTAAACTGGTCAGCGATTTCTTGAACGGTGAAGTATGTTTTTTGCTGGAGCATATGTTCATAAATATTATAGCGTGTTTCATCTGCTAATGTGCTAGTTATCTTCAATGGATGTAACACCATTTCTTCACCTCGATCTATTTGATATATAAATGTTTCCACACAAATTACTTCTTATAGTAGTTATTATATTGCATGTACGCATGAAAAGCAGTGTATTTTAAAAAAACTATACGAAAAATGATAGTAGTATTCGATTTATTCAAATATTAAGTATCTATCCCCAATATTCTAGAAGAATATCATTTTTTGGTGTAAAAAAAGGAGCTAAATAGAAATTTTCTGAAAATGACTTCATCTCTTTTCGTTCTAGTTATATAATGGCGCTAAGATAGCATTGCGGTCATTTATAACATTAGAAAGACAAATCTTGCTCAAAATTGAGCGAGATGATGTCTCTACTTATGTCGTTAAGAAAGTTATTTTTCTAAACGACGAAGAAAAGAGGTGTTCATAAATGGAAATGGAATCCGTCATTGAAACAAAGAGCGAACAACTATTGCTAAAAGCTTGTCATTTTGGTGCTTCCGATTTACATCTTGTACCAGCTGAACATAATTACGCCATTATGTTTCGGAAATACGGCAGATTTATTCAAGCAGGAGAGCTACCGAACGATATTGCGGGGCGCGTCATCTCCTACTTTAAGTTTTTATCATCACTTGATATAAGTGAAAAGCGTAAACCTCAAAGCGGCTCCTTTCAAAAAGAAGTGCAGGATAACTTATTTGCGTTTCGTGTTTCCACACTACCTTCTGCTTTTGCAAAGGAAAGTTTAGCAATTCGATTACTACGTCAGAACTATGCACTTCCACTTACTTCACTATGCTACAAGAGTAGCGCTGCTCTGCAACTATACTCGCTTGTAGAGCAGCCTCAAGGACTCCTACTATTTAGCGGGGCAACCGGCTCTGGAAAAACCACTTCCCTTTATTCATTAGTTCAATATTGTAGTAGAAACTTAGGGCGCCATGTCATTTCACTAGAAGATCCAGTTGAAAGTAGTCAGGAGCAGTTACTTCAAATTCAAGTAAATGAACGGGCAGGTGTGTCTTATGCCTCGGGATTAAAGGCGATTTTAAGGCATTCGCCCGATGTCATTATGATTGGAGAAATCCGTGATAAAGAAACTGCAAAAATTGCAATGGAGGCAGCATTAACTGGCCATCTTGTGTTATCGACAATTCATGCGAAAGATACGGTGAATTGTTTATACCGTTTACTTGATCTTGGATTGTCGATTGAGGAACTGCGTCAAACACTAGTCGGCATTGTTGCGCAAACATTAATTACTACACCCACAGAAGAGCGAAAGGCATTGATAGAAGTACTTGCTGAAGCAAATTTGGGTGAGGCAATGATGGCATTAATGCATGGTGAATCCTATGACTTACCATTCGCAACGACACTTACAGGTCAATTAAAGCGATTTGAGGTAGACAGTTATGTACCTTCCACTTCGTAAGCTTTATAGTCAGACGATTGCCGAAAGAAATCGGCTTAAAGTGGCACAAGTTCCGGAATTTTTACAACGCATGGGAACATTGCTGAAGGAAGGCTATACTTTTGCGGATTGTGTAGATATGTTGTTGCCGTATCATGTGAAAAATTATGAGTACTGGCGGCAAACTGTTAAAGATACATTGCATAATGGGGGTAGCCCGACTCAGGTGTTGCAACTTTTTGGCATTAATAAACAATACTTAGTTGCAATTGAGCTTGCCGAAGCAACAGGTCAGCTCGCAGAAACATTAGAGATTGTAGCCCAACAACTGGAGTTTTTTACTAAAATGAAGGCCCAACTAATAAAACTTCTGACGTATCCGACAATTCTCTTCATATTTTTAATTAGTTTATTTATTGCATTTCGCACATATTTCTTACCGAATATATCTTTGATGGTTACTTCGAGAGCACAAGGACAAGAAACGTCAAGCATTCAGTGGTCAAAATTTTTTTTGCACATGCCAGATTATTTTATTGCAGTTGGATGTTTATTGGCACTTGGCATATTCGGAATGTTTTTTTATATTCAACGAAAACGTGTAGATATTCAACTGAATATATTATTTAAATTACCGGTCATCGGTTATTTTTGGAAGCTTATTTTAACGCGGCAATTTGGGCGCTCTCTTGGCAATTTACTGTTAACTGGCTTTTCTCTACAACAAGCACTTGAGCATCTGAAGCAGCAGGAACATCAGGCACAACTTGCATATGTTGCTGGGGTGATGCAGAAGCGAATTATTTTTGGGGACAGTCTTGCGCTAACTGTAAAGCAGCTCGGATATTTCTTCCCGAAGTTTGAACAGTTTATTGCACATGGAGAAGCAAGTGGTTTACTTGGCCGAGAATTAATCATTTATTGTGAGCTATTAGAGGCCCGACTACAAACGATTATTCGAACGACGATGGCGATTATTCAGCCTGTAATGTTTATAATGATTGCTGCTTGTGTCATTGCCGCATATTTAAGTATTTTGATTCCGATGTACAACTTACTCGATTTTATTTGAGAGGAGAACGAATGTTTGAAAAATGAACGAGGCTTTACACTTATTGAGATGTTAATTGTTTTATTAATTATTTCAGTGCTGATTTTAGTCACGATTCCAAACGTGACAAAGCATTTTGCTTCCATAGATGCAAAGGGCTGCGATGCGTATGTCAATATGGTACAAGGACAAGTCGAGGCATATCGAGTAGAAACGATGAAGTATCCAACGATGCAAGATTTAGTTGATAATCAATATTTGCAAACAGAAAATACAACGTGCCCAAACGGTGAGACAATCATCATTGAGGAAGGTGGACATGTTAAAACCGCATCGAGTAAAGCACCAAGCAATAGTAATGAATCGCCGTAGTAGATTCGTTTCAAATGAGTATGGTCATACATTAATTGAAATGCTCGCCGTATTATTTGTCGTAAGTATTATCTGCCTCGTCGTTTTTCAATTTTCCCATAAGAAACTTGTGCATTACACCTTTATGAAAACGGTTGATCAGTTTGAATTAACAATCCGTGCAGCTCAAATGCAAGCAATTGAAGAAGAAAACGCAATTTTCTGTTATGTTGAATTTGGGAAACGTCTTCTTATTCATCGCGGTTATTACGATGCGCCCATATATGTGCAAGATTTTCCAGAGGGGATGAGTGTATACGTAGTAACAGCTTCGAGAAGAATTGACTTTAATAGCTTCGGAAATATTTATAATACAGGACGAATTATATTTGAAATGGGGGATGAGTCAATAAGTTACTCCATTAACATGGGGAAAGGGAGGTTTTTATTACTTGAATGAGCATGGAATTTCCTTCATGGAAACAATTTTGGCTGTTGTAATTTTATTTCTGCTGACAAGTGCTCTAATCCCGATGACGCACCAGTTGCGCACTACACTGCATAATAAAAAACTAGAAGTGCATGCGAGTGAGGTTGCTCTAAACGGTGCATTAGTTGCACAGCAATACGGTGAACAAGCAGGCGCGCAGTTTATAGATGATGTTGTCTATACGTGGTCGTATGATCGTGGTGTAATCTGTATACGATTTGAAAATATACATGAGGAACGACAAAAATGCGTATACCAAAACGGCGATCCTACTTAGGCGATGCGGGATATACATTCATTGAAGCAGTTTTTCAGCTAATTGTATTTATGTTATTCGCACAAATTGTTATTTTAATTATTATGTGGTTTACTCAATTTCAAACAATCGACAAGATGAAGGATCAAATTAACTGGGAGCTCTTTGTATTTGACGTGAATCAGTATTTACTCCACTCAAAAGAATTCGAGCTACTGAGTAGAGGCGCTGGGATTAAAGTGAATGCACATATGTTTGGTGAGCAAAAAATATATATTATCGAAAAATCAGAAAAGCATATTCGCAAAGCATCGACTTTAGGGGGCAATGAAATTATGCTTGGCTTTGTTGATTCTGCGACGTTTTCAGTTAATGGAAATGAGCTACTGCTGCAAGTTACGATGAAAAATGGTGTGAAAAGGGAGAGGATCTTTATTGTCCCAACTACTAGCAAATGAACGAGGATTATTATTTCCTATTGCAATCGTGTTACTTTTTGTCGTCACTGGTGCATGCCTACTGTATATAAATACCTTTAATGCACAAATAAAAACTTATAATTCATTGGAATCTGTCAATGTTCGTGCTACGATAAACGTACTAGAAAAAATTGATAGATAATGGTAGTAGGTTGAAGTAATAAAGAAGGTGACTGGCATGCGGAAAATATATTTAGTTGGATTTATGGGTTGTGGAAAAAGTGCGATTGGGAGAAGGTTAAGCTACTTTTTAAAAATGCCGTACTACGACATGGATCACGAAATAGTTAGACAGCAAGGAATGACGATACCGGAGATTTTTGAAAAATATGGGGAGACTCACTTTCGAAACATTGAAACTGAATTTTTACGCTCTTTCCGGAACGAATCGTGCATAATTTCAACAGGCGGCGGCGTAGCTATGCGAGAAGAAAATCGAAGAATTATGCGTCGTTCGGGACTAGTGTTCTTTTTGGATGCGAAATTTGACGATATTTATATGCGTATTAAAAATGATAAAAATCGTCCAATCGTTCAAAGCTCAACAAAGGGTGAATTAGAACAGCTGTATCAGCACAGAAAGAAATTTTATCGTGATGCTGGGCATATTCAAGTTTTAACGGAAAATCGCTCATTAAGACAAATTGTGGAATATATAGGTTTTCAAGTGAATCGTTTGAAAGGCGAATGATTTCTGTTTCAAAGTATAAAATCATTCGTTTTTGAGGTAGTATCAAAAAAAGATTGCCTTTTCATTACATTCAATGTTAGGATATGCCTAAGAGTCGTCATATTTGTACATTAAATTATGAATAGAAATCGCGGATGATTGTGCGGGGAGAGAACGTGAAGTCACGTCGCCGAAGGAGCAAATAGCAGACGCTATGAATCTCTCAGGCAAAAAGACTCGTACAGGACGCAACTCTGGAGAGCGCTGTATTAATACAACATACAGCCACCAAAGGGGAAAGCCTAAAATGTGATAGTTCTCTATCAATTATGGGTGTAACTTTCAGGTGCAAGGACAGAGAATCTCGTAAAAGGGGTTCCTCTGTCTTTTTTTAGTGGCTAAGAAAGAATATCTTTCTTCACCACATAATAAAGGACATCATCTCGCCCTATCTTGTGGCGAGATGTGTTTTTATAATGCATTTTTTTGTACGCTACTATTGACAACACTTCTTTATCTTCATTCAGCGGGCGTACAAACGCCCACTGAATGAAGATAAAGCGTCCGGCGGATGTCACAGATTTTGAAGTGAGTATAGGATGATCGCTAAATTTGTCGCTTCTTGTAGGACCGTGGAAATGACTGATATCGTGTCGTCCCTCCTGCAGGCTCAAGCACAATTCAAAATCTGTATGCATTATTTATCTGCACTTAAAAGCATAGCGGCAAGTGCAAATACGCTAAGGCGAATTTGATTTAATTATTGAAGGAGGACAATGAAATGGGAAATGAATTAAAACGCACACCACTTTTTGACGAATATGCAAAATACGGTGGCAAAACGATTGATTTTGGCGGCTGGGAATTACCAGTACAATTTTCTTCGATTAAAGAAGAGCATGATGCTGTAAGAAACCGCGCGGGTCTTTTCGATGTATCACATATGGGTGAAGTTTTCGTTGAAGGTCCTGGAGCACTAGATTACTTACAAAAGCTATTATCAAATGACATTTCAAAAATTGCAATTGGCGGTGCACAATATAGTGCAATGTGCTATGAAAATGGTGGGGTTGTCGACGATCTTTTAACATATCGTTTAGATGAAACGCGCTACTTATTATGTGTCAATGCAGCAAATATTGAGAAAGATTTTGCGTGGATGCAAGAGCATGCAGAGGGTGATGTTGTTATCACGAATAAATCTGATGAATTTGCACAAATTGCGCTGCAAGGACCACTTGCAGAGGAAGTCCTTCAAACATTAACGGACACAGATTTATCCGCAATTCGCTACTTTAAATTCCAAGATGGCGTTGACGTTGCAGGTCATAAAGTATTAGTTTCTCGCAGCGGCTATACAGGTGAAGATGGTTTTGAAATTTACGGAGCACCAGTTGCAATCGTGGATCTATGGAACAAAATTCTAGATGCAGGTAAAGATAAAGGTGTTGTTGCTACAGGTCTTGGAGCACGTGATACATTACGTTTTGAAGCATGTTTACCGCTTTATGGACAAGAATTATCAAAAGATATTTCACCGCTTGAAGCTGGTATCGGGTTTGCAGTAAAGCTTCAAAAAGAAACAAAGTTCATCGGTCAAGACGCACTAATTGCACAAAAAGAAGCAGGCCTTCCGCGCAAATCGGTTGGTATTGAGATGATTGACAAAGGTATACCACGTCACGGCTACAAAGTATTTAAAGACGGCGTAGAAATCGGAGAAGTAACTACAGGTACACAATCTCCTATGACGAAACGTAACATCGGTCTAGCATTAATTGATGCAAAATTTGCGGAAGTAGGAATTGAGTTAGAAGTTGAAATACGTAACAAATTCGCGAAAGTAGTAACAGTGGAAACTCCATTTTATAAGCGTACCAAATAAAATTTCGAAAAGAGGGCTAAGCATGAATCATCGTTATTTACCTATGACGGAACAAGATAAAAAAGAAATGTTAGAGCTTATCGGCGTTTCTTCAGTAGATGAGTTATTCGCAGACATTCCGGAGCAAGTTCGCTTCGAAGGACTTTACAATATTAAGGCTGCAAAATCAGAATCAGCGTTAGCGAAGGAATTATCAAGCCTGGCTGCTAAAAATAAAGATACTGATACAAACGTATCATTTTTAGGTGCAGGTGTTTATAACCACTATAAACCAGTTATTGTGGACCATGTCATTTCACGTTCTGAGTTTTACACTGCGTATACACCCTACCAACCAGAAATTTCTCAAGGGGAATTACAAGCAATTTTTGAATTCCAAACGATGATTGCAGAACTTACTGGTATGGACCTTGCAAACTCATCAATGTACGATGGAGGTACAGCACTTGCTGAAGCAGGAATGCTTGCTGCTGGTCATACACGCCGCAAGAAGCTTTTAGTATCTGGGGCTGTTCATCCAGAATATAAAGACGTTGTTGCTACATATGCATACGGCCAATCAATTGAAATCGTAACAATCCCGACAAAAGATGGCGTTACGGACGTTGAAGCACTTAAAGGCTTAGTAGATGATCAAACTGCTGGTGTAATCGTGCAGTATCCGAACTTCTTCGGTCAAGTAGAACAATTACAAACGCTTGCTGACATTACACACGAAGTAAAAGGATTATTTATCGTTTCTTCTAATCCTTTAGCACTTGGCGTATTAACACCTCCTGGGAAAGTAGGAGCTGATATTACAGTTGGGGATGCACAGGTCTTCGGTATCGCAGAAGCGTTCGGTGGTCCGCACTGTGGATTCTTCGCTGTTACGAATAAATTAATGCGTAAAGTTCCAGGACGTCTTGTTGGTGAAACAGTTGACCAAGATGGCCGTCGTGGGTATGTATTAACATTACAAGCACGTGAGCAGCATATCCGTCGTGATAAAGCAACTTCTAATATTTGTTCGAACCAAGCATTACTTGCACTTGCTGCATCAGTTGCGATGACAGCTCTTGGTAAACAAGGCATGCAAGAAATGGCGAAGCAAAATATCGTAAAAACGCGCTATGCAAAAAATGCATTTGAAGCGGCGGGCTTTACAGTAGCTTACCAAGGCGCTCACTTCAACGAAATCGTTGTTAAAACAAACGCTTCTGTAACTGCTATTAATAAAACATTAATCGAAAAAGGCATTATTGGTGGATTTGACTTAGGTCGCGTTTATCCAGAGCTTGAAAATCATGCGTTAATCGCAGTTACAGAATTACGTACAAAAGAAGAAATCGATGCACTAGTTGCAGAAATGGGGGCTTATAATGCTTAACGAAAACCAATCACTCATTTTTGAAATCACAAAAGAAGGCCGTGTAGGTTATAACCTAGAGCCGCTTGATGTGCCAGATTTCGATCTAGCAGACCTTTTACCAGAAGGTTTAGTACGCGCAGAAGCTGCTGAACTTCCAGAAGTTTCAGAGCTTGATATTATGCGTCATTACACAGCATTATCACGTCGTAACCACGGTGTAGACTCAGGCTTCTATCCACTTGGTTCTTGTACGATGAAATACAATCCAAAAATTAATGAATCGGTTGCACGCTACTCAGGCTTTGCAAATGTTCACCCATTACAAGATGAGTCAACAGTTCAAGGGGCAATGGAGCTTCTTTATGAGCTACAAACATCTCTAGTAGAAATTACGGGTATGGATGAAGTAACATTACAACCAGCTGCAGGGGCACATGGTGAGTGGACAGCGTTAATGATGATTCGTGCGTTCCATGAAGCAAACGGAGAAGGTCACCGTAACAAAGTGATTGTTCCAGACTCAGCACACGGTACAAATCCAGCATCTGCATCTGTAGCAGGCTTTGAAACAATTACAGTAAAATCAAACGAAGATGGCTTAGTTGATCTTGAAGACTTACGCCGCGTAATCGGTGAAGATACAGCAGCGCTTATGCTAACAAACCCGAACACACTTGGTTTATTTGAGGAAAACATTCTAGATATGGCTGCAATGATTCACGATGTAGGTGGTAAAGTTTACTATGACGGCGCGAACTTAAACGCTGTAATGAGTAAAGCACGTCCTGGTGATATGGGCTTTGACTGCGTACACTTAAACTTACACAAAACATTTACAGGTCCTCATGGCGGTGGTGGTCCGGGTTCTGGTCCAGTTGGCGTAAAGGCAGACTTAATTCCGTACCTACCAAAACCAGTACTTGTTAAGTTAGAAGATGGCACGTTCCACTTCGATTACAATCGTCCGCAATCTATCGGACGCGTAAAGCCATATTACGGCAACTTTGGTATTAATGTTCGTGCATACACGTACATCCGCTCAATGGGTCCAGATGGTCTTAAAGCGGTAACGGAATATGCAGTATTAAATGCCAACTACATGATGCGTCGTTTAGAAGAGCATTTCGATCTTCCATACAACCGTCACTGTAAGCATGAATTTGTATTATCAGGTCGTCGTCAGAAAAAACTTGGCGTGCGTACTCTTGATATTGCAAAACGCTTGTTAGACTTTGGCTACCATCCACCAACAGTGTACTTCCCGTTAAACGTGGAAGAAGGTATTATGATCGAGCCGACTGAAACAGAATCAAAAGAAACACTAGATGCATTCTGTGACGCAATGATTCAAATCGCAAAAGAAACGATTGAGAATCCTGCAATTGTACAAGAAGCACCCCATACAACGGTTGTGAATCGTTTAGACGAAACACGAGCTGCTCGTACACCGATTCTTCGTTATACAAAGCAAGAAGCATAGTAATAATGAAAGATAAGCCGAGGTCTTGTACTTCGGCTTATTTTCCGTTAAATTATGTTAGTAAAGTGCTGTTAAAGGGTAGTTGTTCGTTTTTTTTGTTAATTTTTATTATAATAGGAAGAAACTCGTTTTCTTTGGGAGAAATAGACAGTTATGAGGCGCTGGACAAAAGAAAAGTTCCTCAATTCGTAGAACGAGTTGAGGAACTATTGCGTTATGCTTTTGATTTTACTTTACCAGTCCAGGTTTTAAATCCACCTTGTAGCTGATAAATTTGGTTATAGCCTTTTTTCTTTAGTAAAAGCGCAGCACGTGCACTACGGCCTGTATTTTGACAATACAGGTAAACAGGTAGGTCAGGGCGAACTTCTTTGTAACGTTGACCGAACTGCGTTGTTGGAATGTTACGAGCACCTAAAATATGTCCTGCCTCGAACTCTTTTTGTTCACGTAAGTCGATTAGTTGTGCCTTACGATACCCTTGAATAAATTCTTCTTGAGTTAAGTTTGTTACAGCTTTTTTCAAGCGGAATGAGTTCACTAAAACGTAAACGATGACAGCAGCTAGGATGACTGCAATTGTGTAAAGTATTGTCACTGCGATATTGCCCCTTTCTTTCTCTACCCTCTATTATAAGAGATTAACTGGAGATAGTCGAGTGAGTTTGATAAAATGTATACTTTAAGGAGATGATAATATGGATTCAACGTGGTATTTTATTAATTCAGGTCCATGTCGTGCGTCATATAATATGGCACTAGACGAAGCATTACTCGATTGGCATAGTACAGGAGCGATTCCACCAGTCATTCGATTCTATGAATGGAACCCAGCCACAATATCAATTGGCTATTTTCAACGAGCGGAAAAAGATATAAATTTAGAAGCAGTACGAGCGCAAGGTTTAGGATTTGTACGTCGCCCTACAGGTGGTCGTGCGGTGCTACACGATCAGGAACTTACATATTCCATTATTGTGTCAGAAAACTATCCTAATATGCCGCAAACAGTAACAGAGGCGTATCGTGTGCTAAGTGAAGGATTATTAGTTGGCTTTCAAAATTTAGGACTTGATGCTTATTTTAGTGTACCGGAAACAAAAGAACAGCGAGATGATTTAAAAAAGCCAAAAAGTGCCGTATGCTTTGATGCACCGAGTTGGTATGAGCTTGTAGTTGAAGGCAAAAAAGTAGCAGGAAGTGCACAAACTCGTCAAAAAGGCGTGATATTACAACATGGTGCAATTTTACTTGATTTAGATGAAGATAAGTTATTGTCTGTATTTAATTTCTCTTCACCAGAAGCGAAAGAAAGAATGCGTGCAAAACTGCCTGAAAAAGCGGTCGCGATGAATCGTTTAGTCGAACAGCCGCTTTCTGTGGAGCAATGTGTTAAAGCCTTCCATTCAGGCTTTGAAGAAGCACTACAAATTAAGCTCATTCCTTATGAATTAACGGCGGAGCAGCATCAATATGTAGAACAACTTGAGCAAACAAAATACTTGACAGACGAATGGAATTTCAAAAAATAATTTACGAACGTCTGTTTTATTTGTCGCAAAAAATTTATAAATCTGCAAAGCCTTGATAATTGGGCTTTAATCACTGTTTAAAAAAAATCAACCCCTTGCGCAGAAAAAAGTTTTGATGTAATCTTTTTTAAGTGAATAAAAAGGATCTATATCTAGTACCCTAATTCCTGTATGATACACTATATATTGTGTTATGATAAAAAGAACTGTTAGGCAAACCATATAGTAAGCATCAATTAATTTTTCAAAGGGAGGCTGGCAGATGGTAGTGTTAAATAATCAAACAACCATCCTCGTGGACCAATTAAACAAGGACATCGAGCAATTCAAACAAGTACATCCGATTACACCGGATATGCATCTTACGCATAAAGGGGTATCACGTCTTGTCATGATCGATCGCTACTCGTTTAAGGACACGGAAAAGAAAACATTAAAGCCAGGCGACTTTGTCGTACTGACAGTGAAGGAAGATCCAAAATTCCCTGCACGCGGCTTAGGGTATATTCAGTCTATTAACCAACAAACTAAAAAAGCGAAAATTTTAATCGAGGAAGATTATCGTCATGTGTTAGAAGGCGTCGAGCAAGAAACGGGTGTCATCGAACGCGCACTTGATATTATCGAGAAACCTCTTGAAATTTATTATGAGCAAATTGCAAAACGTAATGCAACAGGCTTAGCAACTGTTGAAAAAACGCCTGAAAAACAACAAGAGTGGTTCGAGAAATTTTACGAGCAGCTTGTAAGCTTGAAATTCATTCCTGCTGGACGTGTGATTTATGGAGCAGGCTCAGAAACCGATGTAACATTCTTTAACTGTTATGTCATGCCATTTGTAGCTGACTCACGCGAAGGAATTAGTGATCACCGTAAGCAAGTAATGGAAATTATGAGCCGTGGTGGTGGGGTCGGTACGAATGGTAGTACGCTTCGTCCGCGCAACACATTAGCACGTGGTGTAAATGGTAAATCATCTGGCTCGGTATCATGGTTAGATGATATCGCCAAACTGACGCACCTTGTTGAACAAGGTGGATCGCGCAGGGGCGCTCAAATGATAATGTTAGCGGACTGGCATCCTGATATCGTGGAATTTATTATTTCGAAAATGCAAAACCCTCGTATTTTGCGTTATCTGATTGAAAATACATCAGATGAGTCAATCATGCGTATTGCAAAAGAAAAGTTGAAATTTAAACCTTTAACAGCGCAAGAAGAGGCAATGTATCAAAGTATTGTAAATTACAAAAATATTCCAGGTTATGGCGGTTTTGACGAAGGAATTATTCGTGAAGCTGAAACAAAACTACGCGACGGTGGGAACTACTCAGTGCATAACTCAGAATTCTTAACGGGTGCGAACATTTCTGTAACATTAACAAAAGAGTTTATGGAAGCTGTTGAAAACGATGAAGACTTCGAGCTTCGTTTCCCAGACGTTGCCAACTATAGTCCAGAAGAAATGAAAATCTACAACGAAAAATGGCATGAAGTCGGCGATGTTCGTGAGTGGGAAAAACTAGGTTACGCGGTCCGCACATACCGTACAATTAAGGCAAAAGAACTTTGGAACTTAGTTAATGTATGTGCAACGTATGCAGCAGAGCCAGGCATTTTCTTCATCGACAACGCAAACGACATGACAAATGCAAAGGCATACGGGCAACAAGTAGTTGCGACGAACCCTTGCGGAGAGCAACCACTTGCACCTTATTCAGTGTGTAACTTGGCTGCGGTGAATTTAGCGCAGTTTGCAAATAAAGAGTTGAAAACAGTAGACTTCGACGCGCTACGTGAGACGGTAAAAGTCGGCGTGCGCATGCAAGATAACGTAATTGACGCAACGCCATATTTCCTTGAAGACAATAAAACGCAAGCACTAGGCGAGCGTCGTGTTGGCTTAGGGGTTATGGGACTTGCTGATTTACTAATCTACTGTGAAAAAGAATATGGTTCTGAAGAGGGCAACAAGCTCGTGAACGAAATTTTTGAAACGATTGGCACAGCAGCTTATGAGCAGTCTATTGAGCTTGGTAAAGAGCGCGGGAGCTTCCCATTCTTACAAGGTGAAACAGAGGCTGAGACCGCTCGTTTACGTCAAGCATTTATTAATACAGGCTTTATGAAGAAAATGCCTGCACATATTCGTGAAGGTGTTCTTGAAAACGGTATCCGTAACTCACACTTACTAACAGTAGCGCCAACAGGTTCAACTGGTACAATGGTTGGTGTGGCAACAGGTCTGGAGCCGTACTTCTCATTCACATATTACCGTTCAGGTCGCTTAGGTAAATTTATTGAGGTAAAAGCTGAAATCGTGAAAGAATATTTAGACGCGAACCCAGGTACAGATGAGCAAAACTTACCGCACTGGTTCAAATCATCAATGCAATTATCTGCTGAAGCGCATGCGGACGTACAGTGCATCATCCAAAATTGGATCGATTCATCGATTTCAAAAACAGTAAACGCACCAAAAGGCTACGGCGTTGAGCAAGTACAACAAGTGTACGAACGTCTATATAAAGGCGGCGCTAAAGGTGGTACAGTTTACGTAGACGGATCACGTGATTCACAAGTACTAACGCTAAAAGCAGAAGAAGCGAATTCAGATGAGCAATTAACATTTGAAGAAGATCTTGGCCGAGACGACGCAAAACAACGTCCAGTCGTGTTAGTAGATACGATTGCACCACTTGCACAAACAAACGTAACAATTGGTTCTGAAGTCGGCAACACATGCCCGGTATGCCGTCAAGGAACGGTAGAAGAAATGGGCGGCTGCAACACATGTACAAACTGTGGTGCACAGCTAAAATGTGGACTATAACATAAAAAAATGAGCATGTTACGAGGCGTTAGTCGCTTCGTAACATGCTTTTTAATTATTAATGAGCTGTTTTTTTTATTGAAAAGTGGAAATTGACCAATTGAACATACGACTTAACAATAAATAAGTGTCAATGGCGCTTAATTTCAAATAAGTTGTATGTCAATCTCGCCAAATTCAACATTTTACGTTAGAAAAAACATCGCCACAAAAAGGAGAGATGACGCCCTCTATAACGTAATATTTTCGTAACCACTAAAAAAATTACTAGGAACCATTTTCTATTTTACAAAAAAATCATATGCATTTTTTGCAATAAGCAAGCTTGTCACGACGATAAAAAGTAAACGGACATATTTTGTACCGCGCCCGAGTGCAAATTTCGCCCCGCAAAATGCCCCAATAATCATCGCAAAGCCCATAATAAAACCGTATGTAAAATTTACTGCACCAAGTATGATAAACATTATAAGTGCAGCTAGATTACTTATGAAATTCAGAAGCTTCGCATTACCGGAAGCTTGCAGAAAGTCAAAGCCCATCATAAGAAAGAGAAAAATAATAAACGACCCCGTACCCGGTCCTAAAAAGCCGTCGTAGAAGCCGATGACAACGAGTGCACCGAAAAAAAGGATGCTACTTTTTTTCGTCATCTCTTTGCGCTTTTCAATGCTTCCCCAATCTTTTTTATATAGCGTATAAATGAGCACGACGACCAGCATAACGAGCACAAGTGGCTTTAATAAATCAGGTGAAATGAAATGTACTGTCCAGGCACCGAGCATTGAACCACCGAATACGAGCGGTAAAATAGGTCCAAGCAGTTTTATATCAATTTTCCCAGCGCGCAGAAACGTTAGCATGCTTGTTAAATTTCCCATTGATGCTGCAAGTTTATTTGTTGCAATGGCAGTAGTTGGAGGCAAGCCGACAAATAGTAGGGCAGGCAGTGTAATTAGTCCACCACCGCCAACGATGGAGTTCAGAAAAGCCCCTAAAAAGCCGAATAATATAAGTAGTGCAACTGTAATAATATCAATTTCCATAAAAGATACCTCTTTTCTCTGTAAGGAAATAGTATCGGAGTTTTCTGATCTTGTAAATGAATGATATTATAAATTATGGAATTTTTGGGATTGAATATTATTTATTTATATTGTGGTGATTCCGTTATGCTGCTCGTTCGTCTTTAAATACTGAGGGAGGTGCTTTTGTGCGGCGTCGGACGTATGATGAACATTACGATTCCGTATTTAAATACATACTTTATTTAACCGGCAATATCGATTTAACACATGACTTATTGCAGGAAACCTTTTATCGTTTTTTCAAGCAGGATTTTGTAAAAAAAGAACGTGCATTATTAATTAAAACTGCGCGCAATCTCGTTTATGATCATTTCCGTAAAAAGCGGATTTTATCGTTTATTTCACTAAAGGAAGATAAACGTGTAGATGAGCAGCCATTACCAGATGAGATTGTAGAACGGGGTGAGGAAGTAGCTGTATTGTACAGGGCCCTTCAACAAATTAAATTATCCTACAGAGAATCAGTCGTACTACGTTATATAGAAGAACTATCTGTAAAAGAAGTAGCTATAGCTCTTGGTTGCAGTGAAGCACAGGTGAAAAATAATACTGCGCGGGGCTTAAAGGCACTACGTCAAGTGATGGAAGGTGGGGAAGACGATGCGTGAAGAACTATTGAAGGAGTTAAGCGCAATTCAGCCATCACAAATAGAGCGACAACGTAATTTTGAAAAAATTGAGCAACGGCTAGTTAAAACATCGAAGTTTAATTGTAAAATTCCTTCGTTAATTATTGCGATGATTGCGATTACTCTCTTCCTTGTCATGACGGAAACATGGATTCCGCAGCAAACTGCAACAACGGATGCAAATGTTATGACGAAAGCGCTCATTACAAGAGATGATTTTGTGCCAACAACAAAATGGCAGCGCGGAGTAAAGGAAGAGAAGGATAAAGAGCGGCTTGCGCATTTCTCTAAGTTTTTAGATGTCCTACAGCCTATACAACCAATTGACCAGGTAGCTGTACCTGATTATACCGTGAAGTTTATGTATTCGGATGGAACAGAGCGCATATTAAAACAGTATATTGGACAGGTGCAAAATTATTATTATGAGCCAGCTACCGATAGCTATTTCGAGCTAGCTCAGGCGGATAAACAGCGGTATAATCCAATGTTTATAGAAACGATTCTTGTTAGCAATGCATCTCTTTTCTGGTTGGTTGTGCTGTTTGTTCTGGTCGGCTTACACCATTATATTAATAAAAATATGCGAGTAATAGGGGAACCAGGTCGCAAGCTTCCTCGCCATTCAACGTACATGCAGTCGCTGGTTGTCATTGTGATGATTATTAGTGTTGCTAGTATGTTATTTTTCATTCCACATGTACATTTCTTTATGCCTGTTGCAATAATTATTTGTGGGAATTTGTTCTGTTTAGTTCTTGAAGAAAAGTATGGTCAAAATAATTGGCGAAAATTTAGCTTTGTCACGGATGGCTGTTACGCAATTGTGATTCTATATTTAGTGGTCTGGTTAGTTTGATAGCGAGAGAGTGGTGTGGGATTCAAAAAAGGTGAAGTTCTGAATAAAGCGCCTATTTTTTGAGTATACCGGTCAAAGTTCCGAACAATACTCCGAATCAGCCATCTTTACTATTAATCCAACAAAAAGAGAGTGACCCACCCCGCGTGAGCCACTCTCTTCCTTTTTAGTCATGCGCCATTGTAGCGGCGATTTCTGGATTTTTTTCGACTTCATGTAATTTTTTGAATGAAGCGATGGCTACTTCAACCATATCGTCTTTTGGCTCTTTTGTTGTTAGTAGTTGTAGCCAAAGTCCAGGGTAGCCAAGGAAACGTAGTACTGGAATGTTGCGGACAGCATTTGTAGCTTGTAGAACTTCAAACGATACGCCAAGTACAACTGGTATTAATAAAATACGGTTTACAAGACGTAACCATAGTGGATCGGTAGGCACGAAGAAGTAAATAAACATCCCGACAATAACTGTAAATAAAATAAAGCTTGAGCCACAGCGGTAGTGCAGGCGTGACTGGCTTTGTACGTTTGCCACAGTAAGTTCCATCCCGGCCTCGTGACAGTTAATGACCTTATGCTCAGCACCGTGATACTGAAACACGCGTTTAATCAGTGGCGTCATCGCGATAATTTGCAAATAGCTTAGTAATAAGATGAGCTTAAAGCCCGTTTCTAAGAAAACTTGTCCTATTTTACCTGTTACCCAAGGAGAGAATAATTCTGCTAAGAATACTGGGACTAACGTAAATACGAATTTTCCAAATAAGAATGATAGTACGCCAACAACGGCTACTCCCAATATCATTTGAAGCTTCGAAGTTTCCTCGGGCTCTGCATCTTCTTCTTCACCAGGCGTAACTTCATAACGCTCACTGGCGAATTGCAGATGTCTTGAACCAAATCCCGCTGATTCAATTAATGCGACAACCCCACGCACGAACGGAATCTTTTTTAATTTCTGTAAAATTGGTTTTTTCTTTTTTTCCACATGGAAATAATCAATAGAATCGTCATTACGGCGAATCGCGGTTACCATATGATCTTTACCAGCGAACATAACACCTTCTAGTAGTGCTTGTCCTCCGTATACAGGAGATCCATTACTCACTTATGTACACCACTCTCTATAATTAGTATCTAAATATTAACTTTATTATTGTACTAGATTTTTACGAAAAGCTCTACGTTTACGCATAGCAATCGTAGAAATTGGTGAAACTAAAGGTAAAAAGGAGTGGGTTTCTTATGCAAGTAAGTCTTATGACATCTTTAGTGAGTGCAGTTTTCTTTGCGATTACTCTAAAGCTATTACATTTATTCCATTTAATTAAGTGGAAGCCGGTTGGGTACGCGAAAAAATGGGAAATGGAAGGAGTAGGGACGTTTGGGAAATGGCTGCTATTAATCGTGGCGCTCTTTGTTGTAGCGATGCTGTTTTATGTTGTTATGCAGTTTGTGACGCGCGTGCCTGCAATATTTACATCATTTGTAATTGGACTGGCGCTTGCAATCGTAGCAGAGTGGGTGATTTTTGATTATCCCGCAGAACTAACATCATTTAAAAAGCTGTCAATTCCATTTATTGTAATGGTTATTATTACGCTACGCTTTATTTTTGAGACGGCTTCATTCGGCCGGCGGGGAAGCCTATTTAGACAGTCTAAATAAGTTGCCGTATAAATTGACTGTGATAAAATAAGGAAAGTACGCCATATAAAGGGGAATGACAATGAAGCTTTTTGTATTAAATGGTCCAAATTTAAACCGTTTAGGTAAACGTGAGCCGGAAATTTACGGTTCTGAAACGTTAGCAGATGTAGCAAGTAAATGTACGTCAATTGCAGCTGAATTCGGGGCTAGCGTTGATTTTCGTCAGTCGAATCATGAGGGTAAGTTAATCGATTGGGTGCACGAAGCTGAAGATACGCATGTTGATGGCATTGTGTTTAATCCTGGTGCGTATACTCATACAAGTATTGCACTACGTGACGCCATTGCAGCAGTTAATGTGCCGGTTATTGAAGTGCATATCTCAAATATACATAAACGCGAGTCATTCAGACATCATTCATGGCTTGCGGCAGAATGTGTAGGTCAAATTTGTGGACTCGGAACATTTGGCTATGAACTAGCACTTAGAAAGTTTTTACAACAGTAAAAAGGGGAGTAACATGAATGGTTAAATTAGCAAAATTGCGTCAAGCTTTACTAGACAATAATGTTGATGCACTTTTAATTACAAATGAGTATAACCGTCGTTACATGACAGGCTTTACTGGTACAGCTGGTGTGGCAATCGTGTCACAACAAGATGCTGTATTCATTACGGACTTTCGCTATACAGAGCAAGCTGCAGCGCAAATTCAAGATTTCCGCATCGTGACGCACACGGGTCTAATCTCTGCAGAAGTAGGAAAACAAGTCGCTTTAATGGGCGTAAAAACGTTAGGCTTTGAAAAGGATGCGATGAGCTATGGGCTATATGAGCTTTATAAATCGGCAGTAAATGTTGATTTTGCTCCACTTTCAGGTTTAATTGAAAAAATTCGCTTGATTAAGAGTGAACAAGAGATTAATATTATTAAGGTTGCATGTGAAATTGCAGATAATGCATTCACACATATATTAAGCTTTATTGAGCCCGGTAAAACGGAGCTTGAAGTTTCGAATGAACTCGAATTTTTCATGCGTAAACAGGGTGCTACAAGCTCATCTTTTGATATTATTGTGGCTAGTGGCGTTCGTTCTGCGTTGCCGCATGGCGTAGCAACAAATAAAGTCATTGAACAAGGTGATTTTGTAACACTTGATTTCGGTGCATACTATAACGGATACATTTCTGACATCACACGTACAATTGCTATTGGTCAACCTTCTGAAAAATTAGTTGAGATGTACAATGTTGTACTTGAATCACAACTGCTTGCTTTAGAAAAAGTCGGTCCAGGCATGACTGGGATTGAAGCGGATGCAGTAGCGCGTAATTATTTGACATCAAAAGGTTACGGCGAGGCATTTGGTCACTCAACAGGACATGGTATCGGTTTAGAAGTACATGAAGGACCAGGACTTTCATTCCGCTCAGACACGGTGTTAGAGCCGAATATGGTCGTAACGATTGAACCAGGTGTATACTTACCTGGTATAGGTGGCGTTCGAATCGAAGACGATATTGTAATCACTGAAACAGGGAATGAACTATTAACGCATTCGACAAAACAACTACTTAACTTATAATTTTGGAGGAATAACACATGATCTCAGTAAACGATTTCCGTACTGGTCTAACAATTATTGTTGATGGCCAATTATACCGCGTTATGGATTTCCAACACGTAAAACCAGGTAAAGGCGCTGCATTCGTACGTTCTAAATTACGTAACCTACGTAATGGTAACGTACAAGAAAAAACTTTCCGCGCTGGTGAGAAAGTAGAAAAAGCACAAATCGACAACCGTAAAATGCAATATCTATATGCACAAGGTGACGAGCATGTATTCATGGATTTAGAATCTTATGAGCAAACTGAACTTGCTGCAGTTCAAATCGAATACGAATTAAAATTCTTACAAGAAAACATGGAAATACACATCCAGTCTTTCCAAGGTGAAATGCTAGGTGTAGAATTACCAAATACTGTAGTGCTTGAAGTTGCAGAAACGGAACCAGGTATTAAAGGGGATACAGCTTCAGGTGGTACGAAACCAGCAATCCTTGAAACTGGTCTGTCTGTACAAGTACCATTCTTCATTAACCAAGGTGATAAATTAATCATCAACACAACTGACTCTTCGTACGTATCACGTGCACAATAAATAAGTGAAAGAGGGTGCGAGTTATATCGCACCCTCTTTTTTATCTACGTAAGTAAGGATGTCGTCTCACACTAATTTATTTAGATGTGTCTTTCTAATTTGCGGAAGCCAACTACAAAACCGTTAATTTAGTTGAATTTCCTCTAATATATTTTAGGGTCTTACCAAAACATGTGCTTTACTTTAAAAGAAAGTGTACAACTTTATAAGCACATGGAACGGAAAGCGTCCGCCTGGAGTGCAATGTGCTGTCAAGTACAGATTTTGGTGTAGAGCCATATTTTAAATGAGTGTTTTATATTGAAAATACAACATTTAGTGGCTAAATACGGCGGAATAACTTACAATTTATGTAAGGGGTGATGGAGATGTTAAAACAATTTGCAATTAAAAAACCAATCATTCAAGCACCAATGGCAGGGATTACGTCACCAAATTTTGTGGCTGCTTGTTGTGAGGCAGGTATTTTAGGTTCAATTGGTGCAGGCTACTTAAACGGTGAGGAAACAAAATCTTTTATCCAACAAGTAAAGGCACTTACCGATAAACCGTTTAGTGTCAATTTATTTATTCAAGATGAACCAAAGATTGATATCTCTGTTTTGCAGCAGGCGAGAACGGCATTACAGCCAATTTATGAGGAGCTTGGTATTAGCAATTTACAGCGCGTTGTTTCGAATAATGTCTTTGATGGACAAGTTCAAGCAGTAATTGATGAACAAGTACCAATTTGTTCGTTTACATTTGGTTTGCCATCTGCGGATATTATTGAGCGATTAAAAGGAAATGGGACATATTTAATTGGGACGGCGACCACTTTGCAAGAGGCTATTGCCGTTGAGACTGCAGGGCTTGATGCCATTGTTTTGCAAGGTAGTGAGGCGGGTGGACATCGCGGTTCATTTACAGAGGATATCGAGCTTTTCTCGATAGAAGAGCTATTAAGGCAAGTAGTACCAAAAGTTTCATTACCTATTATTGCAGCTGGCGGTATTATGACGACAGCGCATATGCAAACGATGCTTCAACATGGTGCGTCTACGGTTCAAATCGGGACGGCGCTTCTTACGGCGACTGAATGTAAAGCAAGTGAACTACATAAAAACGCGATTTTACAGTCACATGAAAAGGACACGACCTTAACGAAAGCATTTTCTGGGAAATATGCACGTGGATTAAAAAATAAATTCACTGAGGATTTGAAAGATGCCATCGTCGCACCTTACCCCATCCAGCATTACTTAACGATAAAAATTCGCCAGGAAAGTGTAAAGCAAAATCGTTCAGAATATTTATCATTATGGATGGGTGAAAACAGCTTTATGGCAAAAGAAGCTTCTGTACAAGAAATTGTCGATACTTTACTAGCAAAGATATAACTTCATGTCCCAAAAGAAACCGGCAAAGTTTGTCGGTTTTTTTCGTTTATTAACAACGAGATATAGGGTAGCTATGGTTTATAGGTAAGGGAGGAGGCGAATTGATCTTAGAAGAGTATACGAGCTATATAGTAATGTTCTTCTATTAGAAGATTTAAAAAGCATGTGAACGACGTTGCAGCGAACGTTCACATGCCTTATTTTTGTTAAGGAAATTATATATTTTCGCCATGTGGATAACTTTCAAAAAAGTAAATGCTACGTCTAGGCTAAAGCGCCAGCCCCTCGAGGTCGCTTCGATCCCTCGGGTGAAGGCGAAGAGAGTGCCTTCACTTCGGGCTCTCCAGCGCTTGTCGGGGCTAAGCAGGCGCTTTAGCGCTTTTGTTCTTATGCGGGCATTTCAGTATTAGTTGGCGTTGCATAGCCCTCTTTGTACATTGAATCAATTTTTTCACGAATGTCTTTCAACTCTACGCCGTCTTTTGACATTTGAGCAGCTTGTATGGCTATTTCTATGCATACATTGCAACGTGTTCCATGATCATCCCATGTAATAGTGCCGTCCGCGTGACGTTCCTGAATAAAGCAATTTAAATTATTGCGGTGTCCTACAGAATCCCCACAGCCACAGTAACAAGGCACCCATTCTAATACATCTGAATAATTTGCTGCTACTTGATACGACAGGCGTATTGTTTCATTCTTATCGTCTAAAAAGCTAGGCAAAATTTCTGGGCCTGTTGTTACTTCTTGAATATCGCCAGAAACATGGCTTTGTACAGCTTCTTTCTCTTCATGTTGGTGAGTTACAGTTTCCTGCCCACATGCACTTAGTACCAAGAGTAAAATCACCGTTATTGAAAATTTCTTCATCGTTTTATCACTCCATTCATCGTTATTATAGCAAATAGGAAAGTGAGTGAGGGGAGTTAATTGTCCAATAATGAGTATTCGATTTATACAAAGAGCAGGCAATTGCCTACTCTTTTTTAGTGGATAAGAAAGTATAACTTTCCCATCCACATAAGTAAGGACATCAACTCGCCCTATTTTGGGCGAGTTGTGTCTTTCTAACACGATAAGAAAGTATAACTTTTTGATAATGTCTAGGCATTAGCGCCGCACGCTCGAGGTCGCTTCGATCCCTCGGCGAAAGTGGTGGGGCGTTTACTTTCGCTTCGGGCTCGCAAGCAGCTTGCCCGCGTGCAAACGGGCGCGAATGCGCTTTTCTTACGTGAACGTATGAAGTTTCAAGTGCTGAAAAAAGCCACTACTGCATATATTAGCGTACGGAAAGGGGGGCACTGCTTGTGGAACTGCAAGATGTGCTACGGGTAGCGGGGGTTGGACTGGTTATTGCACTCCTACATGTTTTTTTTGAACAAACAGGAAAAAAAGAATTTTCCTTCTTTCTCTTTTTTATAGCGTATCTCTATATGACGGCAGAGCTGATTCGATTTTTACGCTTGTTTTTTGGGGAAATTCTAGTGTTTTTTCAATGGCTTACCGCGTCTAGTTAAATGATTTTCCTTTTTTTTGCCGTCATCTTTCTATTGTTGCTAATGCTATTAAAAGAATCTGTTGGCAAGCTTCACCCGCTCCTAATGGTAATTTTCTTTTTCATCTTATTTCAAGCTGTTGTGTTACAGCAGCTTATCCCATTTTTAACAGGGCTACAGCAGCTAATTACCGATCTTCCATATGGGACAGAATTAATTTTTACCGCACTCCTGCTTCTACTTGGACAACACTTTTCAATGCTATTTGAAGAGCAGGATTACGATGCCATTGCTGAGCTCGTGAAAACTTCTGTTCGTATCACGTTGTTGTCGTTTTGGTTACTACAGCTTACGCCGGTATTCCGGCAGTTAATGTCATTGTTTGAAAGGCTACAGTGATGCTATGACGCAGCTAACAACCATTTTTGCAGCGCCTTTATCATCCGCGCTATTTGCCATTGTTCTAGCAGTTTTGTATGTGCTTCTCTTTCTCATCTTACAAGCGTTTTTACCTGATGAGCAAAAGTTGCTTGAACAGCTGTTTATCCTGATTTTCATTGCTACATTTGCGGAAAGGATTGTTGAGGCATTTGTTGTAATGGGGCAGTTGATTACAGTGCTACAAGGATTTTTTGCAGCGCTCATGCCCATTTTGTCAACGATGCTTCTTGCTGTACAAGCTGTCTTTTCCTTACTAGCATGGAATCCAATTGTGCTATCGGTGATGCAGTTATTGTTATTTATATGTACAAAAGTATTGATACCCGCGCTACTTATTGCACTTTTTTTAGATGGTGCAACGCGTATTTTACCAGCTATTTCTTTTTCGAAGGCCAGCGATCTACTCCGTGCGTCTGTATTGAGTATGGTAATCGCATCTGTCCTTGCGTTAACTGCCATTTTGTCCTTTTCAGGAATTGCTTTTTTTCAATTAAATGATGCCATTAAATCCCCTATAAAAAAATTAATTGAGCAAAATATTCCGCTGATTGGTGGACTTATTGTAGAAGGCTTCTCACTGTTTAATAAATACCAATCAACGGCAACGACAATTTTTGGCCTTTCATTTTTGTCTGCAGTTTGGGCAGCGGCCTTTTATCCAGCAGGTACGCTGTTAATTCATGCATTAACATTTAAACTACTCGGTGCACTGACAGAACCATTTACAAATGGAAGAATAAGCGGGCTTTTTGATGATGTTGGGAAAACGCTGTTTGTACTTTGCGCGATTGGGTTTTTACTAGGCTTTGCAATAGTCTTTATTGTCTTGATTTGTGTGATTATTATTCAACTGGGGGTGGGCAAGAGCTATTGAAGTTAATAATGATGCTAATTTTACTTGGGAGCTGTCTACTAGTGTTAGCAGATGAAAAAGAGTTCATTGTGTATGTGAAGCTTGCGTTGTTTCTAACCTTATACGGGCTCGTGCTAAATACTTTCGCATAATGCTTAGAAGTGCTTCATACACTATGTTGAAATCAATTCGGAAGGGGGCGCATTACGCGAATATGTGGAAAAGAAGCGAGCAGGTCGTCCTCTTCTTTTAATTCTAGCTGTAATGATTGTGGTCATAGCTTATAGTATGTGGACATCAACATCATCTGATAGTCAAGCAGGTAGCGTAACATCGGAGCAACAATTGGCACAGGTGTTACAGGAAATTCATCAGGTGGGACAAGTAACGGTCTATTTTCATTACGGAGAGTTAGTGGGCGAGGAACAGTTTATGCTGAGTAACTATTTTCGTTCTGCAGGAGGCGAAGCAGGGATTACGGGTGTATTAATTGTCGCGGAAGGCGCATCAAATCCAGCGATTAAACAATTACTGAAAGACAGTGTGAGTAGTGTAATGCAATTACCGCAACACCGAATTGTCATTGTACCGATGCAAAAAAAGGAGGACAAATCATGAAGGTGAAGAAAAAAACAGTTTGGTTACTAACATTATTTAGTTTAGTAGCTGTAATTTCTGTGTATTATGTATTTGAAGTGGATCGCGGAGCAAACATTTTAACGATCTTTACAGATGACACACTTAATGAAACACAAATTTTCGGTGTTGATGATGAACAGACAACAACGGTTAACTCTGAAAGCGATCTGTTCCAAGAGATGCGCCTAGAGTTAAGCAACAAACGTAGTCAATTACGCGAACAACTAACACAAAAAATTGCGTCAGAGCAACACACAGCTGAAGAAAAAAGTGAAGCATTTAATGAAATGGACGCACTCATTAAGACAGAATCTTCGGAAGCTATGTTAGAAATGCTCATCAAGTCCGTTGGCTATACAGATGCATTGGTCCGTATCGAGGAAGAAAAGGTAGCCGTAACGGTTATGTCAGATGAAATGTCAAAAGAGCAGGCGAATGAAATTGTTTATCTCGTCAAATCGGAATTAGATGAAAAAATTCAAGTATCGGTGGATATTCAATCCATGTATTAATTTGAAAGTGTTTCATAATAGGGAAATAGTTAATAATTGTGTTGTATAGCAGTATTTCACGAATTTCATTCACTTATCGATATTATGTTCTGAATTATGTGTATTTTTTTTGATTTTCAAAATATCTATTTCAAAATGCCCCAATAAAATATAAAATAGAATCTGTAGTGAATTATTACGCATAAGGGAGAGATAATAATGTTCAAAATCCAAGAAATTCGTGAAATTATTAAATTAGTAGATGCTTCTTCAATAGACGAGTTCGTATACGAAGCAGACGGCGCTAAAGTTAAACTTAAAAAGAACGGCGGAGCAACTGAAGTTGTAGCACCGAAAAAAGAAGTTATTGCACCTGTAGTACAACAAGCGGCTCCAACAGCTCCAGTAGTTGCGGCACCAGTTAAAGTAGAGGTGGCACCAGCAGTACCTGTAGCTGAAGATGCATCACTACATAAAATCACATCACCAATGGTAGGAACTTTCTATGCAGCTCCAAACCCAGATTCACCAGTATTCGTTCAAGTTGGCGATAAAGTGGGCGACGAATCGATCGTATGTATCGTTGAAGCAATGAAATTATTCAACGAGATTGAAGCTGAAATCAAAGGGGAAATCGTTGAAGTACTTGTGAAAGATGGCCAACTAGTAGAATATGGTCAACCATTATTCCTAGTAAAAGCTGAGTAAGGGGTGCTTACAACAATGAAAAAAGTATTAATTGCAAACCGTGGTGAAATTGCAGTACGTATTATTCGTGCTTGTAAAGAACTAGGTATCCAAACTGTAGCAGTATATTCAGAAGCGGACGCAGAAGGATTACACGTGAAATTAGCGGACGAAGCATATTGCATCGGTCCTAAATTATCAAAAGACTCTTACTTGAGTTTCCCGGCTGTGTTAGGTGTTGCACAAAAAACAGGTGTTGACGGCATTCACCCTGGTTACGGCTTCTTAGCTGAAAACGCAGCATTTGCTGAGGCTTGTGAAAATGCAGGTATTAAATTTATCGGTCCATCATCTGATGCGATCAAAATCATGGGGATTAAAGATGTAGCTCGTGACACAATGGAAGCAGCAAATGTACCTTTAGTTCCAGGTACAGGCATTGTTCCTAATATCGAAACAGGTAAAGAATGGGCAGCGAAAATCGGTTACCCAGTTATCATTAAAGCAACAGCTGGTGGTGGCGGTAAAGGGATCCGTGTCGCGCGCACTGAAGAAGACCTTGTAAAAGGCATCGATATTACACAAAAAGAGGCAGCTGCGGCATTTGGCAACCCTGGTGTGTATTTAGAAAAATTCATCGAGTACTTCCGTCACTGTGAAATCCAAGTTCTTGCTGATGGTCATGGCAATGTTGTTCATTTAGGTGAGCGTGACTGTACGGTACAACGCCGTATGCAAAAACTTGTTGAAGAAGCACCATCTCCAGCACTAAGCCCAGAGCGTCGTGCGGAAATGGGCGCGGCGGCAGTGAAAGCAGCACAAGCTTGTAACTACGAAGGCGCTGGTACAATCGAGTTCATTTACGATTACCAGGAAGATCGTTTCTACTTCATGGAAATGAACACACGAATTCAAGTAGAGCACCCAGTAACAGAAATGATTACAGGCGTTGACCTTGTGCAACAACAATTAAAAATCGCGTCTGGTGAGAAATTACCATTCGCTCAAGAAGATATTAAAATTAATGGTTGGGCAATGGAGTGCCGTATTAACGCTGAAAACGCTTATAAAAACTTCATGCCTTCAGCTGGTACGGTAGAAACGTATGTAGTTCCTGGTGGTTACGGTGTACGTATTGACTCTGCGGTTTATGCAGGTTACACAATTCCACCATACTACGATTCAATGGTAGCGAAGCTGATCGTGCATGCAGATACACGTGAAGAAGCAATCGCAAAAATGAATCGTGCGCTTAGTGAGTTTGAAGTAGCTGGACCTGGTATTAACACAACAATTCCATTCCACCAAGCATTAATGAACAACGATGTCTTTAAATCAGCGAAATTCAATACGAAATTCCTGGAAGAGAACGACATTTTAAATACAGCTGTAAAAGCATAATTACTATTTAGTAACCCCTTCCTTTATTCTATGGGAAGGGGTTTTTTGGCGATTTATAAATTGCTGTGTAGAAACACAATTATTTCACTAAAAGCTATTCCCCAACGCACAAACTTTTTTAAATTGTAGTATACTATATGGAAGCATAATGAAAAATGAAATGCCTATTTAAGGCAAGTTTACATAAAGAGAGGATGTTCGAAAATGGCTGAAAAACAACCATTATCATTTGTACAACCAACACCATCAGGTAAAGAAGAGCTTGGTCAAATCGAGGTGGCACCTGAAGTGATTGAAGTAATTGCAGGTATCGCAACAACTGAAGTAGAAGGTGTTGCAGCAACTCGTGGTAATTTTGCATCAGGTGTTGTAGAACGCTTTGGTAAAAAAGTGCACTCTAAAGGAATCAAATCTGCGATGTCTGAAGAAGGAAATATCGTAATTGATGTTTTCTGCACAGTGAAATACGGTTTTGCGATTCCGAAAGTGGCGAAAAATATTCAGTCAACGATCCGCCAAGCAATTTTAAATATGACAGCTATTGAAACGAGTGAAGTGAATGTCCATATAACAGGCATTCAATTTGAAAACGCTAAGGACGGCGAATAATTTTTAGTGGCAGCTTGAGCAGTACTACATCATGTAGTGCTGCTTTTTTTCATTTAATGCTTATTTGCATATTTTCTGGGGAAAGAAAGTGGGCAACTTTGATTGAAGGGAAGTGCTTTAAGTGAAAACATTTTCAGCATTTGACAGGGAGCCAATGACTCAGTCGCTAAAAGAGGGTGTACTAGATTTACTTATTATCGGCGGTGGTATTACCGGAGTCGGCATTGCACTCGATGCGGTAACGCGCGGATTAACAGTTGGGCTCGTAGAAATGCAGGATTTTGCAGAAGGTACATCTAGTCGTTCCACTAAACTTGTGCACGGCGGACTACGATATTTAAAACAGCTACAAATAAAAGAAGTGGTAGAGCTTGGACGTGAGCGAGCGATTGTATATGAAAATGGTCCGCACGTCACAACGCCAGTAAGAATGCTACTGCCGTTTTATAAAGGAGGTACATTTGGTCCGTTTTTTACGGCACTAGGGTTAATAATATATGACATCCTAGCAGGTGTGAAAAAGAGTGAGCGTCGTTTTATGCTGTCAGCGGATGACACAGCGAAGTGTGAACCACTCGTAAAAAAAGAAGATTTACTCGGTGGGGGTTTGTACGTCGAATACCGAACAGATGACGCGCGATTAACGATTGAGGTGATAAAAGCGGCGGCTGAACGAGGAGCGATAGCACTTAATTACACAAAAGCAATTAGCATTCGTAGCAATAATTTTACCTTCACTGTAACGTTAGAAGATCAGCTGACAGGTGAAACGTATAAGGTGAAGGCCAAAAAGGTAGTGAATGCAGCAGGTCCCTGGGTAGATGAAGTGCGCAAACTGGCTGGAGAGCTGACTGAAAAACAGTTAATTTTATCAAAAGGTGTGCATCTTGTTTTTGACCAAGAGGTTTTCCCGTTAAAACAGGCGATTTACTTTAATACACAAGATGGACGTATGGTTTTCGCGATCCCGCGTGACGGCAAAACGTATGTAGGCACGACGGATACATTTTATGAAGGGGACCCAAAGGATATGCACATTACGGCAGAGGAGCGCGTGTATTTGCTTGATGCCATTTATTTTATGTTCCCGTCTCTTGCTAGTAAAGGGCTGAAGATAGAATCTGGCTGGGCAGGAGTGCGTCCACTTATTCACGTGGATGGCAAAAGTCCGTCTGAAATTTCGAGGAAAAATGAAATATGGCAATCGAAAAATGGCCTGATAACAATTGCAGGTGGGAAATTGACTGGTTACCGTAAAATGGCAGAAAAAATTGTTGACTTACTATGCAAGCAGCTCCAAAATGAATTCGGGAAAAAGTCTACATCTTGTATAACAAAGCATTTATCGATTTCAGGTGGGGATGTTAGTGGATCGAAGTTTTTCGATCATTATGTGCAGGCGCAAATTGGCAATGGCGTAAAGCTTGGGTTATCGGTTGAAGAAACTGAACAGCTTGCTCGTCACTATGGAACAAATGTGAACAAAGTGTATGCCTATATGAAGCAGGCAAAGGGCTCGCTTCCCCCAGTTATTTACGGACTGCTTTATTACAGTATTTTTTATGAAGCAGTTGCCAAGCCAGTAGACTTCTTTATTCGACGAACGGGTGCGTTATTTTTCAACATTGCCTTTGTAGAGGAGCATAAAGAAGCTGTTATTGATGAAATGAGCACGCTGTTTGAATGGACAGTTGAGCAAAAAGTACTGCATACAATACAATTACAAGAGGCATTGGCTAATGCGAAAAAAGCCTGAGCTAGGAGGGGATTGAATGGAAAAATTTATTATGGCGTTAGACCAAGGAACGACAAGCTCACGTGCGATATTATTTGATAAAAAAGGGAATATAGCCCATGTCGCTCAGCGTGAATTCAAGCAGTATTTCCCGCAATCTGGCTGGGTAGAGCATAACCCTAAAGAAATATGGAGCTCTATTTTATCGGTCATCGCAACAGTTTTATCTGAAAATAATATTAGCCCAGAGCAAATTCAAGGTATCGGCATTACGAATCAGAGAGAAACAACCGTCGTGTGGGATAAGAACACAGGAGAACCCGTGTATAATGCGATCGTTTGGCAATCTAGACAAACAGCTGGGATTTGTGAGGAGCTAAAAGAAGCTGGGCATGAGGAATTATTCCGCAATAAAACAGGACTACTAATTGATGCTTATTTTTCGGGCACAAAGGTAAAATGGATTTTAGATAATGTGGACGGAGCACGTGAAAAAGCGGAGGCAGGTGACTTATTATTCGGCACGATTGATACGTGGATTATATGGAAACTTACTGAGGGAGAAGTACATGTAACGGACTATTCAAATGCGTCTCGCACGCTCATGTACAATATTTTTGACTTGAAATGGGATGAGGAGCTTTTGGATATCTTAGCTGTACCGGTCTCAATGCTACCGGAAGTCCGCCCATCATCCGAAGTGTACGGTAAGCTTTCGGGCAAACATTTCTTCGGCCACACAGTGCCAATCGCAGGTATTGCTGGAGATCAGCAGGCAGCACTATTTGGGCAAGGGTGCTATGACAAAGGAATGGTAAAGAATACGTACGGCACAGGCTGCTTTATGCTTATGAATACAGGCGAGGAAGCGGTACGTTCAGAGCATGGTTTACTAACGACAATTGCGTGGGGTTATGACGGTAAAGTAATTTACGCGCTAGAGGGAAGCATATTCGTTGCCGGCTCAGCAATTCAGTGGCTACGTGACGGTATGCGGATGATACGTAAATCATCGGATAGTGAACTGTACGCAAAAAAAGTGGACGATACGGAGGGCGTATATGTCGTCCCAGCTTTCGTTGGATTAGGAACGCCATATTGGGATAGTGACGTACGAGGTGCTGTATTTGGCTTAACACGGGGAACGTCAAAAGAGCACTTCATTCGTGCAACGCTAGAATCACTTGCCTATCAAACCCGTGACGTGCTAGCCGCGATGCAATCTGATTCAAGTATTACTTTGAAAACTTTGCGCGTTGATGGGGGTGCAGTAAGGAATGATTTCTTAATGCAGTTCCAGTCGGATATATTAAATGTACCGGTGGAGCGTCCTGCAGTAAATGAAACAACAGCTATCGGTGCGGCCTATTTAGCTGGGCTTGCAGTGGGGTTTTGGGAAGACCTAGAAGAAGTAAAAAAACATTGGAATTTAGATAAAAAATTCGAGCCCAAAATGGCAGAAACGCGTCGTGAAGAATTATTTTTTGGATGGCATCAGGCGGTAAAAGCTGCGCAGATGTTCAAATAAATTCTAGAGCGAGGGGAAATCTCCTTGCTCTAGTTTTATTTCTTGTTTTTTTCTGATTATTTAACTAATAAAGGATAGAATAAATCTATAGAAATTAGCATTCTAAGCGAGTCGACTTAATTTTGAAAAATTAATTCAAACTGTGTTATGACAACAAAAATATGCTATTATAGGACGTAATGCTACTTAAGAAGGAGAGCTTTAAACATGAAACGAACTGAAGCACGCAAAAAAGCGTTGCAAGCATTGTTTCAGTTAGACAGCACGGAACTTTCAGTCGAAGAAGCAATTAGTCACGTTCTTCTTGAAGAAGAAAAGACGAATGCATTCTTAGACCAATTAGTTCGTGGAACAACTGAACATAAAGAAGAAATTGACACAACGCTAGAAAATAAACTTGAAAATTGGACGCTAAGTCGTCTCCCAAAAATTGAAAGAACTGTTTTACGCCTAGCAGTTTACGAATTATTATTCATGCAAGATGCACCGAGTAGAGTTGTAATGAACGAAGCAATTGAGCTTTGTAAACTATTTGGTGATGAAAAATCAAGCAAATTCGTAAATGGAGTACTTTCGAAATTTACTGAGCAATAACAATTTGTAGTAGTGATCATTGGAAGGAGTAACAACATGTCAAGTGCAATCATAAATGGTAAAGAAATCGGTCAAGAAATACGAAAGTCTGTAGCTGAACGCGTAGAGGTGCTTAAAGAAAAAGGTTTAACACCTGGTTTAGCGGTTATTTTAGTGGGGGACAACCCAGCTTCAAAAACATACGTAGCCAACAAACAAAAATCTTGTGAGGCAATTGGTATGTTCTCAGAGTTAATTAAATTACCTGAAGATATTTCTGAACAAGCTTTATTGGAACAAATACGTGAACTAAACGATCGAGTGGACATTCACGGAATTCTTGTTCAACTCCCTCTTCCAAAGCATATTAATGAAGATGCAGTTATTGCAACGATTTCTCCTGAGAAAGATGTTGACGGCTTCTCGCCAGTAAGTGTTGGGAAAATGATGTTAGGACAAGAAACGTACTTGCCATGTACTCCTTATGGTGTCATGAAATTACTTGAGCATTCTGGTATTGAGATTGCAGGTAAACATGCCGTGATCGTCGGTCGTAGCCATATTGTAGGTAAACCAATGGGTCAATTGTTGCTTCAAAAAGATGCGACAGTTACATATACACATTCTAAAACACCAAATCTACCAGCCTACACAAAGCAAGCAGATATTTTAATCGCTGCGGTAGGCCGTCCAAACTTCATTACGAAAGAACATATTAAAGATGGTGCTGTCGTAATCGATGTTGGGATTAACCGTGATGAACATGATAAATTATGCGGCGACGTGGACTTTGCGGATGTGGACGGAATTGCGTCTCATATTACCCCAGTTCCAGGTGGCGTCGGTCCGATGACAATTACAATGCTTCTTTCAAACACTGTGCAGGCTGCTGAAAAAAAGTTATTGCACGACAAATGATTTAGAAACATGTAAAATAAGTAGGACAGAAGCTGTTTTTCTGACGAGAAACAGCTTTTCTTTTGCGAAAAATTAATAGACCGACAAAAGTAGATATACATAAATACACATTTTATGAGAAAAGGAGCCGAAAAGGTCATGACATCGTCTTCTTATTTAACGGTTAAAGCGTTAACGAAATACATTAAACGCAAATTTGATGCAGACCCACATTTACGTGATGTTTACGTAATGGGGGAGCTTTCGAATGTCAAAATTCATAGCTCAGGTCATATTTATTTCACGTTAAAGGACGACGCATCACGCATTAATGCCACGATGTTTCGTAGTCAAGCGGCTCGACTCGCCTTTAAGCCAGAAGAGGGTATGAAGGTATTTATACGCGGCGATGTTAATGTTTACGAGTCGAGCGGTGCATACCAGCTTTATGCGCAAACAATGGAACCGGATGGCATTGGTGGACTATTCGTTGCCTTTAATCAATTAAAAGAACGTCTGCAAAAAGAAGGGCTCTTTAACCCGAACTTTAAGCAGCCAATTCCAACATTCCCGAAAACAGTTGGTGTACTTACGGCAACAACAGGTGCAGCGATTCGGGATATTTATACGACAATTAATAGACGTTTCCCCAAAACGGAAATACTTATTTACCCAACGCTCGTTCAGGGAGCAGGTGCGGCACCGAATATTGCAGAAAATATTTATCTTGCGAATCGGCAAGGGCTTTGTGATGTGTTAATCGTAGGTCGCGGTGGAGGGTCGATTGAGGATTTATGGGCATTTAATGAAGAAATCGTTGCGCGCGCTATTTTTGAAAGCCAAATTCCGGTCATTAGTGCGGTCGGTCATGAAACCGATACGACGATTGCCGATTTTGTGGCAGATCTCCGTGCCCCGACGCCAACTGCCGCAGCAGAACTGGCTGTACCGAATCAGCAGGAATTATACCAGCGCGTACTCGTACAGCAGTCACAGCTTCATCAAATGATCACGTCACGGCTAAATTTCGAACGCAGTCGCTTAACGAAATTACAAACTTCCTATCCACTTGCAACACCTGAGCGTCTTTATCGTCCTTTTACAGAGAAGCTTTTACAAGTAGATACGGCGCTTGAAAAATCAATGAGTGTCTATTTTTTAAAGAAGAAAAGTGAAATGCAAGCGAGCGAAGCAAAGTTGAAAATGCATTCACCACAGCATTTACTAGCTGCTTCTAGTCAGCAACTAAACCACGCTACAAAACAGCTGCATCGTTCTATGCAATCGGTAATGGAGCAAAAAAAGTCTGCATTTGGCTCAGTTGTTCGAACGCTTGAAGCACTTAATCCGTTAGCCCTTATGAATAAAGGGTTTAGTGTGACCTATGTAGGGGATAAAGTTGTCAAAACTGCGGCTGAGCTTGCTGTAAATGATGCGATTTCAATTCAATTTCAAGACGGTGTTGCGCAGGCTAAAATAGTCTCAACGCAACTACATCAAAAGGGGGAATAACACATGTCAAAACAAACGTTTGCTGTCGCAATGACTGAGCTTGAAGAGGTTGTACGCAAGCTAGAACAAGGAGATGTCCCTTTAGAGGAAGCGATTGATTTATATAAAAAAGGGATGGAACTGTCGCACTTTTGTCATGAGACGTTACAAGGTGCAGAGCAACAGTTAATTTCAATTGTTGGAGAAAACGGTGAAAAACAGCCGTTCAATCCAGGAAATGGAGAAGGTTAATTTATGAATGAAGCATTGAAGCAATTTATCGAGTCAAACACTCCGGCAATTGAGCAGGAAATGTCCGCACTAGTTGAAAAAATCGTTGCCCCGTCGCATTTAAAAGAGTCGATGCTGTATTCGCTTAACGCTGGTGGTAAGCGTATTCGTCCATTATTCGTTGCCGCAGTATGTGAAATGTATAAGAAGGATCTAGCGCCTAGTTTAACAGTAGGGGCTGCAGTGGAAATGATTCATACGTATTCATTAATCCACGATGATCTCCCATGTATGGATGATGATGAGCTACGCCGCGGTAAGCCGACAAACCATGTCGTTTACGGTGAAGCACTTGCAACCCTTGCCGGGGATGCATTAAATACATTAGCGTTCGGCGTAATTGCACGAATGGACCTCCCAGCTGAAAAACGCATCGAGTTAGTGAATCTACTAAGTATAGCAGCAGGTGCTGAGGGCATGGTTGGTGGTCAAATTTTAGATATGGACGGCGAGGAGCGTTTACTGAATCTAACAGAGCTAGAGCATGTCCATGTTAATAAAACAGGGGCACTACTACGCTTCAGTATTGAATCAGGCGCAGTTTTAGCCGATGTGGCAGCCGATGAGCGAGCAGCACTTGTTGAATATGCGCATCATATTGGCTTAGCCTTCCAAATCCAAGATGATATTTTAGATATTGAAGGTACGTCAGAGCAACTAGGTAAAACAGCAGGTAAGGATATAGCAAGTGATAAAAGTACATATCCAGCACTGCTTTCTTTAGAAGGCGCGAAAGCAAAGTTAGATGATCATTATGAACAAGCAATTGCGGCACTAGAAAAAGTACAAACAAATAGTAGTTTATTACATGAATTCGCAACATATATTGTAAAACGCAAGCATTAGTAAAGTGTAAAACTTTTTTCTGCAGTTTTACACTGTTATAATAGGTAAATCACGATACGGTGAATAATTAGATGAAAAGGTGTGTGGATGAGGTGGATTTAACGAAGATTTCTAGTCCATCCTTTTTAAAAGACTTGAATAAAAAGCAATTAGAGGCGCTAGCTGGAGATATTCGCGCTTTCTTAATAGAAAAATGCTCTGCTACTGGTGGTCATATTGGGCCGAACCTGGGTGTTGTCGAGCTAACGATCGCATTGCATAAAGCTTTTAACAGTCCAAAGGATAAATTTTTATGGGATGTAGGACACCAAGCCTATGTGCACAAAATTTTAACTGGACGCGCTGATCAATTCGATACGCTTCGTCAGTTTAAGGGTTTATGTGGCTTCCCAAAGCTTGTTGAAAGTGAACATGATGAATGGGAGACTGGGCATAGTTCAACGTCTTTATCTGCTGCAATGGGGATGGCGGCAGCACGTGATATTAAAAAGGATAAAAACTACGTCGTACCGATTATTGGTGATGGTGCATTAACAGGTGGAATGGCACTTGAAGCACTGAATCATATCGGTCATGAAAAAACAAATATGATCGTTATTTTAAACGATAACGAAATGTCCATCGCACCGAATGTAGGCGCACTGCACAATGTTCTTGGGCGTCTTCGTACAGCAAAAGAATATTCAAAGGCAAAAGAAGAGCTTGAATCATTAATGAACAAAATACCAGTTGTTGGCGGCAAGCTTGCTTCCACGGCGGAACGTGTTAAAGATAGCTTAAAATATTTAGTCGTTTCCGGCGTATTTTTTGAGGAAATGGGCTTTAAATATTTAGGTCCAATCGATGGTCATGACTTTGAAGCGCTTGAGAAAACACTCGAGTATGCTAAAAAAGTAAAAGGCCCGGTGCTTGTACATGTTTTAACAAAAAAAGGGAAAGGTTACAAACCAGCTGAGGAAGATACAGTCGGCACATGGCATGGCACAGGTCCATATAAAATGGAGACAGGTGCATTTGTAAAGTCAGCAGTCAAAGGCCCAGCCTGGAGTAGCTTAGTAGCAGACTCTGTTCGTAAATGCATGGAAGAAGATGAGCGCATTGTAACGATTACACCAGCAATGCCAGTAGGTTCAAAGCTAGAAGGCATCCAAAAGAATTTCCCGAATCGATTCTTTGATGTGGGAATTGCCGAGCAACACGCAGCAACAATGGCGGCGGGTCTTGCAACTCAACAAATGAAGCCTTTCCTTGCGATTTACTCAACTTTCCTACAACGTGCATACGATCAAGTGCTTCATGATATCGCACGTCCAAACTTAAATGTCTTTATTGGCATTGACCGTGCAGGATTAGTAGGAGCAGACGGTGAAACGCATCAAGGTGTATTTGATATTGCCTTCCTTCGTCACATTCCAAACATCGTATTGATGATGCCAAAGGATGAAAATGAAGGCCAGCATATGGTGAAAACAGCAATCGATTATGATGGAGGTCCAATCGCACTACGTTACCCACGCGGTAATGGGTTAGGCGTAGCAATGGACGAAGTAATGAGAGCTATTCCAATCGGTTCATGGGAAGTATTACGCGACGGTACGGACTCAGCAATCTTAACATTCGGTACGACAATTCCGATGGCGATGGAAGCGGCAGAACAGCTAGCGGAGCAAGGTATAAGTGTTCGCGTTATCAATGCACGCTTTATTAAACCGTTAGACGAGACAATGTTGCACGAACTGATGTCAGCAAATATGCCAATCCTAACAATTGAAGAGGCAGTATTACAAGGTGGTTTTGGTAGCGCCGTGTTAGAATTTGCAGCAAATCACCACTACCGTAATGTTGCCATTGACCGCATCGGTATTCCAGATGAGTTTATTGAGCATGGTAATGTTGACCAGTTACTAGAAGAAATTAATGTAACGACAGAAGAAACGGTAAAACGTATTCAGAAGTTCGTTAAAGACAAAAAACAGGTAGGTTCTAATATAGTATGACGAAACAACCGAAAGAACGTGTAGATATCCTACTTGTTGAACGCGGTTTATGCGAAACACGCGAGAAGGCAAAGCGTACCATAATGGCAGGACTTGTGTTCTCAAACGAAGTTCGTATTGACAAAGCAGGCGAAAAAATTGCCATTGACTTACCTTTACAAGTGAAAGGATCACAACTGAAGTATGTAAGTCGTGGTGGCTTAAAACTTGAAAAGGCTCTAGAAATTTTTGATATGTCTGTTGATGGCAAACTAATGTTAGACATTGGCTCATCAACAGGTGGCTTTACAGATTGTGCTTTGCAAAACGGCGCCCGTCATTGCTATGCGCTTGATGTAGGTTCCAATCAGTTAGCATGGAAAATTCGTTCAGACGAGCGTGTAACTGTAATGGAAAAAACAAATTTCCGTTACACAAAACCGGAAGATTTAGTAGAAGGATTACCGGATTTTGCAACAATAGATGTATCATTTATTTCATTAGCACTTATTTTACCAGTATTAAAAACAATCTTAATGCCTGGCGGAGATGTGATGGCACTTGTAAAGCCTCAATTTGAAGCTGGCCGTGAAAATGTCGGTAAAAAAGGCATTGTACGTGAGCCGAAAGTCCACTTAGCTGTATTAGAAGAAACGGCGAAAATGGCAACAAATGTGGGCTTCATCGTAAAAGATGCGTCGTATTCACCAATTACTGGTGGAGAGGGCAATATCGAGTTCTTATTCCATTTATATAACCCGAAAGACGGGGAAAAGGTAGAGGCATTTACTGATTTTGGCTCACTCGTTAAACAAGCGCATAGTGAATTAATATAGATTACAAAGGCACATATTGACCTGGAATTGGAAGATATGATGTCCCTTCATAGTGACAAAAAAGGAGAATCTTATACGTAAGATTCTCCCTTTTTGAATAGTTTGAAAGTTTAGGGCAATAGGTTATATACGGATTTTTAGTTCTCTTTGCAGTTTTTCTTGTTTTTTTTTTATGCAAATGTTAGTGTAAATATACAATACATAAAACGACGAGGTGAACGATATGAACAAAGGCCAACGCCATATTCGTATTCGCGATATTATTACAAACAACGAGATAGAAACACAAGATGATTTAGTAGAGCAGTTAAAAAATGCTGGTTATAATGTGACGCAAGCAACGGTTTCACGTGATATTAAGGAATTACATTTAGTAAAGGTACCAATGCAAGATGGGCGCTATAAATATAGCTTACCAGCTGACCAACGCTTTAATCCAATCCAAAAGCTACACCGAGCACTAGCTGATGCGTTTGTAAGTATTGACGGTGCATCTCATATCTTAGTAATGAAAACATTACCTGGTAACGCAAATGCAATCGGTTCACTACTCGACCATTTAGACTGGTCTGAAATTTTAGGAACAATTTGTGGTGATGATACGATTATGATAATCTGTCGTACCGAAGAAGATCGAGAAGGTATTAAAAATCGCTTATTAGATATGCTTTAATTCGAGGTGGATATTTTTGTTAAGAGAACTAAGTATTCGAAACTTTGCCATCATTGATGATTTAACGGTGAGTTTTTCAGAAGGTTTGACCGTGTTAACAGGTGAAACCGGCGCGGGGAAGTCCATAATTATTGATGCAGTAAATATTCTAGCTGGCGGACGGGGGTCAACCGAGTTTATTCGTCACGGCACAAAAAAGGCCGAGCTAGGTGGATTATTTCAGGTGCCAAGTGATTCACATCCGGTGTACGCGAAACTTGAGGAAGCCGGGATTGAATCGGAAGAGGACACGATTATTCTACGTCGCGACCTAAATGACAACGGGAAAAGTGTATGTCGAGTAAATGGCAAGCTTGTCCCTTTATCTGTACTACGTGAAATTGGTGGCAGCCTTATAGATATTCATGGACAGCATGAAAACCAAGAGCTTATGGACGAGAAGCAACATATCAACTTACTGGATCATTTCGCTGCAGAAGCCTTGCAACCGCTATTAGAGCAGTATACAGAGGCATACAACGACTACCGTGAGCTTAAGCGTGAGGTCGCTGCTTTAAATATTGATGAGCAGCGTACGGCACAGCGTATCGACCTGTACCAGTTTCAGATTCAGGAGCTTGAGCAAGCGAATTTGCAAGTGGCGGAAGAAGATTCTTTACTTGATGAACGCCGTCGTTTACTGAATTTCCATAAAATTTTTGAACGAGCGAATGTAGCCTATGAAGCAATTTCAGCAGAGTCACATGGCCTTGATTTTATTGGCAATTCAATGAATGCACTAAACGATATAGTGAACCTAGATGAAAGCTTTAAGGAAGCGTCAGAAGCGGTCACAACGAGCTTTTATGCATTGCAGGATGCTGCATACCAAATAAAAAATGTACTAGATGAGCTAGAGTTCGATCCGGAACGTTTAAACGAGGTAGAACAGCGTCTAGCACATTACCAAACGATGAAACGTAAATATGGTACAACGGTTGAAGAAATTTTGGTGTATTATGCAAAAATTGAAGAAGAATTAATGCAATTAATTAATCGCGACGAAACGATTCAAAAAAATGATGAATTACTTCGTATAATGGAGGCAAAATTAGAGAAACTAGCGGAACAATTAACTGCTATTCGAAAAGAAAACGCCGTTCAATTAAGCGATGCCATTATGGAGCAACTCCGTGTATTACATATGGAAAAGGCGAAATTTATTGTTAATTTTGAGCAGCAGGAGCAGTTTGATGCAAATGGTAAAGATTATGTGGCATTCTATATTTCAACAAATGTTGGAGAACCCCCAAAATCACTACCAAAAATTGCATCGGGTGGAGAATTATCGCGTATGATGCTAGCATTAAAAACAATTTTCTCATCTTCTAACGGCATAACATCCATTATTTTTGATGAAGTGGATACAGGGGTAAGTGGTCGTGTGGCGCAGGCCATTGCAGAAAAAATTGCAACGATATCCATACATTCACAAGTTCTTTGTATTTCCCATTTACCACAAGTGGCGGCAATGGCCGATCAGCATTATTTAATTAAAAAGCAGGTTGAGCATGATCGAACATTTACAACATTAACAGAAATAATTGAAGCAGCGCGCATTGAAGAAGTAAGTCGTATGATGAGTGGTACTGAAATTACTAAGTTAACGCTACAGCATGCCTCAGAGCTTGTGCAAATTGCCGATCAACGAAAGCAATTGATGAAATAAATGAAAACGTAAAGGATACGAAAATGGCCTTTACGTTTTTTATTGTTTAAACGACAAATATTTTCCGTTCATAACTCCGTCAAAATTCCACATAGTAAGCGAAACGAAACGGAGGAGGTGACGTATGAAGTGCCATTTGCGTAATTTTTTATTCATTGTAGTGTTTGTCATGTTGGCACCATCGAATATTTATGCGAGACAGCTCATTCCAATGGGACAATCGATAGGTATTCAACTACAGCTACCATTTGTATATATTTCCCATGACGTGCTTTTGCCAGATGGTCAATGGTTGAAGCAGGGGGATATGGTTACTGAGCTGAATGGTCAAAAGCTTTCAAAGCTTGCCGTTTTACAAAAACAGCAACAATCAATTCAATTAACAATTGAGCACAATAATAAGGAGCGAACGTTTGAATTATCTAAGGAAGAAGTCAATAATTTATTACCGTTTTTAAAGGATGAAACAGATGGCATCGGTACTTTAACATTTATTGATCCGGAGTCAAAGGAATACGGCGCTTTAGGGCATCAAATTATCGACTCAACATTAAAACAGCCGCCGTCATTTAGGAATGGAGCCATTTATTTAGCGTCCATTACACAACTTAAGAAAAGCACACCAGGTCAACCAGGTTATAAGGTTTCAGTCGTTGATAAATCAGCAGCGCGGCTAGGTAGCATTTTGAAGAATGATGTATACGGCATTTTCGGCTACTGGGAGCAAGAGTTACAACACAGTGTGCAACGTCCAATGAAAATTATACACGAAAAAGATTTGAAATTGGGCGCAGCTGAATTGTTTACAGCAATAGAAGGAAATGATGTCCGCGCATTTGATATCGAAATAGATAAAATAGAAGGAAGTCTTATCCAATTTAAAGTAACTGACCGGGAATTACTCGAAAAAACGGGAGGCATTTTACAAGGGATGAGTGGGAGCCCAATTGTTCAAAATGGTCAATTTGTCGGGGCAGTAACACATATGTATGTTGAAGAACCGACAAAAGGCGCGGGGATACTGATCATCGAAATGCTGAAAAAAACGCCTAATTAAGGAATATTGACTATACTTTTTGTAAAAGTGTAGTCTTTTTTCAGTTTTTTTATTAACATAATACATAATGATAATTCGACAAAATAAAAATGGAAATGAATTTTGTCGTTTTAGACCGAAAACATACTACTCATTACTCATTTTTTTGCAGTAAAGAGGTTTTTTTGGGGGAATGTCGAAATATCAAAACTATGTCAAATGGACACATTTGGAGTGTAGAAGAAATTTGAAGTATTAGAATAAAAAGGGGGAATATTTTTGACGAAAGTAAAAATAGCGATTGCTGATGACAATCGTGAACTAGTGAAAACAATGGAGCTGTATTTTCAAAACCATCCAGAAATTGAAGTAGTAGCTACTGCTTCGAATGGTAAAATATGCATTAAAATGTTAGAGGAACATCAATTGGACGTACTTCTCCTAGATATTATTATGCCGCACTTGGATGGACTAGCGGTTCTTGAGGCTATGTATAATGACGAACGCCATATGAATACGCAAGTTATTATGCTAACGGCATTTGGTCAAGAGGATGTAATGAAGCAAGCGGTGAATTTTGGGGCTTCGTATTTTATGCTCAAGCCGTTCGAGTTTGATCAACTTGTTCAAAAAATTCTACATTGCGCAGGACAAAGGGGCGATGGCGAAAAGCGTAAAAGTGTGTTGCAACCACAAGTTTCGCAAAAATTGGACCAACGTCAGTTAGATACGACAATTACAGCTATAATTAAAGAAATTGGTGTGCCAGCACATATTAAAGGCTACTCTTACTTACGTGAAGCCATTCAGATGGTCTATTATGATATTGAACTTTTGGGCTCTGTAACAAAAATTTTATATCCAGAAATCGCCAAGAAATTTAACACAACACCATCCCGCGTCGAACGTGCCATTCGCCATGCCATTGAAGTCGCATGGAACCGTGGCAACTACGAATCGATTTCAGAGATGTTCGGCTATACCGTGCACCACTTAAAATCAAAACCCACGAATTCAGAGTTCATTGCGATGATTGCGGATAAAATACGCATTGAAATGGTAGCGAGTTAAGCTTGATTTGGCGGGGTTTATAGTATTTAGATCACTGTAATTCATAGAATTTTACCAGCAAACTACTCTTTAAAAGTAATAAACTTTATTTAATTGATTTACTTGTTGAAACACATTCATTTCGAGTATTGTTACTCGTTTGGAGGTGTTTTTTTTTTTTTGAGAACAGAAAACGCGATGATCTAACAAAATTTATTTAAGAAGACGATCCAGTCATATAGAAAGACATCATTCACCCCAAATAGGGCGAGTTGATGTCCTTTCTTATCCACTAAAAAATACGTTGCCTCCTTTAATTGAGTTACTCATTTCCAATGGAATAATTACCTTTGTAATCGTGTATAAACAGTATTAATAAGATTTCGTATAACTTCAGTCACAGTTGGAATTAATGCAAATAAATCTATAGGACTAAATAAAATAAATATTTTGATTAGTTTTATTTTCGAGTAAGGATTTTAACCTTTTGTGATAAAATTCTCTAAACAAAATACTAAATATTGTATATACTATAAAATAAGTGGAAGGAGGATTCGCGTGATCATCTTTGAAAATAAATTTTTAGAAGTATCCGAAGAAAATGGTAAAGTTTACATCAAAACAATGCAAACCGGATTTTTATTAAAAGATTTTGATAGCATTATACGCTTAAATCCTCGTATAAAATTAACGAACTTTGCAATTTTAAAAAATGTCTTATCGAAAGTAAATGAAAATAAAACAGAAATTGGCGAATGGCTACCGACAGTTGCCCTTGAAATTTCTCGAGACAAAATGTCTGTGTCATTGTTTATACATGAAACCGCTGAATATGTCCGTGAAAATAAACAAGAAATTTCAGAAATAGTACGTAAATTGTTAGTAGAAAATAGTATAAATCATGGTGTTTTAAGTATTAATCTAGAGAGTATTGTTACTGGTAAGGCAATGTTAATAGCACAAGGGACTCCGCCTGTGAAGGGTGAGGATGCGAAAATTACGTATTTAGAAATTCCAGAACGTAAGCCCGTTATTCGTGAAGATGGTAAGGCCGACTATTATGATATGAGTTTTATTTTTGAAATTAGTGAAGGTGATTGGCTAGGGGAAAAAATCCCCCTTCAGCAAGGGACACCTGGTTACAATGTGCATAATGACTTAGTGCCTGCACAGCCTGGTCGAGATGGAATGCTTAAATATGATAAAAAATCAGCCTATGAAGTTGAAGAGAACGGAAAAACTATATTAAGATCTCGTATAGGCGGCGTTCTAGAGCATGTACAAGGGATGGTGTCTGTTAATCATCATTTACCCATTGCTGGCGATGTTGGTGTAGAGACGGGAAATATTGACTTTGCAGGATCTATTAGTATTCGTGGAACGGTTCAGGTTGGCTATAGCGTTACAGCAAAAGGAGATATCTCAATAGAAGGTGCAGAAGGCGTTTCAGGAGCCAAGTTGATAAAATCATTAGACGGCGATGTGTTTATTCGTGGAGGGATTTTCGGTTTAGGACAAACGCGTGTTGAGGCTGGCGGTAATATTTTCGTGAAGCATGTGAATGAGGCGAATCTAGTAGCTGGTGAAGACGTTCATATTGGATTTTATGCGCTCGGATCACATCTAAAAGGGCACTCCATTTTAGTTGATGAGCGTAAGGGCAAGATTATTGGTGGAACAGCGATTGCAAAAAGTATGATTGTGACAGCGATTTCAGGTAATCGACTCGAAAGACGAACCGAATTAATTATTAATAGCATGAACAAACAAGAAGGACTAGTTGTGATTCAGGATAGAGCAGCGTTACTGAAATCGATACATGAAGATATTGTACAGTTAGAAACGCAAGTTAACAGAATGATACCATTGGTTAATAATTTGACTAAGCAACAAATTGCAGCATTTGAACAGACGAAGCAAAAATTAAATAGAGATAAAGAAGTAGCCATAACACTTGACCGAGAAATTAAGCAAATGATGAATGATTTACGCAATGCTGGTAAAGAAGAAATCCATGTTACTAAGGAAGCGTATTCTGGTACATACATTCAAATTGGGAAAAAATCTACCATTTTGTCCAAGATGACAAATGGGAAATTTATTTTAGAATTTGGAGAACTGAATGTATAATGGCTCATGTACCGATTTATGCGCATCGTGGGGCTTCCGGGTACGCGTTTGAAAATAGTTTTACAGCGTTTATAAAGGCTAAGCTACTTGGCGCAGATGGCATCGAATTTGATATTCAGCGTTCGAATGATGATGTTTTAGTCGTTTTTCATGATCTTCATTTAGCCCGTCTCACTGGGGTAAAAAAATTTATTTTTGATTGTTCAGCTGAGGAACTAGGGCAGTACAAGCTAGGGTATCGATTTAGTCGTCTTTTTTCGTCAAAAAAGATTCCAACCTTTGAAGAGGTAATGAAGTGGGCTAATGAACAGCAAATGGCGGTCAATATTGAGATAAAAGAGTCACTCCTAATGGATCCAACCCCACTTATTGCAGCACTTCTGACGACTGAATTGTCAGGGAATAGTCACTTTTCTTCATTTCATGAGGAGTTATTACAGTTAGTGAAGGTATTACGTCCTAATGTGGAGACGGCTTTAATTGTGACGAAAAAATTTAACTGGGATACGCTTGGCTCATGCACATATATCGATGTGGTTCATGCGAGTAAAAAGTATTATAAACGACGGTACTTAAAGGCATGTGATTATGCAGGTAAAGGAATTCGTTTTTACGGCATTCAAGGAAATGAGGACTTTCTAAAACAGCCACATCCTGCAGTCATTGGGTGGATCACGGATTATCCTGATCGGGTTCGAAAGCAGCAAAAGCAATAGTAATTTACTTTTAATTAGGTAAAAGTAAAGGGCAGCCTTAAAAGTGAGTTTTTCACACTTTTAAGGTTGCCCTTTTCTTATTTTTGAAAACGCTCGGAAACAGTTCCTTTTTTGCGATCACGGTGTAGTAGAAACCCTGCAAAGAAGGAGAAGCCGATGAGGAAGAAGATTACTCCTACAACAAATTGAAGCCAAATCCATGGGAATGGATTAAGTAAAATACCGAATAATGTATCGCGCATAAATTTAATTCCCGCTGCTGCCATGAGCCCAGGAATTAACAGTACAACAAAAGCGGCCATTCGTGCCATGCATATACCTCCTAACAACTACTTTCATTTTACAATGGGCATTTGGAAAGTCAAGAATACGAAACAATTTCAGTCTATTGAAAAGCCAAATTGTATAATATTTATGAAATAAAACTCTATATTAAATTAATTGAAAATTCTCACAAAAAGCATTATTTATGTTTATAGTTGATTAATGAACAATTAGAAAGTATTGTAAAATTAGGAATAAATAAATTGTAGCGTTCACTATAATTTCTGTTTAAAATAGCGGATTTTTTTTAAAACGAGAAAGTAGACGCTTTTTTGTGAAAAGGAGACGGTCGATTATGGAAATCTTCAAGTATATGCAGAAACATGATTATGAGCAACTCGTTTTTTGTCAAGATGAGGCATCAGGTTTAAAAGCAATTATCGCAATTCATGATACGACACTAGGCCCCGCACTTGGTGGCTCGCGCATGTGGACGTATGCAACAGAGGAGCAAGCGATTGAAGATGCGCTAAGGCTTGCACGAGGTATGACGTATAAAAATGCGGCAGCAGGATTAAATTTAGGTGGTGGCAAAACAGTTATTATCGGTGATCCATTTAAAGATAAGAACGAAGAAATGTTCCGCGCACTTGGCCGCTTTATCCAAGGACTGAATGGTCGCTACATTACAGCAGAAGACGTAGGTACAACCGTGTCAGATATGGATTTAATTCATGAGGAAACAAATTATGTAACAGGAATCTCTCCCGCATTCGGTTCATCAGGAAATCCGTCACCTGTTACAGCATATGGTGTATATATAGGAATGAAGGCCGCGGCAAAGGAAGCGTTTGGCAATGACTCTCTAAGCGGTCGCTCGATTTCGGTACAAGGTCTTGGAAATGTTGCCTACACGTTATGTGATTACTTGCATAAGGAGGGTGCACACCTCATTGTAACGGATATTAATAAGGCTGCAGTAGAACGGGTTGTTAACGAATTTGGAGCAACGGCAGTGGAACCAAATGAAATATATAGCCAGTATGTTGATATTTTCGCGCCGTGTGCACTAGGCGCCATTATTAATGATGACACGATTCCACAGCTAAAGGCGAAGGTCATCGCAGGCTCGGCCAATAATCAATTACAAGAATCGCGACATGGTCAAATTTTACATGAAATGGGTATTGTATATGCACCGGATTATGTTATTAATGCGGGTGGAGTTATTAATGTAGCGGACGAATTATACGGCTATAATCGTGACCGTGCAATGAAGCGTGTTGAAACAATTTACGATAGCATTATAAAAATTTCAGCGATATCTAAGGAACAAAACATTCCAACGTATTTAGCTGCAAATCGCCTAGCGGAACAGCGTATTGCGCGAGTTGCAAAGTCACGCAGTCAATTTTTACAAAATGAAAAAAACATTTTAAATGGCAGGTAACTAAGTTCGTATGGAGCGGAGGGGGTAATTACTTTGCTTCCGGTTTTCTAAAGGAGGGTTTTTCATGGCACAAGAGTATGATGTCGTCATTTTAGGTGGAGGGACGGGTGGTTATGTAGCCGCCATTCGTGCCACGCAGCTTGGGCTAAAAACAGCGATCGTCGAAAAGGACAAACTTGGTGGTACCTGTTTGCATAAAGGCTGTATTCCGAGTAAAGCGTTACTGCGGAGTGCAGAGATGTATACGCAGGCAAAACAGGCAACCGATTTCGGGGTGGAAGTTGGTGAGGTGAACTTGAATTTTACAGTTGTTCAGCAGCGTAAGGAGTCAATCGTTGAGCAGCTACATAAAGGCGTACAAGGTTTGATAAAAAAAGGCAAGATTGATGTATATAATGGTATTGGACGTATTTTAGGGCCTTCTATTTTTTCACCAATGCCGGGTACGATTTCAGTGGAGATGGCGGACGGCTCAGAAAATGAAATGCTGATTCCGACCAATGTACTAATTGCTACGGGTTCACAACCACGTACAATTGAAGGGATTCATGTTGATGGTCAAATAGTAATGACATCTGATCATATTTTGGAGCTTGAACACCTACCTGCATCCATTTTAATTATTGGTGGCGGTGTTATCGGTATAGAATGGGCGTCAATGCTCGCTGATTTTGGCGTAGAAGTGACGGTGCTAGAAGCAGGTGAACGGATTTTGCCGACAGAAGACGAGGATATTTCTAGTGAAATGGAAAAGTTACTAATAAAACGTGGAATTAAAATCGAGAAGAAAGTACAGTTGAAAATCAACACTTTACAAGTAACGAACGATCAAGTCTCAGTTGAAGCTGAATCTGATGACAACATGAAAAGCTTTACTGCACAAAAAATGCTCATTTCTGTAGGGCGTACTGGGAACTCAAGCGGCATCGGCACCGAAAATACTGAAATTATTGTTGAAAATAGCTATATCCAAGTAAATGACTTCTTTCAAACAAAAGAAAGCCATATATATGCAATTGGCGATGTCATTGGCGGGGTGCAGCTTGCACATGTCGCATCACATGAAGGCGTTTTAGCGGTGGAGCATATGGCAGGGCTTAAAACCGTACCGCTCGCATATGACAATATTGCACGCTGTATATATTCCTATCCAGAAGCAGCAAGCGTTGGTCTCACGGAGAAGCAAGCAAGTGCGCGGGGCTATACAGTGAAGGTTGGTAAGTTTCCGTTTAAAGGGATCGGGAAAGCATTAGTAAATGGAAATGCAGAAGGCTTTGTCAAAGTTATCGCTGACGAGCAGTCAAATGATGTGCTAGGAGTTCATATGATTGGGCCGCATGTTACAGACATGATTAGTGAGGCGGCACTCGGTATTTTACTTAATGCTACGCCATGGGAGCTAGGTGCGACGATTCATCCGCATCCATCACTGAGTGAAGTGATAGGAGAAGCCGCACTTGCTGTAGATGGCAGGGCAATTCATTTTTAATGCACTATACGAAAGGGGATGTTCGTATGACAGAAGCAATTTTAAAACATGAAGAACTTGGCTTAAAAAATGAAGATGTAATAAAAATGTATGAAACGATGCTACTTGCCCGCCGGATTGACGAGCGCATGTGGCTTCTTAATCGTGCTGGGAAAATACCATTTGTTATTTCGTGTCAGGGACAGGAGGCGGCTCAAGTTGGTGCCGCATTTGCGCTCGATTCTACGAAGGACTATATTGCCCCTTATTACCGCGATATAGGAATTGTTCTACACTTTGGGATGACGGCTAAAGATTTAATGTTATCAGCCTTTGCGAAAGCCGAAGATCCCAACTCAGGTGGTCGTCAAATGCCTGGGCACTTTGGTCAAAAGAAAAACCGGATTTTAACTGGCTCTTCTCCGGTAACGACGCAGGTACCACATGCAGTTGGTGTGGCGTTAGCAGGGCGTTTACAGCAAAAGGACTTTATTACGTTTGTGACACTTGGAGAAGGCTCGTCGAATCAAGGTGATTTTCATGAGGGAGCCAACTTTGCAGGTGTGCATAAATTACCCGTTATTATTATGGTGGAAAATAACCAGTACGCCATTTCAGTACCGGTAGAGCGTCAGCTAGGTTGTGCGAAAGTATCTGACCGCGGGATTGGCTACGGCATGCCAGGCGTAACAGTGGACGGCAAAAATCCGCTAGAAGTATATAAAGTTGTTAAGGAAGCGGCAGAACGTGCAAGGCGCGGGGAAGGCCCTAGTTTAATCGAAACGGTTACTTTTCGTTTAACGGCTCATTCATCCGATGATGATGATCGTCAGTATCGTACAGCAGAAGATATTGCTGAAGGCCGTGCGAAAGATCCCATTTTACTATTTGAGAATTATTTAAAAGAAATGGGTGTTGTGACTGACGAAGAGCTTGAGCTGATTAATGAAAAAATGGCACATATTGTCAATGAAGCAACAGATTATGCAGAAGCGGCGCCGTATGCAGAGCCAGATCATGCACTCAAATTTGTGTATGCAGAAGGAGGCGATGAGTAATGGCGGTCATGTCTTATATTGATGCAATCAATCTAGCGATGAGAGAAGAGATGGAACGTGACGAACGCGTTTTCATTTTAGGTGAGGATGTTGGACGTAAGGGCGGTGTATTTAAGGCGACGGCGGGCTTATATGATCAGTTCGGCGAATACCGAGTGCTCGATACACCGCTTGCTGAAAGTGCAATTGCGGGTGTAGCAATTGGTGCTGCGATGTACGGCATGCGTCCGATTGCAGAAATGCAATTTGCAGACTTTATTATGCCTGCGGTAAACCAAATTGTATCAGAGGCAGCGAAAATCCGTTATCGTTCGAATAATGACTGGTCTTGTCCACTGGTTGTGCGTGCTCCTTTTGGAGGTGGTATTCACGGAGCGCTCTATCACTCACAGTCAGTAGAAGCAATGTTTGCAGGGACACCGGGTTTAAAGATTGTCATCCCTTCTACTCCATATGATGCAAAAGGTTTGCTAAAAGCGGCCATTCGTAATGAAGACCCTGTGCTATTTTTTGAGCACAAGCGAGCTTACCGGTTAATTAAAGGGGAGGTACCAGTAGAGGATTATACTGTTCCGATTGGCAAGGCCGCTGTAAAGCGCGAAGGTGATGATATAACGGTCATTTCGTACGGTTTAGCTGTCCATTTTGCGATGCAAGCTGCAGAACGTTTAGCGGCAGACGGCATTGAGGTGCATATACTAGATCTTCGTACGGTTTATCCGCTTGATCAGGAGTCAATTATTGAAGCGGCCAGTAGAACTGGGAAAGTTCTACTCGTAACAGAAGACAATAAAGAAGGAAGTATTATGAGTGAAGTTGCGGCAATTATTGCAGAGCACTGTTTATTTGAACTCGATGCCCCAATTAAACGTTTAGCGGGCCCTGATGTACCGGCCATGCCGTATGCACCAACAATGGAGAAGTATTTCATGATTAATCCTGAAAAAGTAGAACGAGCAATGCGTGAGCTTGCGGCGTTTTAAAGAAAGGAGAGCTGATGATGGCTGTTCAGAATATTTTAATGCCGCAGCTTGGTGAAAGTGTAACAGAAGGCACGATTGAACGATGGCTCGTTCAAGTAGGAGATCGTGTAAATAAATACGATCCGATTGCGGAAGTCAATACTGATAAAGTGAATGCAGAAGTACCCTCATCTTTTTCGGGTACAATTAAACAATTAGTTGCAAGAGAAGGGGAGAAACTACCAGTCGGCGCTGTCGTTTGCACGATTGAATTGGAAGGCCCTACAGAACTACCACTACCGCCTGAAGAAAAGAAGTCGAATATTAGTTCAGCAATTTTGAATGCAGGAGTGCATAAGCCACTTGAGACGAAGTCATCGCCTAAGCAGGGCAATGAACCGCAGACACCAAAAGCACCTGCACGCTATTCTCCAGCCGTGTTAGCGTTAGCAGCAGAGCATGACATAGATTTAGCACTTGTTGAAGGTTCGGGCATGGAAGGACGGATTACGCGTAAAGACGTTCAGGCAGTTATTGCTTCCGGTGTACCAAAATTAGAGTCTAAATCCGAGCAGCATGCACCACAACATCATATACAAATGCCAATGAAAGAACTAGAAAAACATGCTACAGTATCAGGGGACATAGAAATTCCTGTAACGCCAGTACGTCGTGCAATTGCCAATAATATGTTACGTAGTACACTTGAAGTACCGCATGCTTGGATGATGATCGAGGTAGATGTGACGGAGCTTGTGGAATACCGGGATAGCATTAAGGGCGAGTTTAAGCAACGCGAAGGCTATAATCTGACGTATTTTGCATTCTTTGTGAAGGCTGTTGCACAAGCTTTAAAAGAGTATCCCATGATGAATTCGATGTGGGCTGGAGAAAAAATCATCCAGAAAAAGGACATTAATTTATCCATTGCCGTTGCAACGGAAGATGCTTTGTTCGTTCCTGTTATAAAGCAGGTCGATGAAAAATCGATAAAAGGTGTCGCAAAAGACATTTTTGACCTTTCGCAGCTCGTACGAAATGGAAAATTAAAACAGGAGCATATGCAAGGAGGCACATTTACCGTGAATAATACAGGGTCTTTTGGTTCCATTCAGTCAATGGGAATTATTAATTATCCGCAAGCTGCTATTTTGCAAGTGGAAAAAATTGTTAAAAAACCTGTGCTAATACAAGGGAATATGATCGCTCCAAGGCATATTGTTAATTTATGTTTGTCATTAGATCACCGAGTTTTGGATGGGCTAATTTGCGGTAAATTCCTTAATCGCGTAAAGGAAATACTCGAAAATGTCAATAAAAAGACGATGTCAGTCTACTGAAATATCCCCAGGAAGCCTATAAATAAAGGCTTCCTTCATTTTTTTTCTTTATTGTCTGAACTTTCTCATGTAAAATAATATTTAGAATATAGCGAGGGGGGAAGCTAGTTAGCGTCCATATGTCAACTAACATGAAAGAGATTGAATTTCAGGCAGCTAGTTATGAGCAATGGCAAGAGCAGGCAGTAAAAGCATTAAAGGGGAAACCTTTTGAATCATTATTTACGAAGACGATTGAAAACGTAACTCTTGAACCACTGTATACGCAGGCAACGCTTGTAGAAAAATTAGGCAAAGAGTTGGAGAAGCAAGTCTCAACAATTCGTACATTAGCTAAGGTGTCTGATTTCGAGGTAGCACAGCAAATTATTGGGGAAACGGCTGATGCATTTATCGCAAATCTGGAAGAGAGCCTAGCGCGTGGCAATGAAGTTTTGACTATTGATAGCCGTGTTCCATTTGCATGGGATGGTGAAATTGTCGGCAAGTTAGCAGATTATTTGACTGAATATTCGTTTAAGTTAATCGTGCAAAATGCAAATGACCCAGTGTTAGCAGTATTTAATCAAATCGAAGCAGCAAAACGTTCAGCTGTTGAAGGATTTATTCTAGCGCCCGAAACAATCGTACTTACGGACTATCCCAACGTCCGCACATACGCAGCCAATACAGTTCCTTATCATAATAAAGGTGCCAATGCGGTACAAGAATTAGCCATTGCATTAGCGGAGGCGAGCAAGTTTGCAAATGAGGAAGAAAGATTTGAAGCATTTACTTCGAAATTTTTCGTAAACTTTGCTATTGATACACAATTCTTTACTGAAATTGCAAAAATTCGTGCATTTAAAGTATTATGGAAAGCTTTTGCTTCAGCATTCGGCAATGAAGCAAGCGCTGTCCCAGTTGTGGCAGAAACATCTGTCCGCAGCTTTTCAAAACTTGATGTATACGTAAACCTACTGCGCGCTGGCAATGAAGCATTCGCTGCAGCAATTGGCGGTGCAGATGTGCTAACAGTTCATCCGCATGACGTATTAACAAAATCGACAGAGCAATCAGTTCGTATTGCCCGTAACGTATTACTAGTGACAAAAGAAGAGTCACAAGTATTAAACGTACTGGATCCATCAGGCGGCTCTTACTTCATCGAATCATTAACGGCAGATTTTGTGAAGGAAGCATGGGCATTATTTTTAGAAATTGAGCAAGCAGGCGGCATTGATGCTTATACAGCGTTAGATACGCAAATTGCAGAAGTATATGCTACTCGCATTAAAGCGGTAGAAACTCGTAAGCATTCTCTAATTGGTACGAATATTTATGCAAACTCAATGGACGAGCTTCCAGCAGAAGAAAACGCACAATTTGCAGATGTCCAACGATTAGCTATTCCTTTTGAAAACTTGCGTCGTAATTTTGCACAAGCAAATGCTAAAATTGCAATCCTTACTTACGGCGAATTGAAAAACTTCAAGCCTCGTGCAGATTTTGTTGCAGGCTTCTTTGCAACAGCAGGCGTTGTAGCAGATCAATCAGAAGCGTTCAAATCGATTGCTGAAGCGAAAGCTTGGTTAAATAGCTCGAATTATGACTATGTTGTTGTAGCGGCAACAGATGATGATACGAAAGCGTTGATTCCAGCTTTACTTGATGGAAAACGCACTAGTGTTGTACTTGATGCAGCTGGTAAATATAAAGAAGAGCACGTAGAGTGGACAGAAAATGGTTTAAATGGCTTCATATTTGCAGGTCAGAACATCATTGAAAAACTAAACTCTGTAACGGCGAGCATGAAGGAGGTACAACGATGAGTAAAGCAAATTTCGAATCAGTTGTCATTGAAGACGTATTAAAAGCGGAATCAATTACTTCAACTAGTACTTTCATGACAAATGAAGGCATCGAAGTCAAATCGGTGTATACACAAGAAGATATTCAAGATGTAAAACATATTCAAGATGTTGCTGGTATCGCACCAAATACACGCGGACCATACCCAACGATGTATGTGGCACGTCCTTGGACTGTTCGTCAATACGCGGGTTTCTCCACAGCAGAAGAATCAAATGCCTTCTACCGTCGTAACTTAGCAATGGGTCAAAAAGGGCTTTCTGTAGCGTTTGACCTTGCAACTCACCGCGGCTATGACTCAGATCACCCACGGGTAACAGGGGATGTTGGGAAAGCTGGTGTTGCCATTGACTCAATTGAAGATATGAAAATTTTATTTGACGGTATTCCACTAGACCAAATGTCAGTATCGATGACAATGAACGGTGCCGTACTACCGATTTTAGCTTTCTATATTGTTGCAGCGGAAGAGCAAGGGGTAACACCAGACAAGCTTGCTGGAACAATTCAAAACGATATTTTAAAAGAATATATGGTGCGTAATACATACATTTACCCACCGGCAATGTCGATGAAAATTATCGCGGATATTTTCGAATATACAGCGAAATTCATGCCAAAATTCAACTCGATTTCGATTTCGGGTTACCATATTCAAGAAGCGGGTGCAACGAATGATATTGAGCTGGCCTACACACTTGCAGATGGGCTTGAATACGTGCGTACAGGATTAAAAGCAGGTATTGATATTGATGCCTTTGCACCTCGACTATCGTTCTTTTGGGCAATTGGTATGAACTATTACATGGAAGTCGCAAAAATGCGTGCAGCGCGTCGTATTTGGGCTCAAATGATGTCTACGTTCAACCCGAAAAACGCTAAAACATTAGCATTACGTACACACTCACAAACGTCTGGCTGGTCTTTAACAGAACAGGACCCGTTCAATAATGTGACTCGTACATTAATCGAAGCGAATGCAGCGGCAATGGGCCATACTCAATCGCTTCATACAAACGCATTGGATGAAGCCATCGCATTACCAACTGATTTCTCCGCGCGTATTGCCCGTAATACCCAGCTGTTTTTACAAGAAGAAACAGGTATGACGAAAGTAATCGATCCATGGGGCGGCTCCTACTACGTTGAAAAATTAACGCAAGAGCTAACGGATAAGGCATGGGCATTAATCGAAGAAATCGAAGAGCTTGGTGGTATGGCAAAAGCGATTGAAACTGGATTGCCGAAAATGAAAGTTGAAGAAGCTTCAGCGAAACGACAAGCAAAAATTGACTCGAAAACAGAAACGATTGTCGGCGTAAACAAATACCGTTTAGCGGAAGAAGAGCCAATTGATATTTTAGATATTGATAATGCTTTAGTTCGCGTACAGCAAATTGAGCGCCTAGAAGCGATGAAAGCAAGCCGTGACGAAGCAGAAGTGCAAAAGCATCTTGCTCGTTTAACAAAGGCAGCACAGGACGGCGAAGAAAACTTACTTGCTGTAGCAGTTGATGCTGCCCGTGCACGCGCTTCACTTGGTGAAATTTCGGATGCAATCGAGGCCGTATCAGGACGTCATAAAGCGATCATTCGTTCAATTTCTGGTGTTTACTCTGCGAACTTTTCTGATGACGAAGCAATTTCAGAAGTAAAACAAATGACGGAAGAATTTGAAGCAAACGAAGGACGTCGCCCACGTATTTTAGTAGCGAAAATGGGGCAAGACGGTCATGACCGTGGAGCCAAAGTGGTCGCAACAGGTTATGCGGACCTTGGCTTTGACGTAGATATTTCACCGTTATTCATGACGCCTGAGGAAACAGCGCAAATGGCCAATGAAAATGACGTTCACTGTGTGGGCGTATCTTCACTTGCAGCAGGTCATAAAACGTTAGTACCGGAATTGTTAGCTGAGCTGAAAAAACTTGGTCGTGAAGACATTATCGTTATTTGTGGTGGAGTAATTCCAGCACAGGACTATGACTTCTTATACGAAGCCGGTGCAGTAGCAATCTTTGGACCAGGGACAGTAATTCCTGTATCCGCTCAAAAAATTATCGAAGAAATTTATAAACGTTTAGGCTATGAGGAAGTGGCTGAGTAATGCGTGAAAAAAAAGGGATGGAAGAGAGTGCTTTATATGTGATGGATGGCGTAAAGGGTGGTCATGATGGTATGAGCTACACAACACCAAAGAAGTTTCGTAAAAAAAAGCAACATCAGCTTGATATCCCAAGTCTAGCAAGTGAAGTACGCGCAGGTGAGCGTACTTCACTTGCAAAAGCAATTACGCTCATCGAAAGCTCGAACGCAGATCATAAGGAACAAGCGCAAAAATTACTACAAGAGCTACTCCCCTTTGCGGGAAATAGTGTAAGAATAGGCATTACAGGTGTACCCGGTGCAGGTAAAAGCTCATTTATTGAAGCATTTGGCACAATGCTATGTGCATTAGGTAAAAAGGTTGCGGTGCTTGCCATTGATCCAAGTTCCTCGTTATCTGGTGGCAGTATTTTAGGGGATAAAACGCGTATGGAAGAGCTTGTTCGGCAACCGAATGCTTTCGTTCGTCCATCCCCTAGTGCAGGTACACTTGGCGGGGTGCATAAAAAAACGCGAGAAACAATGCTTCTCTGTGAGGCGGCTGGCTATGATGTTATTTTAGTTGAAACAGTCGGCGTTGGCCAAAGTGAAACATATGTGCGCGGCATGGTTGATTTCTTCCTATTACTTGTATTGACGGGAGCAGGAGACGAGCTACAAGGTATGAAAAAAGGCATTATGGAGCTTGCAGACGGCATTATTGTACACAAAGCTGACGGTGATAACATTCGGATCGCACGTAGAACGATGCAGGAATACAAGCAAATTCTTCATTTCCTTCAGCCGGCAACCCCAGGCTGGATGAGTACGTCGATTTCCGTCTCTTCACTTGAAAAGGTGGGCTTAGACAAAGCATGGGAAATGATTGGCGATTTTGAACAAACTACGAAATCAACGGGCTACTGGGAAACCCGTCGCCTAGAGCAAACGCGTGATTGGTTCCATTCAATGATAACGGATCATTTAATAGATTCGTTTTATCAAAACTCAACGCGAAAATTACAAGTACGTTCCCTTGAAGAGGCCATTCTACAGGGGCGCTTAACTGTAACGCAAGGTGTCAATGAATTATTTACTGACGGACAAGCATAAGTGGTAACAAAAAACAGATTTTTAGCGTAACTGTTCTTTGCAGTTCTACACTTGTCCTGCTATGATAAAATGGTACTTTGAAAGGAGCGAAAACGCTTATGAATATGGACTATGATTTATTTATGCAACAAATTACAACAACTGCTCGTGCTGAAATGGAAGCTGCAGGTTATGAACAACTTCGCACAGTTGAAGACGTTGAAGCCGCTTTTGAACGTAAGGGCACTACTTTAGTAATGGTGAACTCTGTATGTGGTTGCGCAGGCGGCATAGCTCGTCCAGCAGCAGCACAATCTGTTCACTATGACAAACGTCCAGATTACTTAGTAACTGTATTTGCAGGTCAAGATAAAGAAGCGACTGCAGCAGCTCGCTACCTATTTGGTGAAGACCATTTACCATCTTCTCCGTCATTTATATTATTAAAGGATGGTAAAGTAGTAGGGGAAGTAGGACGTTATGAAATTGAAGGACATGATCCAATGTCTGTTGTAACAAATCTACAAGGAAACTTCGAAGAATACTGCGAAGAAGTATAGTCAGGTAGTTTTAACGTGTTAGTCTTTAGTTAGTGGGTAAGGACATCAACTCACCCTATTTTGTGTGAGTTATGTCGTTCTAATTAACTAGGGACTTGCACTTCCTAATACATAAAGGGAGTGGGCCCGATATGAAAAAGTTTTCAATCGGTTATCGTACGCTAAAAACGGCGCTGGGTGCTTCCATTGCGATAGCAATCGCACAATTTTTCGATTTACACTTTTTTACAGCTGCTGGGATTTTAACAATTCTTTGTATTCAGCCAACGAAAAGAAAATCTATTCACGCAGTGTATACACGCGTTGTTGCTAGTACGGTAGGTATGCTACTTGCATTCGTATTTTTCGGAACATTCGGTTATCATCCGGTTGTACTCGGAATCGTACTAGTGCTCTTTATTCCAACAATAGTATCGCTAGGGGTTGCAGAGGGTTTTGTATCTAGTGCAGTTATTATGATGCATATTTACTCAGAGGCAAACTTTACTATAGAATTTTTACAAAATGAGCTAGGATTGATGGCAATTGGTTTCGGGACGGGGCTCGCAGTTAATATGTATATGCCAGATATGCAGCACGAGCTCGTCCATTATCGTCAGAAGATCGAGGTACTTTATCGTAAAATATTTTCTGAAATTGCTAACTATTTAAGAAACGGTGATACGTTGTGGGATGGCAAAGAATTAATTGAGGCAATGGAGTTATTGAACAAAGCAAAGGCGCTTGCCTTTAATGATGTACAAAACCACTTAACGCGAAAAGATAATATGTATTACGTGTATTTTGATATGCGAGAGAAACAATTAGAAATTATCGAGCGCGTGTTGCCACAAATTACAGCCTTACCAGTCATCACTGCACAAGCACCACTCGTTGCTGACTTTTTAGAAGATTTGAGTAAGCATGTTCATTCAGGAAATACCGCAAGTCATTTCAGAGAAAAGCTAAACATTGTAAAGTTGGAGTTTGCAAAGATGCCGCTACCAACAAATCACCAAACCTTTTTGGCGATGGCAGCGCTGTATCAATTCATTGAGGAAATGGACGCGTATTTAGTTATTAAGCAATCGTTTAAAGGCTTAAATAAAAAATAGAGGATGCAAAATCGCACCCTCTAGTCTTTAGCCAATCATGGCAACGCCCATAGCTAATGTTGAAATTAACATAATCGCAACCATTGTATAAACAACGATCTTTTGAAATTTTTTATTACTCATTGAAATCGCTCCTTCATTCTATCTCTAAATAGTTTATCAAATCTGAAAAAATTCTCAAGTACTATCGACTTTTATGCGTTTATCTTCAATCAGCAGAAGACTCCTACTTGTATAGGTGATGAGATGAATGCAGTTCGATCTTTTTTCAGTGGGTGTTCAAACGGCAACTGAATGAAGATAAAGCCTCGAGCGGATGTCACAGATTTTGAAGGGAGTTAATTGTGTAAGCACAATTCAAAATCTGGACACAACTACGCCAAGGCAAATTTGATTGTAGTGAATTTTTTAGCCAGTTGAAAGGGAGTCTTAACATTGGAAAAAGTAGACCACATCGGAATTGCAGTAAGAAATTTGGAAGAACGTATTACATATTACACAGAAACACTAGGGCTAAAGCTACTTAAGGTAGAAGAAGTTGAATCACAGCAAGTAAAGGTCGCTTTCCTTGATGCAGGCAACGTAAAAATCGAACTTTTAGAGCCAATGAGCGAAAAAAGTACGATTCACGGCTTTATCGAAAAACGTGGCGAAGGGATTCACCATGTCGCATTTGGCGTTACAGGTATCCGTGAGCGTATGCAAGAGCTTCGTGAAAAAGGTGTGCGAATTCTTTCTGAAGAACCAAGCCCAGGTGCAGGTGGCGCGGAAGTTGCATTTATGCATCCAAAAGATTCATTTGGTGTACTTTATGAATTATGTGATAAAAGTGGAAAAGGGGAAAAATAATGACACTGACAATTGATATGTTTGATAAAATTAATGAACTGTATGATCGTAAAAGTGTAATTGAACAGGGTGGCGGCGACGCGCGTATTGAAAAGCAACATGAAAAAGGGAAACTAACAGCACGTGAGCGTATCGATCTGTTATTAGATGAAGGCACTTTCGTTGAAATTAATCCATTCATCTCTCACCGTACTGTAGATTTTGGTATGGAAAAATTAGAGGGACCTGGTGATGGAGTTGTAACTGGTTTCGGTAAAATAAATGGCCGTAACGTTTACTTATTTGCACAAGATTTCACGGTATTTGGCGGCGCACTTGGAGAAATGCATGCGAAAAAAATTGCATCGGTAATGGATTTAGCAGCTAAAAACGGTACACCGTTCATTGGTATTAATGATTCAGGCGGTGCACGTATTCAAGAAGGCGTATTGTCACTTGATGGTTACGGGCATATTTTCTACCGTAATGCGATTTATTCTGGTGTAATTCCACAAATCTCAGTAATTATGGGCCCTTGTGCGGGTGGTGCGGTTTACTCACCAGCAATCACAGATTTCATCTTAATGGTTGATAAAACATCTCAAATGTTCATTACTGGACCAAAAGTAATTGAAACTGTAACAGGTGAAAAAATTTCTTCTGAAGGTCTTGGCGGGTCTAAAGTGCATAATTCAATTAGTGGTAATGCGCATTTCCGTGCCGAAAATGAAGAAGCAGCAATTGCACAAATTCAGCAATTACTAAGCTACTTACCACAAAACAATAAAGAAAAAGCACCAAAACAACCGCGTCCTGAAGGCGATGACTATCGTTCAGAGTTAGTAGACGTTGTACCGATCGACCAAACTCGTTCTTACGATATTCGTAAAGTAGTTGAGCTTGTAGCAGACGAAGGATCTTTCATGGAAGTTCAAAAAGAATTCGCGAAAAATGTAGTTGTTGGTTTCGCGCGTATCGCAGGTGAATCTGTAGGTCTTGTATGTAACCAACCGAAAGTACTTGCTGGCGGTTTAGATATCGATTCATCTGATAAATTAGCACGTTTTGTTCGTACTTGTGACGCGTACAATGTACCAATCATCACATTCGAAGACGTTTCAGGCTTCTTCCCAGGCGTAAAACAAGAGCACGGTGGTATTATCCGTCACGGTGCGAAAATCCTTTATGCATACTCAGAAGCAACTGTGCCAAAAATTACAGTAATTGTCCGTAAAGCATACGGCGGCGCTTACGTAGCACTAAACTCGAAAGCAATCGGAGCGGATCTTGTATTTGCTTGGCCAAATGCTGAAATCGCGGTAATGGGTGCTGCTGGTGCAGCAAACATCATCCATTCAGGTGAAATTGCAAAATCAAATAATCCAGAAGCAACACGCGCAGAGAAGATTGAAGAATACAAAGAAAAATTCGCAAATCCATACGTAGCAGCATCTCGAGGAATGGTAGATGATGTTATCGACCCACGCGAAACTCGTATTAAATTAATTCAAGCATTAGATATGCTTTCTACAAAAGAAGAATCACGCCCAGCGAAAAAGCACGGCAATATTCCTCTATAAACAAAAAAGCGTATTCGCACCGTCTACATCTGTATCGAAAGGTGCATTGCCTATATAACTAGGCATCGTGTCATCTTCTGGTGCTGGAGGGACCTAAGCTCGAGGGTGTGGCGCGTATGACTAGAAAAAATAAGAAAACCTTATTCCACCAAGATCTTTGGAGGAATAAGGTTTTTTTTATTCAATACAATTATAAGTCGATATTTTTCATTACACGAACAGCAATTAAATCGGGTGTTGTGGAAAGTGAAATGGCAAGCTCTGTAAATAGCATAGATTGTACACTTTGTAAAAATTTAGAATCTTGAATCGCGAATTTTTTGTCAATTTGTTCTAATTCATATTTTTTTCGAATAAGTGTGTTAATCACGTTACTAATTTCTAGGCGATTCCCTTTTTTCATTATATCGTTATATGCCTGAGTACGGTGTAAGTTCTTTTCAATCCATTCCCCAGCAGGTGCTTTGAATGACTCGATTATTTCCTCAGCTTCCGCCTTATTTACTACATCGGACAAATTGGTTTTGTCACTATGAACGGGTACACTAATGGATAACTTTGGATCATTTAATGGTTGAAGCACATAATACTTTTTCGTGATGTCAGAGAACGTTTTTTCACAGATTTCAATAATACGACAAATGCCTTGCGTTGAGTATACAGCTAAGTCTCCAACATTGTACAAAAGTAGTCGCCCCTTATCTTGTTAAATATATTGTCAACCTAGTTGACTTTATTCTATTGTATCGAATGAATATTTTTTTGTCAACTAAGTTGACAAAAAACAGTCTCTTTTGTATAGTAGGTGCATATTAACAGAGTAGGTGAAGCAATTTGGGCTACGATTTACAACATTTAGATATGGTTGACTTGTTAAGTGAGCGCCTTATGTTGCTAAGACGCATTATGGAAAATAAATGGGATGCTTTTAGTGAAATTCCCATTGCCAATTCTGAATGGTATATGATTTCAAGGATTTATAAGCAAGAAACGACGATTTCTAGTATTTCTAAAAGCGTCAACATTTCACGTCAAGCTACACACAAGGTTATTAAAAAGCTTGAGGACAAACAGCTTGTGGATGTGCGAGATCATGAGCAAAACAAAAAATTAAAAAGTATTAAGTTAACGACACTTGGTGAACAGTGTTTTGAGCAATATGCGGAGCTTACGCAGCAATTGGAGCGGAAAATTGCCAATGAAATTGGAGAAGAAAGCTTAACTTTATTAAAGAATATTTTAAAGCTCGATTGGAAAGTGGATCGAGAAGTAGAATAGAAACACCACGCTGATTTAAGTTCAGCGTGGTGTTTTTTTTTGGAGGGGAAGGGTTACCGGACTTTATCGGGAACTTTAGAAAATCCATAATAAAAAGAGGGGCGATGACATAGCTGTCATCGCCCCTCTTTAAATACTAAAGCTTCTTCATCCTCACGCATAAGGCTTCATAAATATGAAGTTAGGCAACGAAAAAAGGTGGGTGTGCGGTGATGGACGTACACCTTTCTTATCTACATAAGGAAGGACAGCATCTCGCCCTATTTTGGATGATGTGTGTCTTTTTAATTATTTTCGAAACACTTAGACTTTTCACCCGCATACATATTACACTAAGTATACAAGGGGGCGTTATAATGAACTGGGTACAATTACAGGAAGCGTCGGAAAGTATAAAGCTACAGTTACTAACAATCGAGAAGTTAAAGAAGCAGCAGGAAACCATTGAGCGACAAGTACGGCATACAGACCATGAAATTGAAGACTTTAATGTTCAGTTATCGGAAGCACGTAAACAATTACATAAATTAGAAAAGTTTTCGTTTATTAATTTATTTCGGACTTGGTCTGGTAAGCATGATGAATTACTTGAAGAGCGACTAGATCTTATCGCAATTAAGGAATTAAAATTAATCGAAGCTCAGCTTACAAAAGAGGATTTACAAGATGATTTAGTTGATACGATACAAAAAATTAACGCAATAAATGAGGGCCATGCAAAACAACAGTTAGCTACACTAGAAAACAAAAAACAATTCTGGTTAATGGCGAATGCTCCAAATGTAGCGAATCAGTTAACGAACATTATTGAACAGGAGCTACTAGTGAAGCAATTGATCATTGAAATTAATGAAGCGATTGAAGCAGGTAAAACGGCAGTGAATGCACTAACAACGGCGGCTAGGTCTTTAAATAGTGCAAGTAGCTATTCCACATGGGATACGTTTTTTGGCGGTGGATTTATTGTAACAGCGTTGAAGCACGATAAGCTAGATCAATCGAATGCGTATATTCATAAAGCGCAAATTGCACTACAGCGCTTCCAAAATGAACTGTTAGATATTCAAGAGATGAAGCAAAATGCAGTCGAAGTTGAAGTTGACGGTTTTGTTAAATTCGCTGATTATTTCTTCGATGATATTTTTTCAGCCTGGTCGGTGCATTCGAAAATTGCAACTTCCAATAATCAAATTTCACGCGTAATAGATGACGTATCCAATACGTTATTTGATTTAAATTCGAAGCTTGCACTGGCAATAGAGCAACAAGCCAAAATTTTAAATGATAAACAAGGGATTTTGGCAATTGAAGATGAATCGTTGTTTTTCCAATTGTAGAGGCGTAAAATACAATAGTAATACAGCTTTTAATAAAGAGGGGTTTTTTAATGAATAGCCGTTTAGTAGATGAATTTTTAGAATTAGTGCAAATTGATTCAGAAACAAAGCATGAAGAAGTGATCGCACCAATTCTCGTAAAAAAATTACAAGGTATGGGTTTTGAAGTGTACCAAGATGATGCACATACACGCAACGGACACGGGGCAGGTAATATTATCGCGACGCTACAAGGTACATTAGACGTAGAACCAATTTACTTCACAGTTCATATGGATACAGTCTTTCCTGGTATCGGGATTAAGCCAGAAATCCGTGAAGACGGTTATATATACTCTGATGGCACAACAATTTTAGGGGCGGATGATAAAGCAGGCATGGCCGCATTATTTGAGATGGCACGTCGTTTAAAAGAACAAAATATCGTGCACGGAACAATTCAATTTATTATTACAGCTGGAGAAGAAAGTGGCCTAGTTGGCGCAAAAGAATTGGATCCAGCATTAATTCTAGCAAAATATGGTTTTGCGGTAGATAGTGATGGAAAAGTAGGAGGTATCGTAACTGCTGCTCCTTTCCAAGCGAAAATTCAGGCAAAAATTATCGGCAAAACTGCTCATGCAGGTGTGGCTCCGGAAAAAGGGATATCTGCCATTACGGTTGCGGCAAAAGCAATTGCTCAAATGAAGCTAGGTCGATTAGATGAAGAAACGACAGCGAATATCGGACGTTTTGAAGGCGGACAAGCAACAAATATCGTATGCGACGAAGTAAACATTTTAGCAGAAGCTCGTTCAATTGATGAAGAGAAATTAAACGTACAGACGGCTCATATGAAGGAGACGTTTGAGCGTGTAGCAGTAGATTTAGGCGCTCGTGCAGAAGTAGAAGTGAAGCTTATGTATCCTGGTTTCAACGTTACTGATAAGGATAAAGTAGTACAAGTGGCAATGGCTGCAGTAGAGGCAATTGGTCGTAAACCGCAGCTAGGGATTTCAGGTGGTGGTAGTGATGCCAATGTTATTGCAGGATTCGGTATCCCAACAGTTAACTTATCAGTTGGCTATGAGGAAATTCATACAACCAATGAACGTATGCCGGTAGAAGAGCTTGAAAAATTAGCTGATTTGCTAGTTGAAGTTGTTAAGTGTACTACAAAGTAATGAATAGAGGTGAATTTAATGGCATTTGAAAAAGCAGTCGTTTTTGGTTGTGGTCAAGAGGAATATGCCGTACCAGTGGATCAAGTCGTTTCAATTGAAAAGCTTGAACGTGTTACACCTATTCCACATCTTCCGAATTATTTATTAGGCTTTACACGTATTCGGGGCGAGCTCGTTCCGGTCATTGATTTTCAACGAGTATTGTATAACCAACCAAGCACAGGTGATTTAGCGCGTATTGTCGTGTTAAATACAGATACCGTGAACTATGGTTTGCTTGTGACAGAAGCGAAGGAAATACTTGATTTTAGTGAAAATGAACTGAAGCAAATGGGCTTAGTGAATTATGCAAAAACAAAATATTTCACAGCCGTTGCTAATTTAGAAGATCGCATGATTACATGTGTAGACCCAAAAATTTTAGTAGATTCTCTAGAAGGTATTCGCGAAATTATTGCATACTTACACAAAATGCTTGAAAATGAAGAAAAAATAAATGCATAAAATAGCGCTAGAAAGAGATTTCGGTCTTTTTCTAGCTTTTTTGGCGGATAAGAAAGTAGTACTTTCCCATCCGCATAGGTAAGGACATCAACTCGCCCTATCTTGTGCGCGTTGTGTCTTTCTAATATACTCACCGATTTTTTTTCATAAGTTGTTGAACATAAGCGAACACAGTTGGTACAAATACCGCTAGCGAAATAAGACTTAGTGTTAATAATAAATTTTCAGCAACCCACCGAATATTTCCTAGTAAATAACCGGATACGAGCCAAACAATCGTCCAAATAAGCCCCCCGACTACATTGAAACGTACGAATTTCCAGTATGAGAAGCCTGTATAGCCGGCGATAAACGGCGTCATCGTTCGCATAAGCGGCACGAAGCGTGAGAATGTAATGGCAATGCGGTCATAGCTTTCTAAAAAGCCATGCGCGCGGTCAAGTACTTGATCCGGCATAAAGCGAAGCAGTAATTTCTTTTCATCTGCAATTTTTCCCATCGTACGTCCAACAAGAAAGTTATTACTATCTGCTAGCGTAGTTGCAACAAAGTATAATATAAAAAGCGCAGCTACATTCAATTTATCAATAGAAGCGAGTGTCCCACTTGCAAAAACGAGTGAATCGCCAGGTAAAAATGTTAAAATGACAAAAGCGGTTTTCGAAAAAACGATAGCAAACAATACAAAGTAAATGTAAACGCCGAATTTTTTAATATAAAAATAAAGCTCTGTATCAAGCATTCGAAGAAATTCGATAATGTCCATAAGTAACATAGGCGTTCTCCAATCTTTACAAAAAGCATGTTCCCATTTTACTAAAGACTGCTGTAAAAGCATAATATATGTACTTGATTCCCTTAATTTAAAATTTTAGAATCTTTTTCTACTCGAAGTCCGTAAATAAAGTTCGAACTTAAAAATAATGAGGTGTTGCCTATGTTAATTTATTTTAGACCGAAGCTTATATTACCAAAAACAACTGCTGAAAAAATAGCGGATATTATTGGTATTGGTGCGCTACTAATTGCCATTCTCTACTTGATAATGTCATGGTCAAGTTTACCATTAGAAGTACCTGCTCATTACGGAATTGGGGGTGAGGTAGATCGTTGGGGCTCTAAATATGAATTATTATTGTTACCTGTCATTGGGTGTTTTCTTCATCTGATCTTGAATTTCGCTGAAAAACGACCTCATACGCATAATTACCCAGATCGGTTGAATGAATCGAATGTTGAAGCATTTTATACTCATAGTCGTAAAATGTTAAATTACACGAAAAATATTTGTAATATTTTATTTGCCTATATTACATGGCGCACGGTGCTTATTGGGCTCGGACAGGTGGAAGGGCTAGGGATGATTCCTTTTACTAGCATTCTAATTGCGCTATTTGTAGTAATTGGTTGGGGCATTTTTAAGTCAGTGAAAATTAAATAATAAAAAACACAATGCAAACGCTGCTGTTGTTTTATTAGCTAGCTTTTAAACGATGTCTCGTTCTAGAACTGCCTAAACTACTTTGTAGACTTTTTCAGTGCCCTCGTATATGCGAGGGCGTTTTTTAATGAATAAGAAAGAATAACTTTCCCATCCACATAAGTAAGGACATCAACTCGCCCTTTTTTGGGTGAGTTATGACTTTTTAACGTTCAAAATACGGTTCGGCCGAAAAATAAATAGATTACTGGATTACATATGTTACAATTTTTGGTGGGTGTAAATATTTTTAGAGGTGAAGTTTAAATGATGATGGAATTAGTATTGGTCGGGGCAGTTTTAATGGTACTTGGCGCAATGGTAGGCTTTATGAAACTTACTTGGTTACTAGCAGGCTTCAATGAAAAACGCGTAGAAAATAAAGATAAATTAGCTCGTTTAGTAGGTTTTCCTTTGCTCGCAATTGGTCTTATTTTTGTCAATGCAGGGATGGTTGGTGTGGAAGATCCGACTTCTTTATTTGCTGGTTTAGTCGTTGTAATACTCGTGCTAGTTGTCTATGTAAATGTGAAAATGGTGAAATAGGGAACAGAATTGATGACGGTAAATTTATCGGAGCCTATTTGTCATTGGGTTGGTTAAGTGTAATGGCGTATTTGTTAGTACAGTGGAAGATGTTGTGGAAGTAGTGAAAATTTACGCGGAAAAGTATATGTAAATAAAAAAGTAGCTCACTAGCATTAATGAAATGCACGGTGAGCTACTTTTTTAATCTTCTACTTTAAACCAGCCCGGAATGGTCATAATCATATTCCAAAATGGCTCTGGAATATCCAGTTCCTGTTTCTTCGAGCGGTATATTGCTGGGTAAATTGTATCATCCGCGTTTGTTGCTGCTTTTTTATACCAGTCTGGATCCATAACGATTGCATGAGCTAACGACACAAGCGGTACAACATTTAGTGCTTCCTCTACTTGACTAGGTGTTTGTAAGCCACCCACACCAATCACTGCTATTTTTTCTCCAACTTTTTCTTGGATAAGCGCAATACGTGAAGTTGTATCCTCTGCATCTCGCAATGAGCCACCGTTAAATTTATTTACAGAAATGTGAATATAATCAAGCTTCGTATTTGCTAAAGCCTCAGCAAAAATAAGTGTATCATTCATCGTAATACCTGGTTCCTCGCGCTCCTCAGGTGACAGGCGATAGCCGGTAATAAAGGGTCTACCGGCTTTGTTAGCTGTGTCTGTTATCGCCTTAACTACGGCTAGTGGAAAGCGCATGCGATCGTGTACATCACCGCCCCAAAAATCATCACGGCGGTTTGAATGTGGTGAGAAAAATTGCTGTACTAAATACGTATTAGCACCGTGAATTTCTACTCCATCAAAGCCCGCTTCAATTGCACGACGCGTAGCATCCGCAAAATGTTGTATCGTGTCATCAATTTCCTGTGTGCTTAATGCACGAGGCGTCTCCGCATTTGGGCGTAGTGCTGCAACAGTACTAGCGCTAACCGGTGTCTTGCCGTTTAATAACTTCGAATTTGACATACGCCCCGCATGAAAAATTTGTAAAATAGCTGTTGCACCATTATCTTTAATAGCATTTGCAAGTTTTGTTAAGCTAGGAATATGCTCGTCACTGTCTGCCGCAATCGATCTTTCAAAACCGATTGCCAGTGGATTCACTGCTGCACAACCTGTAATAACCGTCCCAATCCCACTTTTTGCACGCCTAGCATAGTATTTCAGTTCATCGTCTGATACATTTCCGTCCGAAAGTGAAGAGGAAATGGTCATAGGTGCCATCACAACGCAGTTTTTGACTGTTGCCCCGGAACGGAATGTGAAACTTTTTTTAAATGCAGGCATCATACATTCTCCTTTATCCATATGAGTTATTAATTATCATGATGTAAAATGGTTCCAAATTGCAACTAATTTGTTTGAGTAACGGTAAAATAAGGAAGTTTTTTTCGGAAGCTTTAAAACCAGTTTAAATGAATAGAAATACAAAGTTATAAAGATTTATCAAGTGATAGACTATATATAATTTGAGTATTTTGCAGTATAGTGAAATTTAACCTAATTAAAAATTCAAAAAAATTTGATTGAATAAATAACATTGTTACCCTATTATTATACTAAAGGGGAGGGGGAAACTATGAGAATTCGTTATGCAACGATAGAAGAAAGGGCATTATTGCTAGAATTAATGCATGATGCATTTTCCGAATATAAGAATGACCCAATTCCATCGAGTGCGCTTCAAGAAACTGTGCAGGATATTATTAATGCAGCCGAGATTGGAGAACAAGCATTAATTATAGAAAATGATGAAAATTTAGCAGTTGGAATGGTACGTTATTTATTTATCGGTGATAGTTTGTATTTTCACCGGCTCTCTGTCCGCAAAACGGAGCAAGCAAAGGGCTATGCTAAAAAGCTACTTATTGAACTAGAGCATGAGGCAATCTCTCATGGCAAGCATTACATTAAATGTAGAGTCCGTGCTAATTCATCGAAAAATATGGTGCTGTACATAAACTTTGGCTATATGCAATACGGGGAACAATGGGTAGAAAAGGTAGATCAACAAAAAGTGTTAAATGCCTTACTTGAAAAACCATTAGTTGTTGCACAAACTAAAAAATATAGAGACTAAACCTAAGAAAGGCTAATCCGTCTTAGGTTTTTTGTGGCAACTAAATTCCGTCTTTTTCTGTTCATAAAAGGCTTCAAGCTGCTCAAAAAGCCCCTTTTCATAATCCTTTTGCCCTCGAATAAATTTTTCCTTTAAATTAAAATAGCAAATTTCTAAATACACGAAATTATGATGGTGAGCAAACAGCTTGTAAGGCTCAGGCTTCTTCACACCGTGGAAATAGGCATTCATCTTATCATAGACGCGTATTTTATAGCCTCGGCGTTGCATTTCACCAACAACTGCCTCCGTATAAAGTAGTAAATCCTCTTTAGGATATTCATAAATATAATTGATTAAAATATGTTGATCCTCTTTTGCAAAAACACTATTTAATTCACGCCACTGTGCAAGGAGCTGCCCCCTTGGTAACATTGGAATGACTTCAATATGCCATAATCTCATGCAAACACCTCCAATTTTATTATACCCATTTTACAACAGCGACATATTATTACGAATTTTTGAAATAAATAATGCAAATTTCTTTGATTATTAAGTGCTATAATATTACACATCATAAAAGAAATGGGAGTTATTAATGAAATCAAGGCATATTAAACTGAAATATTTAATTATGGGCGTTGTTGTTGTCGCATTTTTAACAACAATGATTAGCAATTTGTGGAGTGCGTATCGCATGATTACGGAAACGCTCACAGAAAATACATTGGAAACAAATCGTGTGTATGCTCAGAAGCTCGCTTCAACGGCGGACCTTTATTTAGAGGAAACATTCAATACATTAAAATTTAGCGCAAACGAAATTGCCAATTCGATGGATGATGAACTTGCATTAGCGAATGAGGCAGAACGTTTACACACGCAGGATCATATGTTCAACGCGGTTGTTATTGCCGATCGCCAGGGTGTAGTCATCGGCATATCACCACCTTCAGTAGAAATAAAAGGTGTGACGTTAACATCGGAGGGGCCCCTAGAAGCGCTGGAAAAAAGAGAGCCCATCATTTCAAAACCATATGAGGCGGTAACAGGTAAGCTCGTTATTTTCATATCGCACCCTATTTTTGCGGAAAACGGAGATTATTTAGGGTTTGTCGGAGTGACGATTTATATTAAGGAAGACAATATTTTCCATTCATTACTTGGACAGCATTATTATGATGATGGTTCTTACGTATTTGTTGTGGACGGAGACGGGCGTATTATTTACCATGAGGACCCTAGTCGTTTAGATGACGTCGTTCTTGATAATGAAGTAGTACAAAAGGTTGTCAATGGGGAACATGGTGCACAAGCAGTGAAAAATACAAAAGGTACCGAAATGTTAGCAGGCTATAGTCCCATAAAGTTAGCGGACTGGGGTGTCATTGCACAGCGTCCAACTGAGGCAGCACTAGCACCAGCAGCAAGTCTTGTTAAACGTTTAGCAATGATTTCGATGCCTTTTGCATTCATTGCCTTAATAATTGTATTATGGATGGCAGCAAAAATCGCTACACCATTACAACAAATGGCGACCTTAACCGAGCGTAGTTTGAAAACGAAGAAGGTAGACGAGTTAAATGCTGTATCAAGTTGGTATTACGAAACGTATACGCTGAAAAACGCATTAGTGAAGAGTTTATCTCTATTACATAACCAAGTATCGTTTTTCAAAACACAGTCTTCAACCGACCCGCTAACTGGCCTAACAAATCGACGTACGATGGATACTGTACTTGAGCGTTGGACGAAGGAAAAAGTGGGTTATGCGTTACTGCTTATTGATCTCGATCATTTTAAAAATATTAATGATACATATGGTCATGGGGTAGGTGACGATGTACTTAAATATTTGGCGAAGAAAATGCAACAGTATAAAAGTGAAGAGGCAATTTGTTGTCGCTACGGTGGAGAAGAATTCATTATGTTAATGCCGTATACAACGGAAGAAGAGGCACTGGTTATTGCGGAGCGTCTACGAGTTGATTTAGAGCAAACAACTAGTCCATGTGGTAGACCGATTACGATGTCAGGTGGAATTGCTCTAGCCCAAGAGGTGGGGGATATACCATCTAAAGTAGTTGAAATGGCAGATAAAGCACTTTACGCTGCTAAACAAGCTGGTCGTAACCGCGTATTAGTAGCCAAGCATCATAGACAATAATTTAAAGGGGGTATGTCTAAGTGATTATCTTAGGCATCCCCCCTTTTCACAGCATTCTATTTAAGTAAGTTTCTCAAGCATTCTTGCATGTATTAACCGTTCACGCACGATGACATCGAGCCAAGCTGCTATTACGCCTTTAATAATCCCAACGATGATAAATGGTGCAATGCCCGATAAAAATGCTGCTCCCCAAGTTAGGTTTGCGGCGATCTTTAGCCAAGCTGCACCGAAAAGCAATGTAATGAACATGCCGATTAAATTTGCAATGACGGCATGCTTAAACGTTGTACCAAACCATTTTAAATACAAGCCTATTACAAGTGCAGTAGGAATAAATCCAAGTATATAACCACCAGTTGGCCCAACTAATATACCAAAGCCACCCGTAAACAGTTGGAAAACAGGAAGTCCAAATGCGCCTAAACATACATATAAAATGACAGCATATGTGCCAAATTTCAAGCCTAAAATTGTAACAACAAGCCCAATTGCTAGTGTCTGTCCTGTTATTGGTACGAGTGGAAGTGGAATTGTAATTTGCGCAAGCACAGCAATAATCGCTGCACAAAATGCAGTTAATGTGTAATGAAATACCTTTGTTTGCATTCTAGTACTCCTTTGTAATCGAAAGAAATATTCGGGTTAACGTAAATGTACATCTCGCAGGAAAGCAATGTCAATATATTTAAAGAATGGTTAGAATACAATTCCGAAATAGCAAAAGGTGTCATAAAACATTCAATTTTCTCGTAATTGCTATAAAATCCGAACGATGAAAAGATGCGTAATTAATACGTATAATTGAAAAATACAAGAATACACAAAAAAAATAGGTGAAAATATGCTCGTTTAAACATTTTAAATGCTAGTAATGAACTATTTATTCTATAAAATCAGTTAATTCATTTTGAGAATTATAAAGTTATGTTGTAGAAAATAAAAAATGTTGATATTATTAATTATCGCATAATAATAGAGTTTCTTAATTAATTGTTCGTGTTTTCATTTGTGGATGAATTAAGTGAGGAAATACAATTGCATAAGCATCAGGCTTTGATCGCTATGGATTACACTATAGCAGGAGCAGTTTCTGGAGAGAGCGCGTAGAAGCGTCGCCGAAGGGTTCACTATCTCAGGCAAAAGGACAGGGGAGTAATGAGGAAGTTATTATTCTTAGTTTTTAGGGATTGGTGGAGCTACCAGTCCTTTTTTTATTTTCTGAAAATAAAAAAAGTGATTCGCTGCAAATGTATACATATTAGCTGCGTAAGATTATTTGAAAACTTGGAGGGAATTTGCTTGGAACAACAAGAATTAAAACGAGAACTCAAAAACAGACACGTACAGCTGATTGCAATCGGTGGTACGATCGGAACAGGGCTGTTTCTAGGGTCGGGGAAAGCAATTGCACTAGCAGGACCTTCTATCATTCTCGCATATTTAATCGTCGGGATCTCATTATTCTTTGTGATGCGTGCACTTGGAGAGCTTTTATTATCAAAGGGTGGCTATAAATCATTTACTGACTTTGCAACAGAATATATTGGTCCATGGGCAGGCTATGTAACGGGCTGGACGTACTGGTTCTGCTGGATAATGACGGCTATGGCAGATATTATTGCAGTCGGTGTATATACAAATTATTGGTTCGATATTCCACAATGGATACCGGCAATTGGCTGTTTAGTCATTCTATTATTTTTAAATTTATTAACAGTAAAACTATTTGGCGAGCTAGAGTTTTGGTTTGCAATCATTAAAGTTATTACGATTGTGGCATTAATTATTATTGGGGTTTTCATGTTAATTACAGGCTTTGAAACGAATACAGGTCATGTAACAGTTGAAAATCTATGGGTACACGGCGGGGTATTCCCGAACGGTATGTACGGCTTCTTAATGGCCTTCCAAATGGTTGTCTTTGCCTTCGTAGGGGTAGAACTAGTTGGGGTTTCAGCTGCAGAAACAGCAGATCCAAAGAAAAACATCCCATCTGCAATCAACAAAATTCCAGTACGTATTTTATTATTCTACGTAGGTGCATTATTCGTAATTTTATGTATTAATCCATGGAACACAATGGACGCAACAAGCTCTCCATTCGTACAAGTCTTTGCGTTAATCGGCATTCCAATTGCAGCAGGTATTATTAACTTTGTTGTGTTAACATCAGCAGCATCAGCAGGTAACAGCGGTCTGTTTTCAACAAGTCGTATGTTATTCTCATTAGGTAGTAATAATCAAGCACCAAAATCATTCGGTAAATTAAATAAAAACAGTGTACCGCAAAACGGTTTAATCGTTTCAGCAATTGTTGTATCGATTGGCGCATTACTAAGTAAATTAATGCCAGAGAATGCATTTGGCGTTGTCACAACAATTAGTGCCATCTGTTTCATCTGGGTATGGAGTATCATTTTAATCTCACATATCATTTACAAGAAGCGTCACCCAGAACTACATAAAACATCAGTTTTCAAAGCACCAATTACACCATTCATTAACTACGTAGTACTTGTATTCTTTGCATTCTTATTAGTGGTAATGGCGGTTTCAGAAGCAACACGTACAGCATTAATGCTAACACCACTTTGGTTCATCATGCTGTTTGTGTTCTATAAAGTGAAGAGTAGAAAAGTGAATAATTAGAAAAACTGACTCATTAGTGGAGATTCACTAGTGGGTCAGCTTTTTGTTAATTGATAAAGTCGAGCCAATCGTTCCCGCCATTAGCTTTGTCCATGTACGAACTAAAGAGCAGTGGATTTCATTTTTTTGATTGTAATGACTACACCACAAATTAGGAGTAGAATGGCTTGACCAATCATCGTTTCAATCGTTGGATAGAAGCCAATACTGCTCACAACAGGGAGGGCATGAATGATGTTCGTTGGAATAACGCTTGTAAGCTGTAAGGTATGCAGGCTTGTTCCGATAATTTTAAATGCCAATACATAAATAAAAATTGTAGCGGCTAGGAAAAATAGATGAACTGGAATTTTTACAGATAATTTAAATAGGACAAACGCGAATACGAGTAAGCATAGACATGCAACGATAATCCCTAATACAAAGTCAAATGTTGCCATTTTCGGAGCGACGCCAACATAAAATAAAATCGTTTCAGCGCCTTCACGGAATACCGATAAAAAGCTGATTCCGGCCATAGCAAGCACAGATTTTTTTGAAATGGCGCTGCTCAACTGCTTTGATAAATAACTATTCCATGACGTAACACTAGATTTATTGTGTAGCCAAATGCCGATGCCGATCATCATGATGGCTGCGAATAATCCGACATAGCCTTCTAGCATTTCGCGGCTAGTGTTTACAGAAATAGACTGGAAGAGCACTGATAATAAAACAGCAGCTAAAGCTGATAATACTACGCCAAGCGCGGCTCCAGAATAAATCCACTTGACCATCTTTTCTTGGTTGGATTTCTTTAAAAATGAAACGAGTACCATAATGATAAGCAGTGCCTCTAAGCCTTCGCGTAGAAGAATTAGTGCGGAGTCCCAAAATGTATAGTCTCCGTCCTCTTGAAGAATTTGAATTTCCTTTTTAAAGTAGTTCAGTTGTGCCTTCACCGAATCCACGTCTGGTGAAGACTTACGTAGCTCACTTACTAAAATAGGGAAATCCCCTTCGATTTTTGTATAAAGTGAACCGTTCCGCGTAGAAACGTCAATTTCCACATTTGGCCACATAATGATAAATTCAGTTAATGTATTACTAGCCGAAGTATAATCTTCTGCCTTAATTTGTTCTTCAGCTGTATCGATATAATCAACAAGTGTTTGCAATGAATAGTCCGATGCAATCACTTCAACCTCATCACCAGAGAGAAAGGAATCAATCGTTTCCTTGAAATCTGCATATTGTATGGCAATGTCCGCTAGTTCGACATTCTCACTTGATAAAGCAATTCTTAGGAAAGCTAGCTTTGTTTCAATTTGACCGTATAAGCCAATGCTCTGCTCACGTACAGGACGCTCATACTGATTCCACTTCACATTCATCGTGGTATAGGCAGCATCTACCTGATCTAACTCCCCAGAGGCAAGTGCTTCCTCAAAGGTTGTCATGAAAGGGGAGAACTTTGTACCAAATTCTGCGCGCTGTTCCTGTTCATCAACCGGATTTTCAAGCTTTTCAAGTGCTGCGAGTGTTTTCGAAAAGTTAGATAGAGCAGCCTTTCGTTCATCGGCAGAGGCGGCTGTAACAACTTCATTCAATGCGGCATCAGCATCTGCTTTCGCCTCTGTCTGTTCGGAATCCACAGCATTCCACAGCTCCTGTAATTTTCCAATATCCGCCAATGCTTCTGTTTCAAATCCTTGTTTCGTATTCATAAGGGCATCACTTAGGGTAATATACAGCTCACTATAAGACGATGAGGCAAAGCTTGTTTGACTAAAAAGTAAGGTGAAAAAGCAGAGAAAACTAATTTTTAAAAAGTGCTTCACCAATAAAACTCCCTTTATTAATACCAGAGAAGCATGCAAAAATAGCACTGCTTCGGTGGGTAATATATTCATTTAATTTATCATTGCGACCGAGACTATTTTGAATATCGATAAACGCTTGCGGATTCTTTTGGAACGAAATAAACAATAGACCCGCATCATAAGCACCTGTTTTTGTCACAATTCCAGAAGAATAGGAGAACGCGCGGCGCTTTATTTTTGCCTTTACTTGTTTGGCTAAAAATACATGTGACGTTTCTGGAATATACGGCTTGCCGTTTTCATCCTTCAGCGTCAAATCTACTTCATCGAATTCATGTTCCTTCCCAAGTGGTGCACCTGAAACGCGGGCGCGGCCAAATGTGTTCTCTTGTTCGAAGAGTGCTGTGCGGTCCCATGTTTCTAAATGCATTTGAATTTTCCGGAATATTAAATATGTCCCACCACGAAGCCAAGAACGATCATCCACCCAAACCTGCTCGTTGAAATCCGAATTAGTCGAAGGATTTACTGTACCGTCCTTGAACGAAAATAAATTCCTAGGCGTGCCACCATCTGTTGGTATCGAATTAAAGCCTGTTTCAGACCACTTTATTTGAACTTGCCCGCTTGCAGCTCGAATGAGATTTCTCACTGCATGAAACGCTACTTGAGGATCATCGGCACATGCTTGAATACAAATATCTCCACCCGAAATCGCATCATCAAGTTGATCCTTTGGGAAGTGGGGGAGGTCCGTTAGAGCTTTTGGCTTTTTCGCAGTCAGCCCTAATTTTTCATTTGTAAATAGTGTAGGTCCAACACCGAAAGTCAATGTTAGATGGCTTGTATTACTACTAAGTGTGTCACCTGTATCAACAGGAGGAACGTATTGATTTGCAGTCTCTATATCTTCTAAAGGTTCGCCTTTCATTAAACGTTCGGCAAGCGGTGTCCATTTCTCAAATAATGCCTGCAACTCTGCCTTTGATGAAACGAGTGCAGTGAGTGCGGCAAAATAAACATGCTGCTGCGTGGGTGTTTGAATCCCTGCTTGATGGCCTCCGTAAAATGGCTCAATCTGTTGCGCAGAAGCTGCTTTGACTTCAGTATTATCTTCATCATTGAGCAGTTTTATGACGCCTCCCATTCCAGAGGCGCCAATCGCTACACCGAGCGTTCCAAGACCTGTTAACTTCAACATTTCACGACGTGTAATTTTTGTTTCAGGCATTTTCTTCATCCTTATTGTAAAATAATTCCCATTTGGCTAAGGGGTTCGCCAAGTTGGTTTACTGCTTGTGCTAACGCTTGTGTATCTGCTTCTGTTAGCTCTTCGTATGATTTAAAGCCTGCTTCAGTTGAACCGTGTAGTGCAAGTAACTCGTCAACCGCTGCGAATTTTTCATCTAAAGATGCAACAAGCACCGCATCTTTTTCTTCTATTTTTGTGCGAAGGATTTCGAAGATTTTTTCTGCACCTTCAATATTTGCTTTAAAGTCATAAAGGTCCGTGTGTGAATAAATTTCTTCCTCACCAGTAATTTTCGACGTAGATACTTCGTTTAATAAATCAACCGCACCAGTAATCATTAAATCAGGCGTTACTTCTACTGTTTGCACTAAAGCGTGAAGCTCTTTTGTATCCGCAAGTAATTGGTCTACCACTGCTTCGTAGCCTTCTGTTGTCCCCTCTACCCAAAGTGCATATTCCAATTTATGGTAGCCTGACCATTCTTCCTCGCCAAGCCCTTCTTCTTGAATATCTGCTAAGCGTCCGTCAATACGTGGGTCCAAATCGCCAAAGCTTTCTGCAATTGGTTCAGAACGCTCAAAGTACATGCGCGCTAGTGGATAAATTGCTTTTGCTTCTTCAATATTGCCTGCTTTAAATGCCTCAACGAAGCGTTGTGTTTCTAGTAAAAATGAATCCATTTGTTCTAAAGCAAAATCGCCATAAGCAGTTAATTGTGGTGATAAATCAACAGCTGCTACTTCGTCTTGTTCTACAACAACATCTGTTTTTTCTGTCGCTTTCTCATCCGATCCACAGCCTGACATTACTATACTACCTGCAAGTAATATTGCAGTTAAAGAGTTGAATTTCAATGAATTAAATTTCATTATGTGAGCCTACCTTTTATTAGAATAGGTAAATGATAAATGTTCTCAAATAAAAAAGCAACATCATTTTTGAAAGAGGATATTAGGTAATATAGGAACGGAAAGAATAATGTAGTTTAAATTGATGAAAGTGGGCAGGGAAATTTAAAAATGAGGAAGGTTTGTTTTGAGAGTTATAGTTGAAATGAGTGTAACTATTAACATACTTCTTTTATAATGATAGCAACGAGGTGATAAGAAATGCAGCGTAAGGGTAAAATTATTTTGCATATTGATATGAATTGTTTTTATGCATCTGTGGAACAAGTATACAATCAAAGTCTAAAAGGTAAACCAGTTGCAGTTGCCGGTAACCCACAAGAACGGAGAGGAATAATCGTTACTTGTTCATACGAGGCTAGAGCAAGCGGTGTTAAGACTACCATGACAGTTGGTGAAGCGAGGAAACTCTGCCCGGAACTTATAATCTTACCACCCAATTTTGAAAGATATAGAGAGGCCTCAAAGCATTTTGTGAATTTGTTGAAAACCTATACAGATAAAGTTGAGCCTGTATCAATCGATGAAAGTTATGTAGAAATTACACATTTATGCATGAATAGACATCCACTTGAACTAGTAAAAGAGATTCAAGAGCGTATTTATACTGAACTGTCACTTCCGTGTTCGATTGGGGTTGCACCTAACAAATTTCTAGCAAAAACGGCATCTGACATGAGAAAGCCTATGGGAATAACAGTGTTGAGAAAAAGAGATGTCCCGCAAATACTTTGGCCTTTGCCAGTAATAGAGATGTATGGTATTGGTAAGAAGACTGCTGAAAAATTAAATACTCTTCAGATAACAACAATAGGGGACTTAGCTGTTGCAGATGATTATAAGCTCCGCCTTTCATTAGGGATTAACGGAGAACGATTAAAAAATAGAGCGAATGGAATAGACGAACGAGAAGTAGACCCAGATTCAATCTATGATACAAAAAGTGTAGGAAACTCGACAACCCTTCATTCAGATGAGACGGATCTTCAAGTACTCAAAAACACAATTGATATGCTGTCAGAAAAAGTAGCAGCTCGCTTACAAGCAAAGCGTCTCGCTGGTACAACAATCATTCTGTATATTCGAGACGCTAGCTGGCACAACCAGACACGAAGTAAAACCGTATCGAATGCCGTTCAATTAAAAGATGAGATCTTTGAAATCGCTTGGAAGTTATTTAAAACGCATTGGGATGAGGAACCAGTACGATTGTTAGGTGTTACAGTTTCAAATGTAATTGATAAAAAAGAAGTTACCCAGCAACTATCCATGTTCAATTTCCAACAGCATGTTAAGGATGAGCCTATTATTGAATTAATGAATACGCTTGAAAAGAAGTTTGGAAAAGGTGCGGTTCAGAGAGGAATAGATGCACCAAAGCAAGGGAAGTATCATGCGAATACAAGCTTTAGTAAAGACTTTTTAGATGATTTTAAGAAATAAAATGCCGAAGTATTGACATTATCCCAACTTCTCCGCAGGTATTAAAAAACACCTTCTGTAGCTTATTGGAATCGAAATTTGACTGGGCATATGCAGACTGTTCCAAGTCAATTTTATCGCTACATGCTGTTAGTGCAAATTCTGCAGCTATTGAGTTTATCCCCATTAGAATTTTTATTCATTGCATTGCCCCATTTTTTATCCAATGACAAAATAACCATCCTTAACACAATCACCTACTATGCCTATGTAAGGTATGGGAATTTTTATTTACGTCCTTTAATTAACTATAGGGCGTTTTTTATTTCTTGAAAAATATACCATCCACCGTTTTTTTATTGTTGACAGCATACGGACATGAATATAATATGTTTATATGAATATGTTAACATATAGTAAAGTTGTTGCTGAAATGACGATTCAAAATATGGAGGGATTCTTATGGCAGATCATCATGAACATACCCATACACATGGTGCGAACAAAAAAGTATTATTGATTTCATTTTGTATTATTACCAGTTATATGATTGTCGAAGCAATAGGGGGGTATTTGACGAACAGTTTAGCCCTATTTTCTGATGCAGGGCATATGCTGAGCGATGCGGTATCACTTGGGATTGCCTTGCTCGCCTTTACATTTGGTGAAAAGGCAGCCAATGCGAGTAAAACCTATGGCTACAAGCGTTTTGAAATTTTAGCAGCTGTCTTAAATGGTGTGACCCTTATTTTAATTGCGCTTTTCATTTTTTATGAAGCGATAGAACGTTTTGCGAATCCACCAGAAATAGCCACAACCGGAATGCTTGTTATTAGCAGTATCGGATTAGCTGTAAATATCTTTGTCGCTAGGATTATGCTGCGTGGCGGTGATACGAAAGAAAATCTAAATATGCGTGGGGCATTTCTTCATGTGATTAGTGATATGTTAGGCTCTGTTGGCGCCATAGTAGCTGCCTTACTCATCATGTTCTTTGGTTGGGGCTGGGCCGATCCATTAGCTAGTGTCATTGTTGCAGCACTAGTATTACGGAGTGGTTATTATGTAACCAAAGCGTCCCTACATGTACTGATGGAGGGGACACCTCAAAATATAGAGCTAAACGACGTTGTACAAACAATAAAAACAGTAAAGGGCATTGAGGATATTCATGATTTACATGTTTGGTCGATTTCAAGTGGTTTAAATGCAGTTTCCTGTCATGTTGTGGTAGATGGGCAGTTAACAATTGCAGAGGCTGAAAAGTTATTACGTAAAATTGAGCATGATTTAGCGCATAAAAATATCCAGCATGTGACGATTCAACTCGAAACGGCTGCTCATCAACATACTAATACGGTTTTATGTACAGTGAAGGCAGAAACACCAGATGCCCATGCACATCATCACCACTAAAGTAAAGGCAATATCTAGGTTGCCTAGTGTAATTGTGTATAATATAGGGAGTAGTAACATAGGAGGCTTTATTTTGGAAGAAAACGTAGGACAATGGAATCAGCCGATAGTTGAAACAGCCACGTGCCGTAAAAGCCATCACCCAGATAGTGTGAAGAAAAATTTGACTGTACGGTTAAATCGTATCGAAGGACAAATTCGTGGTATAAAGGGCATGGTGGAGAAAGATGTGTATTGTGATGATATAAATACACAAATTTCGGCATCACAATCTGCATTAAATAGTGTAGCGAAAATTTTACTTGAAGGTCACCTGAAAGGCTGTGTAGTGGATCGTTTAGCTGAAGGCGATGACGAAGTTTTAGATGAACTGCTTGTGACGGTTCAAAAATTAATGAAGAAATAAGCTTATATAAGAAACATAAAGACGTGTCAGTATAATTCTGATACGTCTTTTTATTGCGTTAAATGGCTCCTTTATCACGTTGACTTTTTATGCAATAGGCACTATATTATTTGTTATATGAACATGTATTCATTAAAAAGAGTAGTTATTATCTGGAGGTGTTTTATTCATGGTAAAGGAAGTACAAACTAACTCTCATGAATTAGATGAGGAAACCCTATTTGTCGTTTCGCAAACATTTAAAGCATTAAGTGATCCAACGCGTATTCGGATATTGAATTTGATTTGTTGCGAGGAGCATTCGGTAAATGATATTGCAGAAATACTTGGTTTAGGTCAGTCTAACGTATCTCATCAGCTTCGATTATTAAAAAGTTTACGTTTAGTAAATTTTAGACGTCAAGGGACAATGATGTATTATTCAAGTGATGATGACCATGTAATAAGCTTATTGCATCAGGCAATTAACCATGCAAAACATTAATTAAACAGTTTTATTCAGCTAGATTCGGTATGAATTCTAATAGTGGTGAGAGCCTGAAGCCTTGATATTCTTAAGGTTTCAGGCTCTTTTGGAAAATACAGAGAAAAATGAGGTTCACCACTTTACATACCTTCACGGGGTATAGTATGATGATATCAAGATAAGGAGATGAGTAAATGGAAAACGCATTAGAAGCTGCAACTTGTCACGCTGAAGAGGCATCTTGTCGCAAAAGTCATCACCCTGAAAAAGTGAAAAAGGATTTATCCAATCGTTTAAATCGGGTCGAAGGTCAAATTCGTGGAATTAAAGGAATGATTGAAAAAGATGTGTATTGTGATGATGTAATCACGCAATTATCTGCTACTCAGTCTGCCTTAAATAGTGTGGCGAAGATTTTACTAGAAGGCCACTTAAAAGGTTGCGTGGTCGATCGATTAGCAGAAGGTGACGAAGCAGTTTTAGATGAACTCATTGTGACTATTCAGAAGTTGATGAAAAAATAAGCTAGTCGAGCCTCTGGAAAATGGCGGTATCTCTTTAGTTTCTATATACCCCGTCGCCGTATAGTGATATAAATTATAAAATGATTAAAGGAGAGATATGAATATGCAAAATGTAACATTAAACGTACAAGGAATGTCTTGTGGCCATTGTGTAAAAGCGGTAGAAGGTAGCGTAGGTGAGCTTGCTGGCGTAAATGAAGTGAAAGTAATCTTGGCAGATGCACAGGTTGAAGTAGTATTTGACGAATCGCAAGTATCATTGGAGCAAATTAAAGAAACAATTGACGATCAAGGCTATGACGTTGTTTAACGTGAATTCGAAGATCGGACATTGAAAAAACGGGGTGCTCGAGTAGCACTCTTTTATTTGTAAATAAAAAGCATAACTTAACTATCCACATAAGTAAGGACACCAACTCGCCCTATTATGGGTGAGTTGTGACTTACTAATCAATAATATATACCCCTAATCGGTATGGAGAGGTGGAAATAGCATGGGTACAGAAGTTAAAGAAGCCAATTTGCAAATTACGGGCATGACGTGTGCAGCGTGTGCGATCCGTATCGAAAAAGGCTTGAATAAAATGGATGGTGTCGAACAAGCAAGTGTCAATTTAGCACTAGAAAAGTCATTAATTAAATATGATCCAATGAAACTGAGTGAAGCTGATTTTGAAAAGAAAATTGAAGCGCTTGGGTACGGCGTTGTAAAACTAAAAGTCGAATTTGCTATTACAGGTATGACGTGTGCTGCCTGTTCAACACGTATCGAAAAAGGTTTGAAAAAAATGAACGGTGTTGCAATTGCAAACGTCAACTTAGCGCTCGAAAAAGCTACGATTGAATTTAACCCCTCTGAAGTTGCGATTGCAGACATCCTCGCAAAAGTAGAAAAATTAGGGTACGGTGCGCATCTAAAGAAAGACGATGCAGTACAAGTCGATCACCGTAAAGAAGCGATTAAACAGCAACAAAATAAATTTCTTCTTGCAGTTATACTTTCATTACCGTTACTTTGGACGATGGTAGGACACTTTTCATTTACCTCGTTCTTATATGTACCCGATTTCCTAATGAATCCGTGGGTACAAATGCTTCTCGCAACACCGGTACAATTTATTATCGGAAAACAGTTCTATGTCGGCGCATATAAAGCCCTTCGTAATGGTAGTGCGAATATGGATGTATTAGTTGTTATGGGTACATCTGCTGCGTATTTCTACAGTGTGTACCAAGCGATCTTAACTGCGGGCACACACCACGGACCGCATCTTTACTTTGAGACAAGTGCGGTGCTGATTACACTGATTTTACTTGGTAAATTATTCGAAGCAAAAGCAAAAGGTCGGTCATCGGAAGCCATAAAAAAATTAATGGGTCTTCAAGCCAAAGCAGCCATTGTAGTTCGTGAGGGCATTGAAAAAGAAGTGCCACTTGAAGAGGTTGTACTAGGTGATACAATCCTTGTGAAACCTGGTGAAAAAATTCCAGTAGACGGTGAAGTATTAGAAGGCTTTACCGCTGTTGATGAATCGATGTTAACAGGTGAAAGTTTACCAGTAGATAAAAAAATGGGCGACGTCCTATACGGTTCAACCATTAATAAAAACGGCTTTATTAAAATGACCGCAACAAAAGTCGGTCGTCATACAGCGCTTGCACAAATTATTAAAGTAGTAGAAGATGCGCAAGGTTCTAAAGCGCCCATTCAACGACTAGCGGACCAAGTTTCAGGTATTTTCGTGCCAATTGTTGTTGGTGTTGCTGTTGTTACATTCCTTGTATGGATTTTATGGGTAACACCAAGTGACTTTACAAAAGCACTTGAAGTGTTCATTACAGTACTTGTTATTGCCTGTCCATGTGCGCTCGGTCTTGCGACACCAACTTCAATTATGGCCGGTTCTGGACGTGCAGCTGAATTCGGGATTTTATTCAAAGGCGGCGAACATTTAGAACAAACACAAAGTATTGATACAGTAATAGTTGATAAAACAGGTACTGTAACACATGGGAAACCGGTATTAACAGATATTGCACTTGTAGCTGGACAAGAAGAGCATTTCCTATCCTTAATTGGCGCAGCAGAAAAACAATCGGAGCATCCATTAGCAGATGCCATTGTTGCCGGGATTGTGGATCGAGGTATTAAACTTGGTACCGTTCAATTTTTCGAAGCCATTCCAGGGTTTGGCGTACAAGCAACGGTTTCTGGAAAATCGGTTGTTGTCGGTACACGTAAATTAATGGCACACTACGGCATTGATATTACACATGTATTACCGATGATGGAAGCACTTGAACGTGATGGGAAAACAGCGATGTTGGCAGCGATTAACGGACAGTATGCTGGTTTAGTAGCAGTTGCCGATACTATTAAAGATACGTCAGCAGAAGCAATCAAACGTCTGCAAAATATGGGAATCACCGTCATTATGATGACAGGTGATAACGAACGTACAGCACAAGCAATCGGAAAAGAAGTCGGTGTAAATGCTGTCATCGCAGAAGTACTTCCTGAAGGTAAAGCAGAAGAAGTGAAAAAACTGCAAGCACAAGGTAAAAAAGTTGCGATGGTTGGGGACGGTATTAACGACGCCCCCGCACTTGCCACAGCGAATATCGGGATGGCGATCGGTACAGGAACAGACGTCGCAATGGAAGCGGCCGATATTACGTTAATTCGCGGCGATTTAAATAGCATTGCCGATGCGATTTTAATGAGTCGTAAAACAATGCGAAACATTAAACAAAATTTATTTTGGGCATTTGCCTACAATACAATGGGTATTCCAATTGCAGCAATCGGTTTATTGGCGCCTTGGGTAGCAGGCGCTGCAATGGCATTTAGTTCGGTATCGGTTGTCTTAAACGCATTACGCTTACAACGTGTGAAACTATAGTAAACACAAATTAATGTCAGGTAAAATAAAAAAAGGATTGTGCCAAAAAGGGTGAAATGTACTTTTGGCACAGCCATTTTCTTTGTCAAGAAAATGTGGAATTTTGACTTGGTAGATAAGAAAGGACATCATCTCGCCTTATTTTGGGCGAGATGTGTCTTTCTAATGGATAACGTTCAAATAATTATATACAGCTGGAGTGGGGTAAGCCTACGTCAGTGAAGCTATTTAAACGGTTGTGCGCGTAACGCCGTCTTCTTAAATGGTATAATCACTGGCACATGATACAATTATTGTATTTACATAATGTTAGGAGGAAACGCTTTTGGAAGAAAGACGAGAGAACAAACCATCTGCGAAGTCATTTTTGCATCTACTTAAACGAGTAAAGTGGCCGGTAAAAATCACATTAATTGCACTTTTTTTATCAGTGGTTGAAACTATAGCTGGTCTTGTCGTGCCGTTGATAACAAGCAGGTTAGTAGATTCCTTAACACTCGAGAGTTTTGATTGGAAAATAATCGGATTCTTGCTCGTTGTATTTGTGTTACAAGCCATTACAGGTGGATTTTCTTTCTATATGCTAACATATATCGGTGAAAAAGTTGTTGCCAATATGCGTGAACAGCTGTGGGCAAAAATATTAACATTGCCGATTCCTTATTATGATCAACATGAAACGGGCGAAACGATGAGCCGCATCACGCAAGATACATCGACGTTGAAAACACTCATTACGCAGCATTTTGTGCAAGTAATTTCCGGTGTGATTTCCATTATTGGAGCAATCGTTTTATTACTTATTATTGATTGGAAAATGACACTAATTTTACTCATTAGTGTACCAATTTCGACAGCGATTATCCTACCTCTTGGGCGAATGATGCATAATATTGCGATCAAAACACAAAAAGAAATGGCTTCCTTTTCCGGATTACTCGGTAGGATTTTAACAGAAATTCGTCTAGTAAAATCTTATCGCGCAGAGGAACGTGAAACAGAAACTGGCAATGCCGCAATCGGTCGTTTATTTCAATTTGGGTTAAAAGAGGCAAAAGTACAGGCGTTTATTTCACCGATTATGACACTGATCATGATGGGATTACTCGTCGTCATTTTAGGGTATGGTGGCTCGCAAGTGGCAAGTGGGGCATTAACTGCGGGCCAATTGGTGGCAATTATCTTTTACTTATTCCAAATTATTATTCCATTCACACAAATCGCCACGTCCTTTACAGCATTCCAAAAGGCAGCGGGAGCAACAGAACGCATTCAAGAAATCTTTGCGATGGACAGTGAACAAGTCAACGGAAAATCAGTGGAAGCAATTACAACACTTACGTTTGATAAAGTTGCATTTCAATACAATGAAAGCCGTCAAATACTCAAGGACCTGTCATTTGGAGTGCAGGCGGGTACTGTAACCGCCCTTGTTGGACCAAGTGGCGGCGGGAAGACGACCATTTTCTCTCTATTGGAACGCTTTTATATACCGACAGACGGAACCATTTTGGTCGACAACAATGATTTACAACAGCTTTCTTTAGAGGAATGGCGTCGAAAAGTAGGCTATGTTTCTCAAGAAAGCCCATTACTTAGTGGCACGATTTTTGAAAATATCACGTATGGTCTAACAGAAGCACCCGCTTTGGAACAAGTCCGACAAGCAGCACGGGCAGCGAATGCGTTAACATTTATCGAGGAATTACCAGCAGGCTTTTCGACAGAAGTTGGTGAGCGCGGCATTAAATTATCGGGTGGACAAAGGCAACGTATTGCGATCGCACGGGCATTATTGTATGATTCGCAAATTTTATTACTGGACGAGGCAACATCCAATTTAGACAGTGCCTCAGAAATTTTAGTACAAGAAGCGTTGCATCACTTAATGAAAGGTCGTACAACGTTTATCATTGCGCATCGTTTAGCTACGATTGTTCATGCAGACCGGATTTTATTTATTGAGAAGGGGCAAATAACGGGGCAAGGAACGCATGAGGAATTATTAGAATCGCATGCTTTATACCATGAATATTCTACAGGACAAGGACTAGTGAGTGAATAAATTTGTCATGCGCAAAGTATAATAATCTGCTAAGAGAGGGTGTTATAGTGCCTTCTCTTTTTTACTTTTATTGTAAAAAATATGACCTTCAGCAGGAATTCTCTTTTTATTGTTGAATTAAGTTACTAGATTCACTAATAAAGGGGATGGAAAGATGACGAAAAATGTATTAATTATTGCGGGCGATGCAGTTGAGGCGCTGGAGATTTATTATCCGTATTACCGCTGCCTAGAGGCGGGCTATGATGTGACGATTGCAGCACCTTCAGTGAAGAAAATGCAAACGGTACTTCATGATTTTGTCGACGGGGTCGATACATATATCGAGCGTCCTGCTTATGGCTTAGATTCAAATGCAGCCTTTGCGGACATTAATCCTGAACAATTTGATGGGCTCATTATTCCTGGTGGTCGTGCGCCAGAATACATTCGTTTAAATGAACATGTCCCAGCAATTGTGCGTCATTTCTTTGAGGCCGAAAAGCCGGTCGCAGCTGTTTGTCACGCGGCGCAAATTTTTGCGACAATTCCTGATGTGCTACAAGGACGTGAGCTAACGGCATATATTGCCTGCAAGCCGGAAGTCCAAGTCGCAGGTGCAACGTATATTGACGCAAACCTGCATACAGACGGCAATCTTGTCAGTGGTCATGCATGGCCTGACTTACCAGGGCTAATGCGTGAATTTATTAGAAAACTAGAAGAGTAAGCGAAGAGGGTGTCCGAATGATTTTTCGGGCACCCTCTTCTGCATCCTTTCACTCCTACAAAACGCAGGTGGCTTGGAGAGGTAGTGCATTTGTATTTTGTATAGCCATTTTAGGTTGACAGGCTGTAACGGGTATTTCATGTATGGTTTATCTACTATCTTGAAAAGTAAATTTTATTCTCAATTTTAAATTGTGCGAATTATTATACAATAGTATTGGATTTATTAATCACTGAGGAGTGGATAGTGTGAAGAAAAAAGTACGAGAAATGGGCATTGTGATTGGGAAGTTACCAGTGGGTGCGAAAAATTGTATTACAGATGTAGCAGGTGTGCGCGTTGGACATGTAACGCTTGATCATAAACTTGATGAGGGCGGAGAGCATGCATGTACGGGGGTAACGGCAATTTTACCGCACGGCGGGAATTTATTTCAGCATAAGGTAACCGCTGCGAGTTATGTGCTAAATGGCTTTGGTAAAACGGCGGGACTTGTGCAGGTTAATGAGTTAGGTGTTATTGAGTCACCAATAATGCTGACGAATACATTTGGCGTACCTGCTGTGACACAGGGGACGCTGCAAGTTATGTTAGACGCGAATGCGGAGATTGGTGATAAGACGGGTACGATAAATATTGTCGTAGGAGAGTGTAATGATAGTCATCTGAACTCGATTCGTGCTTGTCCAGTTTCGCCTGAGCATGCGATTGAAGCGATTCATTGTGCTTCAGAAGAAGTGGCTGCAGAAGGGGCAGTTGGTGCGGGAAAAGGGATGATCTGCTTCGGTTATAAAGGCGGCATCGGCTCGGCATCACGGGTTGTGAAGGTAGAAGACCAGAATGTATCATATACGGTTGGGTGTATGGTGTTAAGTAATTTTGGATATAGTTCTGAGTTTTCAGCAAATCGTTACGTTGTGTCGACTACTCAGGATGCGTCTACGTTATCGCCGACAGATGGCTCGATTATGATTGTACTGGCAACGGATGCGCCTCTTAGTAGCCGTCAACTCACACGTGTCATTAAGCGCTGCGGCATCGGTCTAGGGCGAACGGGCAGCCATTTTTCACATGGGAGTGGTGATATAGTGATTGGCTTTACAACGGCACACACTATTCAACATACGACGGATGAACTTGTGGAAACACGTACACAGCTAAGTGAGGGTCACCCTGTCATGAATCAGCTATTTACTGCGGCGGCAGAGGTTACAGAGGAAGCAATTTTGAACTCGCTCTCTCAGGCAGAGACGACAACTGGTCGAGATGGGCATGTTGTAAATGCTTATGTATTTGCAAAATAATAATGTTATAAATTTTAAAAAGCTATTCGAGCACCTAGATGCTTGAATAGCTTTATTAAATAGCATCACTAATCAAAAAAGTTTGATAGACAAAATAGAACACATTCATCCCTTAAATGTAATATTATTCAATAAAATGTTTTTTATAGTAATTTTATATCTAGTCAAAATTTTCTAAATATGCTAACTTTATATTAATATATAGAATTTTCAAAATAATTATTATATTGAGGTGAATCGTTATACAACATAAGTTACTTCATCCCATAGAGGCATTAATAAAGCCTGTAGGGCAACAGTATCCATCTATTCAAGAAAATAACGAGCGACTTATTCTTATTGGCGAGGACCATCCAAGAATATTTATTAAGCCGATTTATTATGAACAAAAAATTCCAAATAGCTTAAAGTCAATCTATTTGCGAGAGAATGCTTATGAACGAATAAAGAAAGCGTTGATGTTATTGCCTGAGAATACTAGTTTTATTTTGTATGACGGGTATCGACCGTTTCAAGTGCAGCAATATTTGTTTACGCATTTTTCAGAGCAAATTAAAAAGCAGTACCCGACTTATACGGAAGAAGAAGTTTTGGAAGAAACACGAAAGTATGTGGCGTTTCCTAGCTTGGAGCCGGGACACTCTATACCGCATTTAACCGGGGGAGCGATTGATTTGACGCTTGGGGATTTGGTGGGCAATGCGCTGAATCTCGGTACAGACTTTGATGCAATCGATCCGAAATCAGCGACACGTTATTTTGAGCAACACCCAAACGAAAATGAAGAGGCGCTAAAGTATCGTCGTCTTTTATATAACTGTATGATAGCTGTTGGTTTTACGAATTATTCGGAGGAATGGTGGCACTACGATTTTGGAAATGCGACATGGGCCAGACGTATAGACGCACAACAAGCCCGCTATGGTGCGGTCGTAGCAGAGGTCCAGGACAATAATGTGAAGGAGTGTCGATACATATGAAGGTATATATAAGTGCAGATATTGAAGGAATTACAGGGACAACATCGTGGAGCGAAACAGAGCTTAACGCGCCCGATAGCCAGTTTTTTAAACAGCAAATGACAAAGGAAGTAGAAGCTGCAATTGAAGGAGCAATCGCTGGTGGTGCGACGGAAATTTTACTAAAGGATGCACATGATTCGGCACGTAATATGGATATTTCGAACTTACCGGAGAACTGCAAGGTAATTCGTGGTTGGACGTATGAACCAATGTGTATGGTAGCAGGGCTTGATGAAAGCTTTGATCGTGCAATTTTCATTGGGTATCACAGTAAAGGTGGTAGTGAACGAAATCCATTAGCGCATACACTTTGCGTTTTTGCGGATGTGAAGATTAACGGCGAATATGCTAGTGAATTTTTGATTAATACATATGCAGCCGCTTTACACGGCGTACCGATTGCGTTTGTAAGTGGGGATGTTGGCTTAACAGAAGAAATTCAGTCAGTGAACGACAACATCGTGACATTCGCAACAAAGGAAGGTATTGGAAATGCGACGATCAGCGTTAGCCCACAACTGACGATTAAGGAAACAAAACGACTTGTTGAAGAGTCGATGAAGGTGGATCGTGAGGCACTACAGGTGACATTGCCAACGCGCTTCGTCGTAGAAATTATATACCGTGAGCATACGCGTGCATATCGTAATTCGTTTTATCCAGGCGCGACATTTAAGCCGCATAACACAGTGGAGTTTGTAACGAATGACTATTTCGAAGTGTTACGCATTTTACAGTTCTTAACATAACAAATAGACAGCAGGTGGAAAAATGAGAATTACAAACATTATCGTTGCCGAAGTAGAGGCTCCGCTCATTACGCCTTTTAAAACAGCGCTACGTACGGTACATAGTATTCAAAATGTAGCAGTGTATGTGCATACCGATGACGGGCAGATTGGAATTGGAGAAGCGGCACCAACTGCAGTTATTACAGGTGAGACGAAGGCGTCGATTGCCCATGCCATCGAAGCGTATATAAAACCCTCCATTATCGGAATGGACATAGAGGATATCGCACAAATCATGGAGCGACTCGACAAAAGTATTTACAAAAACACTAGTGCTAAAGCCGCGGTGGATATGGCAATTTATGATTTATTTGCGAAACGCTATGACACCCCGCTTTATAAAGTATTAGGTGGCTATCGAAAGGAACTAATCACAGACATTACGATTAGCGTGAATGACACGGCAGAGATGGTAAAAGATAGCTTAGCCGCAGTAGAGCGAGGTTTTCACATCCTCAAAGTGAAGGTAGGCAAGGATCCTAAAGGTGATGCCGCTCGTGTGATTGCGATACGTGAAGCCGTTGGATCAGCGATTACATTACGTGTGGATGCGAATCAAGGGTGGACACCAAAGCAGTCGGTACGTATTATTTGTTCTCTTGAAGATGCCAATACCAATATTGAGTTAGTCGAGCAGCCTGTTCACTACGATGATCTTGCCGGTATGCAATATGTTACAGCGCATACGTTGACAAATATTTTGGCGGATGAGAGTGTCTTCTCACCAAAGGATGCACTAACGATTATCGAAAAGCGTGCTGCAGATTTAATCAATATTAAGCTCATGAAAACGGGTGGCATTTATCAAGCACAGAAGCTTTGCCAAATTGCGGAAGCGAATGGCATTCAGTGCATGATTGGCTGCATGTTGGAAACAAAAATTAGCGTTAGTGCAGCGGCTCACTTTGCTGCGGCCCAGAAAAATATCACAATGGTGGATTTGGACGGACCAAGTTTATGTATGAAAGATCCTATTGTAGGTGGTCCGGTGTTCGCAAGTGAACGCATTACGATGACGGATGCATCCGGGATAGGGTTTTCATTATAAAAAGAGTAACAAGGGGGAGGTTTCTTATGAAAAAGTATTTATTACTTTTGACGTGCATGGTTGCAGTTTTTTTAGCGGCGTGTAGTGATGATGCTTCAAAAGAAGAAGAAAAAGAAAAAGCATCTGAGTACCGAGTAGTTTATTCTGGAGAAATAAAAACATTAAACTACTTAAAAACATCTGATACAAATGAGTTTGCGGTTGCAGCAAACTTAGTTGACGGACTGATTGAGTATGATGAGTATGGTGTCGTACAACCAGGCTTAGCAGAAGAATGGTCTTCAAATGACGATGCAACAGTTTGGACATTCAAGCTGCGTGATGGCGTGAAATGGGTAACACATGACGGTAAGGAGTATGCAGATTTCGTCGCAAAAGACTTTGTTGACGGATTAAACTATGTACTTGATGCAAAAAATGAATCATCAACAGCGTGGATTGCAACTGTTGTGAAAAACGGTGACGCTTTCTTCAACGGCGAGGTTACAGATTTTGCTGAAGTTGGTGTTAAAGCACTTGATGAGCATACATTAGAGTACACATTAGAAGCACCAACAACTTATTTCCTTTCTATGCTGAACTATGTATGTTTCTTCCCAGTGAATGGGGAGTTTTTAGCTGAAAAAGGCGAAAGCTTCGGAACTTCTCGTGAAGATTTCCTTTATAACGGTGCATATATTTTAGATAAATTCGAACCACAAAATGAGCGTGTACTTGTGAAAAACGATACATATTGGGCTAAAGACAATGTGTTTATCGACCGTATTCGCTATAAATATAACAAAGAAGCAGCAACTGTAGCTCCAGAATTATTTTTACGTGGCGACATTGATACGGCAAGCATTCCATCATCAATTATTGATGAATGGTTTAATGACGATGAGAAGAAATCTCTTGTTCGTCAAAGTCAAAATGACTTTTATACGTATTTCTATGCGTTAAATTTTGACCCACAATTTGATGCACAGTATGATCCAGAAAATTGGAAGATTGTAGTGAATAACAAAGACTTCCGTAAATCGCTATACCATGCACTTGACCGTGTATCAGCGATGTTAACATTGGAGCCATACAATCCACAAGATCTGCTTAGCAATAGCATTACGCCACAAAACTTTGTGGATGTAGATGGTGTCGATTATACACAATTAGCGCCATTAGCAGCCATTACAAATGGCGATTCATTTAACAAAGACTTAGCATCTGAGTACAAGGAAAAAGTAATGAAAGAACTGGAAGGGAAAGCGACATTCCCGGTAAAAGTATTAATGCCATACAACTCAGGTAGTCCAGACTGGGCAAACCGTGCACAAGTTGTTGAGCAGCAGGTTGAAAAGTTATTAGGTGCAGATTATGTCGACATTATCGTGGAGCCAGGTCCAGCAACAGGCTTCTTATCAGAAGTTCGTCGTCCAGGTAAGTTTGCGTTACTAGAAGTAAACTGGGGCCCAGATTTTGCTGATCCATCAACTTATACAGATCCATTCACTGAAGGCGGCACTTACAACAAGCCAGAGCTTGCTGAAGGTTACACAGATGCAAATGGAAAATCAAAATACCAAAACTTAGTCGATGCAGCAAAAGCAAAAGTAGAACCAGCAGAACGCTATGAGTTATTTGCTCAGGCAGAAGCCTTCTTAATTGAGGAAGCGTTTGTCATTCCTTACTCAGTAGGGGGTAGTGGCTATGTCGCTTCTAAATTAAATCCATTTGAAGCACAATACTCACCATTTGGCGTGACAGCAGAGAAATTTAAAGGTCAACATATTTTAGAGAAGCCAATGAGTAATGACGAGTTCAAGGAAGCTTTAGCGAAGTGGGAGCAAGAGCGTGCTGCTGCTTTAGCAAAGTAAGAACAAGGAAAGAACATGGCCAAGTGCTAATTAAATAACTACTCGTTATGATTATTCGTTACGAAGGAGATGACCGAAACCTAGTATTCGGCATCTCCTTCATTCTTTCTTATTCTCTAAATAGTAAGGAGGTTTAAATTATGTTGTGGTACATAGGAAAACGATTGTTGCAGTCAGTGTTAACACTTTTTATCATTATCACAATTGTTTTCTCATTACTGCGTTTAATGCCTGAAGAAGGGTACTTAGGTGCAGCTGCGGAGAAAATGTCACCAGAGCAACAGGAAGTGTATTTAACGAATTTAGGTCTGCGTGACCCGATACTTGTACAGTTGGGGAATTTTTACGGGAATTTATTGCAAGGGGATTTAGGAAAGTCTGTTACATACCGTACAGATGTGCCAGTTGTCACAATTATCGGGGATAAAATTATGTATTCATTGCTATTCGGATTAGGCGCAGTTGCTCTGTCACTGATTATCGGTGTACCACTAGGAATTATGATGGCGCATCTGAAGGGGCGTTGGCTCGATCGATTAGGGACAGGTTATATTGTCTTCATCGTTGCCGTACCTGCAGCGGTCTATTACTTAGTCATTCAAATGTATATTACGGATATCTTCCATTTGCCGATGCTATTTGATGAGTACAATCCAATCAGCTGGATGTTACCGCTTATTTCGATGGCATTAGCACCGATTGCGTCGTATGCAATGTGGATGAGGCGCTATATGGTCGATGAGTTAAACAAAGACTATATTAAGCTAGCACGCGCAAAAGGGGTAAAGGAACGTACATTAATGTTCAGCCATGTGCTGCGCAACGCGTTTATTCCTATGGCGCAATACTTACCAGCAACGATTCTTTTTACCATCACAGGATCCATCTACATTGAATCCTTGTATTCCATTCCAGGGATGGGGGGCTTACTAGTTGATGCAATTCAGCGTCAGGATAACACAGTTGTACAAGGTCTAGTACTTGTCTTTTCATCACTTGGAATTATCGGTCTGATTTTAGGCGATATTGCGATGGCACTTGTTGATCCACGTATTAAGTTAGGTAAAGGGGAGAGTGTACGCTAATGGGCATCTATAGAGAAGAAATTACGAACATCTCTGAAAAATCGACCGAAGAGCTGTTTCAGTTTGCAGTAACGGATGACAATAAAGCCGAAGAAACAGCCTATTCTAATTACTCGTATTGGCGTTCAACATGGAAATCGTTTTTGAAAAATCGTCTGGCAGTCTTTTTGCTAGTTGTCGTGTTTATTATTGTGGCTTTTACGATTCTTCAGCCGTACTTCCCTTTGCAGAAGTCGCCCACAGAAATTTATATCGATGAGCAGACTGGTTCACAGGCACGAAACATCACACCGAACTCCGAATTTTGGTTTGGTACGAACTCAATTGGCCAAGATTTATGGTCACGTATTTGGGCAGGGACGCGGACATCATTATTTATTGGCTTTGCGGTGGCATTAGTTGAGGCAGTCGTTGGGATTACAATCGGTGCGCTGTGGGGCTTTTCGCGTAAACTTGAAATGCCGATTACCCAGCTATATAACATTGTGGATAATATCCCGACAACGATTGTGCTCATTTTAATGTCGTATATTTTACGTCCTAGTATTTCGACCATCATTATTGCCATGTGTATTACAGGCTGGGTGGAGATGGCGCGGTTTATTCGAAATCAAATCGTTATTTTGCGTGACCGCGAATATAACTTAGCTTCAAAATGTCTAGGGACACCAGGCTATCGTATTATTATTAAAAACTTATTACCATACTTAATTTCCGTCATTATGCTGCGTATGAGCTTAGCTATTCCATTTGCGATTGGCGCAGAAGTTTTTTTAACGTATATCGGTTTAGGACTACCAATTAGTGAACCTTCATTAGGGAACCTAATTAACGAAGGCCGTGTACTCATGATGTCACCTGATTTACGCTATCAGCTCATTTTCCCAAGTATTGTATTGAGTGTAATTACAATTGCTTTCTATATAATTGGGAACTCATTTGCGGATGCAGCAGATCCAAAAAATCATGTGTAGAGGGGGATTACGGTGGGAGACAAACTTACAAATGAACGAATTTTATCCATTCAAAATTTAGTTATTAAATTCAAACTACGTGGCCAGGTCCTAACGGCGATTCGTGATATTTCTCTGGATCTTTATAAAGGCGAAAGTCTTGCAATTGTAGGTGAATCTGGATCGGGGAAATCCGTCCTCGTGAAATCGATTATGGGCTTGCTAGATAAAAACGGCTATATCGATCACGGGCAGATTTTGTACAGCGATTATGATTTAGCGCAGTTTACAACAGAGAAAGATTGGTTGAAGATTCGCGGCAAAGAGGTGGCGATGGTCACACAGGATCCAATGACATCATTAAACCCGCTAAAAACAGTGGGCAAGCAAATCGAGGAAAGTGTTGTCCTGCACCAAGGCTTAACGGGAAAAGCGGCGTACGAGGAAACACTTAAATTACTGAAAGACGTTGGAATATATGATGTGGAAAAACGCTATAAGCAATTCCCGCACGAATTTTCAGGTGGGATGCGCCAGCGGATTGTAATTGCGATTGCCATTGCGTGTAACCCAAAAGTGTTAATTTGTGACGAGCCAACAACGGCACTCGATGTAACAATTCAGGCGCAGATTTTGCAGCTACTCACAAACCTTCAGAAAAAGTATGGCTTAACAACCATTTATATTACGCATGACTTAGGCGTTGTGGCGAAAGTAGCTGACCGTATTGCTGTCATGTACGCAGGAGATATTATTGAAGTTGGCCAAACGCATGAGGTGTTTTTCAACGGCAAGCATCCGTATACTTGGGCACTTATTTCTTCGCTACCACAGCTGGGGACGAAAGGAGAACAACTTTATTCAATTAAAGGAACGCCCCCTAACCTGTTCAAGCAAATAAAAGGGGATGCATTCGCACCGCGTAATCAATACGCGCTGAAAATTGACTTCGAGCAGCGTCCGCCATTCTTTAAAGTGAGCGACACGCACTTTGCACGAACATGGCTACTCGATCCACATGCACCAAAAGTAGAACCTCCTGAAGCGTTACAAGCATTTTTTGAAGAAGGGAGACGATACGCCAATGAGCAATAGAGAAGTATTAGTCGAAGTGAAAAACTTAAAGGTTGTCTTTGGTAAAGGAAAAAACAAATTCATAGCTATAGATGATGTCAGCTTTGAGATTTTTAAAGGCGAAACATTTGGATTAGTTGGCGAATCCGGATCAGGGAAAACAACGATTGGGCGTGCGATTATGCGCATCAATGATGTAACAGATGGTCAAATTTTGTACCACGGCAAGCCGATTAATGGAAAAATCTCAAAGGACTGGGACCGCGAAATTACGCAGAAAATCCAGATGATTTTTCAGGACCCTGTAGCCTCGCTAAACGAACGTGCCAAAGTTGACTATATTATTTCAGAAGGTCTCGTGAATACAAAAAACTTTACAAGCGAGCAAGATCGCCAACAAAAGGTTCGTCAAGCATTGCTAGAGGTAGGGCTACTACCAGAGTTTGCAAGCCGTTTCCCACATGAGTTCTCAGGAGGACAGCGCCAACGAATTGGGATTGCCCGTGCATTAGTAATGGAACCTGAGTTCATTATTGCGGACGAACCGATTTCAGCACTCGATGTTTCCATCCGTGCGCAAGTATTAAACTTACTGTCAAACTTACAGGAGAAAAACAACTTAACTTATTTATTTATCGCGCATGACTTATCGATTGTCCGCTTTATTACTGATCGGACTGCGGTTATTTATAAGGGAAATATTGTGGAGTTAGCGGAGACGGAAAAACTATTCTCCAACCCAATTCATCCCTATACACGGACATTATTAACCGCTGTACCAGAGCCAAATCCGTACAAAGAGCGTAAAAAAGTAGTCGAAATTTATGATCCAACGCAGCATAACTACGAAGAAAATCCACCATCGTTTGTCGAAATTGAGAAAGGGCACTTCGTTCTGGCAAACGAAGAGGAAATTACACGCTACCGAAACACATCCAAAATGGGGGTATAACAGATGATTACACCAAAAGCATTGAAAAAAGGCGATACAATTGGTCTCATTAGTGCTTCCGGCGCAACGCCACCAGAAAATTTACAAAAGGCGATTGAAAGTGTTGAGAAGCTTGGTTTTAACGTTGTCGTAGGTGAAACGTGTCGCGTCAGACATGGTTACTTAGGCGGTTCAGATGAGCTGCGTGCACAGGAAATTAATCAAATGTTTAGTGATCCTACTATTGACGGCATTTTCTGTATCCGTGGTGGCTACGGTGCGACAAAAATCCTAGCACGCCTTGATTACGAGATGATCAAAGCGAATTCGAAAGTTTTTGTAGGCTATAGCGATGTCACGGCACTACATATCGTCTTTAATCAAAAATGCGAATTCGTCACATACCATACGCCGATGCCTTCAACGGAATTTATTAGTCCAAAAATGGATGACTATACTTGGGATTACTTTATCAACAGTGTCACGGGGACTGACTGGAACGGATATCGCCTAGAAAATCCACCAGGCCAGCCTATGACCACGCTAGTATCAGGCACGGCAACAGGTCAGCTAGTTGGTGGGAATTTAACATTAGTGGCAGCATCCCTTGGTACACCGTATGAAATCGATACAAAGGGAAAAATATTATTTTTAGAAGATATTGATGAAAATGAACAGCGTGTAGATCGAATGTTGACACAGCTTCAGCTAGCGGGCAAGCTTGATGACGCAGCGGGCTTTTTATTAGGGGCTTGGACAAACTGTGGACCAGTAAATCCTGACCATCCTGAACGTAGCTTGCCATTAGCAACTATTTTTAATGAAATTTTAGTGCCGCTAAATAAACCCATTTTAATGGATATTGCCTGTGGACATTGCTTACCAACAATGTCGCTTCCATTAGGGAAAACAATTACGTTTACCACAGAAACACAGACGATTACAGTTGTTGAGTAGGTGACGTAAGATGAAGCAATCCATTCAGCGAATGCTACAGGAAGTACCGTACAAGGTGCATGTAATTGTAAAAGAAGCAAATGCAGATGACTATATCTTCAGTGAGTGTTTTGATGAGGTATTCTCAAGTGCGAGCCTGATAAAAGTGCCGATTTTGCTTGCAGTACTAGATCATGTAGAACGTAACCATGAATCGCTCAATCAAGTCATAGCAATCAATCCAGAGAACCGTGTTGACTTCAGTGTATTAACGGAGCAGTACCAAGAAAAAAGTGCACTGTATGAGCTATTAGTATGGATGATTATTACGAGCGATAATACTGCTACGAATGTCCTGATTGATTATATCGGCATGGAGGCGCTCAATGATTATTTCCGGAAAATTGGTCTTACAAAAACACGACTGCAGCGTAAAATGATGGACTTTGAACGATTAAAGAACGGCTTTGACAATGTTACGACTGCACGTGATATGGCACATCTTTTTACCCGTATTTATCGGAAGGACGTATTAACGCAGCCCTTTAGTATACTAGCGATTGAAATTTTGAGCCGCCAACGAGATCATGAAAAGCTTAAGCGTTATTTGGTGGGAAATGTAAAAATCGCACATAAAACAGGTGGTCTTGATACGGTTGACCATGATGTAGGGATTGTCTATAGTGACACGCAAGATTATATTATCGGTGTTTTTGTCACAGAGGTTACAAATAATGACGATGCAAGGCTACTAATCGGCCGCATTTCGAAAGTTGTTTATACGCATCTAGTAGGAAATGAGGAGAGATTTATATGAATGCAATTGCGACAACAATGATAGTCAATTTATATTCGCAACCCAATGTCATGTCTGAGCTGGCAGATGAGATACTGTACGGCATGCCCGTGCAAATACTTGAAAACGTTGATGACGAATGGGTGCGCGTAAAAACAACGTATCGCTATGAAGGTTACTGTCAGAAAAGCAATTTCCTCATTGATGATATGAACACGAGCATTTGGCAGGAGGAAGCAACGTATGTCATTAGCCAAGGATTTGCCGATATTTTACTGGAGCCACTTATTCAAAGTACGAAGCTAATAACACTTGTAAAAGGCTCAACTGTACGATACATACGTAACGAGGAGCTGGATCCAGAGTGGGCAACCGTTCAGTTAGCGACAGGTGAACTAGGCTATGCACGCAGTAAATGGCTTCAAAAAAGGATTGCCGAAAACAGCCTGTCCGAACACGAGCTACGAGAAAACGTTGTACAAACAGCGCTTAGCTATTTAGCCACGCCATATCGTTGGGGAGGTAAGTCACCACTTGGCATTGACTGCTCAGGCCTTTGTTCAATGGCATATATGTTAAACGGAGTCCTCATTTACCGAGACGCGAGCATTGTTGATGGTTTCCCAATAAAGAAGATTTCACGAGAGCTAATGCAAAAGGGGGACTTATTATTTTTCCCAGAGCATGTAGCAATGTATATCGGTGATGATTTATACGTCCACTCATCCCTTGGCGGCAATGAAGTAAGCATTAATAGCCTAAAAGAACAACATCCGCATTACCGTCAGGATTTAGCAACAACGATTACAGCGGTCGGGAGCTTGTTTGTGACTGAATCGGGTTGAAACAGGGTGTAATTCGTTCCTTCTATTAGTGGATAAGAAAGTATACCTTTCCCATCCACATAAGTAAGGACATCAACTCGCCCTATTTTGGGCGAGTTGTGTCTTTCTAATAGAAAAAAGCCAGTTCTTAAACGATTCCTCGTTAAAGAACTGGTTAAATTACTTTACAAATTTTTCAGTGGCCTCGAATAACAGCGACTAGTTTTTTATAATCTCCAATAAGTCTTCTAAATCCTTCGATAATAGACCGTCATTAGAACAATTATTAAACTCATAGAAATTATAATGTGGCAAATATTCAATTGTAGTCCGGTTTATTTTAATAACATAATCAGGAATATTTAGTTTTTCTTTTAATTTTTGAAGTTCTTTAATTTGGACTGAACTTCTTTGACACTTAAATAATTCATGAGTAAATTTATTAGGAGCAGTACCGAAAATTTGAATGATTAACTTCTTTAAGGATGTATATTCAGATAACTTTATATTGGATTCGTTAATTTTTTTGGCATCAAATAATGGACTAAACTTTCGTTGCTGTACGTTTTTATACAGCTCCGTTTCCATATTAATTTGTTGAGGGAGCCATTCTCTAAACTCATTTAATACAGTAGTTAATTTTTCTTCTGTTAGATGATAGCGTTTAAGTTTAAACGATAGAGTTTCTTGTAATTCATATAGCACTTTTGCACTTTTAGGATGTTTTCTAATCCTTGGTGTTTTTATCGAATTTTTTAAATAATCTTCTAAGACATAAGTAGAAATGGCGTTCGTGTTAAATAGAGCTTGTAGTTCTTCTAGAGATTCGTCATAGAGATTGATGTAATGTGCCAGCATTTTTCTGTTAAAAAAGTATATTTGATCTTTATTTAGTATTTGGGAAAATTGTTTTGCATAGTCTAATCCATCTAAATCAAAATCAAAAATAGCATAGATTAAATAGTTTTCCTCAGACATGGCTCCTAATACATGTAGAAACGGAGATAACTCCTCTTCGCTTAACACTTTATCTTGCCCATCTATTGATATGATCTCCACATCATGTATCTTCAATTTGTCATGAATCAATGCCTCGAAAAATTGTTTCTCTAATTTACCTTCTACTATTAAGACCTTTTTCGGAGAGGATATACTCGGGAATATTGGAGAACTGTAAATCTGTTCGGGCATAATTGAAGTGCTTTCAGAGAGAAAAAATTGTTCTATTATAGAAACCTGCTGATTCGTTTCATAAGTTCTATGTGTAAGAGAAATATTGCAGTTGTTTTTTATATAATAGTCCAATGTAAATTCGTTAGTTGTTGTAACAATTGAAATGATATTAAATGAAATTATTTGATTTAAAATAGGTTCTAAATAAACGGGATGAATTTTACTATCCGGTTCATCGAAAGCAACAATCATTTTACTTGAATCTCTTTGTTTCAGTAAATTGGCAAGTTCATGCAGCGAACTCGTTAAAAAATTGATTGCCATTTCTCCCTGACTTAGATGGCTAGTCCTAGTCAATGAAGGTTTTTTATAATAAATAAATTGGTATTCAAAAAACTCTTTAATAATTTCATGTTTTAAATTATCACTCTCGAAATTATAAGAGATAGAGATTGTCCCAGTAGGATGATAACTTTTTTTCACAAAATAGTTTTCTTCGTTGACAATGAAGTTGAGTGTAATAGAAAATGTTGTTTTCTTTTGAGAAAAATGTGATTGGTGTTGGCTTTGATGTACATTTATTTTGTTTGAAAGGTAGTGTTGAAATAAATTGTTAATTTCACTAGGGGTATTAGCTTGGGCAATTAAACTACCATATAAGTTATGTTGTTGTGAGAAAAAAAGATTAAGTGCATCGATTATTGATGTTTTACCTGATCCATTTGAACCGTAGATTAAGTTATGTTTAGCAAAATTGAAAGTAGCATTTTTGTATTGTTTGAAATTAGTTAATTCTACCATTAGCATGTAATTATCCCCCCTATTATTGTCTAATATATACTATATATTGAAAACAATTGATAAATAGAACCGTGCTTAAACAAATCATAGTGACTTTTTATAAATAGCTTCCGTTTGTGCGCTTAGCAAGGTGTATTAGTTAAAAAAAACTCTAGGTGAGGAAATTTATAAATGCCATGAAAAAAAGAATTGATGGTTTAATAATCCATGTTTTTTGGTTACGTTATTTGTAGAGAGCTGGCACCTCTGCAAAGGAGAGAAAAATTATGAATATTAAATATCATTCTGGATTATTGGTTGCATTTATATTACTTTCGACTGCCATTTATGGTTTGTTGGGACCTGGGACGCAAAAAACGTTAGGAATCGAAAGAAATACAGTTGCAGAGCTTTCAAATTGGTCTTACGAAGCTGATAATGGACCAAATGAATGGGCTAGTATCGATTCCAAATTTTCTAAGTGCGAACTTGGTATGGAACAATCTCCAATTGACATAGGCCAAGTGAACAGAAGGCTAGATAATAGTAATGATTTTGAAATGAAGTATAAGCCAACAACTTTTACACTCAATAACAATGGGCATACGATACAAGCGAAGGATTCTTCTGGCGACAATTTTCTAGTAATCGGTGGGGATGCATATAAGCTTGTACAAATGCACTTTCATAACCCGAGTGAGCATCAAATAAATGGGCAAAGTTTTGATATGGAAGGGCATCTTGTGCATACAAATGGCGAAGGGAAACTGGCTATTCTTGGATTCCTAATTAGAGAGGGGAGTGAAAATATAGTCTTGACCGAATTGTGGTCTAAGCTTCCTCAGAAAACAAATAGTCAGGAGGTGCCGTTAAGCAATTCCGTAGACCTTGCTAACTTATTCCCTGAAAAAAAGAATGTTTTTCAATATGAAGGCTCATTAACAACACCACCTTGTTCGGAAGAAGTAACATGGATAATATTAGAACAACCGATTGAAATATCAGCATTACAAATAGCTACTTTCGAGGCTGTTTTTCCAAATAACAGCAGGCCTGTTCAATTATTAAATGACCGAGAAGTTATAGAAATGCAATTACAATAAACAAAATCCGTAAAGTAAAAACAGTGAAGTGTACACTTTTTAAAGTAGACACTTCACTGTTTTTTATCAGTGGATAAGAAAGTATAACTTTCCCATCCACATAAGTAAGGACATCAACTCGCCCTATTTTGGGCGAGTTGTGTCTTTCTAATAAATAACTTCCCATCAATTTGCTCATACTAATCATCATAAGGAAGGACGTGATGACCATTCTAACCGAAAAGCAAATAACGAAATTAAAAAAGATGCTCATTGAACAAAAAAGTGCATTAAAAGGAGATGACAATGAGGATGAAGTAATCGTTCGTGAAAGCTTACGTGATTCAACAGATGAATTATCTACACTGGACAATCATCCTGCAGATTTAGCAACTGAATTATATGAACGCGAAAAAGATATGGCATTAAAGGTGCATAGTGACGATGAATTAGCACAAGTTAAAGCGGCGCTAGAGAAGATTGAAAATGGTACGTATGGAGTTTGTGCAGAATGCCATGAAGACATTCCATACGATCGATTAAGAGCGATACCTTATACTGCGTTTTGTATTGAGCATACGGAAGCTAGATCGGTACCAACAGATCGCCCAGTAGAGGAACAAGTCATTCTTCCACCACTAGATAATTCCTTCGCAGGTAGAGATAAAGAAGATGGTATTCATGATTACGAAGATAGCTTTCAAACCGTTGCCCAGTATGGTACTTCGGAAACCCCTTCAGATTTAAAAGGTGATTTCGATGATTATAATGAATTGTATGACAACGAGAAAGAAGTAGAAAAGTTTTCGTCACTGGAAGGATTACACGTGTCAAAGGATGAATTTTTAAACGGCCAAATATCACAACAGTATGCTGATGAAGCACGGAAATATGATTATTTAGAGGAATAAATACTAGTCGTTCTAAATTCTCCGTGTGTTTAAATTTTTTATATTCTTTGCTTTGTATAAACCGACGTTAATTGCAAAACATAACAGTGCGTCATAATGAGTGTTTAAAATGACGAGTTCAATTTTTGGTATTAATGAGTTTTAAATATGAAGGAGGTGTCAATCAATGGGAGTAGTTTATAGGATTGCTTTAATTTTAGTTATAGTAGGTGCCATCAATTGGGGCCTAATCGGATTTTTCCAATTTGATTTAGTAGCCTATCTATTTGGTGGACAAGCTGCCATGTTGTCGAGATGGGTCTATGCTCTTGTTGGTTTAGCAGGACTTGTGTCTATTCCAATTCTTTCTAAAGAATTAGGGGATGATGAGAGTGATCCCAATTACGTAAGTGATAGCAGAGCAAGTACGACTACTCAAATCTACAGCAAACCAAGTTATGATATGGAGGCTGGAGAAGAAGTAGATTTTACAGAGGCAAAAAAAACGCATAAAAAAGATTCAGATGAAAAGAAGAGCTAAGATTTAAGCAGCACTTATTCCTAAAAACAAAAATTGACGACCTTTTATGGTTCGTCAATTTTTTGTTTGGAAACTACAGCAACGATAACCAAAAAAGATGGACCCCAAAGATGCCTAAATACATTGAGAAGGTTCCTATTAATATTATGGAAAATATTTTTTGAAATTGTTCAGCACTTTTTTTATAAACAAAATAGGAGGTCAATAAAATTAACATTGAAAGAGCAATCTTTACACATAAAAACAAGATGGGACTTGTTGCCCACAAAAGATCCATGAAAGGATTAAATTCTTCGATTTCGTTTTTTTTCAATCCATAGTGGGTAACAAAACCATCGAAAATATTCAAAGAAGCGACTAACAAACTAACATAATGAATAATGATTTTATTTTTCATTTTACCGCCCTTATATTTTTATATTCCACAGATGCATTCCTCTTTACCGTTAGCGTAGAGGAGCATCATTGTGTGTGATATAAAGGATGGCCCGTTTAACCTTTAATCATAAATAAAAATAGGGGGACATAATTTTTTTCGTTTTATGCCAAGCTAAGTCTAAAGACATGAGGAAGGTGACAACATGCTGAATGATTATAATGCAGGGGACATTGTTTATATTTTTTATCGCAATCCGCACATACAAGATGTAGCCAATATACAAGAAGCAGCGGTTGTAAATAACCCGGATAAACCGACTGAATTAGCACTTTTTCTGTATGAGACTTATTATCCGTTATCAACAGATTTAGCGATTTATGCGAACGTAGCAGAGGCTGAACTAGCGTATCAAGAATATTTTGGGGGAGATCATTCATGAAAAAACCATTTACTCCCCAGCTTGTATACTTTGAACCGAATGCGCTTAATTATCCACTTGGAAAAGAGTTGAAAGACAAATTTGAAAAAATGGGGATAGAAATTCGAACTACGACTTCCCATAATCAAGTTCGAAATCTTCCAGGTGACAATGATTTTCAAAAGTATCGAATTGCAAAATCTACACTTGTCGTGGGCATTCGGAAAACGCTTAAATTTGATACATCTAAACCTTCAGCTGAATATGCCATTCCATTCGCAACGGGGTGTATGGGGCATTGTCATTATTGTTATTTACAAACAACGATGGGAAGCAAGCCGTATATTCGTACATATGTAAATGTGGATGAAATTTTGGAAGCGGCTGATCGTTATATTGAAGAACGCGTACCAGAAATGACACGATTTGAAGCATCTTGTACATCAGATATTGTCGGCATTGATCATTTAACCCATACATTGAAAAGAGCGATTGAACACTTTGGTCAAACGGAATATGGACGGTTGAGATTTGTAACAAAATTTCATCACGTGGATCATTTACTGGATGCGCAGCATAACGGACATACCAGATTTCGGTTCAGTGTAAATGCAGATTATGTTATTAAAAACTTTGAACCGGGTACGTCTCCTTTAGATAAGCGTATTGAAGCAGCTGGAAAAGTAGCAAGAGCAGGCTATCCACTTGGGTTTATCGTCGCACCTATTTACCTTCATGAAGGGTGGAAGGAAGGGTACTATCATATGTTCGAACGCCTTCATGCAGAATTACCGCTTGATGCGCGGGATGATATAACGTTTGAATTTATCCAACACCGCTTTACAAAACCTGCTAAAAAAGTAATTGAAAAAAACTACCCTATGACTAAATTGGAATTGGATGAATCCCAAAGACGATATAAGTGGGGGAAATATGGAATAGGCAAATATGTTTATCAAAAAGAAGAAGAAGAAGATATAAAAGAGCATTTATCAGGCTATATGACCAAATTTTTCCCTCAAGCGAAATTCGAATATTTTACGTAATATTAAGGCTCTACACCAAAATCTGAACTCGACAGCACATTGCACTCCAGGCGGACGCTTTCCGCGGGCGTGGCTTGAGCCTCCTCGGGCCAACACGATGTTGGTCACGAAGGCGTTGCCACAGGACGTGGCGTTCTTAGCCTTCGTTCCTAAACGCTTCGTGCGGGGTCTCAAGGCTCACGCTTTTCCCGCAGGAAGCTTTGCTCTGTAGCGAAAGGCGAATGCCGTCAGCTACACTCGCCGCCTTCCCTTCCATGTGCTTATAAAGTAGTACGCTTTCTTTTAAAGTAAAGCACATGTTTTAGCACGACTCCATTCCATTTATTCTTTTTTGCTAAAGGAATACATTAGTTGGAAATTATTTATGACAAGAGTATTCATTAAGAGGCTGATAGACAATTCCTCATAAATATAACGCCGCCAGAAAAATCCCTAAAGTTCGTTCGTAGATTTCATCAAACTGAGTGAGTGGTAGCGGATTTGTTCCTCTACCAAGCTCTACAGTAAAACCAGGTCTTCGCCAGTCCTGAATAAACCAATCTTTATATCCAGCATAACTATCCACTGTTTCGACAGGCGTGTATCCACTTACGCGACTAAATTCATTGGCTAGTTCTTCATTCTCAGGTGGCTCGAGGTTTTCAAATCCCCAATAAATAACTTCTCCTTGAGTATGAAAAGCTAGCACTCTTGCAAAATCCCGTTGCCTTGTTAAGTCTGCCATCGCAATCGCTTCTGGTTCAGATAATGGGCTTTCGCCTCCATAATCTCTTGGTCCCGGCGTTTTAGGATTGCGTGCTCTTTCCTTTTCCCACTCGGCAGGGAATTGATCATTTAGATCCACTCCACGTATATTCGCTTTCCATCCAGAAAAATCCGAGCTGTTATTATTCCATTCAATCACGCGGCTTTTCCAAGGTTCTACTGCAGGTGGTCCATTTATGACCAAATTAACCCCGTCAGGATTAACCATTGGAACAATAGAAAGTTTAGTTTGCTCATATAAGGGCGCTGTAACAAGCCCTCGAATCGTAGTTTGATTCGTTAGTGACAACGCATAATCATTTAAGAAGGTCATAAGAATCGGCGTTGTAATCCATTCGTTTGCATGAAATGAACCATTGTAATGAACTTTTTTACTTCCGCTCCCGATTACTATTTCAGGTATTTCCTTCCCTAACACGGAATTGCCTATTGAAGAAATTTGCAAGAAGGGATAAACAGTCTGTAATTGTTTAATATCATTCATCATGGCATCGTAGTCATAATTCTTTTTGCCGATAATAATTCTTGACGTTATCCTAAGAGGAATTTGAACGGTTTGGCCAATTTGGAGGCTGTTTGAGTTAGAGCCAGGATTAACTAGAAGAATGGCATCTAGAGGTAGGTTTCGGCTCTGAGCAATTGACCAAAAGGAGTCTCCGGGTCTAATTTGATAACTATCGGCAACAAATCCCGGAATTTGAATGCGCTCACCAATTGAGAGCCTTTGAGGGTTAACGTTTTGGTTGGAATTGATAATAAGCTGAAGAGGAATATTAAATAACTGGCTGTAATACCAAAGCGAATCCCCGCGTCTAACATATATGTCCATATCGAACCTCTCCTTTATTAAAAACTCCAATAGCATATGACATCGTAAAAAGTATTATGTGTTCAAAACGTTCGAGGGCAAAAGATGCGTAACGTGGGGCGGCGAAATAGCCCATGAACTTTCATGCTTTTTTTGCATAATCCAATTCAGGGTGGTAACGCTAAGGAAGGTGGAAAACAAGAAGGAGAGGATACATCATATTATCATTTCAACCCAATTGTTGGTCAGAAAATGGGGAACTTGAGGTTGTCATGCTTTGTGCACCATCTAAGTTAGATGTTCCAGATTTAAAAACCGCGGAAAATGTGCAGTGGAGCGCTCCTGTCAAACATGAAAAAGCAATGGAAAATTTCATGGAATTAAAAGGGGTAATTGAGGATGCAGGAATAAAAGTCATTGATTATTCCAAAGAGCTACCGCCAGTTGCACGAAGCTTGAGTGAGCAGCTCATTAATCGATTTTTTGTTCGAGATCTTGCTTGTGTATTTGGCAATATTATTATTCCAGGAAAAGCAGGTAGTTCGATTAGGCGTCCGGAGTATGTACAGGCTCATTCACTAATAAAACAGTGGTTCCCTGAAACCTTTGTATTCGATGAAAATAATTATGGTGGAGCAATGGAGTTTGGTGATGTACTAATTCTTAATAAAGATGCCGTGTTTATTAATATTGGCATGCGCACAACGATAGAAGGCGTGGAGAAGGTGAAAGAAAAAATCTTCAAGGAAGGTTTTTCTGAAATTGGCATTATTGATTTGCCACGGAGCTCGGATACACTTCATTTAGATATGAATTGTAACGTAGCAAACGGAGATTTAATAATTGCCAAGAGCTTTATGCGCTATTTTCCTGTCCACGTTTTTACCGAGAGTGGGTCTCAATTTGAGATGACAGAGCCATTTCTAAACCGCCATGGATTTGAAGTGTACTGGCTAGAGAAATATAATACCATTCCTGATATTAATTTTCTTAATTTAGATCCAGAAACATTATTAATTAGTAAGAAAGCACATAAACAGATGCTCAAAAATCACCCAAAATTACAAAAGAAGAAATTCATTGAAATTGAAGTGTCAGAATTAGAGAAATCTGGTGGGGGCATTCGCTGTATGTCAATGCCGTTGAGGAGAAAAACGTAAAGGTATAGGAGTGATCCTAATGAGGTCAAAAACAAAAAAAGGCCGTATGCCGTGGTGGCAGCTTTCATTTCTTGGTGTGGGCTGCACAATAGGAACAGGCTTTTTTCTTGGGTCTAGTATGGCTATTAAGAAAAGTGGACCTGCTGTATTAATTGCCTTTATTTTAGCGGCAATTGGCACATACATTGTTTATGATGCGCTTGCGAAGATGTCTGTTGACGATCCGGATAAAGGGTCTTTCCGCTCATACGCAAAGAAAGCATTTGGCAGATGGGCGGGTTTTAGCAATGGATGGATCTATTTATTGTCAGAAATGCTCATTATGGGAAGTCAACTTATAGCGCTAGGAATTTTTACACAGTATTGGTTTCCAACTATACCACTTTGGATAGCCACATCAGTGTACTCTGCACTAGCATTACTCGTTATTTTGCCAGGTATGAAGGGGTTTGAAAAATTCCAAAATCTCTTTGGTGTACTGAAAACGGCAGCTATTGTCATGTTTATTATTGTTGCTGTCGTTCTACTAGTAAAAGGTACGAATGCTCAGCCAAGTGAAGTAACTTCGTATTTGGCTCATTATAAAAACTTTTTTTCAGAAGGGGTTAGAGGGATTTGGCTTGCTCTACTATACGCCTTTTATGCTTACGGTGGAATTGAAGTAATGGGTCTGTTAGTCATCGATTTAAAAAATCCAAAACAGGCACCTAAAGCAGGAAAAATAATGATCATTACATTGACCACCATCTATGTTATGTCCCTAGGTTTGGCCCTGGCTCTTATATTTTGGGGCAACATCGATGTAAAAGAAAGTCCTTTTATTACAGCACTTAATAATTTCGAAATTCCTTTCGCTACAGATATTTTAAATGGCATTCTTATCATTGCTGGCTTTTCGACAATGGTTGCCTCTTTGTATGCAGTACTGACAATATTAATTACCCTTGCTGAAGATAAGGACGCTCCTGCTTTTCTAGCTAGCAAAGGAAAACGGAAAGTGCCGCTACCAGCAGTCCTTTTTATAACAGGTGGTTTACTCATTACCATCATTATTGGCCTGTTATTACCAGAAAAGATTTTTGAATATTTGATAACAGCAGCAGGGTTAATGCTTCTTTATAATTGGCTGTTTATATTAGTGACATATGCCAAGCTGATGAAATTGTCAATTTGGGACAAAATAAAGATTGCTTTAGGGATGTTACTCATTATCATTACTATTTCTGGTACGTTTGGCGAAAAAACAAGCAGACTCGGATTTTATGTGAGTCTGCTCTTTATAGTAATGATTGGAATCGCTACATTGATAATGGTGAAAAAATGGGAGAACACTTGATGACAGTTCTTACTTTTGTGGTAATGAGAAGTTATTTTGCATCCTTAGAAATGGACATTTGGATGCACTACTAGCATCATCGCTTAAAAAATACTGCTTCCATTCCTGATTGTCTTCTTGGCCATACCATTTTAAATCTGGATGACTTGGAATGGCATCATACTCACCAATGCGCTTCCGTATGAGCGTTTTCATTTTGCGCCCATATACGGTGGAGTTGTTCAATTCCTGAAACACCCAACGTGGCTGAAATGCTACTAAAAGAGAAGGGAAATGACGACTCTTTCGTAATTTATGTGCAGGTGTGGCACAGAACACAAAATAAGGTTCTCCATCAAAACAAAATTCCCATTTATGGTGTGAAGGATCTGATGGAATTGCTTTTGGCCACTCCTTGTCATCAAATGATGTAACCTGGTTTAAAACAGACCAAAACAACTTCCGATAATCCTCTACAGTATAATCCGTAAACATATCTTCCGGTGTTTCAAAAAAAACAGCAAATGAAGTATTTTTTCCTGCATCACGTGAGCATTTTCCATAATCCCTTAAGCTTTCTGCAAGATTCTTTATAGAACTGACTTCCCGCGGATTTCCGACAAAACAAAACTTCAGCTGATCTTTTAAAAAACCTTGTCTAGCTGGGACACATGGATACGTATTTTCATCATCTGCAATTATTGAAGAGAAGGATTTATACGCTATTTGTTGCCATAAAGGAAGTGTTTCTAAATGTTCGTCTATCCAACTCTTTTCTAAAACTGCTCCCACTTGAGACTCCTCCTTCTATACAGTACTACACTATTAAAGGGGGCCCAAATGGGTGACTAATCATATGTAGTTATTTGAAAATGATGGTATATGCCTGATATCCAAAATATAAACCAAAACCAATAAGGGATAATCCAGCTCCAATAGTGATGAACTGTAACGCTCGGGAGTTCATAAATTTTCTAAAGCTGCTCGCAACACCAGCCATAAAAATATCCCACATGAACACGCCTAGAAATATACCGCTACTGTAAAATAATAACTGTTCGTTGCTATATAAATCGCTTGTTTTTGCTAATACTGACCCGTATAAACCTAACCAAAAAATAATATTAAGTGGATTTGAAAGGGCTATGACGAAACCAGTTCTAAACGACTTACTCATGGATTCGTTTATTGTCAGATCTTTTTGTATCGGTTTTTTTGCACCTAAAATGCTTTCGACGCCCGTCCAAACTAAAACGAAAAATCCAAGTAACCAAAGAAATAATTTCATATAGGGTGTTGTTAAATACTGTGCTAAGCCAAAGTAAATCAGAAACATAAAAATCACATCACCAAACATTGCACCTAATCCAACCAACCAAGAATTTAGGAATCCATATTTAATGCCCCTGTTGATTTGTGCGACATTAATTGGGCCAACAGCCGCAGATAAGGATACCCCTAATAAAATATAGCTAAAAAATGGATTCATTGGTCATTCCCTCCGATACAAGTTAAACGTACTCGTACCATTCTATTCCTAAAAAAGGTGAGTATCACATGAGGGCACTGAAAAAATCTATAAAGTAGTTTAGCCAGCTTTGGAACGAGACACCGTTGAAGAACTGGCTTTTTCTTCGATGTCGTTGATTTGGGCTCCAGGCGGACGCGTAGCGACGAGGAGGCTCACCACCGCCCGCGAAAAAGCGAGTGCCAGAGCACCAAAAACCTATCACTATTTAGCAAATACTTATTAGAATTTTCAGTAGAAATCAACTTTTTCAGTGCCTTCAAGCGTGAGGAGGGGAAACAAGCTGAAATATTTTCGGTTGATTAAAAAAAAGGAGATGCGATAACGTAATTGTCACATCTCCTTTTCGATATTTGAGCAAAATTTTATTCGAAATCGTTAACACAAAACGATGATTTGAGAGGGAGTGGTTTGAGCAGGGATGCTTCTTGTTGAAGGACCATAAACAACAATGAGATTTCGATTGGCGGGATTTCCAGTAAAGGCTTGTGAATTGGTTAATAATAGATGCGTAAATTGAGAAATGTTTAATTTTAATTGACCATCACTACTCACTAACTGGCTGTTGAAAAAGTCTACTTTTACATTTTGATACGGACGATCCTTTACCATAACAAGTGCTCGGTATTGCGGAGGGAAAATAAGTGGAACGGGTGCATTTCCATCATAATAACCAGTTACACTATCGCCTATTGAGATCATTTCATGGTTTACAAAATAAGTAGTGGGAGAAATTACAAAATTAACAAAAGACCCATCTCTATTTTGAACGGAGAATAATTTATAACAACCTTTGCCTTCATCGTTTGGGGAAATCATAAAATCACTTATCATGGTGACAGTACCTTGGAAAGAAATAAAATTTATCATACGTATACCTCCATTGAGTTTTCAACCTAACCCTTTATAAATGGTGAGAATAAGTCCTTTAGTTAATCATTGTCCGCTTCGGTTTGTGTCATTCCTTTGGCAATCTCAAGGATGATGTTTTCAATCTCATGTTGTATTTCTGTAATCTTCGCGAAGTCAACCGTTTCATAGTAAATATTTTCTAGTTGATCATTCGCTGTTTTTGCTGCGGCTAAGCTAGCAGTTCCATCATTCATTTTCCGACGATAACGTGCGGCAATATGGTTAATTTGCTCAGCGAAAATTTTATCCGTATCAGGCAAAATCGCTTCTTTATACAAATCAACTATTTCATCATCTTCTCTTGTAGGGAAATATTCATGTGGTGCGGTACTGTCAAAAATGGCGATGCTAAGTTCACGGAAGATGAGCATATCCAAGCTATTTGGATCGAACCCACAGTGGTATATTTCAACATCATAGCCTTTACTTTCAGCTGCATACGCTAATTTTTTCAAAAGAGTAGATTTTCCAGACCCGGGTCTTCCTTTTAAAAAGTAACGCTTTTGAATGTTTTCAGTTAAATTAGGAACAAAATCCACAGCCCCTTTGGACGTAGCTGCCCCTAAAAATCGGTGTTGTACATTTGACTGCTTATCTAGAAAGAAATCCTTGAAAAATTTTGTTTTTAAGTTCTCTGTTACTGCATTTAATTTTCCGAAATCCATATTTCCAATATAAATTGCTTCCCATTCATCATGGATCGACAACGCTTCGGCATAAGCTTGATGCGCTTGCTTATGTGCTTCTTTGCGTTTCTGCATTAATTGAATAATTTCATCCCGTTTAGTGCTTAATTGTTCGGAATTCCATGCATCTCCTAAATTCACATATTCTTCTGCTGCATCTAGTATCTTTGGTTCAACGATATGTGGGTCAGTTCCATCAATTATTCCTGCTTTTAGTTCAGGGAAAATTACACCGTCGATGGAATCAGGATCTAAAGAACAGTGAATCAGTTCTGCGTCTATGCCTTTATCTATAATGGCTTCCGCAATATTTAAGATTAACGTGGATTTACCTTTTCCTGGACCACCCTTTAAAATGAACAGCTTTTCTAATCTGCCAAAATTAGAATCAAAAAGGCTGAAGTAGCCCCGTGCAGTATTGCCTCCAGAAAAATAATGTATTGTTTTACCTTTCACCTTAAACACACGCTCCTCTATAACTAGATGTGCTTCTTCATATTAAGGTATGCGAAAAAAATGACATAGGTGAATGCCTAAAAATGAAAAGGATTTTTAGGAATATTAAATGTAGTAGTTTTTTATGTTTCTGGGGCTTTATGCAAAATAAGTTAGTAGTAAAAACCACCTCGACGCTGATTTTTATTCAACGAGAGGTGGTTTTTCATTATCTTGGAATACGTGCAGCTTCAATAGTGGTCTCAGTTGGATTAAATCCGTCCCTATTCCATACATTATATGTAATAATATAGTATGAAATTTCTGGGGAAACTTAAGTCAAAATAAAACAGAAGCCTCCCGGAAGAAGCTTCTGTTCGTTTCAAACTAATAATGCAGCAATACGTTCAGATACAACCTCATTAGAAAGGCCATGTTTTTTTACATATCGATTGCGTTCATCTTTTGTACATTCTATCGAACAACCACCTAGATGTTTTGCTTCGTTTTCCTCTGATGCAAGAATTTGCTTATTGCATTCAGGGCTTGCACAATTAATATAACGTTCACATGGTCTGCCATCATAGTGGTCTTTACCGACAATGACATGCTTCATTTGATTAATCGGAACCGTTAAACGCTCATCAAATACGTACATTTGGCCATTCCATAGTTGACCTTTTGCAACAGGATCTTTGCCGTAAGTGGCGATTCCGCCGTGTAGCTGGCCGACATCCTCATAGCCCTCACGAATAAGCCAACCAGAAAATTTTTCACAACGTACGCCGCCTGTGCAGTACGTTAAAATACGTTTACCTTCTAGTAATGCTTTGTTTTCGTGAATCCATTCTGGTAGTTCTCGGAATGTTTGAATGTCTGGACGGATCGCACCTTCAAAATGGCCAACGTCGAATTCATATGTGTTACGAGCATCTAAAACAATGGTGTCGTCTTGCTGCATTTGCTCATAAAACTCAGCAGGCTGAACGTAGCGGCCTGTTAATTGGAGGGGATCAATATCATCCTCTAGACTTAAATGTACAAGCTCCGGTTTTGGACGCACATGCATTTTTTTAAACGCATGTCCATCTGCTTCGTCAATTTTGAATACAATACCTTCAAATAAAGGATTGTTGTTCATCAAGTCCATATAAGCATTTGTTTCGTCAACTGTTCCAGAAACCGTACCGTTAATACCTTCAGAGGCGACTAAAATTCGGCCTTTTAAGTTCAAATCTTTACATGCTTGTAAATGCACTTCAGCAAATGTAGCGGGGTCCTCAATCATTGTGTAATAGTAATACAGTAAAACGCGGTAATTCATTTCATTTTCCACCTATCATTTATAGTTGCAGGATATCCCTGATAGTATTATCTAAAAAGGTATTTACTTAGGTAATTATTGATTTATTATATCGCACTATAAACAATGTGACCTCGGCTAAAAGGCTGAACTGTATGGCAATGCTTACGGCGGTTAAATTTTTGATTTTAGTTCAAAATTATAAATAAAGGCTTGACCGCTTAATCTGCGTTATAATAGTAGTTGAAAAAGGTTTAAAGCCATAAAGGAGCGAAAAGCAAATGTTACAAAAACAACTGCAACATTATATAGAAGAACATATTCAAAATAACGAAATCGCGTTATTTGCTATTGAAAAAGACTTTGTAGAAAAACATCAATTACTGCCGACAGAGGTAACTGTTATTGATAAGGCGCTTCTACTAGACGTGCTTGAACGCTGCAATAAAGAAACAGAAGACCTGATATCTGCTGAACCGAAAGAATTTTTACAACAGCCGATTAGCTATTTGAAGGAACATCCTATTGAGTTTGTTTATGCAGAATCAACTGTATTCGATGTTATTCGCATCGACGCAGTGGCGCTGGAGTTTGATGATGCGTTTAAAGCGTATACAGCTCTATTTGGGCTGAAACTTCAAAAAAAATTCGGCGATGCGATTCGTGCGTACTTTGAAGGAAATGTTGCAAAGATGATTGGCAACTACAGTGTGTCATTTTCAGGACAAGATGGTTTATGGGAAGTGAATGTGGCGTTAAATTGTATCGATGGCTTTACCGAAGCGCAAACATTTGAAGAGAGCTATGCGCTTCTTTACCGCTTCATCTTTAACCTAATAGAAGCTGCCGATGAAGCGCAGTAAAGGATGGTAATGATTTGAGCACGACAGAATATATTTATACGTATACATGGCATAAAGATGAATATGACTTATCTCGTATGGAGATGCGCTCATTTTTCGGATTTGACGTGCCTTTAAACGCGCTGAAAAGTTCAGTACAGATTGATCCGAGCCGCAGTCCATTTATTAAACAGCGTCTTGAAGTCATCTTTGAAGGTGAAAATGTGGAACAGCTTGCTCGTTTAGTAGAACAACTCGATTTAGGTGGGGCTACATTTAAAGTGAGTTGTTTAAATAAGCTGGAGCTAAATTCGACGCAAAAAATTGGGCATTCCAAACGCAATGAAATCGAGCGTACAATCGGGTTATGCATACAAGGTGAGCCCGATTTAATTCATCCACAACTCGACTTTGGTGTCGTTACATTAGATGATAAATGGTATTTTGGTAAACTCGAACTGAACGAAGCAGTTTGGTTACAGCATCAGCAAAAACCAGAAATGTATTCGACAGCTCTGAGCACCCGTGTGGCAAGAGCTGTTGCGAATATTGCGGTTCCCAATCCAGAAGGATTTCGAGTAATTGACCCTTGCTGCGGTATTGGAACTGTACTCGTTGAAGCATTGTCGATGGGCATAGATATAGAAGGGCGTGATATTAATCCGCTAGTCGTCTACGGCTCAAGAAAAAATATTGCCCATTTCGGACTGCAAGGCAATGTAACGATTGGGCCAATTGAAGAGGCTGAAGGTAATTATGACGTCGCAATCATTGATATGCCGTACAATTTATTTACGCATATTACTGCGGATAGTCAGCAAGCTATCATTACAGAAGCTCGTCGTATTACGAAGAAGATTGTCATCGTGACGATTGATACAATTGACCATATGATTGAAGCGGCGGGATTTGAAATTCTTGATCGCTGTGTTGCGAAAAAAGGGACATTTGAGCGACAAATACTATTTTGTAACTAAAGAGCGTGCTAATATTGAAGGGGGAGAGCTATCAATCTCCCATTTCGGTTAGCACGCTTTTCTAAGTATTTAAGAAAGTTTAAGATTTCTTCGCAATAAATCGTAGTCGCCAGTAATCGGCAATCCACTGTTCGCCGTCATGGAGAACAGCTCTTGATTTCTCCTCGCATCGGTCATACACTTGTTCTTTTTCTTGCTCGGTTAAGCCATTGAAAAACTGTTCGCTAAACATTTTAAGCCAGTTGCGTAGACCGTCCTTGCCAATTAATGGTGTAGGGCGCTCGTATAGCATTATTTCCTCCACAGTAAAGCCTGCTTGTTCTAAAACATTTTGATATTCAGCTTCCGTTGGGAAATACCATGGAAATGTAGTCTCATTATAATCGAAGCCAAGTTCTAGTAAGCTTTCTTTAATCGCTGTCGTAATCCCTACAATATTTCCCGCACCACCTAGTTCACCGACAAAGCGCCCGCCATTTTTTAGTGCATCAAAGATACTCTGTGCAACAGCATCCGGCGCTTTAATCCAGTGTAGTGTAGCATTAGAAAAAGCGGCATCGAATGATAGGTCAATTCTGAACGTGCTCGCATCTTGCACGGAAAAATCAATTGTTGGATATTTTTGCTTTGCCTGTTCGATCATGGAGGCAGAGGCATCAATGCCGTAAACCGTAGCTCCTAGTTTTCCAATTTCACTAGCTAAATCCCCAGTCCCGCAGCCAACGTCTAAAATCTTTTCCCCTGGTAACGGCGCAAGCACTTCAACTAAACTTTCTCCATATTTTGAAACAAACTGGTGCTTTTCATCGTATAATCCTGCATTCCAACTCATAACCTCATCCCCTTTAAGTAATCGTAACAGTGTGGGACGTATATTAGAAATACAAAAAAATCATTGTCGTTATGAATATTGGTTATAAAGGAATAATAGTCATAGAAAAAACAAAAGCTTTGACATGTAGTAAAGAAGCATGATATCGTTATCTCGAATTAAAGATAATGTAATTCGGAATAAAAAGGAGGGATACGAGTGGAAGTAGAAAACAACAAGTTAAAAGCTGTGACCGTTTTACTTCGAGCCTCTCAAGCGATTCAAGAAGTTATGCGCAAAGACGTCGCTCAACACGGCATGAATCCAACAGAATTCGCTGTACTAGAATTGCTCTATCATAAAGGCGAACAACCAATCCAAGTAATCGGTAAGAAAATTCTTATCGCAAGTAGCAGTATTACGTATGTAGTAGACAAGCTAGAGCAAAAGGAATATGTCGTCCGAAAAGGCTGCCCAACAGATCGACGCGTTATATATGCAAGCATAACGCCTAAAGGGCAAGAATTAATGGACAATATTTTCCCGCAGCACGAAAGTAAACTTGAAGAAATATTTGATGAGCTAAATGCGGGAGAAGTGAATGAAGTGATTGAACTGTTAAAACGCATTGGTCATCACGCAGCAAAGTTATAAATTTTTTTACACAATTATCTCGAATTAAAGATAATTAAAATCGAACTAAATCGGAGGAAATAAATAATGAACCATTTAAATGGAATGCACCACGTAACAGCGATTACAAGTAGTGCGGAAAAGAACTATGAATTTTTTACGTATGTATTAGGGATGCGTTTAGTGAAAAAAACAGTAAACCAAGATGATATCCAAACGTACCATTTATTTTTCGCAGACGATAAAGGGGCTGCAGGTACAGATATGACGTTCTTTGATTTCCCTGGCATACAAAAAGGCTCGCATGGAACGAACGAAATTTACAAAACAGGCTTTCGCGTGCCAACTGATGCAGCACTTGAATACTGGGTAAAACGCTTCGACCGTTTAGACGTTGCGCATACGGATATTAAAGAACAATTCGGCAAGAAAACTTTATCATTCGTCGATTTCGATGATCAGCAGTATATGCTAGTGTCAGATGAGCATAATGTAGGGGTAGCAGCGGGTACACCTTGGCAAAAAGGACCCATTCCACTTGAATTTGCAATTACAGGACTTGGACCAATTCATATTCGTATCGCACAATTTGATTATTTTAAAGAAGTATTGGAGAAAGTAATGTTATTCCGTGAAATTGGACAGGAAGGGTCACTACATTTATTTGAAGTAGGCGAGGGTGGTAACGGGGCACAAGTAATCGTGGAACACAATACTATCTTGCCACAAGGGCGTCAAGGCTTCGGAACAGTACACCACGCCGCATTCCGTGTAGAAGATACAGCTGTTTTATATGAATGGATTGAACGCATGCAAGAATTCGGCTTCGGTACTTCGGGCTATGTTGATCGCTTCTTCTTCGAGTCATTATACGCGCGTGTTGCACCTGGCATATTATTTGAGTGGGCAACAGATGGTCCTGGCTTTATGGGTGATGAGCCTTACGAAACAGTAGGGGAAATATTATCATTACCACCATTCCTTGAACCAAAACGTGAACAAATTGAAAAATTAGTTCGACCAATTAACACGGTGCGTAGCACAATTGAATTCGAAAAAGAGTACGAGTAAGGAGTATGCAATATGGGTTTTTTTAAGAGACTATTTGGAACACAACAGGAGGAATTGCCAGTGGAAAAATTAAACATCGGTATTATTTTAGGCTCTACACGTGAAGGACGCGTAAGCCCGCAAGTAGGTAACTGGGTAAAAGAATTAGCAGACAAACGCGGTGACGCAAACTACACAATCATAGATCTTGCAGAATTTAAATTACCACTATTAGGTGAACCTGGCGGCGATGCATCAGGTGCAGCTGCATGGTCACAAAAAGTGGCAGCATGTGACGGATTCGTGTTTATCGCACAAGAATATAACCATTCAATAACAGGAGCACTTAAAAACGCATTAGACTACTTACGTGAAGAATGGAACAATAAAGTAGCGGGTATCGTGTCTTATGGTTCAGTAGGCGGTGCACGTGCAACTGAACATTTACGAGGCATCCTTGGTGAATTATTAGTTGCAGACGTACGGGTACATCCCGCATTATCATTATTCACGGACTTCGAAAACGGAACTGATTTCAAACCAGCAACAGTCCAAGCTGATTCAGTAAATCAAATGTTAGATCAAGTAATTCCTTGGTCAAAAGCTTTGAAAACAATACGTTAATTCGAATAATAAATTGAAAGTCATTTGACAGTTAACAATGTCAAATGGCTTTTTGTATTTTTTAATGCTTTGTTGCAATCTCTTAAAAGAGTTACTTAATTAGAAATCAGTGAATAAAAACAAACAAGCGGGATTTTATATGACATAAAATCCCGCTTATTTCTTGAATAAACATATATTGTAAAGTTATTTTAGTATAGAAATATAGAAATTCTAGCACTTTGAAAATGCTGAGTCAAATAATTTATATGATAATTTCGGATAAAAATTGTTATTTTGACAACATAATGAGCAAATTCTTATTAATATTGACTTAGGTAATAAGTTGGACTAGAATTCGAAATGTTGAAAGAGGTGAATTAGTATAATAAATATTAGGAAATTCAAAATGCGTGAAACAGGATTAAAGCGCTTTTTTGGCCCTTTAGAGGCAAAAGTTATGGATGTTCTTTGGGATCGTGATGAAATGACGATTAAAGAAGTTCAACAAGTTTTACAACTAGAAAAAGCAACAAATTTCAATACTGTCATGACCGTTATGAATCGACTAGTTGAAAAGGGAATTCTTGAAAAGAGAGTGCAGGTTCGTTCGTCCTTATATAAACCTGTTTTATCACGACATGAATTTTTAAATACTCAATCGAAAGAAATGACAAATGAATTAATTGGTGAGTTTGGACATATAGCCGTTAGTCATATGTTAGACGCTTTAGAGGAAGTAGATGCTGATTTAGTAATTCAACTTGAACGTAAAGTAGAAGAGTTGAAGAGGAAAAACAATCTATGATAAAAAATCGAGCTTCTAAGATTTTTATCATGTCATCAGTCATTTGGTTTGCCGTCTTCATACAAATGATTCATTACATCGTATCTCGATTAGTTGGATGGAATGTAAATTTGAATTTAATCGAAGTATGCCAAAGCCTTTTAAAACTACTTGGTTTATCATTTCTTGATTTTTATTTAGATGCACTTGTTCTTTACGCAATATTATTTTCTTTTTGGAAAATAGGTATGCAATATTTCGTTTCTATTAGAATGAAAATATTGTTGTGGAGATATAGAAATAAAACGCTTTCAGTTGCAATGAATAAACGATTTAACACGGAGAAAAAAGATATTATCGTAGTTTCTTATCCAGAAACAATCGCTATAACTATGGGGTTATTCAATCCGAAAATTGTCATTTCTACTGCGTTGATTAATCTATTAAACGAACAAGAACTGAATGCTGTCATTTTTCATGAAATGTATCATAAAAATCAAAATGACCCATTCAAACTATTTTTATTATCACTATTTGCTTCAACGATGCCTTATATACCTGTCCTAAAATGGTTTGAACAACAATATCGAATCATTGAAGAGTTGTCTGCGGATGCATGGGCGATAGAAAAACAACAAACGCCTCTCAATATAGGAAGTGCGTTAATTAAGATGTTAAAAATCAAAAAGATAAATGCAATGCCATTTACGTACGTCTCTTTTGCTGAAACATCAATCAATTACCGAATTGAGTACTTATTAAATCCATTAATGGACACTCAATTCAAAATACCAGCAAAAATTGCTGTTATTTCGTGTGTTAGTTTTTGCGTAATCTGTATTTTATGTATATATGCAGCTGTGTAAATGCATTGAACTACGCAAGTTGGTTGAATATGGAATTTTTTGGGCAGTTGCACTACATAGTGTAGTGTGGATTTTCCATAAAAATATATCTTGTCCATAAATAGTTTATTATGGCATTTCTAACATACACACGCGATTTGAAAGGAGTTCAATTATGAAATTGAATATTAAAGGGGCTTTTCTAGCGATTTTAGCTATGAGTGCTGCTGTACTTGTTGGTTGTGAACCACTATTAGTATTAGACCCTAAAGGTCCTCAAGCAGAAGTTCAAGCAAATGATACGATCATGCTTATGTATATCATGGGAGCAATCGTTCTTGTTGTATTCGCAATTCTAATATTTATGTTAATTAAATACCGCGCATCTAAGCAAAGTCCTGATTATGAACCACCACATATCCATGGTCACTGGCTTGTAGAAGCTATTTGTATCGGGATTCCTGTAATCATTGTTATTTTCTTATCTGTTCAATCAGTTAAGAGTAACTATCTAGTGGAAAATGCTCCAGAAGAGTACGCAGATCAAGAACCACTAGTGATTTATGCTTCTTCTTCAAACTGGAAATGGCACTTCAGCTATCCAGAACAAGGAATTGAAACAGTGAATTATGCTTACATTCCTGCAAATCGTAACGTTGAATTCAAACTTTATTCTTATGGACCAATTACAAGTTTCTGGGTACCGCAATTAGGTGGTCAAAAATATGCCATGAGTGACATGGTGACAACTTTACACTTAGCAGCAGACGTTGAAGGCGAATTCTGGGGACGTAATGCAAACTTTAGTGGTGCTGGTGTAGCAGAACAAACATTCGAAGTGACGTCTATGTCACAAGAAAAATTCGATGAGTGGGTGAAAGAAGTTCACGAAACGGCTGAACCACTTTCAGAAGAAAAATTTGAAGAGCTATTAGAGCCAGGACATCTTGGTCGTTCAACTTACACAGGTACTCACCTAGAGTTTGCACCAGCTCCTGAGCACAATCATGGTAACTCAGACGCAGATGACACGGACCATAGTAATCACGAAGGTCAAGAAAATCATTCTTCACACTAATATAGGTAGTAAAAAGACTTTACTAGTCTGAGAGGAGTTACAACAATATGGAATTTTTTGAGCGCTTTATGGTACCACACCCAAGTTTCTTAATTTACGTATCCATGGTATTAATCGCTTTAACATCGATTGCAATTGTCGTAGGGATTACCTATTTCAAAAAATGGGGTTACCTATGGAGCGAATGGATCACAACAGTTGACCATAAAAAAATCGGTATTATGTACTTGCTTACTGCACTATTAATGTTATTCCGCGGTGGTGTAGACGCAATTATGATGCGTTTACAACTAGCAGTGCCGGACAACACATTTTTAGATGCACAGCACTATAACGAAATATTTACAACGCACGGGGTAGTAATGATTTTATTCATGGCGATGCCATTCATTACGTTCTTCTTTAACTTCCTAGTGCCATTACAAATCGGGGCACGTGACGTTGCGTTCCCACGTTTAAACAACTTAGCTTTCTGGTTATTCTTCATGGGTGCTATGTTATTCAACCTATCATTCGTTGTCGGTGGATCTCCTGACGCGGGTTGGACTTCATACTTCCCATTAGCAAATAACGAGTTTAGTACTTCAGTAGGTACGAACTATTATATGATCGCGATTCAAATCGCAGGTATCGGTACATTAATGACAGGTATCAACTTTATTACAACAATTATGAAAATGCGTGCTCCAGGAATGACATTATTCAAAATGCCAATGTTTACTTGGTCATCATTAATCGCTAACTTAATCATCGTATTTGCATTCCCTGTTTTAACAGTGGTATTAGCAATGGGTACGATGGACCGTCTATTTGGTACACAATTCTTCACAATCGGCAACGGCGGTATGGATATGTTATGGGCCAACCTATTCTGGGTTTGGGGTCACCCTGAAGTATACATTCTGATTTTACCGGCGTTCGGTATTTTCTCAGAGATTATTACAACATTCTCTCGTCGTAACTTATATGGTTACAACTCAATGGTTTGGTCAATGGTAATAATCTCAGTATTCTCATTCACAGTTTGGACTCACCACTTCTTTACAATGGGTCAAGGTGCAATGACGAACTCGATCTTCTCGATCACAACTATGTTAATTGCTGTTCCAACAGGGGTTAAGATTTTCAACTGGTTATTCACGTTGTATAAAGGGAAAATTGAGATGACAACACCAATGTTGTACACAATCCATTTCATTCCTTTATTCACACTTGGTGGTGTAACAGGGGTTATGCTTGCGATGTCAGCAGCTGACTACCAATACCACAATACAATGTTCTTAGTAGCACACTTCCATAACGTAATCATCCCTGGTGTTGTTTACGCGATGTTAGCAGGTTTAACATTCTACTGGCCAAAATTATTCGGCTTTATGTTAAATGAGAAAATTGGTAAAGCAACAGTTTGGGTAATGTCTACAGGTTTCTTACTTGCATTCATGCCAATGTATATCACTGGTTTAGATGGACAAGCTCGTCGTATGAGCACATACTCTGAGGCAACAGGCTACAGCACATTAAACATGGTGTCATTCATCGGTGCTGGAATCATGGCTATTTCATTCATAATGTTAGTTTGGAACATTTGGTACAGCTTCAAAAACTCTCCACGCGATATTGGTTCAGATCCATGGAACGCACGTGGTTTAGAGTGGGCAACACATACGCCAATTCCGGCTTACAACTTTGCAATTACTCCGGATGTATCAGAAAGTACTTCTGAAGCATTCTGGGATATGAAGAAAAATGGCACGAAACTTTTCAAAGGTAAAATTGAGAAAATTCACATGCCTAACTACTCTGGTCTTCCATTTATCATGAGTTGTGCATTCTTCTTACTAGGTTTTGCGATGATCTTTAGTATGTGGATTGTTGCAATCATTGGTTTCATTGTTATTTTAGGATGTATGGTATATCGTTCATTTGAAAAAGATGAAGGCTATTACATTCCAGCTGAAGAAGTAGAAGCAATTGAAAAACAATATGAAAAGCGAGGTGCAAAATAATGGCTCACATCGACCATTCTCGCCCGCTGGAGTATAGTACAGAGGAAAACCGTCTAAAAATCTTAGGCTTCTGGATTTTCCTTGGTGCCGAGATCATGCTTTTCGGTACATTATTTGCATCGTACTTTACTTTAGTTGATCGTACGGGTTCAGGCCCAATTGGTGCAGAGATTTTTGAAATCACACCGGTTTTAGCAGAAACATTCTTACTATTAGCGAGTAGTTTTACAATTGGTTTAGCAATCCATGCTATGCGTTTGGGAAGTAAAAAAGCAACACTTACATTCATGGGGATTACACTTGTTTTAGGTTTAGCCTTCTTGGGTGTAGAAATTTATGAATTCCAACACTATGTACACATTGGTGCAGGTTTATCAGTTAGTGCCTTCACTTCAATTCTTTTAACAACTCTAGGTACACACGGCCTTCACGTTACTTTAGGTTTCTTCTGGGGATTAGCAATCATCATCCAGATTTCTAAGCGTGGTCTAAACCATGTGACAGCAAATAAAGCGTTTATCTTCTCGCTTTACTGGCACTTCCTAGATGTTGTATGGATCTTCATCTTCAGTTTCATCTACTTGAAAGGAATGATGTAATATGGCAAAATTCTTTCCTATCGGTCAAGTAATGGGCTTTGTAGCATCATTAGTTTTAACAGCTGTAGCATTACTTGTTTATTTCACAGATATGTCAGTTTCAACTGGCATAATTGTATTACTTGTTACAGCATTCTTACAAGCGGGTCTTCAATTTATCGTGTTCATGCACGCTAGAGAATCAGAAGACTCTTGGATGATTTTCACAAAAATTGGTTACGGCGTTGGCTTAGTAGTCATTACAATAGTTGGTACATTACTTATCCTTCTTTGGGATATGTAATAGCCAAAACAACCACTTCGACAAATGTTCGGAGTGGTTGTTTATTTTTATGAGAAATCGGACTGGGGTATTATTAAATAAGAAGAAGGTTGCTGATAAATGGAGGCTCATACAGTTTGAAAAGGGGAAATTATAACGGAAAAGATAAGTTTTAAAAATGTCGATACAAATAATTGGGTCTTTACCAAAACATGTGCTTTTCTTTAAAAGAAAGTGTACTACTTTATAAGCACATGGAACGGAAGGCGGCAACTCCTGCGGGAAAAGCGTGAGCCTGGAGTGGAATGTGCTGTCAAGTACAGATTTTGGTGTATAGCCAAATAATTTAATAGGATTTTACAATTTAGAGGCACTTTTGAGAAGCATTGTTAATTGACAGTAAACACCCCCCCATGCTATTATTATCTCGAATTAAGGATAAATTAATTTGGAATAAATAAGGTGAGAGTTTAAATTTTTTTAAGTATATATCTCGAATTAAAGATAATGTAAATCGAACTATTTTTTAGGATATTTATATGAAAGAGGTGATTTTGATGAATCAAATTACAGGACATCATCATATTTCAATGATCACGAAAAACGCACAGCAAAACAATCAATTCTACAAAGACATCTTAGGATTACGTCGTGTGAAAAAAACGGTGAATCAAGATGCTCCGAGTATGTATCATTTATTTTACGGAGATTTAACAGGCAGTCCGGGAACAGAGCTATCATTTTTTGAAATACCAATGGTCGGAAAAACATATCGTGGAACGAATGCCATTACACGTATCGGTTTGTTCGTCCCTTCACTGGCGAGCTTAGCTTTTTGGAAAGACCGTTTTAAGCTTTTAAATGTGGAGCATGGGGAAATAACAAAGTACGCTGGTCGCGATGCACTGCATTTCGAAGATAGAGAGGGACTACAAATGGTCCTACTGAATCAAAACGGCGAGCAAGTTCCTGATTACTGGGCAGCGTGGGAACATTCGACTGTGCCAACTGAGCACCGAATTTTAGGAATGGGTACGGTTGAAATGACAGTACGATCTCTAGAGAGTTTAGCAAATACGTTAGAAAACTTATTTGGTTACGAACTAGCAAGCCGTTCAGAAAACATGGCACTTTACCAATCCATGAAAGGTTTAGGTTTTGGTGAAATTTTAGTTATTGAGAAGGATGGACCGAATGAAAAACCTGGTAAAGGAAGCATACATCATCTTGCTATTCGTGTAAAAGATGGTGCTGAACTACGCGCCTGGGAAAAACGGATTCATGACTTTGGCTTCACGATGTCAAAACTAACAGACCGTTACTATTTTGAGAGTTTATATTTTAGAGAGAAAAATGGTATTTTATTTGAACTCGCAACGGATGGACCAGGCTTTACGGTAGATGCAGCAGTGGAGAATCTCGGAAAGAAGCTTGATTTACCACCATTTTTAGAAAATAAACGTGCAGAAATTGAAGCACAATTAGCACCATTGGATTAAATAAAATGTAATTTAAAGGAGACTAGAGTAATGCACCATATTTATAAACAAGGAACAAATCCCAAAAAACCAGTTTTACTATTATTACATGGCACAGGTGGAGATGAAAATGGTCTACTAGCATTAGCAGACATCGTTGACCCAGAAGCAGCTGTTCTGAGTGTGCGCGGCAATGTGTTGGAAAACGGCATGCCCCGATTCTTCCGTCGTTTAGCAGAAGGTGTATTTGATATAGAAGATTTAATTTTGCGTACGAAAGAACTAAATACGTTCTTAGATGAAAAGGCTGTAGAATATGGTTTTGACCGAGGGAACGTTGTCGCAATCGGCTACTCAAACGGTGCGAATATTGCAGCAAGTCTGTTATTCCATTTTAATAATGCATTAAAAGGCGCAATCCTGCATCATCCAATGGTACCAAGACGCGGGATTGAATTACCTGATTTAAAAGGTACGCCTGTATTTATTGCTGCTGGTGTAAATGACCCGATTTGCCCGCAACAGGAATCAATAGATTTACAACAGTTATTAGAAGATGCAAATGCTTCTGTATCAGTGAAATGGGAAAACTTTGGCCACCAATTAACGATGAATGAAGTAGAAGCAGCAAAAGAATGGTACACTAATTTATTTTAAAAATAGAAGGTACAATACTGACATCTGTTCTCGCTATGATCATCATTTTTTTTCATGTTTCCAATCTTCAACAGTTGTAATCAATCGGAGTCTAGCTTTACGTGACTGAATTTTTAACACATGATTCGCATATTCGACCAAATCGCTATACGACTTATTCGCAAATAAGCGACATTAAGTAGTATCCTATCCATTTTGCACTTATTTTTGGATAAGTCGTATCTTCTTTTCGGTGATTTGACAAAATCGCTCGTCTTATTTTTAGAATTATTTTCGTCAAGTAGAAATTTGATGAAGCGCCAGTCTTAATTGCTAAAAAATTCAATCAGTGCTATAGTTACGATATTAAAATATTTGCGGGGGGACACTTCGGTGTTGAGAAGGCTAAAACCTGACCCTTAGAACCTGACAGTTAATACTGACGTAGGGAGCGAAGTACATACGCGTAATATACGCTTATTCTTTGTACATGAGGCTCTCCAACTTATTGGAGAGCCTTTTATGTTACTTAATTGTCTTGGCATTCGCACGTTCGACTTGAATTTGCTTTTAGTTCTTGTGTAACGAAGCGTGACTGCATTTTTCTATTGAATATTTTAATTGCGGGGGGACACTGTGGTGTTGAGAAGGTTAAAACCTGACCCTTAGAACCTGGAACAGTTAATACTGACGTAGGGAGCAATGATTTAAAACGCTTCTTTGTCATGTACAAAGAAGCGTTTTTATGTGGTTAAGAAAGTTCTACTTTCTTAACCACATAAAAAAAAGATATCAGCTCGCACAATTTTTTAGGAGATGTGTCTTACTAATTTGCACTTGCGTCTCCGAAAAGGAGGTGGAAATTTTGCGAAATAATAAACTACGTATGGTGACAGAAATTGCAATTTTTGCGAGTATTGGGCTTATTTTTGATCTATTAACATTTACGTTTATGCCGCAGGGCGGTGGGCTTAGCTTGATGATGTTACCGATTATTATCATGAGCTTGCGCTGGGGTGTAGGCGCTGGGATGACGACGGGATTTATTATTGGTGTACTCGGAATTGCGACGGGCGGTACGATTTATCACTGGGCACAGGCAGGTTTAGATTATTGCTTGGCTAGTGCGGTTGTTGGTGTAATCGGTGTTTTTCGTCAGCCAATTCTAAAAGCAAATCGTTTGGCGAA